>JAHDOA010000016.1 GCA_018435055.1 Pelotomaculum sp. | reverse complement strand
CGTTGGGGTCTGTCTGTTAAACGGGCTCGCAGCACCAGGATTATACGACCTCCCTCCGCCAGCCGTAAGAAAGAGATTCTATGAAAGTCATTTTCATCCTTCCGATGGTGCCGCTTTAACGGCATGGATGTCTGTTAATCTATTTATAAATCTTATTAATCCTGTCTATTTGTTTTATTTTTTATCTTTGTTTTATTTGCTTTTTAAGCAGCAAAGCGATCAGCCAATGTTCAACAGATGGCCAAGTTTTTTCTGCTTGGTGGAGAGGTAAAACCGGTTGCAGGCGCCCGGCCTGATCACAATGGGTACCCTTTCCACAACCTCGAGGCCGTGTCCCTCCAGGCCGGCGATCTTGCGGGGGTTATTAGTTATCAGCCTGATCTTCTTCAGTCCCAGGTCAGACAGGATCTGCGCTCCCAGACCGTAGTCCCTCAGGTCCGCGGGAAAACCCAGAGCCAGGTTGGCCTCAACCGTGTCTTTGCCATTATCCTGAAGATTGTAGGCTCTGATTTTATTTAAAAGCCCGATACCCCTTCCCTCCTGCCGCATATACAGGAGGACCCCCGCGCCTTCCTCCGCAATCATCTTCATGGCGTGGGCAAGCTGGTCCCCGCAGTCACAACGTATTGAGCCGAAAACATCACCGGTCAGGCACTCTGAGTGCACCCGCACCAGAGGCGCTTCAGCTTTTCCCAGGTCGCCCATAACCAGGGCGATATGTCCCTTGCCGTCCAGGAGACTTTCATAGGCCACGGCTGTGAACTCGCCATGTATGGTAGGCAGCTTGGCGTCTTCAACTCGCCGCACCAGCTTTTCGGTACGGCGCCTGTACTGGATCAGATCGGCGATAGTGATAATTTTTAAATTATGAGTCTTAACGAATTCCATCAGTTCGGGCACTCTGGCCATGGTCCCGTCTTCTTTCATAATTTCACAACAAATACCGGCCGGGTAAAGGCCTGCCAGTCTGGCCAGATCAACCGTCGCTTCGGTATGGCCCGTCCGCCTTAGCACCCCTCCCACTTTGGCGCGCAGCGGAAAAATATGACCGGGACGGCGCAAATCCTCTGGTTTTGTATCGGGATCGAGAACAGCCCTGACGGTCATAGCCCGTTCGTGCGCCGAAATACCGGTAGTGCAATCTTTAGCGTCGATTGAGACGGTAAAAGCGGTAGCATGCGGATCCGTATTGTTGGTAACCATGGCCGGCAGTTCGAGTTCATCGAGACGTTCCCCGGTCATGGGAAGGCAAATCAGCCCGCGGCCGTGCACAGCCATGAAATTGATCGATTCAGGGGTTACTTTCTCAGCCGCCATGATCAGATCTCCTTCGTTTTCGCGATCCTCATCGTCGACAGCTACAATGATTTTCCCCTGCCTGATATCCTCTACAGCTTCTTCAATTGTGTTGAACTTCATCCTTATGCCCCCTAATATTATTTAAAAAAACCATGTTCCGCTAAAAAATCCATGCTTAGCCCGGAATCACTATCCCTGCCGCCCGTAAAACCAATCATCCTTTCAATGTACTTGCCGATAATATCGCCCTCAAGATTAACACTATCCCCAGTTTTTTTAAACCCTAATGTAGTTTCATGCGCCGTGTGAGGGATCAGTGACACCTGGAAGACATCTGCTGCAAAGTCTACAACGGTGAGACTGATCCCGTCTATGGCCACAGAACCTTTCTTAATAATATAGCGCATCACTGCTTCCGGCGCCCTGATGCTGATCAGGGTGGCTATATCATGCTTCTCGCGCCGGGCAATTGTGCCTACACCGTCGATATGGCCGCTGACAATATGCCCGCCCAGCCTGTCACCAAGGCGCAGGGCGCGTTCAAGGTTCACCCTGTCGCCTGTTTTCAACTTACCCAGATTGCTTTTATTCAGGGTTTCCGCCATGACGTCAGCGGTAAAACTACGGGCGCCGAAGTGTACCGCAGTGAGGCAGACACCGTTCACCATGACGCTGTCACCCACCCGGCTGCCTTCAATTACCCTGGCTGCTTCAATAAGGAGCTGCGCAGAGTCAGCGCCGCGCCGCACAGCTTTTATAACCCCCAGTTCCTCGACTATACCAGTAAACAAAAGTTTTCCCCCTCAAATCTAAAAACCTGTATATTTAAAAACCTGCAAAGCTGACGAAGGTTCATTTCCTATATTTTAAATATCCTTCCACCAAAAGGTCGGCGCCCAGACGGCTTACTGTAACCCGCTCCAAAACCGCAGCATCTGCGGGACTATCCGCTCCCATGCCGCCAACCGGACCTGGCGCGTCCCGTCCGCCGATTATTTTCGGCGCAATAAACCAGGCCACCTTGTCTACTATCTGAGCGGTAAAAGCCGAACCATGCGCCATTGCCCCGCCTTCGAGCAAAACGGAGGTAATTCCCCTTTCTGCCAAAAGCCTCATCAGTTCAGCCAGGTCTACCCGCGGCCCTTCGTTAACAACCAGCGCTTCAACACCATTTTTACGCAATTCCGCCAGCTTTTCCGGTGACGCTTGCGCGGTAACCGCTATTATCGCGGGGGCCTCTGACTCCTGGCTTAATACCCTGGCGTTCAACGGGATACTGGCCCGGCTGTCCAGGATGACCCGGACCGGGTCACGCCCGCCTCCTTCCGGCAGACGGGTTGTAAGAGCAGGATCGTCCGACAGTACTGTGCCGATGCCGACCATAATCGCGTCGTACCAGTCTCTAAGCCGCCTGCCGTATGCGCGCGCCTCCTCGCCCGTGATCCATTTTGATTTGCCGGAGCGGGTAGCAATTTTTCCATCAAGGCTTACAGCCGCCTTGGCCACCACAAAGGGCCGGCGGGTGGTAATGTATTTGATAAAGACCTCATTCAGCGCCAGAGCCTCTTCTGCCAACACACCGGTAGTCACCTCTATACCGGCCGACCTGAGCCGCCTGATCCCTTCCCCGGCAACAAGCGGGTTGGGATCCTCCATAGCGGTTACTACCCTGGATATGCCGGCGCTGATGATCGCGCCTGTACACGGGCCGGTGCGCCCGTAGTGGCAACACGGCTCCAGCGTCACATACAGTGTAGCTCCGGCGGCTGCTTCCCCCGCCTCATTTAAGGCGTGTATTTCGGCGTGCGGCGTGCCGGCCTGCAGGTGATAACCCTGACCAATTATTTTCCCTTCTTTAACCACGACAGCCCCCACCATGGGGTTGGGGCTGGTACGCCCCCTGGCTCTGGCCGCCAGATCCAGGGCCAGCTTCATATACCATCTATCCATTACCATCTATCCATGAACAGCCTTCCTGCTTTTTTAAAATTCTGGCTACCGTTGTAATTCATTAAAAGTCGGATCAACGGTATTTATAAATATTAAAACCCCGGGTACGAAACCCCAGGGTCCACAGCATCACTAATAGCCAAACCAGGCTAAAACAGTCCAAATAATACTAACGCCCACCTTCTTCCATCCAGACTATACTGTCGGCCCCGGAGTTAAACCGGATCTGCCCGTATGGGCTCGCGGGCTCAGCTTCAGGCCGGAAAACGTCCTGAGGCTATACCGCCGGTAGGGAATTGCACCCGTCCCTGAAGGTTTCGATATTCATTTGTTGCTTCGATAAAAACATTATATGACCCGCCCTGCGCTATGTCAATAGTTTTACGGCGCAAGTCGTGAGCCAGCCTTAACATGTATTCAGATTTTATGCTTGGCTGAGAGTATGCTTAATACATAATCCAACAATTCCGAGGTCAGGCGCTCGATATCCGCATTAATTTTATTTCTCTCCTGCACCAGCCTGGCCAGGCGCTCCTGCATTCCTTTGATGACTTTATACTGGCTGGACTCCGCCAGATACTCCTGGGCGGAACTTACCGAGTTGACAATTACGCCGGTCCCCGGCAGCACTTTTACCACATCAGACTCCTGCAAAAGCGACAGAGCACGCCTGATGGTTTCCGGGGATACGTTATAAAGCGCGGCTAAGGTAGAGCGCCCGGATATTTTTTGTCCCTGGTGATATTCCCCGCTGGCAATTCTTTCTGCCATGTCCATGGCAATTGTAATAAAACGAGCCATATGATAGGTAGACACTCCATTACTTTCCATAATTAAAACCTTTCTTCACTTCAGGATTTTGACACCTGCATTATATTATAAATGTTTGTTAAAAAAATAACAGGGCTTTTAATTGAAAAAAAGAATTTGCGCTGGCAAAATGAACCAGCGCCAGAACGTTAATCGTCTAATAAGAAAAAGCAGCAGAAAAGAGGTTTTGCAGATGAGGAAAATAATAGTTGCCTGTATTGTTTTATTTACCCTGACCGGTTTTCTCCTCAGTCATAACCGGGCGGGCGCCGAACCCAATCACACCGCTATATTTGCGATAGGTCAAGGGTCTTACACTGCTGACGGCATTGCCAGGGCGATGGACGCCGAAGCCTTTATGGAAAACGACCGCATTTATGTGCCTATGCGCTATCTTGCTTTGTCCCTTGGTGTGGCCGAAGAAAATATCGTCTGGGACGCCTCAGGGCAGTCGGTGACACTGACCCTGGGTGATGTGACCATGACCACAGCGATCGGCGACAGCAAATTGTATCTAAACGGGCAGCCTTTAATTATGGACGCGGCGCCGGTGCTGAGTAACGGCCGCGCCTACCTGCCGGCCAGATATATAGCGGAAGCTTTCGGCTATACTGTGGGCTGGGACCAGACAACCCAATCCGTCCTGATCGGGCCGCGGGGAAAATTGCCGCAGCAGGCCGTCTTACCGTCCGTCGGTTCATATGAAAACCTGAAAGAACTGCTTAAAAACGGGCAACCCCAATATGATGAAGGAATTGATATGACCACGGAAGCTGTACCTTTACGAGCGACCCAGAAAAATTCAGCCGGGGCAAAAGCGCCTCAAGCAGGGGCCGCTGAAGACAGCAATGGTGATTACTCCCGGACCAATGTGCAGGTTGCAGGCGTCGATGAAGCAGACATCGTGAAAACTGACGGCAATTACATCTACCAGGTCAACAGGGAAAGGATCGTGATCGCCAGGGCTTATCCGCCTCAGGAAATGTCAGTCGTCAGCACTCTGAATTACGATGATAAATCTTTCTCCCCGGCGGAAATATACGTTGACGGCACGCAACTGGTAGTTATAGGCCGCACCGGCGGGTATTATCCTCCGGTCTATAAAACTGGCGCAAGCATCGCAGCTGATGTCATGCCGCCATACTATTACCAGGGTGATAATGTAAAAGCGATTGTCTATAATATTGAAGACAAATCAAACATCAAACAGGTGCGCGAGCTGGAATTGAGCGGCAGCTATGTTTCCTCCCGTAAAACAGGTGGTACGCTGTACCTGATTGCCAACAAGAATATATACTATTACCCCGGCAGGGAAATTGACGAACCCAGACCGATGTACCGTGACTCGGCGGCCGGCGGCAGCTTTGTTGAAATAGATTATCCCGACATCAAGTGCTTCCCTGGTTTTACCGATCCGAGCTACCTGATTGTCGCCGCTTTGTCTTTGGACAAACCCGATAAAAAAGCTGCGGTTTCCAGCTATTTGGGATCAGGTCAGAACATATACGCTTCAACAGACAATCTGTATGTGGCTGTAACCAGCTATAACTACCAGAGGAGGCCGGTCGTTCCCTTAATGGAGACCGAAATCTGGCCGCCGCCTTATGACCCCGGCAAGACAAAGGTATACAAGTTCGGCCTGGATGGGGTGAACATAACCTATAAAGCCAGCGGAGAAGTGCCCGGCGCTATCCTGAACCAGTTTTCCATGGACGAGAGCAACGGGTATTTCAGAATAGCGACAACCAGGGGCGAAGTCTGGCGTACTGATGAACGCGCCGCCAAAAACAATGTTTATATACTGGACAGCGGCTTAAACGTCACTGGTAAAATCGAAGGCATTGCGCCGGGTGAAAGGATCTATTCTGTACGGTTTGTGGGAGACCGCGCCTATATGGTAACATTCAAGAATGTGGACCCGTTCTTCGTGCTTGATCTGCATGACCCACAGAACCCGGCCATACTCGGCGCCTTGAAGATACCAGGGTACAGCGATTACCTGCACCCGTATGATGAAAACCACATTATCGGTTTCGGCAAAGACACCGTAGAAATGGGCGCCAAGGGATGGGGCGGTGACAGCATGGCGTTTTACATGGGTATGAAAATGGCTATTTTTGACGTCAGCGATGTCAGCAACCCGGTTGAAATGTTCCGGGAAATAATTGGGGATCGCGGCACTGATTCAGAGCTCCTGCGCAACCACAAAGCGCTACTGTTTTCCAAAGATAAAAACCTGCTGGCCTTCCCGGTCCAGGTCATGGAGGTGAAAGGCGACACCGGCGGCTACGGCGGACCCTGGCCGGAATACGGCGCTTTCTCCTTCCAGGGCGCTTATGTATACAATATTGATCTGGTCAATGGCTTCGCGCTGAAAGGAAAGATCACGCACCTTTCCGGCGAAGATTACTTGAAGGCAGGCAATTATTGGTATGACAGCGAAAAAGATATCCAGCGGATCCTCAATATTAACGACACCCTTTATACCCTTTCCCAGAGTATGATCAAGGCAAACAGCCTGAATGATTTAACGGAATTAAACACGCTCGATATAAAATAAAAACACCGGTCTGTCCCAAGACGCAAAAGGCGCTTGCTAATTATTGCAGGCGCCTTTTGACCGTTCATGCGCCTCAAAGTCAATTGTGTTGAAACAAACCGTTTAATTTAAGATATGAGACCAGAGAATTGAGAGTCACTCTGTTCACGCGACCCGGTGGCAAGTGCGGTTTTTGACCGTTGGCGGAAATGGTAGACACCTTCCTGATAGATATTTCCTCTAAAGTCGGAGGAATGTCCTTGATCTTGATGGGTATTTCTTTGGGGGTTGGCGAATATCCCCGGTTGGATTTACCACACATTGTCGGCGGGTTGAGGGGGTGTATCCCGTTCCGCTTAGATAAACAGGTTGACATTGGCCTCATCCGCCTCGCCCAGGTAGGTAGCCACACCGGCGAACTCAACGCCGTCAATCAGCTCTTCTGCTCTTATACCCATCACGTCCATGGACATGGAGCAGGCAATTAGTTTTACTCCCAGCGATTGAGCCGTTTCAATCAACTCCTGGACGTCGCTGACATTCTTCTGCTTCATAATAGTCCTCATCATGGAAGCGCCCATACCACCAAAATTCATTTTTGAAAGGCCCAGCCGGCCCGCCCCGCGGGGCATCATCCAACCGAATAACGCCTCTAAAAAGCTCTTTTTGATTTTAACTTTGTCTGGTTTTCTCAGGACGTTAAGGCCCCAGAAGGTAAAGAACATAGTTACCTCGTTGCCCATCGCGGCAGCGCCGTTGGCAATGATCAAGGATGCCATAGCCTTGTCCAGATCGCCGCTGAATACTATGATTGTCTTTTTGTTCATGTCCATAATAATAACTTCTCCTTCATCTAACACCTAATATAGACGTAATGTCGTAACCAGTTGCTTCATCGTGGAGCGACGCCTGCAAATTAAGCGAAGCAGAAGATGCGAAACCGGATGAACAGACAGGACATCTGTCAAGGCTTTCATCGCCTGGACAGCGAGTTTTAGACCGGTACAACCATTCCGATCGGGGACATTCCCCGTCCCAAGAGACAAGCTCCAAACAGAGGTGTGTCCCCGTCCCGCCTTAACTTCTCACGTCTCACGTCTCATTTCTCATATATAAAGTTAACCCTTTTTGATCCTGGCCCTGATTACGCCGCCATCATCTTCCAGAGACAGTAGTTCGTTTTTCGTCTTTTTGCACCAGGCAGCTATATCTTTTTTGAAACCATGATCGGTAACTTCAATGCATAATATATCGCCCGGGGCGCAGTTTTGGGCTTCTTTGAACAACTGCACGATAGGGCCGGGGCACTGCATGCCCCTGGCGTTAATGAATTTTTCAGCCATAACTTAAACCTCCAATTATTCTGTTTCAAACGGGTAAGCGGTAATACCGCCTTCCAAAATGCTGACTTTTTCAAATCCCAGTCTCTTTAGTTTTAATAGAGCCAGGTAAGCGCGCAGGCCGACCTTGCAAACGAGGATAATTTCCCTTTCCCTGTCGAGTTCGTCAACTCTTTCCTGCAGGCGCCTCAATGGAATGTTAATTGATCCGGGTATTTTTCTTACAAAGTATTCCTTGTCAATTCTCACATCAACAAGCATGGCGCCCGCATCCATTTTTTCTTTCAGGTCAAGGGGCCCGACACCGGTAAATTTGCCGGCCAGCTTGTTCATCATCACGTTGGCGGCTACCGCCGTTGTACTTAAAGCTGTGGAAAAAGGAGGCGCGTAAGCAAGGTCCAGCCCGGACAGCTGATCCACAGTCGCGCCCAAACTGATTGCCGTTACCAGTATATCGATGGGTTTGTCGACAGCGCCCTCGCCGAAAATTTGCCCGCCCAGTACCCTGCGGCTGTCCCTGTCCACTATCAGCTTGGTGACTATCGTACGGCTGCCGGGATAATAATGGGCCCGGTCGGACGCCGGCACAATTACGGTCTCCACATTGTACCCCAGCGCCCTGGCGTCTCTTTCAGACAGGCCGGTTTTGGCTATGTTGAGTTCGAACAGCTTTAATACCGAGGTGCCCAGGACACCCTTCACAGTAACCTCCGCTCCGGTTCCGGCAAGGTTTATGCCGGCGACCCGGCCGGTTTTATTGGCTGTCGAGCCCATGGGGTACCAGACCGCCTGGCTGGTGATCAGGTTGACGTTTTCCGCGCAGTCTCCCACAGCATAAATGCCATTTATATTTGTTTCCGTTTTGTTGTTTACCGCGATAGCCCCGGTAGGCCCCAGCAAGATGCCGCAATCCACGGCCAGTTCCACGTTGGGTCGGACACCTGCTGAAAGGACGACGAGATCGGCTTTCAACAAGTCTGCTCCGGTGGAAACCGCGCCCACATCTCCCTGTCCGTTGTCTACAAAAGACTTAACCGCAGTACCGGCTAGGACCGTTATTTCTTTTTCAGCCAGATATTTCTGCACATATAAAGCAATATCAGCGTCATATGGGGGCAGGATGTGGGGGGCCAGTTCGACTACTGTGGTCTTAATTCCCCTCTGGGAGAGGTTTTCCGCTACCTCCAGGCCGATCATGCCCCCACCGACAACCACCGCGTCCTGCACTTTGCGCTCACTTAACAGGTTTTTAACGGCAGTGGCTTCCTGGACAGTGCGTACAGTCTTGATATTGCCGAGTGTTGTGCCTTCCAGCGGTGGAATGAACGGTGAGGCGCCGGTGGCCAACACCAGCTTGTCATAGGCGAATTGCCTGGTTTCTCCCGTGTTTAAATCCTTTGCCAGCACCATTTTTTCTTCCGGCAGTATTTTAGTGGCCTCAATGTCCGTGATCACCTCAATACCGAAATCAGCCTTGAAGTCCTTCGGCCGCCTGACCAGCAGTTCCCTTTCCGCTTTAATTACATCACCAATATAATAGGGCAGGCCGCAACCGGCGTAAGACACATGGCTATCTCTGGTTAAAACCACGATGTCAAGGCCGGGGTTTTCTCGCGCCGCTTTGGCCGCTGCCTTGGTACCTGCGGCTACCCCGCCGATAATCAATATTTTTTTTGCGCCCATCTTTACCCTCCTATTCATTGTTCATCAACATAGTTACAAGCCGCCTGACTTCGCTGTTAACAACAGAGTAGCAAATTACTGTGCCGCTGCGCCTTCCTTCAATAATACCCTTATTTCTCAGGACAGCAAGCTGCTGAGAAACTGTAGACTGAGGCATCTGCAAGCATTCAATAATCCCATTGACATTGCAATCGTTTTCAATTAGACCGTGCACAATACAAAGCCTGGTTGGGTGAGCCAGCGCCTTCAGTAAATCCGCCTTTTCTTTATATGCCGCAAGATCCTTCATTTGATTCCCCTTTCCTTGAACGATACGATAATTATATTATTTATATATTACATTAATGCAATATATATGGCAACAAAAAAATTACTATTTCCTTATAAATAGTATAGTATTTGATAAAAAGCAGTATTTGATTAAAATCGGACATGGTCTCCAGGGATTTTTGGCATTTTAAAAGCCGTCTGCCGCCGCTTTTTTTAGCAGGCGGACAGCCGCCGCGATGTCGCTTCCACCGAAAATCGCTGAGCCGGCCACTAAAACGTTCGCCCCGGCTCTCACCACAGATGCGGCATTATCCTTATTTATACCGCCGTCCACCTGTATTTCCGTTTTCAGCCCAAGACGATTGATCTCATCCCGCACAACCCTTATCTTGGGCAGCACTTCTGGAATAAAACTCTGTCCGCCGAAGCCCGGGTTGACAGTCATCAGCAGCACCAGATCGAGCAGCGGCAGTATGTATTCGATAGCGCCCGGCGAAGTAGCCGGGTTGAGGGCTACCCCCGCCCGGCGACCTTTTTCCTTGATCATGGTAATGGTCCGGTGCAGGTGAAGGACGGATTCCACGTGCACAGTAACCAGATCCGCCCCCGCTGCAATAAATTCATCTATAAAAAACTCGGGATTTTCAATCATCAGGTGGACGTCAAAGCACATGGCGGACCTGGCCCGCAGGGCTTCCACTACAAGAGGCCCGACAGTAATGTTGGGAACAAAGTGACCGTCCATAACATCTATGTGCAGGTATTCGGCCCCTGCTTTTTCTACCGCGCCGACATCATCTTGCAGAGCGGCGAAATTGGCTGATAAAATCGAAGGGGCTATTTTAATAGGCGGCATTAACGCTTCCTCCTGTCTATTAGCTGCGCCAGGGATTCCAGATACTGCCGGTAACGGGCTTCTCCAATCTTACCCTGTTCAACTGCTTCCTTAATCGAGCAGCCCGGTTCTTTGTAATGCAGGCAGCCGGTAAAAAAACAATTTGTTTGATATCCGCCGATATCTGGAAACAGGCCGGCTAAATCCTCCGGTTTAATGTCGGGTAAATCCAGGTTTGAAAAACCGGGAGTATCGGCCACAAAACCACCGCCCGCAAGGGGAATCAACTCAATATGGCGCGTGGTGTGCCTGCCGCTTTTCAACTTGGCGCTAACCTCACCTGTTTTTTGTTTCAGACCTGGTATTAAGGAATTTAATATCGTCGACTTGCCGACGCCGGAGGGGCCGGCAAAGACCGATATTTTACCGTTAAGGGTTTCCCGCAGAAGGCACAGGCCATTACCTGTTTTAGCGCTGGTAACGACAACAGGATAGTATTCCCGGTAGTTGGAGACGAGTTCCAGTTGGCGCTCTGTCGCAAGATCAACCTTGTTAAAACAGATTACTGGCGCAATCCCGTTCAGCGCCGCAGTAATTAAAAAACGCTCCAGCAGGCCCGGGTTTGGTTCGGGATCCCGCAGGGAAAAAATGATTACAGCCTGGTCCACATTGGCCACCACTGGCCTGGTAAGGGTAGAACGGCGGGGCAGCACATCTTCCACGACCCCGCCCCGGCCCTGGCCTGGCGCCATCAGCACCCGGTCTCCTACCAGCACCTGCTGTTTCTTGTATCGTAAACGGCCGCGCAGTGTGCATTCCCGCATACCCTGGTCGTCATAGACATAGAAAAAGCCTCCATAAGCTTTAACCACAATACCTTCGATAAGGTTATCCTGGTTATTCAAATCTCTGTTCACCAGCCAATATTTCGTCTATGTATACCTGAATAACAGCCTTTCCGTAATAGGGCACTTCTTTAACCACCTTTTTTCCTGACGAATAGGTGTCTTCGTAAAAATCGGTGACGCCATTTGCGTCCTTTACCACTATTCTTAGTTTGTGCTTTTTGTCGTCATCCGGTATCCTGGTCTCCACCTTGGCTACCCGTTTTTTCGGACCGGGCCCGTTGCTAAGAATTACCTGTACCGTTGCGCCTTCTTGCACCTCTGTCCCTGCGACCGGATCCTGGCTGATGATTTGCCCGGCGAAATAATCAGCGCTGGCTGCCCGGCCAGTATTAGGATCGAGGAGCAAATTCAGTTTATCCAGTTCCTCCCTGGCAATTTCCACCGTCAGGCCCACCAGGCTGGGAACCTGCTGGATTACGGGCTGCGGCCCTTTGCTGACTGATAACGACACACCTGAACCCTTGGATAACCTTGCCCCGGGCAGGGGGTCCTGGTTCACGACGACACCCACCGGATAATCGTCGCTATATACCTCCTGCACTGGATCGTTTACATTTAATTCATTTACACTTATACTTATCCTGGCATTATAGAGGGTTTGTCCGATAACCGCCGGAACCTCGCGCAGGTCCTGCCCCAGACTTACTGATAGTGTTACGGTACGTGTGACCTTAATCCTTGTATCAGGTTTCGGGTCCTGGGAAATAACCAGCCCCTGCGTGACAGAGGGGTGGTAGTTGCTGGAGACCTGAATGTTTTTTATGCCATTCTCCTGGAGGATTTCCCTGGCATCCGCCTCAGTCCGTCCCTCCACATTCGGCATGCTTATTTCCGGAACATTGACATAATACCAGAAAGCGCCGGCGGCGGCAATGACTGATATAAGCAATACCAGCCCCAGCCAGAATACAGTAGGCCGTTTTGCCCTCCTCTTTTTTTCGTTTTCAACGCCCGCCTGGTCTTTCAGTGCAGGACGTACAGCAGGGATAACCCTGGTGGCAAATTCATCCGCTTCTGGGCTGGGTTCACCACCCCCGGCGCTGGAACACCTCGCCAGATCTGCTGCCATGTCTCTTGCCGACTGGTAACGATCGGCTGGATTTTTAGCCATCGCGCGGACAATTACCCTTTCAAATTCTGGTGTTATAGAGGGGTTCAAGCTGGAAGGCAGAGCTGGGAACTCCTGGATATGCTTCAGGGCGACGCCGATAGGGGTTTCCCCTGTAAACGGAAGAACCCCGGTAGCCATCTCATATAACACGATACCCAGCGAGTATATATCGGACCTGGCATCGGCTGTACCGCCTCTGGCTTGTTCGGGGGAGATATAGTGGACTGAACCGACGATGGTGTCTGTTTGGGTAAGAGTAGCGGTGGTAGCTTCCCTGGCGATGCCAAAATCGGTCAGCTTGGCCCGCGCGCCCTTTGTAATCAAGATGTTCTGCGGTTTAATATCCCTGTGTACAATATTGTTTTCATGGGCATGCTGCAGGGCCTCACTGATCTGGGCGGCTATCTCCACTGCCCTGTCGGTCGGGACAACACCCTGTTTTCTGATCAGGTTCTTCAGGTTATCCCCCTCAACATATTCCATTACCAGGTAGTATATATTATCCTCCAGGCCGACATCATAAATACTGACTATGTTTGGATGGGAAAGCCTTGCGACAGCTTGCGCCTCCCCGCGGAATCTTTCTACAAAATCCCCGTCGCAAGTAAATTCCGGGCGCAGCACCTTAACTGTTACCAGGCGGTTTAACATGGTATCCCGCCCCATGTAAACAATAGCCATGCCGCCGCCGCCCAGCTGTTTTATAAGTTCATAACGGTTTCCCATAATTCTTCCAATCATTATGTTCACCTCTGTCATTGTCAAAGGAATCTTACAGCCTATATTCAGATAAACATACTACCTACTGCTCCTATACCCGGACCTAACTAGTATCCCTTATTTAAAGCTGTGGATATAAGTTGTCCCGCTACGGGAGCGGCCACCGAACCGCCGGATCCGGCGTTTTCTACAAGTACGGCAACCGCTAATCTGGGCTGGTCGGCCGGAGCAAAACCGATAAACCAGGCGTGTGTCTGACCGTGCGGGTTTTGCGCGGAACCTGTCTTACCGGCCACCTGAACGCCGGCTACCCCGGCGGCTGTAGCAGTGCCGGATCTTACCGCGTCCACCATGCCGTCCTTAATAATCCCGCAGATCTGCGGTGTCGTAACATTTAACCAGTGGCGGGCCTCTTCCCGCTGCAAAACCTGGCCCATGGAGTCCTTCACCGTCTTGACCAGGTACGGCTTCATCAAATCGCCACTATTGGCGATAGCCGCCGCCACCAGAGCCATATGCAGGGGACTCACCAGCAATTCACCCTGCCCGATAGCGCTGCCGGCCAGCTCGGTAGGGATAATCTCTTCAGGAGACGCCATTGTCCCCGGTCTTACAGGCAGACCAATACCGGGATCCTGATCAATGCCGAAAGCCTTGATCGTCGTGACAAAATTTTGCGCGCCCTGGTCCAGTCCCAGCTGGGCAAAAGTCGTGTTGCAGGATACGGCGATAGCTTTTTTAATATCGACTCTGCCGTGTACCGCAGTATCCTCCAGTTCGTATCCGTTTACTTCAAGCAAGCCCCGGCAGTTAAATGTCTGCCTTGAGGCATCGGGCCTGGCGGCCAGCGCGCCGGCGGCAGTTACTATTTTAAATGTCGATCCCGGCGGATAAGCGCCCTGGACAGCCCGGTTAAGCAGCGGCGAATCTTCATCCTGGATTAGCTGCGGCCAGATTTCTTCCAGCTTATTCGGGTCATAAACTGGATTAGAAACCAACGCCAGTAGCGCGCCGGTCCGCGGGTCAAGAAGCACAACAGCTCCCCGGCGTTTTCCCAGCAAATCCAGGGCCAAACCCTGCAGGTAGGAATCAATAGTAAGCGTTACATCGCCGCCCAGCTGTTCCCTGCCCAGCAATCTGTTAATATAATTCCTGGCCCGGTCGGCGCCTTCCAGCCCTAATAGATAACGGTCGCAGGTGGATTCGAGTCCGGCCCGGCCGTATTTCTCCGAGATATAACCTAAAATGTGAGCGGTTTCACTCCCCCTGGGATAAACACGCTTATTTTTTTCACCGCTCAAGCCGGTCGTAGCCAGCACAACCCCCTTGCTATCATAAATCGTACCCCGCCGGACTTGACTTTCATATTCCTGTAAGCGCCGGTTATGGGGATTGACCACATTCTCAGAACCCCTGACAACATTAAGGTACGAAAGGTAAAAAACAAGGATAGCCAGCAAACAGATAATCAGTATACCAAGCCTTTTTATGTTTTGTTTCATAAGCTGTCGTCAGCCTCATGGGAAATATTCAGCAGTAACCCCAGCAGGATAAAATTTGCCACAAGGGAACTACCGCCATAACTGACATACGGCAGGGTCACCCCCGTTAAAGGCAGAAGCCTGGTTACCCCGGCAATAATGATAAATGCCTGCAAGCCTAAAAGTGATGTCAGCCCGATAGCCACCAGGGCCAAAAACTCATCTCTGACGCGCAAAGCTATTTTTATACCCCTGAAAATAAGCATCATAAACAATATTATAATACCGGCTCCACCTAAAAGACCGAGCTCTTCACAAATAGCCGGGAAAATAAAGTCGGAATGCACAAGCGGTATATAACCGGGATATCCCTGGCCAAGACCGGCGCCAAAGATCCCGCCGGAACCGATGGCAAAAAGAGACTGGGTAATCTGGTAGCCGATGTTGTCGATATATGGCCACGGGTTTAGCCATATTAACACCCTGGCGCGTACATGGTCAAACAAAAGGTAACTGGCTGAAGAACCTGCTATAAAAAGCCCCAGACCAAATAAAACATAAAAAATTCTTGCGGTAGCGGCGTATACCATAGCTAGAAAGGTACTGAAATAAATTAAGGCGGCGCCGAGGTCGCGCTGAAAAACCAGAAGCAGCAGTGAAACGCCCCACATGATCACCAGGGGGGCCCACTCCGGCAGGCCTGGCAAGGAAATTCCCCCCAGGCTCCTGGCGCCTGCGGCTAAAACAGCTCTGTTTTCAGCAAGATAGCCGGCCAAAAAAAGTACTAAAAGAATTTTAACAAATTCCGATGGCTGCAGCTGGAAAAAACCGAAGTCCAGCCAGCTTTTCGCGCCCCCCTGCTCCTTGCCGAAAAAAATGGGTAGTATTAAAGCGATTAGTCCAAGCAGCGCGTATATATATTTATAGTCGCCGAGGAAACGGAGATCCAGCAGCACGCGCGATGTAAATACCAGCGTTCCCAACCCCGCTAATATCCATATAAATTGACGCATGCCGTAGTACGGGTCCAATCTAAAAAGAAATACCAGGCCTGTAGAGATAAGCATTGCAGTGACAGGAAACAAATAATGGTCGCCCTTGAAACCGCTGGCTTTCCAGTAAACATGAACTAGCAAAAAGGCCGCCGCCACAGTCAGCCCTGCGGCAACAGCAATAATAACGCGTGACCCGGACTCACCCAGGTAAAGCGCCATTATTCCCGCCAGCAAATATAGCGCCGCGAGGAACAGCAGGTTTCTCTCAACCTTGCGGCCTCCGGCCGGACTTTTGATATTGGAATGTGACGCGGCATAATACACTCCCGACATTTAAAAACTCCTGTTTAGTTTACGCATGGTTCTGCTGCATAAACCCTTTTTTCGCTGCACAAGATCAAAACTTTGCGCCATTTGTAAAAGAATTCTATAAGCAAACTGCCTTTGCAACGCAACCAAATTCACAGGCTAAAATTCAACAAGGATAATCGTAATATTGTCAGCGCCACCAGCGCTGATCGCTTTTTTTAAAAGTTCCTTTGCCGCAGTATCAAGATCCGGGGATGAGTTGACGGATACCAGAAGTTCCTCCCGGCGCATGTATCTTGTCAGCCCGTCTGTGCAGAGCAGCAATAAATCACCTGGGCGCACCTGGTAGTGGTAGAAATCAACTTCCAAGAAAGGTTCTGTACCGATAGCCCTTGTCAACACATTCCTCCGCGGGTGAGTGAAGGCTTCTTCCTCCGTTATGCTGCCTTTTTTTAGAAGTTCCTGCACCAGGGAATGGTCCTCCGTCAACTGGGCAATCCAGTTGCCCCGCAGCAGATAAGCGCGGCTGTCGCCCACCTGGCCGATCAGAAGTTCACTATTCCGCTTCAGACAAGCGGTTACGGTAGTTCCCATGCCCTGCCACTCCAGCTTCCCGGCTGACAACTCGCAGATCGCGTTATTGGCGTCTTTTATTGAGGCAATCAGGGCACTGTCTGCTTTCTCCCCGCTTTTCAGGCGCCTGTCCAGCGCCTGCTTTAACAACTGCAGGGCCATTTGACTGGCGACTTCACCGGCCCGGTGGCCGCCCATACCGTCTGCCACCGCAAAAAAACAGTCTCCGGGGGAAATGCAATAGCTGTCCTCATTTAAAACCCTTACCAGGCCGGTATCAGTTATACTAGCCCACCTCATGACCCCACCTCACAAACTGAAAAATAACGCTGCCCACCCTGAGCCTGTCTCCATCTGCCAGAACAACGGGCCGCTCCACCTGCGTTTCATTTACGAATGTGCCGTTAGTGCTCCCCAGGTCCTCCAACCAGTACTGTCCCTGTCTCACAAATATTCGGGCATGTTGATTGGAAGCAAATGTATCCTTGATTACCAGACTGCTGCTATCCCCCCGGCCAATAATTATATCTCTTTCTATTAAAAAGATATCGCCATAATTAAGATCCGGCAGGGAACTATTAATTACCACAAGCCGGCCTGTGTCAACCATAGACATTTCTTTTTGGCCTGCCGGCTGCGGCTCTTTTTCCATTAACAGATCGCTAACCATCCATTTAACCAGCATGATGATAAAAATCACTAAAAAAAGCAAAAAGGCATAACGCAGGATTAACAAAAAAACGGCAAACAACTTTATTCCACCTTAAAAGTACAGACTGTAGCGCCCAGTGTAAGCACATCCCCCGATTTGAGCACCCTCGCTGTTATTCTATCTCCGTTCACTTTGACACCGTTGGTACTGCCCAGATCGTGTATTATAAAAACGCCCTGGCGCCGGTCAAGGCGGGCATGTCTACGGGAAATGCTGTCATCACTGAGGACTATGTCACAGCTTTCCCGGCGCCCGATCACCGTGGAGTTTTTGTTCAAGTTAAATACTTTATCACGCTCCGGTCCGCTCTCAACCCGGATTTTTGCGTAAACTAACTGCGGCGCGTCAAGTAGCGGCTTGTCTTTAAGCAGTGTGAAATGCTGTGTATGTTCAAGGGGGACGCATGCCGCATCACTTTTTTCTTCCTCAGGCGGAGCCTCGCTAAAGTTGGACTCCACCATAATATTCCCCGCAGCTATGTTACCATCCGCTACAAATTTTATCAAAGGCCGGCCGGCCAGGGAATATTTTTTTTCCGCTGCCTTCTGGCTGATATAATCCTGCAGTTCACCGGACAGCGCGCCGGAAAAAGCGGAAATGCCTTCCCAGTCGGTATGGTGCAGAAAAATGGTATATTCGTTCGGCACATAGATGCTGCTGATACTTACACGCTTGTGGTCCCTCATTTCCCTGGCCAATTTTTTGGCAATATCGGCAGGCTGGACCCGCCCGCTGACTTTATCCTTGAAAAAACCTTCAATATATTTCTCCAGGCTTCCTTCCAATCCAGAGAACAGTCCCACGCCTTTCACCTCCAAATTGGATTCTAGATACTATAATTAATTTAAACAATTTTACAACATTAACAAGATTTAAGACTAGTTTTCAAATCTCACTCATTCAATAAGCGCCGTCTCAACTGTCCGCACGCTGCGTTTATATCCGCCCCGAATTCGCGCCGGACAGTTGTGGCGAGCATATTTCCTTCCAATATACTTTTAAATAGTTCAACCTGCTTTTTTGCCGGCGGCTTTATGCCCCTTTCGGCAACCGGGTTGGCGGGAATAAGGTTTACATGGCAAAGCATGCCGGACAACAGCCCGCACAACTCCTCCGCGTGTTCCCAGGAATCATTAACACCCGCGATGAGAGCGTACTCAAAAGTTATCCGCCGCCCCGTCTCCCGGGCATAATCACGGCAAGCCGCAATCAGCTCGGGCAAAGGATACCGCTTGTTAATCGGGACCAGCCAGTCGCGCAGGCTGTCGTTTGGCGCATGGAGGGACACTGCCAGGGTCAGGGGCAGCCTTTCCGCAGCCAGTCTTCTAATCCCCGGCGCCAGCCCGCAGGTGGATATAGTAATATGGCGGTAGCCGATATTTAAACCGTATTTAGCGGCAATATTTCTGATAAAGGTTAGCGTCGCCCGGTAATTATCCAGCGGTTCTCCTGATCCCATAATCACCAGGTGGCTTATTCTTTCCCCGCTGTCCTTTTCAATGCCGAGCGCCTGGTCATATATCTCTCCCGCGTCCAAATCGCGTACCAGGCCGCCCAGGCCCGAAGCGCAGAGGCGGCAGGCGTACCGGCAGCCGACCTGTGTGGAAACGCAGGCGGAGATGCCATAGTCATGCTTCATATATACACTCTCTACCGCCTGGCCGTCAGACAGGCCGAAAAGATATTTTACTGTATCCCCCCGTTTTGATTTCAGCTTTGCCTTGATATCTGGCGTACTAATCCAGGCTGCAGTTTCTAACCGTTCCCGCAAACTTTTGGAAAGATCCGTCATTTCCTGAAATGAGGTGACGCCTTTTTTAAAAATCCATGTCGCCAACTGCTTTGCCCGGTATTTTTCCACAGCCAGCCCGGCGATAAATTCCTCAAGCTCGGAAAAAGTTAACGATTTTAAATTTACCCTGAAATTAGAGTTATTCTCCATTGTCTTTTCTGATACCTTCTTTTCTCATCCGGGCGATAAAAAAGCCGTCCATCGCATGGCGGTGGGGCAACAGCTGCAGGTAACCATCAGCCATAGTGCCCTCGTAATCCAGTGCCCGGGGAAGCAGGGGGGTTAAATCCGCCAGTACGAATTCCGGGCGCCTGGCCAGGAAATCTTCCACCTGGCCCAGGTTCTCTTCACGGGTAATGGTACAGGTGCTGTAAACTAAGATACCATTGTCTTTAACACAGCGTGCGGCGCTGTCAAGGATTCCCGCCTGCAGCTTCACCAGTCCGGCGATTTGTCCCGGTTCCTTGCGCCAGCGCGCGTCCGGCCGGCGTCTTAGTACGCCCAGGCCCGAACAGGGGGCGTCTACCAGGACATAGTCAGCGCTGCCATAGTACTTTTCCGGGAGATCGGCGGCGTCACCGGCAACCTCCTGGATAATATTGATACCCAGGCGGTCGCTATTTTCTTTAATCAGCGCCAGCTTATGCGGGTGGATGTCAAAGGCGAATATTTCACCCCGGTTTTCCATTAACTGGGCCAGGTGGGTGGCCTTCCCCCCCGGCGCGCTGCAGGCGTCAATCACAGTTGAGCCAGGCGCCGGGGCCAGCGCCCGGGAAGCAAGCATGGAGCTTTCGTCCTGAGGCTGAAACAGGCCCTCCCTGAACGCGGCTATGGCGCCTATTGACAAAAACCCTTCAATCATGACGCCTTCCGGCGCGTATGCTGTTTCTTTCGCAGCCAGGCCCTCTTTCATAAGCCTTTCTACAAGTTCGTCCCTGGTGTTTTTTAAGGTGTTGACGCGGACAGTATTCGGCGCCGGCATGTTATTTGCCTGGCAGTGGAGTATTGTATCTTCCGGGCCGAATTCCTTGAGCCACCGTTCTACGATCCAGACTGGATGTGAATATTTTATCGCTATATGCCCGACAGGATCGTCAAACAGACTGGGAAAAGTTATCTCAGATTTTCGGCGTAAAATGCTGCGCAGGACACCGTTCACAAATTTTACCGCGCCCGGATGCCCGTGTTTTCTAGCCATTTCCGCCCCTTCGTTGCAGGCCGCCGAGTCAGGCACCCTGTCCAGATAAAACAACTGGTATACGCTCAGCCTGAGTATGTTGCGCACCGAAGTTGTTTGAGCGTTTAAAGGTTGTTTAATGAATTGCCCCAATATCCAGTCAATAGTTTGCAGAAAACGCAGTGTGCCGTAAACCAATTCAGTGGCAAAAGCCCGGTCAAGTTTGCCGGGCCGGTATTTCTCGATAATCCTGTTTAAGGCCAGACCGGCATATGCGCCTTCATCCTCCACTGCCTTTAAGACCTGCAGGGCTATTTCCCTTGCGGATATCTTTGCCACAAACCCACCCTCTCCGGCTTGACCATAACACTGAATTTACTGGTTGTTGACTGCTGTTTCATAATTCTCTTCACCAATAAAAAAATTTACCGCTTTTTCCACATCCGGTATCTTGACGCTGGTATTGAAACACGGCCCAAAAGGACGTTCATTTGTGACTCCCAGCACAGGGATCGGGTTGGTGTCCTGGATGCCGCTGGTCAGGTCGCGCTCACAGGCAATGGCGATAATCGCCCGGGGCCGGTATTCCTGGACATATTTACGGGCCAGTGTTCCCCCTGTGGCTATGCCCATCTTGATGCCGCTGGCATCCCTTAATTCCAGCAGGTCTTTGACTGGACACATCCCGCAGCGGCGGCAGTTATCTATATTCACTGTAATTTTATAAGGACAGTCGCTGCGCTGCAGGCAGTGCGGCGCCAGCAGCAGTATTTGCGCCGGCTTTAGCCTGAGAGCCTTTGACCTGACCAAATCATTGTTTACCTCGACAAATGAACTCTTGATCTTTTCACTATCTATATGAAATATTTTACCGATAACGAGGGCGATGGGAAAGAACAGGTTAACAGCGATGCGTATTGGCCCGTGGAAGGCGGTTAAATCCTTCGAATACAGGATGGTCAGGACAATGCCGCCTATGCCCAGGGCGGCTAGCAAAGTTCCGCCCATCAGCAGTGTGGTCAGGATTACAAGCAGTATTTGATCAAATAGTGTCCTTGTTGGGTTGATCGCTAAAAACCAGATTCCCGTGAGCAGAGCCCCAGCCCCAAGCACGCTTGCGCCTAACAGGCCGACAAACAGCCTTTTGCGTACGGGAATAAAATCTTTAACGCTCACTGAGGTCTCCTCCAAAGTCATGTATATTATTCACTAAAATACCTGGTCATTATTCCCTAATAAACAACCGGC
Organism: Pelotomaculum sp.; assembly: GCA_018435055.1. Classification (GTDB taxonomy): domain Bacteria; phylum Bacillota; class Desulfotomaculia; order Desulfotomaculales; family Pelotomaculaceae; genus Syntrophopropionicum. Next base: position 133,701 of record JAHDOA010000016.1, on the reverse strand, counting down.
CGGCAGTGGCGTCCCTCTTAAAAATTCTGCCGCGCTGAGACGTTTCGCCCCCTGCAGCTGAAGTTCCGTAATCATCACCCGGCCAGTCCCGGCCTTGACTAAAATCCCGTCATTGCCGGATGATATCACCCGGCCGGGTAAAACTGCCGTACCGTCTTCCGCCAGAGCAACTGTGCGCCAGATCTTGAGCACCTTGCCGCGCAGAGTCGTGCGCGCTCCCGGCCAGGGGGTCATTCCTCTGATTTGGTTATAGATATCCCGGGCCGGCCTGTCCCATAATATCCTCTCGTCTGCAGCAGTCAGCATGGGCGCATAGGAAGATTCGCCGGTCTGGGGTGTCCTGGGCGCCTGGCCGCTGCTGATCAGGCTTAAAGTTTTGATCAGCAGCCCCGCTCCCAGAAAGGCCAGCCGGTCGTGGACGTCTCCGGCGTTATCTTCCTCATATATCGGCGCAGCCTCACTCAGTATGATGTCACCGGTATCCAGTCCTTCGTCCATATACATGGTGGTGATTCCGGTGACCTTTTCCCCGTTAATGACTGCCCGGTGGATAGGAGCCGCGCCGCGGTATTTCGGCAGCAGCGACGCATGGATGTTAATACAGCCGTATTGCGGCAGTTCCAGGATATCCGGCGGCAGGATACGCCCGAAGGCTACTACCACAATCACGTCAGGCGTCAAATTATATAACAAACGAATGAAATCCGGGTCCTTAATCTTTGGAGGCTGAAGGACCGGTATACGCAAAGCTTCCGCTGTTTCTTTAACCGGCGGCGGCATCTCTTTTTTCCCCCGTCCCCTGGGCCGGTCCGGCTGGGTGACAACGGCGGCAACCTCATATTGAGCTTCTGCTAACGCCTGCAGCGCGGGGACGGCGAAATCCGGCGTTCCCATAAATACAACACGCATCACCATCTATGCTTCCTTTTTACTCAATTTCCTGATATTAACAGCACGGTCAATATAAAGTATGCCTTCCAGGTGATCGATTTCATGCTGCAAAGCCCTGGCCAGCATGCCTTTGGCTGTCAGGTTCTTTTCTTTCCCGTGCCGGTCCAGATACCTCACTTTTACTGTTGCGGCCCGGGTGACATCTCCAACAAGACCTGGGATACTCAGACATCCTTCGACGTCCGTCTCCTGTCCGGCTGTATTGATGATTTGCGGGTTGACCATCTCGTAAAGCCCCTCACCAACATCCACAACGATCACCCTTTTGGAAACCCCAATCTGCGGGGCGGCCAGACCCGCCCCTTTGGCGTCGGCCAGGGTATCCGCCATATTGTCCAGCAGCTTGATGATAGTGGCATTAATACTTTTGACTGGTTTGGCTTTTTCTTTTAGGATTTCGTCTCCGATTTCTACAATTTTATACACTGCCAAAAGAATCCACCTCCTTCTATTGCATCCCCTGGGGGTTGATATCAATGTTAATGGCCGGTTTAAAAGAGGGCCTTAGTTTTTGCAAATCGTCCAGACACTGCCTGATTATATCTCTTAATTCACTGCGGCGGCGGCCTTTGATGACAATCTGCCAGCGAAACCGGCCCTTGATCCGGCCCAGCGGCGCGGGCGCAGGACCTAGCGCTTCAATAAGATTGTCGTGCCCGGCCAGTATTTTGTCAAGGATTTCTTTGGCCAATAAGGCTCCTTTGCTGATCTCCGCCTCGTCTGCATGGGTGAATAGCATCCTGACCAGAAAACTAAACGGCGGATACCCAAGTGATTTTCTCAGGGGCAGTTCGATACGGTAAAACCCCTCTACATCATGCCTGGCCGCCGCCGCAATACTGTAATGGTCCGGGCTGTAAGTCTGCACCAGAACTTCCCCGGGCAGTTTGCCGCGGCCGGACCGGCCGGCAACCTGGGTTAACAATTGAAAAGTACGTTCAGACGCCCGGAAATCCGGCATAAACAGGGTGGTGTCGGCGTTGATCACGCCAACTAAAGTTACCATTGGCAGGTCCAGCCCTTTGGCTATCATCTGGGTGCCGATCAATATATCTGCCTCTCCCTGCCTGAAAGCATTGATTATCTTTTCGTGTGAGCCCTTGCGGGCCGTTGAATCGCTGTCCATACGCAAAATGCGCGCCGCCGGAAAGAGCCTGGCCGCTTCATCCTCTACCTTTTGTGTGCCGGCGCCAAAAGGCCGGATATACACGCTGCCGCAGCAGGGGCAAACAGAAGGCAGCCTGGCGCTGTAGTTGCAGTAATGGCACCTGAGTGTCCCGTCCAGATGATATGTAAGAGAAATATCACAGTGGTCGCATTTTATCACATGGCCGCATTCCCGGCAGATTATAAAATTTGCGTAGCCCCGCCTGTTCAAGAAAAGGATGGTTTGCTCGCCTTTCTGCAGGCGGTCGTATATGGCGGCAACCAGCCTGCGGCTAAAAATTCCCCGGTTGCCGTCTTTTAATTCCTGCCTGATGTCAACGACTGTAACTTGCGGCAGCGGTTTTTTATCGATCCTGTGCGGCAGTTTTAGCAGCTGATACGGACCGCTGCAGCCGGCCTTAAACCATGACTCCAATGAAGGAGTGGCGCTTCCCAGGACCACTGCCGCGCCGGATAACTGGGCCCTTTTAATGGCCACTTCCCTGGCGTGATAACGGAGGTGATCATCCTGTTTATATGACGGCTCGTGTTCTTCATCAAGGATAAAAAGCCCCGGCGCGGACAAAGGGGCAAAAACTGCGGAGCGTGTGCCGAGGACCACAGGGGCCTGATTTTTCTTTACCCGGCGCCACTCTTCATATCTTTCCCGGCCGGCAAGACCGCTATGTAGCACGGCTACCAGAGAACCGAACCTGGCCCGGAACAGCCCGATCATCTGCGGCGTCAGGGATATTTCCGGGACCATGGCCACCGCCTGCCGGCCCGCCGCCAGGGCTGAGGCTATGGCATCCAGGTATACCTCCGTCTTGCCGCTGCCGGTAACACCATAAAGGAGGAAAACGCCAAATTTGCCTTCGGTCAGGGCTTGAGATATTTCCCGGGCAGCTTTTACCTGATCGGCATTTAGCGGCGTGACGCCACCGCTGCTATGCACAATCCGGTTTTCCTCCTGATAATTGGACGCATGTAATATTTCTGCTTCCAGCAACCCCGCTTTTACCAGCGCGTCCACCGTCGCAGGCGAGGTCTGCGCGGCTGCGGCCAGTTCCTTCCTGGTGAGGCTCTGATTGAGCAAAGCTTGCCTGAGCACAGCCGCTTGTTTCGGGGCATGCTTCAGCCTGTTTAAAACCTCCTGCGATTTACGTGCCGGAAAGGCCGGCTTGAGCAGTTTTACCGCACGGGTGGCTTTTACCCCCAGGCGGGGAGCGATAATCCGGGCAAAAGCCTCCGCGGTGGTGCAGAGATAACTATCCGCCATCCAGCGCGCAATCTCCAGCAGGTCTTCAGTCAATACCGGTTCATCATCGAGGACGCCGGCTATCTCCCTCACTCTTATATTCCTCTCGGGATAACCAAATCCCAGCACATAGCCGGCCAGACGCCTGGCGCCAAAGGGTACGAGCACCCTGGCGCCCGGCTTGACCCGATCTTTTAAATCTGCCGGAACAGCATAGTGAAACACCCGGTCTACGCTGCGCGCGCTAATATCCACAATAATCTCTGCAAACTGGCCGGTATCACCCATAATAACCTCCCGGTTAAACTAAAATCCCGGTTTACGGGATTTTTTGCCTGACGCTTTTTATTCTCGTTTCCGGCGGAGAGCCAGCGCTTCGTCCAGAATGCGGCGGGCCAGGACTGTTTTATCCATCAGCGGCATTTGTTTCACAGCGCCGTCAGGATATACGAATTTTACAATGTTAGTGTCGGAGCCGAATCCTGCGCCGGCCTGGGTAATGTCATTCGCCACCAGGAAGTCCAGGTTCTTGCCTGTCACCTTTTGCAGTGAATTTTTCTCCAGGTCGCTGGTTTCGGCAGCAAACCCCACCAGGACCTGCTTATTCTTTTTGCCGCCCAATTCAGCCAGAATGTCCGGGTTCCTGACCAGGGCAAGAGACAACGGACCCTCATGCTTTTTAAGCTTCTGGCTGGAGGCGTCTTTCGGCCTGTAGTCTGCTACGGCAGCAGTTTTAACCACAATATCAACATCTGGATAGCGTTTCATCACTGCTTCATACATCTGGGCCGCTGTTTCCACGTTGATTAATTCTACGCCGTCCGGCGGCTTTAAAACAGTAGGACCGCTGATTAACAACGTTTTTGCTCCTCTGCCGGCTGCCGCTCCCGCAACCGCGTAACCCATTTTGCCGGTGCTGCGGTTGGTAATATAACGCACCGGATCAATCGGTTCAACTGTGGGACCCGCCGTCACCATAACAGTTAAACCTTCCATATCCCTGCAGGGACTGACCAGGCTCTTGATCTTTTCTATAATGAGCTCTAAATCAGCCAGTCTGCCCCGGCCTGCGACGCCGCAGGCCAGACGTCCCGTGCCGGGTTCAACAAACTCATAGCCCAGTTCGCGCAGGGTTGCAATATTACGCTGCACTACCGCATTATTATACATGTTTACGTTCATTGCCGGGCAGAAGAGGACAGGGCATGACGCCGCCATAATTACGGTCGTCAGCAGGTCATCCGCGATACCGTTCGCCACCTTGCCCAACACATTGGCGGTGGCGGGGGCAATGACAATCAGATCGGGATGGGTAGCCAGTTCAATATGCTGCACAACCCCGCGCATCGGATCAAAAAGCTCTGTACGTACTGAATTACCCGATAACACCTGAAAGGTGATAGGTTTAACAAACTCCTGGGCGGATCTGGTCATGATCACATTAACCTCAAACCCACCGGCCTTCAGGCTGCTGACCAGCTGAGCGGCCTTAAAAACGGCTATGCCGCCGGTAATACCGACGGTAATTTTTTTTTCAGCCAGCATGGTCTTCCCCCTGAAAATAAAATGTCGGCTGTAAATTATAATATTTACTTACTTAATTCCGATCCCGGTCCCCTTATAGCTAATTTTGCTCTGCAGAATTTCCTTTAAAGCGGCAGTTACCGGCTTATTCACGGCGCCATCTTCCTTGCCGGCGCCCTTTTCGGTGAGCGCCCTGGCCCGTTTAGCGGCCAACACCACTAAAGTATACCTGCTGCCGGCCTTCTCCATAAGTTCATCAAGTGATAGTTGGTTCATAAACACCCTCCGGCTTAAAACTCCCGATAAAGTATTTGTGCTTAATTAAAACTATTTAGTAATCGCTTAAAATTATGCGGCCGGGATTTTTCAGCGATGATAATTGATCTAATCCTTTCCACAGCCCTTATTACCTGGTCGTTTACTACGATGTAGTCATAGCGATCGGCCAGTTTCATCTCGTCGGACGCACAATGCAAACGTTTCTCAATGACCTCCCGGGCATCCGCGCCGCGGGAAAAAAGACGCTTTTTTAAATCAAATTTAGAGGGTGGCGCTATAAAAATCAACACCGCTTCAGGATATTTTTCTTTAACCTGCAGCGCGCCCTGGATATCTATTTCCAATATTATATCATGGCCTTCTTTGAGACTCTCCTCGACAAAAGGCTGTGGTGTGCCGTAGTAATTATTGTAAACCTGCGCATATTCCAGGAATTCCCCGTCTTTAATCATTTTATTAAAAATTTCACTGTCTAAAAAAAAGTAATCTACATTATCGACTTCTCCAGGCCGGGGAGGTCTTGTGGTAGCCGATACGGACAGGCGCAAAGAAGGCTCGTTCTTTAACAGCGCCCGGCAAACAGTCCCTTTACCCGCCCCCGATGGCCCTGATAAGACCAGCAACAAACCCCTTTTTTTCACTTTCACGACCTGCTTTATTCGATCTGTTCTTCCGCCTGGGGCGCCGCTTCTTTGGATACAAGACGGTTGGCGACAGTTTCCGGTTGTACCGCAGACAGTATTACATGGTCGCTGTCTGAAATAATAACCGCCCTGGTGCGCCGCCCGTATGTAGCGTCAATCAGCATACCCCTGTCCCTGGCCTCGGTGATTATTCTCTTAATCGGAGCTGATTCCGGGCTGACTATGGCAATAATACGGTTGGCCGAGACAATATTGCCAAAGCCTATGTTAATTAATTTTATCTCCATGACACTGCCCCTTTCCTGCAATATTTTATTCGATATTCTGCACCTGTTCTCTGATTTTCTCCAGCTCGCTTTTTACCTCGACAGCCCAGTGATTGATATCCAGATCATTTGCTTTAGAGGCGATAGTATTTATCTCTCTGTTCATCTCCTGGATTATAAAGTCAAGTTTCCTGCCCACAGGCTCATCCGCTTGCAGACAGGAAAGGGCCTGTTTCAAATGGCTGGCCAGCCGCACTGTTTCTTCGGTAATATTAGAGCGTTCGGCAAAAAGAGCCGCTTCAGCCGTCAGGCGTTCTGGCGCAAGGCCGCTGTCTTTTAGAAAATCATTTAAACGGACCCCCAGCCTCTCCCTGTATTCTTCAACAACTACAGGAGACCTTTCTCTAATTTTTTCATTCAGCGAGTTAATCCGGTCGAGCCTCTTGATCAGGTCCGCCGCCAGCTGTTTCCCCTCCTCGGCCCTCATCTGAACCAGGCCGGCCAGGGCGCTTTCCAGCGCCTCCCGGACAGCCGGCCACCACTCCTCGACATTCTCGGCCGGATCTGCCAGTGTCAGCACACCAGGCAACTCCACCAGGTTTTTTATATTAATATTTCCGTCTATACCAAGGGTTTCCTGTAGTTCTTTTATTGCCTTATAATACGCTCCAGCCAGTTCTTTGTCAACTTTTACGGCAGAAACCTTTTCGTCGCTGTCCTGCATATTTAAAAACGCGTCAACCCGCCCGCGGGCGACACGGGACTGGATTAACCGCTTTATTCTATCCTCAAGCGTAGAGAGGGAGCGCGGCAAACGGGGCACTACTTCACTGTAGCGGTGGTTTACCGCTTTCAGCTCGACTGTAAAAATTTTGCCGTGTATGACGGACTCTCCCCATCCGTACCCGGTCATGCTTTTTAACAATACTTCACCACCCGTTAATATTACCACAAATAAGATTTCCTTATGATAAGGCTAAATATTACTTTATACCTGAAATGTTGTTTTTGATCACATGCGGCCCTATGTTAGTTTTCCCAAAAGATCTGCAATACGGTCAAGCCCCACGTTAATTCTCTCCATCGGACACACATAAGAAAGCCTGACGTAATCATCGTTGCCGAATACCACACCGGGCACAACGGCTACATGAGCTTCTTTTAAAAGCACTGCCGCAAGGTCGGAGGCACAGTTGATCACTTTACCCTTATAAGATTTGCCGAAATAGGCGCTTACATTAGGAAAAACATAAAACGACCCGCCGGGTTGGCAACAAGTTATACCCGGTATAGCGGCCAGTCTTTTTAATATACAATTCCTGCGCCTGGTATATTCCGCCACCATCAGCCTTTGCGTACCCTGGTCGCCGTTAAGGGCGGCCACGCAGGCTTCCTGGGATATTGAAGTAGGGTTGGAGGTGGAGTGGCTTTGCAGGCAGATTATCGCATTTGCCACTTCTTTAACTGCCGCCGCGTAGCCGATCCGCCAGCCTGTCATGGAATAAACCTTGGAAACGCCATTGATTAATATGGTACGCTCTTTTATTTCAGGTGAGAGTGAGGCGATACTAATGTGTTTTAGGCCGTTGTAAATAAAACTTTCATAAATCTCGTCTGATATAATTGAAAAATCATACTTTAATATAACATCTTGCAAAGACATTAGATCAGAAGCCGTGTAGACAGCGCCTGTGGGATTGCCGGGGCTGTTCAGAATCAAGAGTCTGGTGCGCGGGTTTATAGCCTCCTCCAGTTCAGCAGGAGTAAGCTTAAATCCGTTTTCTTCCCTGGTATTAATAATCCTTGGCGTAGCGCCGGCCAGCTTGATCTGTTCCATGTAGCTCACCCAGTATGGCGACGGGAGGATCACCTCGTCACCCTCCTGCACAAGGACCTGTATAGTATTATAAAGTGAATGCTTTGCCCCTGCCGACACTACAATTTGTTCCGGCTTATACTTCAGTCCCTGATCAATTTCCAGCTTCCTGCATATAGCCTCGCGCAGCGGCAGAATTCCGGCTACCGGTGTATACTTGGTTTTTCCTGCATAGATGGCCGTCACAGCGGCATCTTTAATATAATCAGGTGTGTCAAAATCCGGTTCTCCCGCCCCAAAACTGATCACATTGACACCTCTGGCCAGTAGGGCTTTTGCTTCCGCATTAATAGCCAAAGTTTGGGAAGGGCTTATGTTTAGCGCCCGGCCGGCTAATTTCATCCGAAGAAAATACCTCCTTTAATTAGAAAAAATATGCGGCTACATTTTCGGCCTTGCCATTATAGTCACCGGCCGACTGTTTTTTTCTTTGCAAGATAACCAGGCGCATTCAGATGTTAACCTTATTTACACGTTAATCCTTTCTAAAAAATATATCCGGTATGCCAGCTGCATCTCTATCTTTTACATTTTATCACTGCTTATTAAACTTGCAACATTTTTCTTGTGCTATGTTAATTATTTTGTCCAATCATAGTTTTTATCCAGGCAGATTCCCTTTAGTCCATTTTATTTTAATTTAACATAATAGAATTTAGTATGGCATATTTAAATTTTTTTTGCATTTAGTATGTAATAATACAGACAGATATTGTATAATATTTTTACATGGCAGACCGTTTAAAAGGGCTGCATACCATAGTTAAATCCTATAAGGAGGTAAATCATGGGCAAAAAAATTACCTTATCGGTAATCAAGGCAGACGTCGGTGGATTTGTGGGCCATTCCAGTGTTCACCCCGAGCTGCTGGAAACCGCCAGGGGCATGCTGGCCGGCAGCCCGCTTTTAATTGATTCTTATGTAACTCATGTTGGTGACGACATAAACCTGATCATGACCCATGAAACCGGCAGAAACAACGGCGAAATTCATAAACTGGCCTGGGATACCTTTGTTTCGTGCACCAGGATTGCCAAAAAGCTTAAACTATACGGCGCCGGGCAGGATCTATTGTCAGACGCGTTTTCCGGCAACATAAAGGGGCTTGGACCAGGGGTGGCGGAAATGTCCTTTGTAGAACGCGCCAGTGAACCAGTAATTGTTTTTATGGCTGACAAGACAGAACCAGGCGCCTGGAACCTACCTTTATACAAAATGTTCGCGGATCCGTTCAATAGCATCGGCCTGGTAATCGACCCCAAGATGCATAAAGGGTTTCTGTTTGAAGTACGGGATCTAATTGAGAATAAAACAGTAACCTTTTCCTGCCCGGAGGAACTTTACGACATGCTGGTCTTTATTGGCGCACCGAGCCGCTATGCGATTAAATCGGTATTTCAAAAGGGAACCAATGAAATAGCCGCTACTTCCAGCACACAGAGGCTGAATCTAATGGCCGGACGCTACGTGGGCAAGGATGACCCGGTCCTGCTGGTGCGGTGCCAGAGCGGCCTGCCGGCGCTTGGCGAGGCGCTGGAACCCTTCGCCAATCCTCATCTCGTGTCAGGCTGGATGAGGGGCTCGCACACCGGCCCGCTGATGCCTGTACCCGTTGAAAAATCCAACCCGACCCGCTTTGACGGACCGCCAAGAGTAGTCGCCCTCGGCTTCCAGCTGTGTAACGGCAAGCTGCTGGGACCGCAGGACTTCTTTGCCGATCCGTCATTCGATCCGGCCCGACAGAAGGCCAATGAAATTGCCAATTACATGCGCAGTATGGGACCATTTGAACCACACCGCTTGCACCTGGAAGAAATGGAATACACTACCATGCCCGAGGTAAGCAAGCGCTTAAAGGACCGTTTTGTAAAAATGCGCGTTAGTTAACTTAATATTTTTTCCTCGTCCAGATCAGAGACACCGGCTTCATCAAAAGAAGCCATTTCACGCATGATCCTGGTGGCGGCTTCGATAATGTGCATGGTCAGGGCCGCCCCAGTACCTTCGCCCAGGCGCATATTCAAGTTGATTACCGGCGTCAGGTTCAGCTCATCCAGCATCAGCCGGTGTCCCTGCTCTCCCGACAGGTGCGAGGCAATGATATATTCCCGGGCTTTTGGCTGTATTTTACATGCTGCAAGAGCTGCCGCTGTTGTGATAAAACCATCAATTAATACGGGCGTCCGTCTTGCCGCGGCGCCTAATATAACCCCCGCCAGGCCGGCAATCTCCAGGCCGCCCACCTTGGCCAGAACATCAATGCCGTCCCGGCGATCAGGTTTATTGACAATCAAGGCGCTTTTAATCGCCCTGACCTTCACTTCCAGCACCTGATCGTTTACCAGTGTTCCCCGCCCGGCCACCTCTTCAGCCGTATAACCGCCTATGGCAGCTAAAATAGCGCTGCTTGGCGTTGTGTTGCCGATACCCATGTCCCCCGTGGCCAGCAGACTTGCGCCACGCGCGATTTCCTCCAGCGCCACCTGGATACCCACTTCTATTGCTTTAATCGCTTCCTCCCTTGACATGGCCGGTCCTCTGGCAATGTTGCCTGTTCCCGCCTTAACCTTTTTCCGCAGCAGCCCCGGAAAATCAACGTCCGACGCGACACCGGCGTCAACCACTACGATCCTGGCGCCGGCATGTCTGGCCAGCACCCCGATCCCGGCCACTCCCGTAATAATCGCCGGCAGCATCTGCGCAGTAACCTCCTGTGGCGCAACGCTTACACCTTCTTCCACTACACCGTGGTCACCAGCCATGACTATTACCGCCTTTTCCCCTATTTCGGGACTGGGCCTGCCTGTAATACCCGCCAGCTGCACCGCTATCTCTTCTAAAATGCCGAGGCTTCCCGGCGGCTTGATCAAGCTGTCCAGCCTGCGTTGCGCCATTTCCATCGCTGAGCGGTCCAGGTCCTCAATTTCCCTTAGCGTTTTTACCAGTAACATGTCCTCTCTCCTTTCATATTCAAGCAAGATATAAAATCCATGTATGATAAAAAAACCACAGCCTTAAATCAGGCCGTGGATTTTTCCATCATCCTCCGGATCGCCCTTTTCCCGCGGGCATTTATCCAACAGGCAGGTCTCCTGGCTTCGTTCATTGTCCGGCGCGGCCTTCCCGTGACACACACTCATCTGACGCGCTTGGCACAGTGGCATAATGCGGCGGACTCCCGGTAACAGTGGCGGGACCGCTCAGGATTTACACCTGATTCCCTATTCTCCCTTGCGGGCTCCTGTTGGCACAAATATTAATCCTGTCATATTATATTTCTCTAAAATACAGGGTTTACCTGCTGATTGAAAATTAATTTTTACTAAATCTATTCTAAGGGTGTTCCGCCCACCAGTTTAAAACCCTGGCCAGCGCAACCGCCATTTCCGCACGGGATACCTCCCAGGTGGGATTAAAATATCCTTCGCTGCCCTGAAGAATACCGGCTCCGGCTGTCCTGCCCACTGCATTGAGGGCAAAATCAGGTATATCATTCCGGTCCAGGAATGTCAACTTGCTGTCTGATGCCGGGAGAGCTAAAGCCCGGTCAATCATCACGGCCATTTCACTCCTGGTAATACCGGCGTCCGGCTTGTATGTCCCGTCCGGGTAGCCGGTAACCACTCCCCGGGATACTGCCTTTTCCACGGCTGGCCGTGCCCATGCGGGGATATTGTCTTTAAAGTCAGCCGCGCTTTCCGGCGCCGGCCACTGTAACACAGCCGCCAGCGCATGGGCGAATTGCGCCCTGGTTACCGGCTGACCGGGCAGGAAAGTACCGTCTGGAAAGCCAGCCAGCACCCCGCCTGACGCCAGTTTGCTGATAGACGAATCGGCCCAGTGGCCGGCCGTGTCTTTGAATACCGGCGCAGGCCGCTGGTCATCAGCCAGCGCCAGCCGGCCAAACCCCCACACCTTTGCGGAAATGGTCCTGGTAGCGCCGTTTCCTGAAATCCTGGCCGGCTGCTCCAGCCATTTTTTCGCATTGTCGTCATAAAGCATTATTACCGGACGGTGACCCAGCGCATCCTCACTGTACTGCCAGTTAACAAGAAGGGGATTATTGAGAGTGACTTCCTGCCCTTCGACTGGTCTTAAGTTGACAGCTCCAAGCACGTCTACTCCTGCCGGAACGTCAGAGACATTGGACTCACGGCTCAGTCTGATTTCTGCCGGCTCGCTTGTGGTTCCAGCGGGAAAACGGATTTCAATCCAGTCGTCCATCGAAACACTGGTTTCCTTCAGGGGATCGACATGGAATCCTTCCCAGGACGGTTGCACAGTAACCGGCATGGTAGCAGTCAGTCCCTGGAAGGTAGCGGTAATTAGCCCGGTAACAGCATTTTGTCCTGCTGTAAATTTTCCATCAACAATTTGCCCTATGGAGCTGTCCACGCTCCAAATGACGTCCTCCGGTTTGATATCAAACGTTTCACCGCTGTATGTTTTCACTTGCAATGATAGTTGCGTGGATTTACCCGGTTCAATTTCCAGCGTACCGGGACTGATTACCAGCTTTGAAATCATGTCCGGGCCAATTACCCGCACCACGGCCGTGCCGCTCACACTACCCAGGGATGCGGTAACAGTAACGTCGCCGCTTGCGCCGGCAGCTGTAAATTCACTTCCCCGAAAATTACCTGTACCGGGCGGCGTGGAAAATGAGATACTGCCGGCGGATATTCGCACAGGGTTATGGTACTGGTCATACCCCCCGGCTACAAATTTGCCGCTTGTACCTGCCAGCAGCACACCCGGTCCGCTGACAGCCAGACCGGCAAGCGTTCCAGGCGGAGCCAGTGAGAAAATACCCAGGGCGTCAGGGACCCGCCTCTGCGTGGTTCCCTGCGGCTGGTTAACCAGGCTGGCGTCAAAATCCCCCAGGTTGCGCGCCGCCAGGGTTGTCGAGCCGCCGCCATCAAGGTTTACCGCCCGCCAAACACCAATAGAAATTAAAAAATCGGCTAGCTCTTCCTGGGTCATACCCACGCTCACAGCTGTGCCGCCGGAATCAGTATATTTTTCAACTGCCACCAGGTAGAGCGTGTTTCCGTCTTTTGATATTCCCACGGCTGTCCTGGCGTGCTTGCCAGTGATGTTTTGGGTAAAGTAAGCAGGCAATTTTCCATCCTGCACCAGCAAGGCCTGTCCGCCGACAGCGGCAAAGAGGGCGCCGCCGCCGGGCTCCACTGTGTATGTGTAACTGACAGCAGAACCGGGCTGCAGATTATCTTTGATAAAATTTGCCGCCTGCCCGTGTCCTTGCAGTATATAACCATTGGCCGGTATGGCCACGCCGGGCTGATCAGTTAAAACCTGCTTTACCACACCATCCTGCACAACTGCTTCCACCACCCCGGTTAGACCGGGCAGTTTGCCCCTGCTGGTCGTGCCCCAGAGTGTGTTATAAAGATTTAAAGCATCGACATCGGAAGACACGCTGGATTGCAGCAGGTAATCCGGCTTATTGATACCGGCCAGGAAAAAGCTCTCGCCATTAGCGGCTGTAACCCTGCCTGCAAAATCAAATATTTCAATCAGCGGCGCCTTATCCATTGTCAGGCCAAAACCGTACATGTCGTTTCTGCGGGCGGGGCTCTCCACCAATTTACCGCCCTGGTAAGCGAGTCCTATGGTGCGCCCGCTCTCCATCATTTGAAAATAGTCGCCGTTTATGGCTGCCACCGCCCCGGTGCGCCTGGCCATTTCAGTAACAGTCTGGTTTTTGTTTAGAGTGCCGTCACTACCGATGATCGTGTCTATTTTTAATAAAGGGTCGCTAAGATCGGCTTTAAGTATGTATACGTTTAGCGGCCCTCCATCTGTTTTCATCCTGACTGTTTGCAGAGAAGCGCCCCGGGTAATAATCTCTTCCCCGCTGGTTTTGGAAATAACCTGGTACGCCCCCGCCCATGAAGGCGTTAATAGACAGATAGCTACTACAGCCAGAAAAAAACTCAGGTATCGGGCAACAGCGGAACAATTTTTGCGCAATAAAACTCCTCCTTTATGGTACTGGATAGCTCCAGGAAACATTTTTATTAACCACCCCCAGTGATTTAAATCGCATGAATTCTTGTTTAAAAAGAAATATTTTCATTCATGCCCTTAATTATAAACTAATTGAAATAAACACTCAATCAGACACAAGCCGACATAATAACCAAAAAAGCTATATGACAGCCAATTATTTTCTCTAGCGTCATATAACTTAGACTTTCAGAATTATGGACGGGCCCGGTCAAACCCGCACGGTACTTAAGTTATCTCGATATATCCTTATCCCCGGGCCCATTCGCTCTTTTGCATAAGGGCTGAAAACCGTCGCTAAAGTAATCTTACAGGCCCTTATCCAAAATTTTCGAAAAAGCATAACTTTCCTGTTCAATAAAAATACCCGCAGTAGCTGCGGGGTACGTTGACTCAAACATTGAACCGGAAATTGATTATGTCACCGTCTTCGACAATATAGTCCTTACCTTCCAGCCGGCTCAGCCCTTTTTCTTTCACCCCGGCCATACTCCCCAGGTCCTCCAGGTCCCGGTATTTCACTACTTCCGCCCTGATGAAGCCTCTCTCAATGTCCGAGTGTATCTTTCCCGCCGCCCGCCTGGCGTCGGTGTTTCGCTGGATGGTCCAGGCTTTCACCTCGTCCGCGCCCACTGTTAGAAAAGATATAAGCCCCAAGTAATCATAGGCGGCCCGGGCCAGACGGTCAATACCGGACTCACTGATATCCAGATCGGCCATAAATAATTCTCTGTCTTCAGCGGGCAGCTGGCTGATTTCCATTTCAATTTTACCGCAAATCTCCAGACAGGGCATACCCCGCTCGCCGGCATAGGCTTCTACCTGCTTTTTGCCCGGATAGGACTTTGTTTTGAACTGCTTTTCGTCCATGTTAATAACCAGTAAAACTGGTTTTTCAGTCAAGAAACTGTAATTTTTTATAATTAATTTTTCGTTTTCGTTTAAGTCAAGCTGGCCAATTGATTTCTCATTTTCCAGAGCATCCAGGCATTTTTTTAGGACCTCCAGCTCGAAGACGTTTTCTTTTTTTATTTTTTTGCCGCTTTTAATCCTTTCGATCCTCTTCTCAATTACCTCCATATCAGCCAAAAGGAGTTCAATATTGATCGTTTCAATATCCCGCAGGGGATTTACCTCACCGTTCACATGGGGCGCCTCATCATTGGTGAAGGCCCGCACTATATGCGCAAGCATGTCCACATTTCTGATCGAATTCAAAAACTGATTGCCCACACCCTGCCCCTGGCTCGCACCCTGCACCAGCCCGGGCACATCGCTGAACTGGATCATGGCGTGGATAGTCTTGCGCGGCTTGTACATACTGCTCAGGAAATCAACCCGGCGATCCGCCACTACAGCTGTCCCACGGTTTGTCTCCGTCTTGCCGGTTAAAAAATTTGATGTTTCGGCGTCAGCGCCGGTAAGCAGGTTAAAAATAGTAGTTTTACCCACCATCGGCAGGCCGATTAAACCACAATTAAGGTTCATAGTTACCACCTATTATAGTAGTTTACCATCTAAAGAGAGACATTGCAAAATTTTCTAGATTGTATTGACTTCTATTGTCTTTTTCTTAGCGTCGGAAATTACTGTAATGTAGAGCCAGCCACCTTCTTCTGACGTTTTTACGTCATTGTCCAAGACAATTTTACTTTTTTCCCCTACATAGACGGCAACAGTAATATCTTTCAGCCCCTCCGCATTCTCGAGCTCTATAGTATAGTCATTATCCGCCTTTTTAATTTCCCACTTTGTTTTGGCGTGGCGCTGCAAAAAAGCAGCAAACGAGCTCATGGGCGCTATTTTTATTCGTCCTTCGCTTTGCTCGGCGAGAGCTTTTTCTTCCAGGGCCTTCATTGCTTCCAAACAAAAAAGGGTGTCGGACGGGTGGGTGTAGACCATCCTAATTACTTTTTCTTCAGCCGAAAAATCAATCAATTCCTCCATCCACTGCCGCACTTCCGCCGCCGGCGCATAGCCTCTTTCCATCTCCTCCAGTGAAGCGTACTGGCGGTACGGCGATATAGGAAATGCCCATAAATCCTGGTTGGCGAAGCTCTCATATATGCGCGGGTGGGAGGGGCTGGATCCCGAGTCTCCGGCATAGTAATACGAGTTTACACCTGCTTCCTCAAGCTTGTTATTGACCCAGAAAGGATGGTTGCCGCCGGGCGCGCTGTATTCAACCACCTTTCTGCCCGTCACCGCCTCCAGCGCCTGAAAGTTCCAATCCAGGAGCTGAAACGCTTTATCCCGGGGCAGGTATTGCAGGTTATAGGCAAAAAAATTATGGGCCCATCCTCCGTGCGAGCCAATTTCACCGTAGTTCTGAAGCACTTCTAAAATTGCCTTTCCCCGGTATTCATTTTCAGCGTAAAAACCCATATTATCTCCGAGTTTATATGTATCAGGCCCTGCTGTAATGTGGATTGACAGCGGCATATCACTGTTAAAAAACCCCTGCATCAACATTACTGTCAAAGCCCTGGAGTAAGCGCCGCTGCAAATGTGCAAATTGAAAACAAAACCGCCCATGCCGCCGGGGCTGTTCACCAGGCGGGGCATTCTGGCATAGTCGATCAGGAATGTCCGCAGGACAGACCTGGGCAGGAGATCTTCAGACCTGAGCTTGCTGTTGGCCAGGGGCACATTGGCGTAAACTGCGTTTCCCCCGCTGCCGTAGCTTTTTACGGTAAGGACGGGCGCCTCGACCCCTTCACTCCTGTCCAGAGCCGCTACCTTGGCGTCAATATTCACCGCCCTGGTATGTTCAAATTTCAACCTACCGTAAGAATAAGTGCTGTAAGCATTGTCCTGATCAAGTTTACCGGGTGTAATCCCCCATTCCCGCCCGCTCTCCTGATCGGTAAAAAAGAGCCAGCCGGTATAGGTGGATACCCGGCCATCAGCTGCAGGCAAATTATATTTTACACCCAGCAGGTCCACCAATAACGGTAAAGGCTGCCCGGCCCCGCCGTTAAGCGCGGTAGCGGGATCCAGGGAAAAAAGCGCGGACCCGCCCTGGTCTCTGACATAGGCATCTATAATAGCAGCTGTTTCCTCAGTCATCCCGGCATTGATCTTTTCCGGCGCCACAATGGCCTGATAGCGCCCTTGCAGTTGTCCCGGGAAATAACCCGCCAGTTCGGCCGGGCTGACTACCCGGTAAGAAAACCCTTCTTCTTTCAGGATCTGTTCATAAACAGCCAGGATCTCCTGATCCTGTTCCGTACTAATTTCCCCGGCCAGAAGGGCAACCTGGACCTGCCTCTGCGGTTCCGCCCAGGAATAATGAAGAAATAGATTCATAACCAGAATAACTGATAACAGGACAACGACCGTCAGGGCTAAATAAAAATATTTTCTTTGACGCACCTGATGTATCAACCTTCTTAAAATAGAGTTCCTCTTCGTTGATAATACCCTGAGGATAAATCTTTCATAGAGACTGTCCACTGGCTCTGCCGGCTTTTTTGTTACCTTGCCCATACCAGCGGCAGGGAAGCGTTTGGCGCATGGAAGTCAAATATGGAAATACACACAACTGCTGCCGGTTCAAACCTCTATCTTCTTTACCTCCAGGTCCGGTTTCCCCCAGAGGAGACGCAGCACCGGTCTAACAAGCTCAGGATCGCCACTGGTGGAAAAAGATTCACCGCCGGCTGATTGAGCATCCGCCGCCAGGCGCTCATTTACCAGAACACGGGCTACCTGCCTGGCAATCCCCTCCCCGCTGTCGATTACTTTGACACCGCTGCCGGCCAGTTTTTCGATTACCGGTCTTAAGAAGGGATAATGGGTGCAGCCAAGAATAATAGTATCCACCCCCCGGGCCAGCAGTTTTTCCAGGTAAACACCGGCCAGCTTTTCCGTTTCCTCGTCGTCCCACCTGCCTGATTCAACTATTTCCACCAGGCCCGGGCACGGCTGCGTAAATATCTCCAGCCCTTTCCCGTACCTTTTTACCAGTGATTCAAACCTGTCTCCCACCAGGGTCACCCCGGTGGCGATGACCCCAATCCTGCCATTGACTGTTACCGCTGCCGCAGGTTTAATTGCGGGTTCGACCCCGATGACCGGAACGCTGTATTTTTCACGTACAGCGTCTAATGCCGCAGCTGAAGTTGTATTACTGGCCATAACAATTAATTTAACCCCGTGTCCGATGAGAAAGTCACATATGGCATACGCCCTGCCGCGTATAATGTCTACAGGCTTAGATCCATAAGGACAGTGCGCCGAGTCTGCAAAATAAAACAGGTCCTCCGCCGGCAGCAGGCGGCGCACCTCCTTCATTACCGAAAGACCGCCAAAGCCTGAATCAAAAAGCCCTATTGGCCCAATACTTGTCATAGTTAACACCCCATATACAAGTCCGCGATTCCTTGCCGGTTTTATAAAACCCTTTTAGTAAGTTTATACGAAAGAGCGCTGTTTCCTGCATCAAAATGATCATTAGTATAAAAGCCCTCATCATAGGGCTTTTTATACTGTCGAAAAAAACCTTTACCCATTCGGTTTCCATTTAATCTGCTTACACCTGGTGGTAGATGTCGTTACCTCTTACCGGCCGGTAGGTCGGGATATAATCATAACCCCGGTCAACCTCCATGATTCTCTCTTCTTCAATGGACTTAATCACATCAAAAATCATTTTGGCGTCACCAAATTCCATTTCCGGCGTAACTGATATGGGTTCTTTGCCAATCGCAGCGTTGTAAAAATTAAGCAGTTCATTGTAATAGCCGCGCTGCGGCCTGTACCGGATCAACTCGTGCGCCCCGTCATTATGAGTCACATTGATAAATCCGCAGTCCCTTTCCTCCAGATAAATCATCCCTTTGGAGCCAAATATGCGCAGCCCGATTAAGGGGCGCTGCATTTCTATCCCCGCAGAGAAAAACGAAAACGTACCTATAACGCCGCTCTTAAATGATATATTGACACAAACCACCGAGTAAGGCGCAAAATTCATCTTCTGTTCCCGGCCAAAAGCCTGCAGTTTATCCACGGCCCCGAAAATATGCCGCAGCGCAGCCAGGTCGTGGACACCCGTATCTAGCAGGGCGCCTCCGGTAAAATCCGCATACTGCCGCCACTCCCGGGCTGGAAACTTATCCTTGAGCATATCTTCCGGAAAATTTACCACCCTGTTCTGAATAAAATAAAGAATATCGCCGACCTTTTTTGTCCGGACCATGTCCCTGATCATGTCTATTTCTTCGTTATACCGGTAATTTTCAGCAATCATCACGGGAATGCCATATTTTCTCGGCAGTTCGGCGTGCGCCCTGGCCTGCCTGAGGTTTGGCGCGAGAGGTTTTTCACAGATAATAGGCTTTCTCGCTATGGAGGCAACCGCATCCGTAACCTCATAATTCTTCTCGATCGGCACCATGATATCAAAAAGATCAATATCTTTTCTCGCAGCCATTTCTCTATAGTCAGTATAGACATTTTGCGGGTCGATACCGATTTTTTTGGCCCACGCCTCCGCCTTAAAGCGGTCAACATCACAAATAGCAACGATTTTGTATTTATCCGCCAGTTCCTGGTAAGCCGGGTAATGCAGTTTTTCAAAGGCCATGCCACTGCCGATAATGCCCACGCGCAGCCTGTTCAAATTTTTTCCCTCCAAGAATTTATTTCCGTTTTATTATGCGGCCCGGTGGAAAAAATATTCTGAAAAAGCCCTTTTCATAAAAAAAGGGATTCTATCTGATTCAAAGAAAATATTTAAAGAAGAAATATCTGGATGTTTTGTGGAAGAATATTTTGCCTGCATCCAACTATAAAATACAAGGACTGAAGACGGAGGGGTTGGCGTGTTAAAAGATTTTCAGCTGGTAGGGAGGGATCTTTTTCTAACTGGTTTAAACAACTCACACAGCGGGAACTTGAGTGTACGCTGTGCAGATCGGATGGTTATTACCAGAAAGGGTGCGATGTTAGGCTGTCTGGAAGAAAAAGATCTGATAGAAACCGCGCTGGGCGGCAACGACAGCAATACTCATCTGGCTTCCACGGAAATCAACGTGCACCGGGCTATCTTCCAGAACACTGCTGCGCTGGCGATTGTCCATGCCCACCCGGTTTACGCCGTCGGCCTCTCTTTCCTGGCAGACGAAATCATTCCAGCAGATGCCGAGGGAGCCTATCTGTTGGATAAGACACCTGTGCTTGATGCAAAATTTGCCATTGGTTCACCGGAGGTAGAAGAAAAGCTGCCGGCTTTGTTAAAAAAACATAAGATAGCTGTAGTGCGCGGCCACGGGACCTTTGCTGCAGGCCATACACTGGAAGAGGCCTATCACTGGACCTCCTGTCTGGAAAATGTATGCCGGATTATCTACATTACCCGCACTTTACAAAAATTTTATTAGATGCGGCAGCCTTAATAAGAAATTCCTTTATGATTATTTGTGCTTCAAGAAGGGAATGGTTATAAAATGAATGTATTTGAAAATATTAAAAACCTGTTTGGCGGCAACATTACTATCCACCAGGAAATTATCAACAAGGTGATTAAAGAAGCACTGGCGGACAACAAGACGATCACAGATATAGCCTTGTCTTTTAATGAAGGCTTTCTTGCGGTTGCGGTAGATATCCTGGCGGATGACAGTACGCCTGTTAGCCTGAAGCTGGAGCTGGAGCTGGGAAAATTTGAATTTAACAGGACAAACCGCGTCATTGAACTGATACTAATCAGCCCGGTAACCATTATGGTTTACGGCATCACCATTAAGGCGAAGCTGACAGCGGATATTGACATAGCTGCGGCAAAAATCGCGGGAGCGCCGGTAGATTTAATCGATATGTTCAGTTACCTAGCAATAAATGAAAATAGTTTTATTCTTGATTTTAATCAAATGCCCGGCTTCAACCAGGCGCTGCAGAATAAGCTGGGATTCCTGCTGAACAACCTGGAAATTACCGAATTGGAACTGCAGAATGAAAACCTGGTAATTCACCCGTCAATCAAATTCTTTTAGTTGAACGGTCAAAAAAACCCGCCGCGTGCGGCGGGTTTTTTGCATCTAGTAATTTTCGCACCTGACTTCAAAATAGGCGCGGGGGTGGTCGCAGGTAGGGCATACCTCCGGCGCTTCTTTGCCGGTGTGGATATGACCGCAGTTCCTGCACTTCCACTGAATTTCTTGTTCTTTTTTGAAAACAGTTCCCTTATTGAGGTTGTCGAGAAGAGTCTGGTAACGTTTTTCATGTTCCTTTTCAACTTTGGCCACTGAGCTAAAGAAATCAGCTATTTCGGTGAACCCCTCTTCCCGCGCCACAGCTTCAAAATCCTTGTACATGGAAGACCACTCATAATGCTCGCCTGCTGCCGCCGCCTTTAAATTATCTTCCGTAGCGCCGATCCCATTCAAAAATTTAAAGGCTCTCTTGGCATGTTCTTTTTCGTTATCAGCTGTCTCCAAAAAAATAGCGGATATCTGCTCATAACCTTCTTTTTTAGCTGCGCTGGCAAAATAGCAATACTTATTACGGGCCTCAGATTCACCCGAAAAAGCAGCCTTTAAATTCGCCTCGGTTTTGCTTCCCTTCAGTTCCAAAACTATCACTCCTTAGATAATTTTTAGTTAATTTAATTATTTACCCCGCAAGAGAGGGGTTGATTCCTAGGGCGCCGGGTTTTATTTTTTGTTCAGTATTTCATACAGCTGTGTTTCTTCTTTTTGGATATGCTTCCCCAATAACTGTATTATTTGATAGCCGCTTCTGAGCAGGGCTTCCTTGTTTATGTGCAGCGTCTCGGTTTTTTCCGGCGGTTGATCCAGGTTTTTGGGCGCCTCACTTACCTCAGAGTATTTTGATTTAGCTATCACACGGGCCAGCTTATCTCCCTGCTGCACCTGCATCCCCAGGTTTTCCTCTCCCAGGGAAGCGATAAACTCAGCAAAAGCGTCATACAGTATATTATGCTCCTCATACATGCCCATGATAAAACTTTTATCATCACTTAAACGCAAAGCCTCAGGGTAGACATCTTTTTCCTCGGCTTTAAAATGCGGGATGATCACGTTATTGATTATATCCACCATTTCTTTTAGTTCCCAGATTACATTCATGCCGGCTGCGCCGTGTTCAATATCTTTTAAATTTCCTTCCAGCTTGATTAATATATAGTCCACAGCCGCGTGTTCGTCATGAAATCTTTTCAGCCAGCGCATTATTAAAACTCCCTATAAAAAAGTCCGCAGAATACTATACAAAATATATATTAATTCCGATTATTTAAGGTTTTCTTTCCAAAAGATTAAATATTTATTATATTTAACGATTCTAGAGCTTCTTCCACAACCAACCGGTGGTAAGGACTGATAAAGGGTATTTCCAGATCCTGCCGCCCTGCCCACAAATATTCCGTGTGTTCGCTGCTAAGAGAAATAACGGGCCTGGCGGCGCTTCTTAATTTATAAAGGTAAAACACTCCGTATCTTTCTACCCCGTCAGGGAACATCACCACATAATTCTTAAACAGCCGCGGGCTTCCCCCCAGGCGGAGTCCGGTTTCTTCCTCAACTTCCCTCTTCAGGTCTGCTGCCGGATTGCCCGATTTGTAATGGCCGCCGGGCAGTCCCCACTTCCCCTCGACGCCTTGCCCCTGATAGTTGGAATAGCGCAGCAGCAGTACTCCTTGCCGGTTTACTATTACCACATGCTGCATAACAGCCAGCAACTTGTGTTTAAAATCTTTCATTACATCTACCTGCCTATTTATAAATAATACTTTGCAATTCTCCAAACAGACAGATTTTCCTTCCACCTACAAGTTTATGTTATATATGCATGAATAATACAAAAATACTTAAAAGAGGATTTAACTTTCTAATCCCCTTTTAAGTAAACTATGAAACTCTTATACTATTAAATTAACCTTGCGGCTGTTCTAAGCCAACTTGACTTGTAGCGTTAATCGCACCCGCGGCATTATTAGCCAGAGCAGCTTCTCCCAGCGCTACCAGCCTTTTGGTTATATTGCCTCCAACATAACCATTCACTCTGCTCGGCAGGCTCCCTTTGTCGATCTGATCATAGTTAGTAAAACCGAGCTCGTTGGCAATCTCAAATTTCATTTGGTTAAGCGCATTGTTTACCCCAGGAACTACATTTGAATTACTACTACGGGGCATTTACTCAACCTCCTTTCTTTTTTTATTCTTATGTGAATCTGATATTATGATTACCTTAAAAATAAGATTTATGTTAGGTAATTAATCGTAACAGTTACAGATAATACTCATACATAATGTCTTTAATTTATAAATTATTGTCAACGCTACCTGCATATATATCTCCATTTACATTATTTCTCTGATAACAAATTGTTCTTATAATATTCCGACATTATATCCATGCTTATTTCATAGATTTCTATGGTTATTTTTCAATATGTAATTGAAATATTAACCTGACAATGAATGTTTTGCAGTGGCAACAATGTTATATAAGAAATCTGGAATAATTGTGCATTTTTATGATAGATAGTAGTATTTTGTTAGTCATGTAATACTGTAAAAAAATTAAAAAAATATAGGGGGCAGTTATTTGCAAAAAACATAATAAACGATACACCCTAAATAATGTTTTTCTACTGGCGCCATAGTGTATAATATATATGATATTTACCAATCAGTATAAACCAAGGGAGTTGCCCCAAGTTATTGCATGAGCTGAAAATAATCCTCACCTCAAAAAAAGAACTCGGCTTGATACTGTTGCTTTTCCTCATAGATTTTACACGGGGGGCTTTTTTTCTGACCTTCCTGCCGCTTTACGCTGTCAATTATCTGGGTATTTCAGTCGCGGCATCCGGCCTGGCGGTATCAGCCCATTTCCTGGGGGAAACCCTGTGCAAAGGAGCTGCCGGCTGGCAGCTGGACCGCAAGGGCTATCCGGTTTTACTCCTGGGACTATTGATTGGTCTGGCAACCTTGTTAATAATGAAATACTCTAACTCCCCCGCTGTTTTAATACTTGGCTCAGCCTCACTGGGACTGGCTGTTTCACCGGTCTGGCTGGCTGTGATCAGCGGGGTGGCGCCGGTACAGCTGAAGGAGCGGGCCACGCGCATGGGACTGGTGTTTGCCGTGTGGCTGCTGGGTGGCGGCGGCGGCCCGGTAATCATCAACCTTTTTATTGCCCGTGATTACAACCTGGCTTTCTGGCTGCTGATTGTCCTGTGGGGGTGCGCTCTGCTTGTAACCATATTAATGCTCCCGGTTACAGAACGCAAAACAGTTGAGGGTTCAGGCTTTTCATTCTGGAAAGAAGTATCGCTGATGGCCCGGAACCAGGCCTTTAGGAAAATACTTTTGCCCGGCATGTTTCTGCAAACCATGACCGGCGGCATCATACTCCCGCTGCTTCCTCTCTATGCCACGAACAAGCTCGGGCTCAATCCCCACCAGTATGCCTTGCTTCTTCTCGCCGGAGGCGGCGCTGCGGCTGTTTCTTTCCTGCCGATGGGCCGCCTGGCCGATATTATAAGGCTTAAAATCCTGCTGGGCTGCGGATTTGCCATGAGCGCGATATCTCTTGTCATTTTCTCTTTTGCCCGGGACCCGGCAGGCGTCTATTTATTAGCCGCGCTGGTAGGGTTTTCATATGCTGTTGTCCTGCCGGCGTGGAACAATCTCCTGGCCAGGGTGATCCCGCCCGACCGGCAGGCGACCGGCTGGGGTGTCTTTGCAACTATTGAGGGTCTGGGCATTGCCGCCGGGCCAGCCCTCGGCGGATTACTGGCCAACACCTATGGGATTTCATCGGCTCTTATACTGAGTGCTTTAATGCTGGCGGTAATGTCCTGCTTCTATTTTCTCTACCCGGTAGAAAAAGTTCTCATCGATGCCAGGCAAATTACTGCGGGATAAAATATGCAAATAGAGGTATCTGCATGGATACTGCCTTGTTTCTAAAAATTGTATTTCTGTGTGTTTTTATTTATTCCCTGGCGCCGACGCTTTTAATCCGGCTGGGCCGGGTGGGCGCAGTGGCGCGGGCGGCAAGTGGTTGCGGCAGGGTCGCCCTGACCTTTGACGACGGGCCGGACCCAAATTATACGCCCCAGATACTTGATATACTTAAACGGTACCAGGTCAAGGCCTGTTTCTTTGTTGTCGGCGCGAAAGTCCGCCAATACCCCGATTTGACCAGACAAATTTTGCAGGCGGGGCACGCCGTCGGCAACCACGGTTTCCGGCATAAAGCCGTCTGGCTGCTCAGCCCCCGCGCTACCAGGAGGGAAATTAACGAAACCAACATGGCTATAGAGGAGCTCACCGGTCGAAAAACAGTTTTTTGCCGCCCGGCCTGGGGCCTGTTCAACCTGTTTTCGGTCTGGTACTGCTGGTTAAAAGGGCTGAAGGTAATTCTCTGGACTTATATGAGCTGGGATTGGACAAAAAAAGCCACGGCGGAAAGTATCTGCCGTAAGGTATTGGGCAGGCTCAAAGACGGCGCGATCATCATCCTGCACGACAGTGATTCAGCCCCGGGAGCCGCCAAGGGCAGCCCCGCTCAGGTTGTGGCAGCGCTGCCGCGTATCCTGGATGGGATTGAGGAAAAGGGCCTGCGGGTATCTTCCCTGGAGGAGATTATAAATTCTAAAAAAAAGCCTGTTTTGAGAAAGCTGTTCCAGCAGCTCTGGCGTCCGGTCGATAAGCTGGTGCGCCGGCTGTCCGGCATAACAGACATGCCCGGCAGCAAGATCTGGCGCATCGCCCTGCGCCGCTACCGCGGCAGGGAATGGACCATGCACGACGGCAGCGTGCTCAAGCCCGGCGAACCCTATCTTGAGCTTCACGTAAACAATGACCGGTTTATAGCACTGATAGACGAAAACACTTCCGTCGAGCGGGCCTCGATCATCGCCATGCGGGAAGTCTTGAACGGACTGCCGCCTCTGGCGGAATACCTTAATAGCGAGAAAAAACTTGAAAATGTAAACATTGTCATAGGAATTACCCTCCTGCACCGCGGCCTGGGAAGGATAGGCTTCACGGTGGCAGATATGAAACCGGGCCTATTTAAAACATTCACAGGCTGCTACGAGCGGTGGCTGCTCGGTGTCTTCCACCCGGGCGGCTTTAAAAAACAGAAGAAATACCGCGAAAAACTCACGCCCAAGTACGTGATTATGACCCGGCGGGATCTGATGAAAAGACTGCCACCCCAATAATCCGGTACAAGGGGACGGTTCTCTTGTACCGGAATTGTATACAAAAGTGGTACAAGAGAACCGTCCCCTTGTACTACTAACTGACGAGGTGACGATATGGATAGTCAACGTCTGGGAAATGAGCTCAAAAAAATACTTCCCCCGGGGCGGGTGCTCACGAGCAGCCTGGAGCGAAAAATGTACAGCTACGACAGCTCTTTTCACGCCCGCTTCCGCAGCTTTGTGCCGGACGCTGTCACACTGCCCCGTTCTACTGCAGAGGTTGCGGAAATAATGCGGTTTGCTTCCAACAACAATATACCGGTCGTACCCAGGGGCGCCGGCAGCGGGGAAACCTGCGGCTGCCTGGCCGTACGCGGCGGCATCGTGCTGGACCTGTCGGGCTGGGACACCATCGAGGAAGTAGACGCAGCCAACATGCAGGTAATTGTCCGGCCTGGCGTTGTCCATTACATACTTAATGAACACCTGGCGGGTTTCGGCCTTTTTTTTCCGCCTGATCCCGGCAGCACGCGCATGTGCACTATCGGGGGGATGGTGGCAAATAACTCCAGCGGCTTAAGAGCGGTAAAATACGGAACCACGGAACAGTACGTCCTCGGCCTTGAGGTAGTGCTGCCGGACGGCAGAGTTATCACCACAGGCGGCACAAACTGCCGGGCGCTGAAAAACGTCTCCGGTTTAAATCTGACTAAACTCTTTGTCGGTTCAGAGGGCACCCTGGGTGTAATCACCAGGATCAGACTCAGGGTCTGGCCGCGTCCGCGAGCCCGGGGTATTGTCATGGCTGTTTTCGGCAGCCTAGATGAAGCGCCGGCGGCTGTGCTGGACGTATACCAGTCCGGCATTCTTCCTTCGGGTATAGAGATCCTGGACTCATCAGCCATCCAGGCGGTAAACATGTATAAGCCGGAAATAAACCTTCCCGCCGCGGAAGCCATCTTGCTCTTCGAGGTGGACGGCAACCCGGCCGGGGTTGAGTGGGAAGGGCAAAAGATCGTCGAGATCACCGGCAAAAGGGCCCTCTCGGTGGAATGGGCCACGGACAGTCAGCGGATGGCTGACCTGTGGAGAGGACGCGGCGTGGTAGCCGTGGCCGCGGCCCGGCTGCGGCCGGACGGCAGCAGGATTTTCGCCGGGGAAGATATCAGCGTTCCCCTGAGCAGGGTCACGGAGGCGCTGCGCCGGATTAAGGAACTCGGCAGGGAATTTGGCGTGGCGGTAGTTAACTATGGCCATATCGGCGACGGCAATGTGCACACCGCGCCGGTGATTAACCTGGAAAACAGCGACGAAGTAGCGCGGGCAAACGGCCTGGTAGACGCCATCCACCGCCTGGCTATCGAGCTTCATGGTTCAACTACCGGCGAGCATGGGGTCGGCGCCGTAAGAAACCAGTATGCCCTGGCTGAACACGGCGAGGCGGTAAATGTCATGAAACGCCTCAAGGAAACCCTGGATCCGGGCAATATCATGAACCCGGGCAAACTCCTGCCTCCCGGGGAGGAATAGGGCATGTCTATGGATCTGAACAGCCTGAAGGAACATTACCTGCGCTGTGTACGCTGCGGGCAGTGCCGTGCGGTCTGCCCGGTTTTTGCCGGGATCGGCAATGAGACAGCCGCCCCGCGGGGAAAGGTATTCCTGGCGCATATGCTGGCTGCAGGTGAACTGAAAGCTGACGCGGAAATTGCTCACAATCTTTCACTCTGTCTGCTCTGCCGGGCCTGCACCAGAGAGTGTCCTTCCGCTGTGCCGGTTCATAAAATTATTACGGCCGCGCGTTCCCTGCTGGCCCGTGAAGTACCCAACACACTGCAGAAGATAATTTTCAAAGAAATCTGGTCCCGCTCCTCCCTGCTGAACATTTCAGCCAGGCTGCTCAGGGGCTGTCAGAACCTGGGCCTGACCGTCCTGGGCAGATCTATGGGAATGCTGCCGCCGGCCCTGGACCTGGTTGGCAAACTGCCGCGCCGGCCGGCGCGGTCTTTTATTAGCGAGGTCACCAGACCTGAAGGCGCCCCCAGGATAAAGGTAGGGTATTTCCTAGGCTGCGCCACCAACCTTATGTTCCCGCACGTGGCCAGAAGCACGGTGGCGGTGTTGTCCCTCCTGGGGTGCGAGGTTATCACCCCGCGGGAGCTGAAGTGCTGCGGCCTGCCCCAGGAAGAAAACGGCCAGATGGATGTGGCTGAATCCCTGGCCCGCTCTAATTTTGCCGCGTTTCAGCGGCTGGGGAGCAAAGCGATCGTCACCGACTGCGCCTCCTGCTTTGCGGCATTAAAGGATAGCAGCGCTTTTAAAGACATAGAGATTATGGATTTATTCCAACTGCTTAACGGACTTCTTCCCGGGCATAATTTGAAAAAAATTGACCGGGCCATTACCTATCACGACCCCTGCCACCTGGCCAAAGCGCAGGGGATTACAGCTGCGCCGCGTGAGCTGCTCACCCGAATCTGCCCCGGCTTCAGGGAAATGCCCGGCGCGAACAGCTGCTGCGGGGGCGGCGGTTCTTTTATGCTCTACCACTACAACACCAGCATGGGCATTCTTGATAAAAAAATTTCTGCCATAAAAGAAACTGGAGCAAAGATTGTCACAACCAGCTGCCCCTCCTGCACGATGCAGATCAGGCACGGCCTTGCAAAACAGGGCCTGCCTATCCCCGTGATCCACCCGGTCGAACTCCTGGCCCAAACCCTGGGCATTATTTTTTAACTGACCGCAACCTTAATGGTGTATTGACACGCCGGCGCTAAAAAAAACGATCGCAAAATCGTTTGATAATATAGCCTATTATATTAGAAGTCTTACCGCAGCAGCTTTCTCCACGGCTCGCCGGCCGTCCTGTCGCGGTTGCGGGACTCCCATTCCACATGGGCCCCGATACGCGGGTCCTTGATTAATTCTTCCCAGGCCAGCCTGGCCCTGGCTAAAAAACGCCGGTCCAAAAGATTAATATCTCCCCCCCGTACCAGGGGACAAACCGGCACGGCGTCGTCATCCAGGCGCAGTTCCAGCTCTCCCCCCGGCGTCAGGTACGGCGTGACGGGAAATGTCCGGCAGGCAAACGGCCGCCGCTCCCGCGGGCAGGCGCCGCGGCAGAGTACAAAATAAACAGGTTCTCGCCAGTCCGGGCAAAAATCATAGTCCTCAGGCGCATGTTCCTGCCAGGCCAGCCAGTCCTCCGTCCTGTCGAACATTACTTCTTCACCCGGCAGCAGGTACATGCCCACTCCTTTTTCCCATTCCGTGCAGCAGATGCCGCCGCACAGACGACCACAGTCTACGGTCAGAGGAGTCACTTCGTTCAGCAATTTGTACGCGCGGGCCCAGTCAACCAGCTTTTGTCAACTCCCCTATCCAACATTATCCGGTTTTTCCGCTACAGTGACCATTATTGTCTGCTGCCGCTGCTGGCGCACTACTATAACATTTGCTTCCTGTCCGATCTGCGTGACTTTAATGGCCGCTACCAGGTCGTCGGCTTTGTCCACTTTTTTTCCATTGAACTCCACAATTACATCCCATTCCCTAAGTCCTGCCCGTTCTGCGGGGCTGCCTGCCACCACGCCGGCCACCACCGCCCCCTCTGCTTTATCCAGGCCAAGGTACCTTGCCAGTTCGCTGTCCAGAGTGCGGACCTGTACCCCCACCCAGGGCCGGTTTTTAGTAACATTGTTCTTTAAATCTTCCAGCACCAGCTGGACGGTACTGGTGGGTATGGCAAAGCCAATTCCCTGGGCTTCCGCACTGATTGCCGTATTGATTCCCACTACCTCACCTTTGAGATTCAGAAGAGGGCCCCCGCTATTGCCGGGGTTAATCGAAGCGTCGGTCTGAAGGAGATTTTCGTACTGTCTATCCTCAACACTGATGGGACGCCCCTTGGCGCTGATTACCCCGGTGGTGACCGTATGATCAAGTCCGTAGGGATTACCTATAGCAATAACCCAGTTGCCAACTCTAATCTGGTCGGAATTGCCCATAGTGAGGAAAGGCAAGTCGGCGCCGGCGTCTATTTTCAACAAGGCCAGGTCCAAATTCCTATCCAAACCCACGACCTTTGCCTGCAGGTCTTTGTCGAAACCGGTTACGGTAATAGAGATTTTATTAGCCCCTTCAATAACGTGCTCATTGGTTAAAATGTATCCGTCCTGGGAGATAATAAAACCGGACCCCATCCCCTCTTTCTGTTTCGGAACCGCAGGCAGGCCAAAAAACTGGCGAAAAAACGGGTCATTAAACAGGGGATCACCAGAGCTGCTTGTTGTGATACTGGTGGATATTTTCACTACGGCAGGACTGGCCAGGGATACAACCTCAGCTATAGTATCAGGGCCCACCCCGGGCAGAAGATCCGTCTGAACAGCGCCGTTATTCTGTAAGGTATCAGGATTTTTATCAGAAGAACAACCCCCGAGTAACACCAACCCGGCCAGGACCATTAAAAATACCATCAGCAAAGAAACCCGCCTGGTATAAGCAAACATGTCTTATTGCCCCCTTCTTATACTATCATTTTATTTTTTTTTGAAATTAAGCATAGCAGGTAACCTTTAAAAAAACAAGTTAATACTATTTAATATATCACTGCCAGAGGTATTTTCTAAGGTGCTGTTTATATCTTTTTTAGTAAAAAAAAGTTATAATTAGTTTAGCATCTATAGGGGGTGCGCCTGTGATCCGCGTAGACCTGGCCAAAGAGCTGGCGAAATACCTCCCCTGGGAGCCAAAGGTTGGTGACCTTACTATTGTTTACGGTGAATTGGGGGAGGCAATTATCGAGCCCATTATACTAAGGCATGTCAAGGAGAAAAAAATTCTGCTGTCCCTGCGTGAGGTAGGCGACCTGGTCTGGCTGCCAAGGCTTTCTATGCTCCTTTACGAGCTTAAAATAAGGACAACAAAGGGTTTTACCCTGAATTACGAAAAAGATTCAGACCAGTGGTTCTATAAGGACGATGAAATAGAAACCTGCGCCGGCATCCCGGAAGATGCTGCCGCTTTCGCCCTGCTCCACAAACTTAAAAACAACGCCCCGGTTAACCGTTAATGACCCGCCCTGGCGCGGGTTTTTAATTACATTAGGATGATTCCTTGTTTTCCGCATGGCCGCTGCCGCCCCTGTTGATCCCTTTGTTAAATTCCAGCAACTTCCTATCAGCCCGG
Source organism: Pelotomaculum sp. (assembly GCA_018435055.1). Taxonomy (GTDB): domain Bacteria; phylum Bacillota; class Desulfotomaculia; order Desulfotomaculales; family Pelotomaculaceae; genus Syntrophopropionicum. The sequence goes on along the minus strand of JAHDOA010000016.1, from coordinate 102,349 downwards.
AATGCCCTCCCCTGGCCGACTTTTTACTTTCCCATATCTCTCATTATATTGTTCTCCGTTAAATTCCTTTTCAAGATAAATATACTACGATTAACACCAGCAATCCTGCCTGTGCGGCATTTTACCGTTTTCTTGGATCATTCCTGCTATCCCGGAAGGAAATGCAGGAATAATTGTGGAAAGTAATCAGGTAAAGAAATATTATGAAGTAACCGGCCTATCTTTGTAATTTATTCATTGCTGGTTTCTATTTCTTCAGGCATGAGAATACAAATAACAAAATCTTTTTATGGAGGATGGTTATGGGAATTGGTGGTAAGGTTTTAATTGCCCAGAGCGGGGGGCCGACCGCAGTAATCAATCAGACCCTCGCCGGGATAGTATTGGAAGCCAAAAAATATACCCAGGTTACCAGGGTATATGGCGCTCTAAGAGGAGTTGAGGGAATAGTTAATGAAGATTTTCTCGACCTGACCCAGGAAACCTCGCACAATCTGGAACAGGTTGCCTTAACCCCGTCCTCGGCTTTATTGTCAACCAGGATTAAGCCGGACAGCAATTATTGTCACGATATATTCAGGGTACTAGAAGCCCATGACATTCGCTATTTCTTTTACATAGGCGGTAATGATTCTGCGGATACAGCCCGTATAGTTAACGAAGAAGCCATGCTGGCTAATTATGACCTGCGGGTCATCCATGTGCCGAAAACTATTGACAATGACTTAATGCTGAATGACCATACGCCCGGCTTTGGTTCGGCAGCCAGGTTTGTCACCCAGGCTTTTATGGGTATCAACCTTGATGTCAGGGCTCTAAACGGGGTATATATCGGCGTAGTAATGGGCCGGCACGCCGGTTTTCTAACCGCTTCTTCGGCCATCGCCAGAAAACATGAAGCCGATGGACCCCATCTCATCTATCTGCCGGAAAGGGTCTTCAGCATACAGCAGTTTCTCCTGGATGTCAAAGAAGTTTATGACCGCTTTGGGATCTGTATCATTGCGGTTTCTGAAGGGATCAAGGATGCAACCGGGGTACCCATTGTGACAATGCTGAATAAGTCCAACGAGCAGGATGCCCACGGCAATGTACAGCTTTCCGGCACCCGCTCCCTGGGAGATCTGTTAGCGGAGCAAATTAGAGAAAAACTGGACATTCCCCGTGTACGCAGCGACACCTTTGGCTACTTGCAGCGCTCTTTCTTCGGCTGCGTGTCCGATATTGACCAGCATGAGGCCCGTGAAGTGGGAGAACGCGCCGTCCAAATGGCCATGTGGAATGATGTGGACGGCTCAGTGACCATCAGGCGGACCGGTAACTATTCCGTTGATTATCACCTGGACCGCTTTGAGGATATTGCTGCCCAGACCAGAGTTATGCCCGATGAATTCATTAACCGGACGGGGAACAACGTCACGGACGCCTTTATGTTTTATGTCAGGCCGCTGTTAGGCTCGGGGCTGCCCCAACCGTCCTGGGTGCGGGCTCCCCAGGTGCCGAAAATCTTTAATAATGGATTAAAATAAATGCAATCTGCATTATGTTTATAGAGCCAAAACTAATAGAAGCAAGTGTATTGAAAACTTACACTTGCTTCTATACTTTATCTTTTGTGGGATATGGTTTGGCACAAAAAAGCATTGCACAGGAGTTTTCTACGGTGTTAACGCTTTTTTACGGTAATATATATTGCTCGCTGCTGCTTGGCCTATGCTATCACTTCTTCTTCCTCTATTACTGGTAAATCTGCTTCGACTGCTTGCCCTGCTGCGATGGAAACCACGAGAGCGCACTCGTCACCAATTATCTTTACACCTGGCGGCAGTTCAAGGTCTGCCAGAGTGATTCCTTCTCCGATTTCCAGGTTGGAAATGTCCACCACAAACGTGTCGGGAATACTTGAGGCGAGACATTCCACCTCGAATCCCCATAATAACTGTGACAGCATTCCGCCTTTGGTGACACCGGAGGCAATGCCGGTAAGGTGGATGTTAACGGTGGCGGTCACCTTGTCTTTTAATGAAACCTGGTGAAAATCAGCGTGGATCAAGGTACGGTTCACCGGATGGTGCTGTACCGATTTAACCAGCACCTGGTGGTTGATGGTTTTCTCGTTTTGTCTTATTTTCATATTAATCAGTGCATTTGAGCCGGCTTCTTCCACAATCTTTTTCAGTTCGTTGGTTTTAACCGAAACAGCAATGCTGTCCATGTTTTTCCCGTAGACCACCGCCGGGATAAAACCCTTTTTTAGCAATTCCTTTTTTTGGCTCTTGTTTCTTCCCGATCTTACTTGCGCTTCTAATTCCTTGTTCATTTATTCTTAATTCTCCTTTTACTTTATTACCTCTTTTTTATAACTTATCAGTTATGCATTATCACTTCCTTCTCAGGACCTAATTGGAGTATATAGTAAAAATTAAAATTATTCAACCGAAGGAGGTCTCATAAAAGTTGATGGCAATAATTTAGCCCAGGCTCAAGCTTATCGTCGCAGGAAAAAAATAACAGCGCCAAAAGTTCTCTCCGGCACTGTTGCTTTTATTTTTTGGTGAGCGATGACGCGATCGAACCCCTGTCATCTTGCATGTAAACAGAACAATCAAAATGGCTATAGTGCTATTTTTGTACGGCTTTCTCCAGAATCTCAGCAATGTCCAGTATCTGAAGCTCCGGCAGCCCCTGGCGGGCAGCATTCTTCTCCAACAGCAGTTTACAGTACGGACAGGCAGTGCATAGAATAGAGGCGCCGGTGGCATTGACCTGTTGCAACCGGTTAGCTGCAATCAGGTTTTCCGATGCGTCTTTGCTCCAAAACCGGCCCCCGCCCGCCCCGCAGCAAAAGGACCAGTTCTCCGAGCGCTGCATTTCCAACAGCCGCACACCAGTCATTGCCCTCAATGTTTCACGCGGCTCGTAGTAGACATCGTTGTATCGCCCGAGATAACAAGGATCATGGTAGGTTATTGTGATATTATTGTAACTGCTATTGTTTAGCTTTAACCTGCCTTCTCTTAAGAGGCCGGCCAGAAAGACGGAGTGGTGTATAACTTCCCACCTGCTGCCAAACTGGGGGTATTCATTCTTTAATGTATTATAGCAGTGGGCGCAAGAAGTGATAATTTTCTTTACCCCTAACTTATTCCATTTGTCGATATTGTTTTTTGCAATTTGCTGAAAGAGCTCTTCGTTGCCCATCCTGCGGACGGTTTCCCCACAACACCATTCGTCTGCGCCAAGCGTGGCAAAAGGCACACCAGCCTTTCTCATGAGCTTTTTCAAGGATGCGGCCGCGTGGCTTGCGCTGGTGTCAAAAGAAGAGGCGCAACCTGCAAAAAATACATATTCCTCCCCGCTATTTCTTGTTATTATACTGGTACCGGAACTCACCAGACTGCTGCCGCCGCCATTACGATCCACTCCCCAGGGATTGCCGCATGACTGGACGTTGGTAAAAAACCGCCGCATCTCTTCTGGAAAATCTTTTTTGTTCAGGACCAGGTAGCGCCGCATTTCAATGATTTTTGGAGTATGCTCGACAGAAACCGGACAAGCTTCCTCGCACCCCCCGCACATGGCGCAACCCCAGATAAAATCCTCCTTATAGACATCGCCGATGAATTTTTTCTTTTTGACCGGCTGCTTTTTTTCATAAGAAACCTTTTTGTCAAACTGACCAGACCTATGCTTAAGCAAAAGGGGCGCCCTTTCTTCGATGTGCTTGCGGAAACGGCCCTGTAGCGGCTTGGGCTTTACCGGTTCACCGGACTGGTGGGCCGGACACTGGTCGTTGCACCGCCCGCACTTCGTGCAGGTGTAAGCCTCGAAAAGTTGTTTCCGGGTAAAATCCTCCATCTTATTGACTCCCGCCTTCTTGCCTGCCGTATCGTCCAGAGCGATGGCCTTTACTGACCCCCTGTGCTCCAACGAGTGCCAGTAAGTGTTAAAAGGGGCAAAGAGCATATGGAGGTGTTTGGAGTTGGGGATTATCCAAAGCAAGGAAAAGATAGCCAGGAAGTGCGTCCACCAGAAAACTGCCGCTGCCGTACCGATGACCTCAGCCGGTTTATTGACAAATAAGCCGGAGAGCGTCCCTGCCAGTGGAGCGGGCCAAAGCGCACCGCTGCCTGGCTGCAACGCCTGGTGAGTCCCGTGGTACAGCGCTTCAGTCAAAACGATGGTAAAAATCAGCAACAGGAGCCCTATGGCTTCTGTATTGTTCTTCAGCCATTCAGGCTTTCTAATCATCCGCCGCAGAAGACAGCCAATTACGCCGAAAATAACCAATATGATAAACAGATCTTTGATCAAGAGGTACAGCGCGTTGTTTCCCACGAAAGGGATGCCGGCGTGAAAGAGTCTTTCAGCGGCCATATTGGGAATACCCGGCAAAAGGATCACAAAACCATACATGATGAAAGCGTGGCATAAGCCAAAGAACGGATAACGGCGGACCTTTTTTTGCCCCAATACATTGGCGGCAAAATATTTCAGGCGTTCAAGCTTACTGCCGGTGTGCCGGACCGGCCTGCCCAGGCGGATATAACAAATGCGCCGGTAAATCTTATAAAAAAAATAAAGGCACGATCCTGACAAAATTGCACAAAATAATGATTTTTCCAAAACATCATCCCTTAAAGATCTATTACACGCAAGCGGCGCTATCAGTTACGAAAACTTTCGCCGCCGGTCAACGTTTCATGCAAATAAAGGAATGCTCGGTCCAGCGCCGGTAGCGGCAATTGTAACACGAACGTTCCTCTTCCGCCACCAGTTCATCCTCATCATCCAGTGAGAAATGCAAACAGCCGGCGGCTATCGCGGAGGCCTGCGGCCAGTCATGCCTGCCGCCTTTGAACTGAGCCTGGCCTCTTTCGTTTTTAATCCAAAAATCCATATTATCACCTCAATAATTTTCCAGGTGTGCATTGGTACAGGTTTCCCATTCGCGCCCGCTCTCCCGCCGGTAAACCAGCAGGTTGCGCATGCCGTCCAGAAGCACGGTCTTCAACTTTTCGCCCAGCCTGACTTCTTCATTCTCCTGGAGAACATAACCATCCACACTCTGCACCCTGTCCACCGGGCTGCTGCTTTTGATCTCAGCCACACTAATGGTTGCTCCTGGTTTTTTAATCTTTAACCTGCCCTGGAAGCGCCCATCGTTATTGGTCATTCTTAAGCCTACTCCCGCCAGCGCCCCGATTACACCGAGACCCGTGCCGCCATGTTCAGAAAGGTGTACGCCCAGCTTTCTTGCCAGTGTATAGGCTTCTTCTTTGGTCACGATCCTTTTCTTAGTTTCATAACCATAAGCTATCAGTTCCTCCGCACCCTGCAGTTGTTCCGCTGCCACTACGCAAAGTCCGGGGTCGGAGCCGGGTGCGCTGTCTCTCTCCAAAAATTTACCTGCTTCTTCGATCAGAGAATTCAGATATATCGCTTCAATATCAGCGGTGAAACACATGGAGCTATTGTGAGAGGTATAGGCTATATCCGGATGTAAAAGCAGTTGATGGCGGGTAAGACCCTGACAGCTTCCCCAGCGCTGATTTTCTATAAGCTTGATTAACTGGTTGGCTGACTGCCCGGTCGCCCCCTGTTCGATACTGTCTGTGTCATCAATACCCACATATATTTTCATGTCAAACCGACGTCCCTTTCTTAATGATAAATGTTCCCGGCAATGCGACAGAGGTCAGTTTTGCCAGGAGGCGCTCAACCGCGGCTTCAATCGCTTGATTAATACCGCCGCCAGCACTCCCCCGGCAGCGCCGAAAACTACGTGCAGCAAGGTGGCATAACCAAATCCCATCGCCAGGAAAACCATTGGAATATCAAGGATAATGCCCAGGACTATGCTGGTCAGCAGTTTGGACCAACTGATTAAGGCCCCGATGATAACGCCCACCCATATTGATTCCAGCTTATTAAAGAATAAAAACGCCAGAATGTCCAGCAACACCCCGGGTATAATGCACTTGAAAGCCATCAACGGGCCTTCTTTACCCAAACCGAAGACAATGGCCAGGATCCCCGAGACGATACCCATGATTGTTCCGGCGCCGAACTTGGGGATCAAGCCTTTCCCCAACATCAGCAGTCCCATCCAATACACGCTGGTATGGCCCGGCACTCCAATGGGCATCTGGAACACAAACCTGCTGACGCTGATTAAAGTCCCGAACATGGTCAGCCTGATCACATCAGCCAGACCTATGTTGAAGATAAAACTGTCCGCCGGATTTTCCATGCCGGTTGGTATTTCCCGGCTTTTTAACTCTTCCATTTATACCCATACCCCCACCTTAATATTAATCAGCTGCATAAAACCTGGTTACCTCTTTTACCATGACTCGATTTCCACCTGATTTATTGACCATCGAAAAGGTACCGTTGCTATTTGAAGACAGGGTAATACCTTCCATTTCCTCTTGCTTTAGCTTGAATTCCTCGCTGTCGCCTAAACCTGTTACCTCGACGTATTCATAATCAACAATTCCCGCTGAGCCAAGCGCAAAGCTGAGTGACACTGCATTATCGCTGCCGGAACCGCCCTGGCCTTGTTTCAACTCACGCTCCTCACAGCTCAATTGCCTGATCACACCAGCGTCCAAATAGGCTATGGTTTTATCGTTTTGAACGACGGGTACAAGTTTGCCATTTTGGCTCCCTTGAACTCTGGTTACCTTTTCAAAAAGGAAAGCCCCTCCTATTACAAGGGTAAGCAGCAGTATCCCTATTACAATGCGCCTGTTAATCATCTTTTGCTCCCCTCGCTATTTGCCTTTTTCTCCTGAATACTTCCACAGCCACCCATCCCGCCAACAGAATCACAGCTGATATAGCCACATAGTTTTGCATCATCCGGCCTCGCTGCAACGCTGCAAACTTGGCCTCATCCACCTCGCCCGGCGCCGCAGGAACGGTTGGGGCTGTTTCATTCTGATTTGCGGTGGTTCCAGTGTCAGATTTACTTGCTGCCGGGCTGTCACCGTTCAGAGAGACATTATCTGTAGCCGGATTGGCGCCAGGAACAGTACTTCCACTGCCGGCAGCAGCGACAGATGGAGTATTCCCCTCCGGTAAAGCTGGCGGGGCAATTTGAACTGTTTTTTCACCGGCCGTTCTGAACTTGATCGTTACCCCCTGGTTGTTGGTGGTCATGGAAAGTGTGGAGCCACCATTTTTGGCCAGCAGCCCGGGCGCAATATATAACGTGTAGCTGGTCCCCGGAGCAAGGACTTTGGCCGGTTCCACCCAGATATATTGCCTTTTGGAAAAATCTACAGTATCATCAATTTTGCTTAGTTTAAGCTCCTGCTCCTGACCATCTTCATCATAAAGGTGAAAACACCGTTTATTTCTTTCCCAGTAGATTAAGTAGACAACATTCTTGTCGAAATGCATGGTGATTTCCGGCTGCAATGGTACATTCTCCGCATCCATAATACTAGTTCCATCCGTAAGAGTGGCCGATACCAAACCCAGAGGCTTAAAAACCCCCCGGGAATTGCCCGTGCCGTCACCGCCCTCCCCATAAGCGGCTAAAGGCAGCACGACTAAAAGGATGCTTAGCAGCAGCACGAACATCCCCGCTTTTTGCCCTGTGTTCCTAAACCTCATCATATTTCTTCCCTTTCCTGTGGTCTTCTGTCAGGCGGCTGCATTACCGAGCCTGGCTGGGCTAACGCAAACTTTGCAGCGACTGAACCGGCAGGCTCATGCCAAAGATATATATTAACGGCAAAATACTTACCGCTATGCTTACGAACAGCGCCGCCACATCATAGCGGCAAAAGCGCAGTTTTTTGGTCCGGCTGTGGTGCGGGCCGCCGGTATAGCACCTGCTTTCCATCGCCGCAGCAAGATCGGTGGCCCGCTGCAGCGAACCCACTACCAGAGGTATGAGCACCGCCAGAGTAGTTTTCAAACGCACCAGCTTCTTTGGCGATGTAAATGGCGCCCCGCGGGACTTCTGGGCTCTGGTAATAGTTTCCGCTTCCTCCAGCAGGGTGGGGATAAACCTCAAGGAAATAGTAATTAACATGGCAAACTCGTTTACCGGCGCCCCCAATCGGGCCAGAGGCGCTAACAGGGCCTCCAGCCCTCCTGCCAGCTTCATCGGAGAAGTGGTCATGGTCAGGATGGTGGAGCTTAAAAATAGAATGAGCAGGCGTAAGAAGGTTGACAAACCCCGGTATACGCCTTCTAAAGTCACAGTCAGCGGCCCCAGGCTGAACAGGTGAACGCCCTGGGTACAGACGCACTGGGCCACAAAACTAAAGATAAAAATTATCCATAGCCATTTAACCCCACGCATGACTGAAGACAGGCTTGTTTGCGCAAGATAAATCACCAAAAAAATCAACCCTGTATTGAGCAGAAGCACCGGCCAGCTATAACTAACCAATATGGCGGTTACCATGGCCAGCCAACCCAGGAGCTTAGTCCGCGGGTCCAATTGATGAATTATTGAGTTACCGGGCATGTATCTTCCCAACTTCATTCTTTTCATCATCTTCATGCTTTCAACAACCTGTCGATTTCACCGGCTGCTTCTTCTACGGTCAGCACACCGGTATTTATCGGCAGTCCCCTCATTTTTAGATTATGGAGTAATTTCATATAATCAGGCAGCAACAGGTCCCCGTAAGGCAAATCATCACGCCCTAATACCTTTCTGGTCGGCCCCCAGGCCTTGAGGCGGCCTTGATCAAGCAGAGCGACACGTTCAAGATTACCCAACTTTTCCATTGCCGATGCAAGTAGCTGGTACATTGCCGTCGATGCCTGCTGCGAAGACGCGGTAATTCCAGCTATTTTAGGGCTGGCCGCAGCTATTGCACTGGCCACCGCGATGCGGCGCCGCATCCCCCCGCTCAAGCTGATATTAATTCGATGCGAACTGGTAAAATTTTGGATTGGTATCCAAATCACGTTAGGGTTCGAGTATATAACGTGCTAATATACCACCACCAATCGCTGCAACACCTATACCTAATAGTGGTGATGTGATCAAGAGCCTTCTTCTCAGTCGCGGCGCCATTGGCGCCCACAAGAGCACAATTACGCGGGCGGAATTTTGCACCGTCCTGGTAAAGGCGCTCAAGCGGTTTGGAAGAATCAGCAAAAGCCATTCAAGGCTTGGATTAGCTGGAGCGTTTACAGTTATTGGTGTAGCCGCAATGTGGACGAATATTTTGCTCGAAATGGAGTTCCAATAGCCATAATTCTACAGTATGGACACGGAACTCGTCTTGGGCGCCTGTCCAGTCCAGGGTGAGGCTGTTCCCAGTCACGGCAGCGGCGTTAAGAGTGCCGTTTTGCCAGGTGGGCGGAATTGTATCCGTTAATCCTTTAGCCAAGTCGGCAAGGTCTAGACCCCCTAACTGTTTTACAGCCCTTTCCGCCGAGGAGTTTGGCGCTACCTGAAGGAAGGGGGATTTAACAATTGTACCATTCAATTACTTTCGGAGATAAGAATACGTGGGACGATTGGCACATTGTTCCTTCCTCACGTCCGGTATTTAATCTATTACACAAGACCAATATGGTACCAATACTATGTATATCTCAAATGACAAAGATTATACAAAAGCAACTAAGCTTTGGAAATGGAATATCAACGGTCTTGCGTAGCATGTCATGGGAAGAAATAGCAAAGAGTTTAACGGCATTAACTGTTTCTTTAGGGGTTACCGATTATCTGACTATTAGTATTGGGGTAATCTGCTAAATAATCCAGGTATCTTACACCTCCACGGCAGCGTGGCTTACGGCTTCCGTCGGTCTGGCCGAGTAATAATGGGGTGTTCAAGGTTGATGCCGACGGTACACTAACAGCCACAAAGGGTTATTTTTCAGGCGATGTTATCATGGGACCAGGCAGTGTTATCACATGGGATAACTTACCCGACGGCGTTGCCGCAAGTTCGGATATACCGACATCCCCCGAGGATATTGGGGCGCTGCCTGCCAGCGATTTACCATCATACATTACTAAGACTAAAATAACGCAGACAACTATTGAAAGCCCGGATATTAGGGGCGGGACTATTACAGCTGATACAACTATTAATGTTGGTACGAATGCAACGATTGGGAAATATTTATATATGAAACCAGAATACTCAGGTGGTATTAAATGGAATGGTGTGGCTGAAATATATGTAGACCCCGGAGGGTCTACATTAGTGGTAACAGGATTAAACAATACACAAATAGGTCATTATCTGGGGAACACAATAATAAGAGGAAATGTTTCTTTCCCCGATAGCGATGGTATTACCGCCGTTTTCGGTTAGGGTTCACGGTAATATTTCACGTTGATATAGCTGAAATGGGAATAAATTTGAATGGAATCTTCATTAATGGTAGCGATAGGAGTTGTTTGTCCGTTGGAATCAGAGTAAGTCAACATATTCGCACCTTTATCTATACCATATCCCGGACTATATGGTGTTCCCGGCCCTTTTTCATATTTTCTACTGTAATCAATACCACTAAAGTATATTTTCCCATCAACCTCAATAGCCTTCAATCCTTTGAAAGTTGTTTCTTTCACTTCTTGCTCTCCAGCTTCCACGGTTGGAGAGCTAATATTTTTCTCTTCAACCGCCAAAGGTGTAACCGATGTTATCACGACCGCATTATTAGCAGCATCCCATGTCACACTGGCACCAAGGTATTCTGCAACAAACCTGGCTGGGACTAAAACACGACCGTTAATGTTTTGAGGCGGCACGTCACATTGGATCTCCTGACCGTTGACAATGAGTTTGATTGGGTTGGCAGCTAGGGCAAAGGTGGCGGTGGCCACGATTAGACCGGTGACAAGGCCGATAATTAAACCAGTTGAAAAACGCTTCATCAATAAACCAACTCCTTTGGATTAGTATACCAAATATTTAATATCTTTATTCTTCAAAAAGAAATAATTTCCTCTATTTGTAACCTATCTTGATTGGGAGGGGGTAATATAAATGGCAACTACATATTGCGCTAAAGACGGATGCTATGGATGTCGATGGAGTATTTATAATTTATCGTCATATTGGGATAATGACTACTATCAACAAGCTGTATTGGCTACCGATTCTAATCACCCATCAGGAAGTTCTAGCGAACCATCGGGGATATTAAGCAGGCAGTATCCTCCGTCGAGTGGTACTAATTATAATACCCCTTCTGTAACTTTTTCTTCAGGTTTGCAGCCTAATACTCGATACACTTTGTATGGTTATTGTAAAGCAAACAATGGTCTTTGGTATCCGGCTGGTTCTGCAACTGTAACGACAGATATGTTAAAGTTATCAACACCATATTTATCTTCTTACAGTTCTACCACTACTTCAGTTACTTTTACTATAGCAGCGGTTACTAACGCCACTTATTATTGGGTTGATTGGTGGAAAGAAGGGGTTTACCAAGGTTCAACGGGTCATACCAGTTCTAATAGAACTTTTTCTTATACCAACTTAGAACCAGACTCTTCTTATGTTTTTAAATATTACTGTTCGAATATTGGTAATTATTATGATTCCAATACAAACACGTTAAACATTAACACAATAGATCCAACTCCAGGCATCCCAACAAACAACAGTAATACTCCTGGTAATGAACAGGTTGCTGTAACCTGGAACAGGCCTTCATCCCATACCTATTTAGATGGTTATTGGTTTTATTATAAGCAACACAGTTCTGGTACTTGGATTGCCGCTGGCGGACAAGACACTCAAAATGACAGCGTAACAAAAGTTTTTACTGGTTTAACTAATGGAATATCGTATGATTTTATGGTACGCGCCTATGCCTATGAAGGTGGTTATTATTATCCATCGGGAAATAGTACAACCGTAACAGCAACACCTATTAATACTAGACCTAGTTATTTTAGCTGGGATACTTCAAAAGTACAGGGGCAACCGTTCAATTTAACTGCGACCGAATGGAACCGACTGATTCAGAATGTAAAGGATGTCCATGATTACAAATTAGGAAGTTACGACGCAACTGCATACCCGATGACTACCGTCTCTCAAGGCGGTACTTTTTTTGCTACGTTATTTAATCAAGTGAGATTTGCGATCGGTAGTTTGAATTCGACTGGGATCGCGGAAAAAATTTTAGGAAATGTTATCACTGCCGCTGATTTAAATACACTGAGAGACAAGTTAAATGGCATTAATTAAGTATAAGTAAGGAGGTGATATCAATTGGCAGACGTTATAACTTAGCAGGGAGGTGATATCAATTGGCAGACGTTAACACATATCTGGCTCAAATATTATCTGCAACTTATGGGGAAGAAGTCAGGAGTGCTATTCACGACTCTATAAACGCTATGAACATAGAGTCCTCTAATGCGATGCAATATGCCGAAACGGCACAAGAGTCTGCGGCAGCATCAGCTATAGCGGCGCAAACATCTGCCGGAAACGCACAAGCATCAGCCGTGTCAGCGGCATCTTCATCCGGGTCGGCAACGAATAGTAAAAGTAGCGCTGAAAACTCAGCCACGTCAGCGGCATCTTCGGCGACAGCAGCAGCCAAATCTGCGACAACGGCATTAACCGCTAAAGAGGATGCTTTACAAGCTGCTCAAAATGCTGAAGAAGCAAAAAACAGCGTAGATGCCAAAGTTGCTGATGTAATGACTATGAAGTCTAATCTGATGTTAAACCATGCGATTTATCAGGAATTGTACGATTCAAATTTAAATGATCTACTTGACAGCGCGGGTGGAAGTATACTTGGGGAAGTTATATTTTCCGATGTTGAAGATGTCACACGGCTTCATAAAAGGATTGATGATTTGGAGACGATTATTAATCAGCTGGCATCGTTACTTATCAATAACCGATTAGTCGTAGTTGAAACCAGTATGACAGAAGCGAATGAATCTATCACAATGATAAACGAACACGCTTTATTTGACAACACATTTATTTAAAGGAGGAAAATAAAATGGCAAAACTTATTGATTATGCTGCCGATACTCGATTTAACAGTGATGATATTCTTATTAAAGATGGAAGTAACGGCACGAAGAAGATTCTGGTGACTAATGCTGCGGTTGAATTCGCCGGTCTGGTATCTGCAATCAATCGTCGAAATGTTTACAGAGGAAAAAATCTTGGAACCGCTGTTACCGCAGCTCAAAAGGCGGCTATTCAAGCCGGAACATTTGATGATCTGTTCATCGGAGATTACTGGGTTATTAATGGAGTAAACTGGGTAATTGCCGATATGAATTACTGGTATAACTGCGGCGATACCGCATTTACGAATCACCATCTGGTAATCGTCCCCAGTACAAGTCTTTATAATGCGATGATGAATGAGACAAACACAACCGAGGGCGGTTATGTTGGCTCTCTCATGTATAGAGAGAACCTCAATGACGCTAAGACTACTATTTCTACAGCATTCGGCGATATGCTTCTTACACATAGGGAATATCTTGTAAACGCGGTTACAGATGGTTATCCTTCTGCTGCTGCCTGGTTCGATTCCACAGTCGAGTTAATGAACGAGATTATGGTTTATGGGTCTTATATCCGTACTCCTGCTAGTGATGGAGTTACGATTGTTACCAGAACCACTATTGATAAACAACAGCTCTCTTTGTTCAGGCTCAACCCTAGAGCAATTAACAATCGAGTAAGTATCTGGCTAAGAGACGTCCTTTCTTCGTCTTCTTTCGCTTATGTGTACCGCGATGGCTACGCGTCCTTCAACACCGCTTCGTACTCTTATGGGGTTCGTCCGGCTTTCGCTATTGGTTAACTAAATCTTGGGGCCTTGTGCCCCGTTGATGTTTTAATAAGGAGGATTAGATAAAATGGATAGTAAAACCTATACGATTACTCTTGCCGATGGAACGGTTCTCGATAACCTTAAGCTTAACGGGAATAACTTTATCTCCAATACAGCCATTAATGCTGATATTTTTAACGAAAACTGCTCTCCTATTATTGTTAGTGATGGCGTGAACAGCGAAACGCACAACAATATGGAGTTTGTTCAGGTAACGGAACAGGAACCCGGAAAATACTGGTTTGTTCTTCGAGAGCTTTCGGCTTCTGAACTGGCTCGGATTAAAATGCAATCCGATATTGAATATGTGGCTATGATGGCCGGAATAGAACTGTAAAGGAGGATCACCATGGAACATAGCAGTAATTACAATAAGGTAAAGCGTTATTTTGTACTTGGCGTATGGAATGCCGGCCGCGTTCGCGATGCTGTGGAAAAGGGTTGGATAACCATAGCCGAGTTCGAAGAAATCACAGGGACCACGTACTAATGAGTGTTTTGGTAAGCAATCGCAAGGAGTCCAGGTTCGAAGTTATAACATATTCAATCGAATTACACGACATGCTTATCGATTTGATGCAAAGAGGATTTGGGATTAAGGATATAAATCATTTTGTTCGGATGCGCTATGCCTATGGTAAAGATGACAAGGAAGATTTTGCAAAGTACCGATATTTAATGCAGAATTTTAAAACCCGAATCGACCAATTGGCTTCGCTATTGACAAATAATATTCGGGCAGCTAACTCCATATATCCAACCTCTATGCATGAGTATGAACAGAGAAGGGATTATCAAAATAATGCCATCGTAAACTGCGAACAACTTATTAAGGAATTACAGCGAGTCGTAGAGATATTTGAAGTGGATATAAACATCTATGGAAAATATGTAGCAGCTATTAACCGAGAAATCGGTTTAATAAAAAAGTGGCGTCAGTACGACAACAAAATCAAATCATATCTACAGGGTAACATCTAATTTTGCGTCGTTTCTTCGTCTAATTTCGCTAATGTGAACAACAATGGCAACGCGAACTACAACAACGCTTCGAACTCTAATGGGGTTCGTCCGGATTCTCTGCCTAACCAACAGAGAAGGAGATGCTATCCTTTCCGACAAGGATAAATTACAAAGCCGGACGCAATTTACTACGGTAAGTATTGCTATCACGGTGAATATTCTATGAATTATGAGGAAATCGTCTGTGACGCCAACAACTTGTATAGGGCTTACAAGGCCTCTATAAAGAATAGTAAATGGAAAGAAACATCTCAAAAGTTCGCGATGAACTTCTTGAAGTATATTTTCTCCATTCAAGAAGACCTCGTTTACAGAACGTTGCAAAACGGCAAAGTAGACGAGTTTTTACTTTCTGAAAGAGGTCGAGTAAGACCTATTACAAGTATCCAAATCAAAGATCGTATAATTCGTCATGTTTTGTGCGATGAGATTTTATCCCCAGAAGTAAAGAAACGCATTATTTATGATAACGGGGCCTCTGTAAAAGGCCGAGGTATTTCACATCAGAGAAACAGGTTTGAAGTTCATCTTCATAGATACTACAAACTGTACGGTAACGAAGGTTGGATCTTATTTGGAGACTTCTCAAAATTCTA
The DNA here is from genome assembly GCA_018435055.1 of Pelotomaculum sp. Taxonomy (GTDB): domain Bacteria; phylum Bacillota; class Desulfotomaculia; order Desulfotomaculales; family Pelotomaculaceae; genus Syntrophopropionicum. Next base: position 86,906 of record JAHDOA010000016.1, on the reverse strand, counting down.
CGACAATATCATTCACGAGATTGCAAAGAGAGAATTACTCAAGTTAGTAGACGATGACGAGTTCATTGATTGGTTGTTGACCATTATTTTTAACGGATTTAAAATTGATGTTTCATATATGTCTGATGAAGAATATGAAAGCTGTATAACCAATACATTCAATAAGCTGGAATATAGGTTAGTATCTAAAGAGCTTTTAACCGGCGAGAAATGGATGAACAAATCCGTTAATATCGGAGACCAATTAAGTCAAATTATTGGTATATATTATCCATATCGAATAGACAACTATGTAAAATATGTAAGAAGTCAAAAATTTTACGGACGTTACATGGATGATTGGTACATCATGAACCCAAACAAGAAGGAACTACAAGACTTGTTGGATAATATTCGAGTAATAGCGGATGAATTAGGTATACATATCAATGAGAAAAAGACCCATATGGTCAAGATAAGCAGCACTTACAAATACCTTCAAGTAAAATACACACTTACTAAGGACGGAAAAATAATTAAAAGAATCAATCCAACTCGTGTTACAGCAATGCGTAGAAAATTAAAGAAGCTAGCAATAAAGGTGGAGAATGGCGGCATCCCCTATGAGAATGTTGAGAATATGTTCAAAGGTTGGATGGGAAGTTTCTATAAACTTTTGTCCAGGCAACAAAGAAAAAGTCTTATACAGCTTTATGAGGACTTATTCAACAAAAACGTTACGGTGGTCAATAAAAAGCTGGTTATATTTGATAGGTCTGATAAGGAGGTAACCGAATGGAACCATGGATTCAAATGATTATTACAATCGTATGCTCCGTTATAGCATCGTCCGGTTTTTGGGCATATATAACAAAGTATATGGATCGTAAAGATGTCAAAACTGAAATGCTTATAGGTTTAGGCCATGATAGAATCATTTATCTTGGTCTTTGCTATATTGAGCGAGGTTGGATTACACAAGATGAGTATGAAAACCTAAATGATTACTTATATAAGCCGTACGCAAAGATGGGGGCCAATGGGTCTGCTAAACGCGTTATGCAAGAAGTAGATAAACTTCCAATACGTAAAACTAAATATATCGAGACATTAGGGATATAAATTATTTCAGTTCTACTTGCAATATGATAAAATCCTTGTTAAGTTTAAGCTGTAGAACAGCGTAGAGAAGAGCGCAAGAATGTAGATTACTTATTGATTATTCCTACACTTTGACGAAAAAACGTTGATATTTCGGGTTTTTGTGTTTCTATTATATAAAATAATTAAAACAAACAATATAGTGCTTATCATTATGTAATGTTGATTTATGTTTAGTAATGAAGCGAATAATTATCAGAACCAAATATTGTTTACTGCGGAGGATAAGGTATGAATTTTAATTGGAAGGGGTCCTGTATCCATGAACTATTTTGGCAGTCGCTTGAAACAGCTCAGGGAAAGCCAGATGCTTTCAGCCTCAAAACTATCCAAACAATCCAACTTGAGCCAACCGTTTATCCATAGAATTGAGTCAGGGGAAAAGCAACCAACCCTTGAAACTCTAAAAAAGCTTGCTCAAGGGCTGGGGATTAGCTTAGGCGAACTACTCGGCGAGGAACAGGTGAGTGAACCTGAATCGCCGAGAATCGCCCGGATTATCAATAATATACGAAAACTCCCGGTCGAACAGGCTGAAGCTCTTGATTTGCTTGTCACCTCGCTGGCCAATGGACACGCGGCCGGCGGTAATCCCTTAACCCTGCAGGCTATTAATCTCAACCACTCTGATCAGGCTGGTTTTGAAATCGAGCTGACCTTCTCTGCCAATGTTGCCGCCATCATGGAGCATAGAATCCCGGATGGTACAAAGAGAAATATGGCGGGTTTCCATCTGTTTGACGATAGGATGAAAGAAGTGCTCATTGATGTCATACCCGGAAACAAAAGAATACTTGGGCAAAAGGCTGAAAGGACCCTTATTGTCAGGCCCAGGACCCGGCTCATCGAGGGCGGGGTTTATAAGCTAAAAATATCCAAACTCCTGCAAGCCAATAACTACAAGTACCTGAAGGAAAACCACACGATCATGTTTAATACGGACGAGATTATTGACATCACGCCTTTTAACGAAAAACTGTGCACACCTTATCTTTCCTTGTCACTGGACAACTGCAACATCGCATCCGGCGGTGAAAATGTTCCGGTTAATACGGATATCAAGCTAACTTTCACCAATAATGTTATTACGAATGCAGTGCGGGACCACAATCGGCGGTGCATCTCCTTGGAAAGCAGCAAAAAGCAACCTGTGGAAATAGATGTTATCATGGCTAAACCGCATGATAATTCTAAAAAGAAAAGGGAGATCATCATCCACCCCAGGTATGGTTTACAAAGCAATACTGTCTATGTCCTGACCATCAGCGAAAGCCTTCAGGGCGACAATAAAAAGCTGTTGGGAACCGACATGGTTATTACCTTCACCACAGGCAATGCTAACATGGAAAATGGTGAACAAGATGGCGTATCGATTGCGTAGAGATAAGAGCGGCGCCAGAGATAGCAAGATAGCAGCAAGCAAAGCATAATTCCAGTTAACCGGCCTTTACTGCCTGTGCCAATTTTCTTATATACACCACCTTGTACCAGTTAAACTAATACGGCACTGATGGGCTGGAATAGAAATTGAAGTAGAAATAGCCCGCAATCCCAGCAAACAGGGATTACGGGCTATTTTTTTCAAAGATAGTTCGGCGGCCTTGACATCCATCCCCTATGTGAGGTCACTTATTAATTGCCGAGGGGACTTGGCGCTTTTTTTAAATGTTAATTGCTCTTACCCTCAAATTCCTGCCTGACGGATTCCGGTATCAGGTCGCCTACCCGGCCGGTAGCAATGCATATGTGGGTATCCGCGGCGCCGTAATAAACCAAAATTTCATCTCCGGCGTCCAGTACTTCCTTATCCTCCGCCGGCACCGCGCCGCAGGTGAAAACGACATTTTGCACCCAGCACTCCCCGTCCTTTCCGATCTCGTACTCAGTTTCGGGAGAGAGGATCGGGTTTGGCGAACGATAGAGCAGTCGCTCCGGATTATCTAGATCGACCAGGATAACGCCCAGTCGGTACACCTTGTTCCTGTCTACTCCGTGGTAGATAAGCAGCCATCCGTATTTGGTCTTGATGGGCTGGGAGCCTGCTCCTATTTTCAAGGAGTCCCACATCCGTCCCGAACGCGGCCCCATGATGATGGAGTGCTTTTCTTTGGGTGCCGGAAACTTGAGCTTATCCAGGTGCGTTACCCAAATGCTGGGCTCTATCCGGTGGAAAATAATATATTTACCGTTTATTTTTTCTGGAAATAGTATGGCGTCCTTGTCCCATATATCCTGGAAGGCAAGGCCCTTTCTTTCCCATTTGTCAAACCTTTTATTTAACAGGTCATCCAGCCCGATAGCGGCAGCCGAGACCTGTGCGGTAACACCGTCGTAAGCAGTATAAAGCATGTAGATCTTGTTATCAATTATGGCTACCCGCGGGTCTTCCACACCCTTTTTTTCCGTAATATCCTGTGGCACGAACACAGGCTCCGGCAGTCTCTCCAGCACGTTGCAGCCGTCCGTCACAGCCAGCCCGATCCGTGACACCTCGTCATCTCCGTACGCCCGGTAAAGAAGGTAGACCCTGTCTTTTACCCGGAAGGCCGCCGTGTTTAAGACATACTTGCTTTCCCACGGATGCTCTTTGATTGGACTCAGCACTGGGTTACCGGCGTACCTGACCAGGGGCTTCGCCGGCGGGTAATCCTGGAACTCCTGCACAACTACATTCACATCTTTGGGCCTTATGCCCAGAAGAACGTCCAAAAGGTTTTCGCTGGCCCTGCCCTCACCGATTAGCTGGATTACCATTCTCATGATCTCGCCGGGGTCGTAGCCCAGCTCTGCATATATTTCCTCAAGGAAATCGTGGTTGAACCACTTCTCCTCGACGTGACTGGAAAGCGGGGTGGGAATACTCTTTCCGCCTTTATAGCTGTAGCTGGCCCAGCTCCAGGCCGAACATGGCAGGAAAGTGCCGTCTTCGAGGACCTGGCTTAAGCCATAGCCGTCGCACATTAATTCTATCAAACGGGCCTCTTTGTTATGGCCGGCGTCCGCCAGCCTATTTGACAGCGCCCGAAAATGCAGGACCAGCCCCCGGTGATGCAGGTTTTCATATATATTGTGTGCGGAGAAGGCAATAGTCTCGTAACGCCCGATCAGGGAGTTGCGGATTTTACTGCCCAGATTTTTCCTCTCCCTGGCGTATGTTCTCCAGAGGATGTCGTAGTTTTGGGCAATCATGATGTGCCTGAGTAAAAAGAGGCAGAAGCGCAGCTTCGGGTAGTCACCCCCCATACGCTTGTTTAAGGGCCTGACCACAATCCTGGAAGTGAGCTTGTTAAGGTCTGAGATATTGCCCAGCTGCACAGTGCCGTCCAGGACCTCCTTGCCCAGTATAATCGGCTTAATCTCCACCTCACCCATACTATCCGGTCTCAAATTGTCCAGCATCCACAAAAGCGCTAACCTGTCCCCGTACTTTCTGGTCTCAACCAGGTTGGCCAGGCTGACGGCTGTCCTGACGTCCATTTTTTTAATGAGTTCCCTGGGAGTCTTGCATTCCAACGGGATCATGACATTAAGCGGTGGAAACTGGATCAGCATCTCCCGGAAGACTTCGTCTTTTATAGAAAAAGTCACTGGCGAGTGAAAAGGCAGGAAAATTTTGTCTACTACCCGCCCGGTTCCTTCCTCAGTGTGCAAATTCCCCGGCAGCAGCCATTCCATGGTTTTTTCCAGTTCACTCATGAATTCTCTCATGCTCTGGATTATCGTTTCGGGACAAGCAGTTTCCGGCACCCCCAGCCCTTCGTGTATAAAACGGCTGAAAGCTTCCCGGTAGCGGGACTGGAGCCTGTTGAACGTTTCTTCCGACGATACAATCTTGCTTCCCAGACCCTCTATTTTTTTAGTCAGTACAATGGGAGCGCCCGGTATAAATTCCACGTAGTGGGCCGGGATGAGAGGCGGTTTGGCTTCCAGATCTTTCTGACCCCACATCCGCACGAACTTCTTTCTCAGCCTTAAAAAATCTTTTCTTTGTTCTTCCTTTAACGATGCCACCTCACTTGAGATAATAAAATAAACATCGACATTTTGAATGCCCCCCAGTGGCTCCTCCACAGACTGAATGAAGTCAATTAAGCTGGCCACCCTTCCGCTGAAGGCAAATGTGAGCGCGTTGAGGATATCGTCGCTGCACATGTTACTGACAAACCAGTACTTTAGCAACAGGTGATAGACGATCTCAGCCCATATTTTCCCTTCTACTCTGTAGTCTTTGTCCGGTATCGATTCGATGTCCTCGATGCCCTCGTAAAGGTCGTCGTAGTAGGTATTGTCGTAAAGGTTCTTGTACTGGATATAGCTATACCTGAACTGGGTCAGGTCCCGGGTAGAATAGGTCGGTTTGAAGGGCACGTCATAGTCCTTGCTGCGGTATATATCGGGCGTTTTGCTGATGAACCTGTTGGCGCTCCAGAAGTTTTCATCCCTCTTTATACACTCAAACAACGACCTGGCGTTTTCTTTAAAAATGTAGTTTAATTTTTCAAGCGGGATTTCTTCCAGCTTGGCGCCGAGTTCTATCTCGCAGATTTTTTTATTCCAACGCATTGCCCGGCTTACCAGCCAGAGGTCAATGCCGAACTCCTGCGTGATGTCGCCCCAGAATTTTATATTGGCGCAAAGATCTTCCACAGTATCGTGGGATATGGCATAAACTCCGCTCAAAGACCCCTTGATGTTATTCCCGTAAAAGACCTCCAGCAGCGGAGCCGTAAACAGACTTCCTAAAAGGTCTTCAAAATAATGCTTCTGGAAAGATGTCACCACGAAGTCATATTCTTCCCTGATTGGCTCGATCAGGCGCTTGATCCAGTCGGGCTGCAGCCCGCTGTCTTCCTCCGGCGCCAGGTCGGCCGCAAATATAACCGCGTCCGCCTCCAGATTATTGGCAATTTCTAAAATTGCCCTTATGCTGTTCCCCCTGCCATTGCTCCCGGGCCTCATCAGAAAGGCGATATGAGGTGCTTTTAAATCCAAATGCCTGATAGATTCCAGCATTTTGGCGCCAATGGGATCCCCCACGAAGACAATTAGAGAGTTGCACGTATGCTGAAGACCGGTCAATCCCTGGTCCAACACCTTCAGGACTTCCGGCAGGATGCCCCTCTCGTTATAAAAAGGGATGCCGATTACCACATCGACTTCTTTGAACTCCCTGGTCTGCTCAACGGCATCTTTGATGCTTTCATGAAAAAGCGACTCTAAATCATTAAACCCTTCATCTGCCATTAGTAAAACCTCTCTATGTAAATAAATTATGTCGCTCTAATCAATTGACGGATTTTTTTTGGCTTTCGCCAGGCTTGTCCTTCGCCCCAGGGTTTTGCGTTTGCTGATATCGTTCAAAGATGTTAACGCCAAGGCAAACGACAACACCGCTTCTGCGCCGCTGTTCGCGTTTACGCCAGTCTCGGTAAGGCCGTCCAGAGGATAGTCATCCTTTAAGTTATACACCGGCTCTTTCAGGCTGTTGTTACCGAAAAACCAGTTAAAAACCCTGTTTGCCAGTTTGCGGAAGTTTTCGTCATGTGTCTCTCGCAGGGCTTCGCAGTAGGCTTCCACGAGACAGCCAATCTCAATGGGCTGCTGATCAAAAGAAGCCTTCTCCTTCCCGTAAACCAGCCAGTCCTTGTTTCCCACTATATCAAAGTAAGTGCCGTTGTACTGTATGCTGGTGAGAAAGTTTAGTGTCACCAATGCCGTAGACATATAAATTTCATCTTTAAGGATGCTGTACGCCATCATTAGAGCATATGGTACCTTTGCGTTAGCATAGGTAACTGAAGGCTCAAACCAGTCCCAACCAGGTCTTTTATTGTCTTTGTATAGTTTGACCAGGTAGTCCGCCCCTATCCTGAGTAATTCCCTCGCCTCCGGTACATCCGGATATTTCTTCAGGTAGTCGGCTAATCCACATATGCTGTAAGCCAGTGCTTTTGGATAGGTTGATAACGGCAGGTCCTGCTGCCGGCCGGCTATGGCACGGTCGAATATTTCTTTCGCCAGAATTGTCACAGATGGGTCCGAACTCAGTGCGACTGCGCTGCCCAGTCCCATCAGTACGCGGCCAAAGGTGTCGTCGCCACCGTCTTCGTCCAGAATCCGCCGGTCATAGCCTACAAAATTATGAAACCGCCCGTCTTCTTTTTGCACATAAAGGAGGAAGGCCAGGTATTTTTTGGCCAGTTGATCATACCCTGGCTCCTTGTCAAAGAGGGCCACCTTCATGATTATCCCCAGCGCCCTACCTACATCATCGGCGGAATAGCCGTGCTTCAGGTCGGGAACACCGTACTTGGTGTGCTGAAAAATACCGGTGTCGTCAGTCAGGCGCTCAATCATTGTGTACAGATTTCGCCTTCTCAGATATTCCTGGCTGCTCTTGTAGACTACGCTTATTTTTTGTAGTTTTTTCAGCGAAAATTCTTTGGAAACGTCTTGAAACAAACCGTGGTAAAGTTCGGCTACCCTGGACCAGATCATCGAGCGCCCGTATTCGTAGGCAGCCCGGCGCATCTTCTCCATGTCCTCCCGGTGTGATAAAATCTCGCTCATGGTCCCGGCCATAGCTTTCGGGTTTTTGAAGGGCACCAGGTTGCCGCGGTCTTCTGCAAGCACTTCCTGGGCGTAATGGTATGGGGTGGAGACCACCACCTTGCCCAGCGCAACAGCATAAGCCAGCGTCCCGCTAGTTATCTGCTCCTGAGATTGATAGGGGGTTACATACACGTCGGAGGCGCTGATGTAGTTATACAGCATTTCGTTCGTCACGAATTTGTCGATAAACATCACATTATTTTCCAGTTTATTTTCGCGAGTCAACTTTTGGAGGCTCTCCCGGTACCTTTCCCCGTGAATCTTAACCACTTCCGGGTGGGTTTTTCCAAGTATAATGTACAGCAAATCGGGGTGCTTGCGGACGACTTCGGGAAGGGCTTCCAGGACCAGCTCAAAGCCTTTCCCAGGGCTTAGCAGGCCAAAAGAAAGGAGCACAAAGCGGCCGGCCAGGCCCAGTTCCTTTTTAAAAGGCTCCGTTTCCACAAAAGGCAGGTCAGGCACACCATGCGGTATCATCACTATTTTTTCCGGGGGCACGTAGTAAATCTCTCTAAGAATTTCAATCGCTTTGTTGCTCATTACGACTACCCGCTGGGAGCGTTGGATAACCTCGATGAGGGAGGTATAATAACCCAGGGTGGGTTGTTGCAGTACCGTGTGGATGGTCGTAACGACCGGTTTTTTCAGTTTTTCCAGCAGACGTGCAATATGGCGGCCCTCCGGGCCGCCAAACAGGCCAAATTCGTGCTGCAGGTTGACAACTTGTAAATTATTTGCATTAATATGCCCGGCGGCTGCCGTATAGTCTGATACTTTATTTTTGTCAAAAATAAAATCGACTTCCCTGGGGTAGTAAACAGAGGGAAGTCCATCTACTGCTACAACTTTTCCGGCTGATGCATACTGGTTCTGATAGAAAGTGAATAAATTATGCGTAAATGTAGCAATCCCACACTCTTTCGGTACATAAGAACTGACAAAACATGGGTTGATTTCTTTTTGCACAACATCACCTCAATATATGAAAATTCTGTAAATTTAGAAATTACTGCCGAGCGGTCTTCCTGCTTTTTTCAACTTAACGCTTTATTTCCAATAAAACCATCCTATGCTAATTAGATTATATAGTAAAACTGAAGAATATACAACCGGAGGCCGGTTTTGGCGGAGCTGAGACAAGTTGTCGAACCGCCGGATGAAAGGGTTTGCAGCTTAAATCGGGCTTCTTGGCTTTTCCAGGCACATGGCTGCAAGATCACTGATGCGGGCGGTACCGACACACATGACCTTGTCCGCGCCACCCCAGTAAATCTTTACTGTGCCGTCCTCCTCCGGAACTGCGCCACAGGTAAAGACCACGTTGTGCACATAACCAGTAATCTCCCAGGGGTCTTCCGGCTGGAGAATCCACTCGTCAGCAACACCCAGGATCTGCGACGGGTCATGCAGGTCGTGCAGGATCACGCCCAACCTGTAAACAGCACCGTCCATCGTATCAAAAACTCCGTGGTAAATGTTCAGCCAGCCGCTTTCCGCCCTGAAAGGAGTGGCGCCAGGCCCTATTTTCATTTCGTCCCAGTGGTAGACGACCGGCTTTACCACGACCCTCGAGTCACCCCAGTGAATGAGGTCCGGCGAGTAGGAAATCCACATAGACCAGGGGCTGATTTCGGAATGGGGACGGTCCAGCCGGACGTAACGCCCGCCGAATTTCTGCGGGAAGAGCACCACGTTGCGCAGGTCCGCCTGCGTGATCAGGGCAACCCGCTCGACGGAATCAAAGTCCGTGGTCCTGGCCAGGCCTATCCTCACCCCGTGCCTGGAATAGGCGCTGTAAGTGATCAGAAACTCGCCGTCAATATGGCAGATGCGCGCGTCTTCAACACTGTACTCCTCGTACTCGCTGAATACCCCGTCCCGCGACGGGGTCATAAAAGGCTCTGGCCGTACTTTAAATGAATAGCCGTCTGTGCTTTCAGCCAGGCCCAGGATGGATCTGCCATTTAAGAGGTGCGAGCGGAAGAGCATCATATAACGGCCATTTGCTTTCACCACACCCGCATTGTGAACAGTGGCCACCGGGTAAGGCACATCATCCCTGGTCAGGATCGGGTTGCCGGCGTATCGTTTGACAACCGGTTCACTTTTTAAAGAACTCATTGCAAGGGCTCCCCCGTTTTTAAATTTTTTCCCCGATGATTTTGTTATAAACGCATATATATTCCTCCACCATGCGTTCCCTTGAAAATCTCTCCTCCACTATATCCCTGCACTTCCGGCGCGATATCGAGTCCAGGCTGCGTACCGCCTCTGACGCGGAACCAACATCACGCACCAGAAAACCGTTGGCGCCGTTTTCAATGATCTCGGGCATGGAGCCCCTGTTGAAAGCCACTACAGGCGTTCCGCAGGCGCCTGCTTCCACAACAGAAAGCCCGAATGGCTCATTGAAATTTATCGGGTGAAGCAGAGCTTTCGCTCCGCCAAGCAGCTTGTTTCTGAGTTCCGGCCCAGCGACACCCGCATACCTGATCCTGATGCCATCAATGAGGGGTTCAACCGCCGATCTGTAGTAATCCTCATCCTGGATAATACCTGCCAGAATCAGCTTCATCCCGGTCTGCCCGGCAATTTGGATAGCCTCTGCGGCTCCTTTATCGTGGTGAATGCGGCCGAAAAAAAGCAGATAGTCCTCTGGTATCTCCTGAAAAGTAAAGTTTTCCTGGTCGATTCCGTGATAGACAGTTTCAATGTAGTCAAGCTCCGGCGAGCGATCAGCGTTGCTTATAGATACATAGTGAGTCTTGCGGTTGTATTTTCTGTATACAGGAAGGATCTGCGGTGATGAAAACCCGTGGATGGTAGACAGCACCGGGGTGTCCGTCAGGCTTGAATAAGTGAGGGGCAGAAAATCAAAATGATTATGGATTAAATCGAAATCCCCCGCCCTTTCAAACAGCTCGGATATGTGAAGACACTCCCAGACCTTTGGGTCAAGCGTCTTGTCCTCCTCATAAGGATGCGGCGCTATGGCATGGAGCTTCGCCTGTGTTACGGAGTCGGCCGTGGCAAAAAGAGTAACATCAATCCCCCTGGCGGCAAGTCCCTCTGTCAGCAGCGACACAACCTGCTCCCAGGGGCCGTACCCAAGCGGAGGTGTCCTCCAGGCTATGGGAGAAAGCATGGCTATCTTCAACGATTTAAAACCTCCTTTTATTAGATACCTGTATATCTAAAAAATATCAAACAAATATTAATAAACATACATTAGTTTTTATTAACTTCTCTTCGATTATCTATTGATGGATGTGTTTATATTTAACTATAAATATTTTAAGAAATCCTTATAAAAGTATTAAATTTTTCATTATGGCTGCCGACCCGCAAATAAAAGTATCATAATTATCGGAAATTATTAATGAATTATTAATAATTTAGAAATCATTATTTGTTATTATACGTATAATATGGCTTATAAAAATGGTGGCGAATTTAATTGTTATGGTTTCATAAAGTATACCGTGTTTAAAGAACTAGTTACATTTATTATTAACGGGATTAAGAGATAAATATATTTATGAAAACACTTAACAAGAGGTGATTTATATCATTACTACTAACAATATCACTGGTAGTTATGTTGTTCACCTCCTTTTAAACTTAAATCATCATAATCACCCACATCAAACTCCTTCCGAAATATATTCTTTTTTTCAGGTAAAATGCTTTTAGCATATGTGGATGAGCCTAACGATGCCGAGGCGAAATCAGCGGAGGTGATACCATGAAACCAAACGGAGGTGGCCAGGCCACAGGGAAAGCGGCGGAGCGGCTTGACAAGGATTTTCACGGTTTCGAACCGTTTAAGAAACAGTTGTCGACGGCTAAAGCTGCCGTGGAGGAGTCAGGCTGGACGCTGTTATGCTGGAGTCCCGTACCCAAAGCTGGAGATATTGACTGCAGATAAACACCAGAGTTTTTAAAACAAGAACTGAACAAAACAAGACCACATCACAAAAATGCCACATGCCCACTTGAGGGGCGCGGGTTGGCCGTGCGAATTTAAATCCTAACCCTGACACCAATACTTTGTATTATTTGGTCAGGGTAAAATGATACTCTGCTTTCTTTATATGGGTATATTTTCCACTTGTCTGGCAAAGGCTCCTATCAGTTTTTGTCCTTATGATATAATTAATATTAGTAGCATTTGGAAGGAGGGATGACAGTGCCTTTCGCTGTTATTATGGCAGGAGGCAGGGGAGAAAGGTTCTGGCCCCGGAGCAGGATGGCGAAACCGAAGCAGTTCTTGAACCTGATCGGCGAAAAGACCATGCTGCAGTTGACCGTCGAAAGGCTCGAGGGCCTGATCGGCATACCTTACATATATATCGTGGCCGGCCCGGAATTTAAAGACATCATCCTGGAACAGATCCCGCAGCTGCCTGAAGAAAACGTCATTATCGAGCCGTTTGGCAGGGACACAGCCGCGGCCATAGGGCTGGCCGCCCTTGTCCTGGGGCAAAAAAACCCCCGGGAGGTCATGATTGTCCTGCCGGCCGACCATTATATCGGCAACGTGCGCAATTTTCATGAAGTCCTGCGGAGCGCCGCAGCCACCGCGAGCCGGGGAGATAACATCGTCACCCTGGGCATTACCCCCCACAGCCCTGAAACCGGTTACGGTTACATCAACCGCGGTGAGCTGATTGATACTTCTGCCGGCATATCAACCTACCGGGCCGCCCGCTTCCTGGAAAAGCCGGACATCAACCGCGCCCTGGAGTTCCTCGCCAGCGGGGACTACCTCTGGAACAGCGGCATGTTTGTCTGGCGCATCGACCTGATCCGTAAAATGATCGAAAAGCACATTCCCTTGCTTGCAGAGGGACTTAAGGAAATTGAAGACAGCCTGGAAACTGACCAGTACCCCAAAACGGTTCAAAAAATTTATCTGGAACTGCCGAAAGTTTCTATAGATTATGGCCTAATGGAACGGGCCGGCAACGTTTATGTAATTCCCTGCGACTTCGGTTGGGATGACATTGGGAGTTGGACCGCACTGGAAAGATACGTTGAAAAGGACGTACTCGGCAACGTCCTTCACGGCGAGGGGATCTTGCTGGATACGGTAAACACCTATGTTATCTCCAATGACAGGACTGTGGCGCTGGTAGGAGTCGAAGATCTGATTGTTGTAAACGACTATGACAGCCTGTTAATCTGCCACAAAAGCCGGGCACAGGAGATAAAAAAGGTCGTGCAGGCTTTGAAGGACAAAGGGTTTGACAATGTGCTTTGATACAAAATGATGTAATATCAAGGGGGTGCAAATTGGATAGCGACAACGTGCAAAAAAACCTTCCCGTATTTTCCAAGGAGTTTTTGGAGGAACATTACAGGCTTTACCCGGCGGCTCATCAAAACAAGATAAAAGAGATCGAAGCCAGGATGCTCAAGGCTGATACGACCATAGTTAATCCAACCTATTGCCACCTCCGGTCCCTTAAAAAGGAACATACTTATGCTCTTAATTCAGTAAAACTACATGAATACTTTTTTGGTAATATATCGACAGAAAAAGATTCACTACCATCGCCAGAATTGTTGAACATGATGGAGCTTCATTTTGGTTCCATACAGGAGTGGGAAAAACAATTTTTTGCGCTGGCAATGTGCTCAAGGGGTTGGGTACTCCTGGGTTTTGATTTAGATGATGGGGTGCTCAGGAATTTCTTTTCTGATAATCACCCGGAAGGCGTGTGGTCAGTGCTGCCTTTACTGGTACTTGACGTGTTTGAACATGCCTATTGTGCCGCTTCTCCATCCCGGAGCGTGTATATCCAGGAGTTTATAAAGTGTGTGAAGTGGGAAGCAGTAAACCGGAGGCTAAATGTTGCCAACGAGGTGTATAAAAAAATTAACGAAATTATGTAGGAGCTAACGGATGATCTTATAGTGGCTGAACAGGATATTTTATACTTTAGGGTTCCACTTTTTAAATACCATTGATGTTGAGCTAAATTACTTGTAGGTTGCACCGTAAAAAAAGGTTTTTGGAAAGGGGCAGCAAATTTGCGGGCAATTTTATTAAAAGAGCGCTTACTAACGGGTGATCATCTTTCACTCAAAATAGTCGCCTGGTTTTTGTTTTTCACCTTCCTTACACTTCTAGCGGGTAGGCATTATCTCGTTATAGATAGGGCTGTTTATCCCGTTGTGCACATGGTAATTGAGTTCGCTATTGTAGTCATTGCCATCTGCGTTTCGCTGATGAGCTGGTATGACTACAAGTATAGGCATGAACTGAAGATGCTGATCATTTCTTTGACCTTCTGCGTGGTGGCCCCGCTTGAATTTGCGCATGCCCTTTCTGATCTGGGTATGCCAGACTTCATCACGCCTAACTCTGTTAATAAGGCGTCATTATTTTTTATTGTTTCCAAGTTATTCCTGGCTGCCGGCTTGCTAACCGCAGTTTTCAGCGGTGACAAGATAAAGATAATTCGCAGGTCGGCCATAATACCGGCTTTTTTAGCTCTTGCGAGCGCCGTCCTAACTGTGCTTGTCGCCTTATTCCTTTCATACATGCCGGCTATGTATGATCTCGTGGCCGGGAGCGAGACCGGCCTGAGAGTCTTTCTGGGTTACCTGGTTATGGCCATGGAAGGGCTTGCTGTGTTAAGGCTTTGGATGAAAAAAAGGTTTGGGAAGCAGGATATTTACTTGAGCATGGCCCTTGTAATTATAATTATGAGCGATCTGGCTTTTATCTATTACCGCAATCATAATGACACGTATAATTTACTCGGGCATATCTACCAGGTTTTTTCTTTCGCCTTTATTTTGAAAACTATAATAGACGATGCGATGGGTATAATTTACGAGACTAATAGAACATTGGAAATTCAGTGGAAATTATTGTCAGAAAAAAACCGCCAGCTGCAGGAGGCGGACTTGTTTAAAGATGAGTTTCTGGCCAATACCAACCATGAACTGCGCACCCCGCTTACAGCGATTATCGCTTTTACAGAAATGCTGCTGGACGAGAGTACGGGAAAATTAAATGCGCTTCAAAAAGACTACCTGGGTGAAATTAGCGACAGCGGCAAGGAATTGCTGGGAAGGATCAACGGGTTTCTGGATCTTTCCAAGATTGCAGCCGGAAAGACAGTTTTATTTAAAAAAGAATTTGGGGCTGATGAGCTGATAGAAGCCGTATCCAGCAAGATGCAGCCGCTTTTTAATCAGAAAGAGATAACCCTTGATGTACCCCTGAAAACCGGCTTGGTTCGGGTTTGGGCCGACTGGGAGAAGACAGGGCAGATTTTAACCAACCTGCTCTCCAACTCGTTGAAATTTACACCCTTGGGTGGCAGGGTTATGGTGGAGGCGGGCACGGACGGTTCTGGTCAGGGCGTTTATATATCCGTAACAGATTCCGGCATAGGAATAGATACGAGTGACCAGGAAAGAATTTTTCAGCCTTTTCAGCAGTTGGACGGTACCAGCGCCAGGAGGTACAGTGGTACTGGGATAGGTCTCACTTATGTAAAGAAACTGGTTGAATTGCACGGGGGTTCCATTACAGTATCCAGCGAAATAAATAAAGGCAGTATATTTACTTTTACATTGCCGTTCAGAGAAAAAGGAGAATTAGGAAAGGTGGGTTAAAAGCATGGCTTATAGTATTTTGGCGATCGATGATGACCCGAAAATATTAAAAATATTGCTGCACACTTTGAGAAAGGAAGGTTTCAAGGTCGCCACCGCCGCCAGCGGTGAGGAAGCCCTGCAAATAGCCAGGCAATCACCCCCCGACCTGGTTTTGTTGGATATAATGATGCCCGATATGGATGGTTTTGAAACATACCAGAAGCTGAAAGCACTTCGGGAGGTTCCTGTGATCATTCTGTCCTCCAGAAGCGATGAGGTAGACAAGATAGTGGGTTTTAGGATGGGTATTGATGATTATCAGACCAAGCCTTTTAGTCCGTCCGAGCTAACCCTGCGGGTAAAAGCCGTTTTGCGAAGAGGCAGGGATCAAAAGGCAAACAATGAAAACGTATTAAAATACGGCAACCTAGCCATGGACTATGAAAAGCGCGTGGTCGAAGTGAACAATAACAAGATCGAGCTGACCCCCAAGGAGTTTGAATTGCTCTGGCTTATGGCATCGAGCCCCAGCCTTGTATTCACCAAAGCTCATTTACTGGACAAGATCTGGGAAAGTTGCTTTTACGGTGACGATAATACTGTTACAGTGCATATCCGGAAACTGCGTGAAAAAATAGAGGCGAATCCCTCTAAGCCTGTATTTATCAAAACTGTTTGGGGAACGGGGTACAAGTTCGAGAAGGAGGTCGGCAAATGACGGTAATTAACCCACAAATATTCCGCCAGTATGACATTCGCGGCGTTGCTGAAAGGGACTTAACCAACGAAACCGTGGAACTGCTTGGAAAAGCTTTCGGTACTTATGTTAAGAAATCCGGCTCCAGCAAAGTTTTAGTGGGCAGGGACAACCGGCTCAGCTCCAGCCGGCTGCGGGACGCAATTACCAGGGGTCTTCTGACCGCTGGCTGTGACGTCTCCGACATTGGGCTGGTTGTCACACCAATGCTTTACTACTCCAGGGTTCACTTCGGTATAGATGGAGGAGTTATGATCACCGGCAGCCACAACCCGCCGGACGAAAACGGCTTCAAGATCGCCCTGGGAAGTGGGACTATTTATGGTGATGAAATTCAAAAATTAAAAGATATTATGGTTACGGGAAATTTTACTTCAGGCCCAGGCCGGCTGGAAGAACTAGACATGGTATCCCCCTATCTGGCCATGCTCAAAGACAAAATCCGGCTCGGCCCGCGAAAGTTAAAAGTTGCGGTGGACTGCGGCAACGGTACGGCTTCGCTGTTTGCCCAGCAAATCCTGGAGGCATGGGGCTGTGAGGTGATTCCGCTGTACTGCGAATCAGACGGCTCTTTCCCTAACCACCAGCCGGATCCGGTCAAAACGGCAAACCTGGCGGAGCTAAGAAAAGCCGTTGTGGAAAACAACGCCGACGCGGGACTCGCCTTTGACGGCGATGCTGACAGGATTGGTGTGGTTGACGAGTCGGGCGGGATTATCTGGGGTGATTTACTGATGTGCCTGTACTGGCGGGAGATCATGGCCAAACACCCCGGGGCGCAGGCAATCATCGAGGTGAAGTGCTCCCAGGCGCTGGTGGATGAGGTCGTCCGACTGGGAGGCAGGCCATTCTTCTACAAGACGGGTCACTCGCTGATCAAGGCCAAAATGAAGGAAATCGGGGCTATCTTCACCGGGGAAATGTCCGGGCACATGTTCTTTGCAGACGAATTTTACGGCTTTGACGACGCTTACTACGCCGCTGGCCGCCTCCTCAGGGTTCTCTCAAACTCCCAAGAGCCCCTCTCTAAAATACTGGCTGAAGTACCCAAATATTACTCTACGGCTGAAACCAGGGTACCCTGCCCTGACCAGGACAAGTTCAAGGTAGTACATGGGATGGTGGAGCAATTTAAGCGCGAATATGAAGTCATCGACGTGGACGGATTGCGGGTGCTCTTCGGCGACGGCTGGGGTCTGGTCCGGGCGTCCAATACCCAACCTGTTCTGGTAGCCCGCTGCGAAGCCAAAACCCCGAAAGGGCTGCAGCGGATCTGCGACACCATGCAAGAAGCACTGGCCGGGTTTCCTGAAGTTGAAAATTTCAAATGGGAGTACTAGGAAGTGAATCTATTATAACGACTATGTAAGTTTGTTAATTCCTTTGTCATTTTGTGGAAGGTGAATTAAAGATATTTATTATTGAGCCCAATTCACTTCCATAAAGCCATTCATTTAATTCATTACTAAAATTAACTTCAACAATGGTTGCTACTTTTTCAAAACAATAAAACTCAGACTCCTTTTGAGTAATTCTCCTAACGGCTAATATTTCATCCAATAAATTCAAGTATTCTAACTCTCCTGGTATATCAGCAGTAATATTATGCATATGTGTTGGGCCTAAGTCCAGGTCAGGATTTATTAATGTATCTAAGAAAAAAGCGCAGTTTTCAATGGCAAAAAAGCTACTGGATGGAATCCAATTCTTATTAGCTAATATGGATAAATGGGAAAAGATACCCTATAATATTTATTCTTCAGGATAATCATTTTGGTTCTTCGCTATATCGTGTGGGTCATTTCAAAAATCTCAGGTCAACCGCCCTTGACATGGAGCCTCTCACCCGTGTTTCTAATGTCCAAGGGGCACATCAGCTTCGCTCCGATAAACGGTTGCGAATAATGAGACGAACATATGTTTACCCACTCAAAACAGCGAGGAGCCATCATTTTTTAACTTATGTGTTGCTGACACCGTATTAAGTCCAGAAATAGCTGGTGTTAATAGTCCACAGTCTGACGAATAAACTGACTGAGATAAAGTCGGTCAGTTTGTCCGTCAGATTGCAGGCGAACTTTATCTTCACATTGCCCTAAACGCTAAAATATCACTTCTGGCTTCATGGAGTTTTTCCCTAAATACCATTTTAAACCAGGCTGTTCTATTTCTGTTAGGCGGGTACCGGCAGAATTTATCATAGGTTTTACAAACGGCTTCGCTCATCTCCGCCTGGCCATATCCAAGATCCCGGGCTATCTGGATTGAAATGGCAGCAAGTCATAGAAATTTGTGCTAATAAAGTAGTCCTTAAGGCTCAAATTGCTTGCAATCATGACAATTCACCTTCAATAACCCGTTTAACCATGCGGTCATCAATGATGCGATGTCCGTTTTGGGCGCCATACATTAATGCGTGGGTACATACCTTGTTAATCAGCCTGGCTGTCCCGCTGGAAAAACGGTAGATGTCATCAATAGCCTGCTCCGAGAAGATATCTTGAGTGGCTCCGGCATAATCCAAATGTTTTTTAATATAGGATCCTACCTCAGAGCGGTCATAGTAGTTTAGTTTTAACTGCAGATCAATCCGCTGGCGAATCGCAGCGTAGGACTGCAGTTGCAGCTTTTCCCAAAGTTCATTCTGTCCTACCAAAATAAGAGCCATCGGGCTTTGGGCGTCCATGTTCATGTTTAAGAGAAACCGGACTTCCTCCAGCATTTCTTTATCTAGAAGGTGGGCTTCATCCACGACCACAACCGGCTGCTGATGGTGAACCACCTGCATCAGATCTACTTCCCGGTGCAGCTGCCGTTTGGCGTCGCCCCGGTAGAATTTTGCAACATGGCCCAGTTGCTCTAAAAGCCCCTTGTAAAAATGCCGTGGTGTAAGCTTGGAATCTGAAATATACAGCACCTTAAATTTAGCCGGGTTCAGCGTTTGGGCATAGTAGCGGATTGTGGTCGTTTTGCCTGTCCCGCAGTCCCCGGTAATAACAGCAAACCATTTGCGGACTGCAGCGTACTTAAGCCTGCCGAGGGTTTCTTCCAATACCTCTGATTTATATAATTCATGGGTTGGAATATCCCTGGAAAAGGGTGTTTCGGTTAAATTGTAAAATGATTTAAACATGATGCCCATCCTCCTTTCCTACGCTGCGAAAGGAGATAGCAGGGTTTTGCCGGATTTGCCTTTCTTTATTCTTGGATGCGGCTGCGCTTAGCAGTCTGGAGGAATCTGCAGGCTGGATTCCCAGGTGTTCCGGTAGTCCCGGACGTTTGCCGCAGCGCCGGCCAATCACCAGTTCATGTGCTTTCCAGGGGGCGTGTCCTTCGTATTCAATAGTAATCTCGGAGATATTTGCCGGGTCATAGATGACATCCACAGTGCGCCCGATAAAGTTTAAGCCCACTTCATATTTTTTGCTCATAAAGCTAATACAACCGGACTTATCTACCTTGCGCGATTCACAGTGTAAAAAGGCATTGGCCAAAACATCAGGGTCAATAAAGCGCAGGGGATGGCTGTCGCCCATAAAGGCTGCTTCAGAACTCATTTGATCTTTTAAAGCGGTATGCGGTCTATTCTGGTAGCATTCACTAAGCCAGATTTGGAATAACTCATTTATTTTTTCTAATGTTTTTGGTTTTTCCAATGCGGATTCCTTTAAGAATGAATCGACTGTCTGGTTAAACTTTTCAACCTTACCGGTCGCTTCCGGCGCATAGGGCCGGGCATAAAGCAGGCGTATTCCCAGCTTGGAGCAGGTTCGGGTCATCCATTTGGTGCGGTACTGCTTGCCATTGTCGAAATACACCGCCTCTGGCGCACCCCATTTTTGGATGGCGTTTCTAAAACAATCTTCCACGATTGTATGATCTAAGGTTGGATAAAAAGCGCCATGCAGTACAAAACGGGTTGCGTCATCCAAAAAGGTGATCAGGAAAACTTGCTTCTTGGCGCCGCCCGGGCCGATTGGCAGATAAGGGCCATACTTAATATCTGAATGAATCAGCTGGTTGCGGTGACGGTGCTGAAACCTTCTGGCTGCAACACCTTTATCCGTATATATCCGCATTTGCCGGCTGCTGTAGCCCCGTTCCGAGAGTTTTTCCTGCAGGGTAGAACGTTTGATCTCACCTGGCTTAGCTTTGCCTTCCCATTCTAAAATTTGAATGATCTGTGCGACGCTGCGGCTGGGTACTTCCCGGCGCAGGAGTATGGCCTGTTCTATTAGTTCCGGGGAAATGGCTTTGGATTCAAACCTTCCTTTGCCTTTGGGTTTTAGGGCCATAAATCCCTGGTCACGGTACTGGGCCAGATAACGCCTGAGTGTTCTTTCGGATAACCCACTTTCTTTGCAAATATTTTTTCTTTTTTCCCGGGCTAAGGCCGGATCAATGCCCTTTTCTATTAAGGGTAGAATAAGTTCAACACGTTTTTGAGCAATTTCCTCAGCCTTCTTTTGATCTTTCATGCGCAAACACTTCCTCTCTAAGACTTTTTTTAAAGTTTAGCTTAAGTGTTTGCGGACAAAAAGGCGGAACGGGTATGTACCCATAAATTTGTGTTTACAACGGGACGGACAATTCTCCCCAGCCAGCCCGGCTTATAGCCAACATAATGTCCAATTCTTTGGTGTACAGACTGTGACAGGACGGACGGCTCTTTCACAGTGTTCATTTCAAGCCGCAAGGAGATTGATCTCAGGCAGCCTAAAAGGTAAGGCGCCAGGCTTTGAAACCATTTTTTTAACCGGTACAGGGTTGCATTGTCTGCATCTAATTCAACCGGCTGTATCTCTTCAAGCACCTGTTCTATATCTGGGGCTGCGTAACGCTTGTATGGCACCAGGCAGTCCGGAAGTTCATGATGAATCCGGTTGCAGTTTTTACACTTTAGCCGGCGAATAATTAAAACCTTTTCTTCGCATGCTGTCTTGGATTTGCGTTTGCGGCTCCCGATTACTTTAAGATTATTACCGCAACAGGGACAAGGAATAAATTCTGTACACTTTACATGAAAAAATGCGTTTGTGGATTTTCAATTAGTTCATAATTTGTTACAATGACCATGCAATGACCAATGGATGCCTCTGGTGGTTTGCTGTAACAGATCACCGATCAGGAGGCATCCTTTTCCTTTTCTGTTTTATGGTCATTATATCCAGCATGTTCTGGACAGGCAATACCATCAGCTTTTGGACTTTTTAGGGTAGCGAAAACACTTATGAATTAAAGATGTTATATCGGCTGGCAGAGGGGCCTCTAGTTGCATGTGTTCCTTTGTGACAGGATGGTAAAACTCCAGATGCCAACTATGTAAAGCCTGACGATGTATCAGATCTAAACTACCCCCGTATAGATCATCTCCCATTAAGGGATGGCCGAAATGTCTCATATGAACTCTTATTTGGTGGGTACGTCCTGTTTCTAACCGCAATTTGACCAGACTGCCGCCGGCGAAACGCTGGATTACGGTAAAATAAGTGATCGCTTCTTTACCCTGAGGTGTTACTCCAAAGATAAGGGAGTTATCATTGGGTCGACCGATAGGAAAATCAATTATTCCAGAATCCATAGTTATTCTGTTATGCACCACTGCCAGGTACTCCCTCCGGCACATGCTGTTTTTCATTTGCTCGGAAAGTTGATGACAGATGTAACTGCTTTTGGCGATTAAAATAACTCCGGAAGTATCTTTATCCAACCGGCTGACCGATCTGAATTTACTGTTGTGCCCCTGCTGCTGCCAATGGTAAATAACGCCGTTAGCCAGGGTATTCAGAACATGATATGAAAGCGGGTGTACCAGCATATTGGATGGTTTGTTCACTACCAGGATGTGATCATCCTCAAAGAGAATATTCAATGGTATATCCTGGGGTATAACCGGTTGATCGTCATCATCCTGAAGATTAACCCGTATTAAATCGCCTTCTTTCACCAGCGAATTCAAACGAACTGTTTGATCGTTCACCATAAGTCCGGCACAGCGTTTAATCCTTCGCATTTCACCACGGGAAAATTTCAGACGGTTCTTGAGTATCTGTGAGACCTTTTGATTATCATTGTCGTTTGTTACCCTATACTCGATGTGTGTATTAGTAGACCCCATGTAGTTATCATATCATTTAGATATATTTTTAGGAAATTTTATTGCATAAGGTTCAACAACATTCAATTATTCCGCTAATTCCACACAATGCATCCGGAACCAATTCACACGCCATTACATTTTCATCAGGAATATTTTGTGTATGTTTGATGCCGAAATTAGCAGCAGCTTTAAAACCAAATCTATGGTAAAAGGCAGGATCACCAACAAGAATCACGGATGTGTATCCCATTTCTTTTGCCAATTTGAAACTCTCCTTGCCTTTCCACTTGCATAAATCTTTTATTATCCCCTTTATATCTTCCCGTAGCTGGTTGTATATTATTTTCCTTCTGTACTTAGGGGTAAACACTATGTGATACTTGCATAGCCATTTGGTATGTGCTAAACTCTCTGCCATAAGCAACACCTTTCTTCTGTTTTTTGATGGCTTGAACAATCATCATTTTAACAGATTAACAGAAGGGTGTTGCTCTTTGCTTAAGCATTGAATCCCACCCGCATAGCGGGCGGTTTTTTGTTCTCCTGGCTAAAACCATGCCAGGAGAACTTACTAAAGTATAATAAATTTTTATGTTTTTGAACATAAAAACAACAGCGCCTGTTATTTCGGTGCTGTTGCTTTTAGTGGTGGGCGATGACGGGATTGAACCGCCGACATCCTGCTTGTAAGGCAGGCGCTCTCCCAGCTGAGCTAATCGCCCTTATATGGTGACCCCTACGGGATTCGAACCCGTGTTACCGCCGTGAAAGGGCGGTGTCTTAGACCGCTTGACCAAGGGGCCGATTTCGAATGTTAGTCGTCTGAAGTCAGATGTCAGACTGCTTGCTGAATTCTGCTGTGCCTAATTCTTTTTATTCCGACTTCTGACCTCTGCTATGGTGGGCCCACCAGGATTCGAACCTGGAACCAGCCGGTTATGAGCCGGATGCTCTACCGTTGAGCTATGGGCCCAAAATTTGGCTCCCCGAGTAGGATTCGAACCTACAACCTACCGGTTAACAGCCGGTTGCTCTACCGTTGAGCTATCGAGGAACATCGGCACAAAAGATATTATACGATAGTTTGTGCCCAACGTCAATCATTCATTACATATAATTTAATCCAGATAGTCCTTCAATTTTTTGCTGCGGCTGGGATGCCTCAGCTTGCGGAGAGTTTTCGCCTCAATCTGCCTGATCCGTTCCCGGGTAACGCCGAACTTCTGCCCCACCTCTTCCAGGGTGCGGGCGCGGCCGTCGTCCAGGCCGAAGCGCAGGCGCAACACTTTTTGCTCCCGGTCCGTCAGCGTTTTCAGTACTTCATCCAGCTGTTCGCGCAGCAATGTAAAAGAAGCTTCCTCGGCGGGCGCTCTGGCATCGTGGTCCTCAATAAAATCACCCAGGTGAGAGTCTTCCTCCTCACCAATCGGTGTTTCCAACGATACCGGCTCCTGGGCTATCTTCTGTATTTCTCTGACTTTTTCCTCGGTAATATTCATCTCTTTGGCAATTTCCTCGGGATTCGGCTCGCGTCCCAGTTCCTGCAGCAACTGCCTTTGCACCCTGATCAGCTTATTTATGGTTTCGACCATATGCACCGGGATTCTGATGGTCCTGGCCTGATCCGCTATCGCCCTGGTAATCGCCTGGCGGATCCACCATGTAGCGTAAGTGCTGAATTTATATCCCTTACGGTAATCAAATTTTTCCACAGCCTTGATCAGGCCGAGGTTTCCTTCCTGGATCAGGTCCAGGAACAACATTCCCCTGCCTACATAACGTTTGGCGATGCTGACCACCAGCCTTAAGTTAGCCTCAGCCAGCTTTCTTTTCGCTTCCTCATCATTTGCCTCCATGCGCATGGCCAGGTCCACTTCCTCCTCCGATGTTAGAAGAGGCACGCGGCCTATCTCTTTCAAATACATGCGCACGGGATCATCGATACCGACACCTTCAGGCACCGCCAGATCAACTTCCGCTTCCGCTTCTGCTTCCGTTTCTTCATTTGATGATTCCAGTGTGGCATTTTCCATTGGCTCAAGGTCGGCGGTCTCCTGGACGACTTCAATGCCCAGAGTGGCCAGTTTCTCATAAATTTCGTCTATCTGTTCCGGTGTAAGGTCGATTCCCTGCAGACCGTCCATAATTTCATTGTACGTCAGGATACCGCGCTTTTTTCCCTTTTCAATTAATTCCCTTACTCCTTCAGAAACAATCTCTTCGCTCAAATGTTATCCCTCCCCTCTACGCGGTGATCCCCGTTCTTAATATTAAAATTTTTCCTGTAATCAACCATTAATTCAGCGGCACGTTCTAAATTGCCTGCCTTTTCAGCTTCATCTATACCTTTTAAGAAAACAAGTTCACGCAGCAGATCATTATTTAGCATATTATTGTCTGATTTTTCCATATTTTTTATTTCTTCCAGGATCTTTTCCCTCCGCTCCTGGCGCATACACCGGTTAATAGAATCGATATAGCATTTCATTATATTAACAGGATCTTCTCCTGGGATTTCCAGTGTTAACAGCATACTTAGCACATTTTGATCACTATTCTCCAGTATGTTGAACAATCCCTCTGGGCGATAACCCGGACTCTTATATAATTCAAGACAATTCATAAATATCCTTTGATAATTATCGTTTTTAAATGGAATTTCGCCTACTTCGG
This sequence comes from Pelotomaculum sp., assembly GCA_018435055.1. GTDB lineage: Bacteria > Bacillota > Desulfotomaculia > Desulfotomaculales > Pelotomaculaceae > Syntrophopropionicum. The sequence continues at coordinate 62,007 of JAHDOA010000016.1, read as the reverse complement.
CCAGGATTATTTCCCCTAAAGAAGGATCATCCAAAACCAGCCGCAAGAGAATTGATTCAGATTTCCCCCGGGCATCCAATTTCTTCTCTTTTCTTATAATAGTATGTATGTTTTTAACATTTTTATCCGAATATATCCACTTTTTACTCTGGTTTTCCTCAAATCTCTTTAATTCTCCCGCTACTGTATCCCAACTTAGATTCAGCGTGCGGGCAATCTTTTTCAAACCTTCTTCCTTTTCAACGTCACCCTTTGCCGCCAGATCGGGAAAAACCTGGCGCATAACCTCTAATTTTTCTGTTACCGTACTGATAATCCCTTTCCCGGCGGCATACTGCAGTTTGTATTCAATTAAGGATGAAGCGCCTCTGATCAATTCCTCCCAGGGTCCGGCGCCGTATTGCCTTATGAAATCATCGGGATCTTTTCCGTCGGGAATGCTTACCACGCTCACCTCACAGCCCAGTTCCTGCAGAATATCCAACCCCCGGATGGTGGCCGCCACGCCGGCCGCGTCAGCGTCAAAAGCAAATATCACATTCCGGCTGTTGTTCAGCAAAAGGCGCCCGTGTTCCACGGTGAGAGCTGTGCCGAGCGAGGCTACCGTATTGGTAACCCCGTACTGGTGGGCGGTGATCACATCCATATAGCCTTCAACAACAATCACGCAGTCTTTTTCTCTGATAGACTGCCTGGCCTGGTGCAGTCCATATAGCGTGCGGCCTTTGCTAAAAAAAGGCGTTTCCGGGCTGTTTAGGTACTTGGGAAGGGTATCGTCCAGGACCCGGCCCCCAAAGCCGACGATCCGGCCGGCTGCATCCCAGATGGGGAACATCACCCGGTTGCGAAAGCGGTCATAGAGCCTGCCGGTTTCTCCGGCAACCGCGAGGCCGGCCTCCACTATATCCTGCTGCCGGCAGCCTTTCTTGTTCAGGTAGTCCAGTAATGACTGCCATCCGGGCGGTGCAAATCCTATTTGAAAGCGTTCCAGCAGCTCAGCAGACAGCCCACGCCCCTGTAGATAGTGCCTGGCTGCGGCTGCCCCCTGCTGCTGTAAGTTATTAATAAAGAAATCCCTGGCCAGATTATTGGCGTTTTTTAAGCTCTGCCGCCTGGCTTCTCTTTTCCGGGCAGCCGGATTGTCATCCGCAGGAAGGACTATTCCCGCCTGTTCAGCCAGCGTTTTCACAGCCTCAGAAAAGGTAAGGTTTTCTTTTAACATCAGAAATTTAAATACATCGCCGCCAACATTACATCCGAAACAGTGAAAAATTTGCTTTTCTGGTGTTACTGTAAACGAAGGCGAACGATCACCATGAAAGGGACATAACCCCGTATAGCTTTTCCCTTTTTTCTTAAGTTGAACATAACGGGATACTACATGTAAAATATCTGAACGCAGGCGGACTGTTTCAATTACCTCACCAGGAATAAAGCCCACCCAAGATCACCCTTCTTTTTCCATAAGTTCTGTAATAGTAAAGCAGTTCAACAAATATTGTTTTTGTCCTTCCGCAAATTGTTATTAAATACCCCAGCAAAAAGTGCATTTCTTAACACTAGAATTCGTTATTTCTATAAATTATCCTTTTTTTCGACAATATTTACATGAATAACAACTGGCGTTATGGGGCCCGGGGCGCCTGCGGCAGCGGCAGGAAGTAATGCTGGTAAATCCGTATGGCGAAATTGTCCGTCATCCCGGCGATATAATCACAAACCGCCCGGTCGGTATTTTCCCCAGCGGCGCGCCGCTGGTATTCCGGCGGGAGGAGTTCGGCATGCCCCATAAAGTGTTTATACAGGTTTTGCACCACATGACAGGCTTTGGCCTCATTCCGCTTTGCTTGCGCACCGGTATAAACGTAAGCGAACATAAAATCTCGCAGCTTATCGGTAGCAGCCAGGATAGCAGGACTCATTTTAATGCTGGCAGTCTCATCCAGGTTTGTGTGGATCAGGTCCAGCACCATTGTATTGATCCTGTCCCTGTGGCCCTTCCCCAGGACCGCCAGACATTCAGCCGGGATCTGCTCCGCTGTAATTATCCCGCCCCGGATCGCATCATCGATATCATGGTTGATATAGGCAACCCGGTCGGCGAATCTGACGATCTGCCCCTCCAGAGTAGATGGAATTTCCGGGCCGGTGTGGTTTAAAATACCGTCCCTTACTTCCCAGGTTAGGTTAAGGCCCCTGCCGCCTTCCAGAAAATCTATCACTCTGAGGCTCTGTTCATTGTGTCTAAAACCAGGTTTGAAAACCCTGTCCAGCGCATTTTCACCGGCGTGGCCAAAGGGTGTGTGGCCGAGATCATGTCCCAGCGCTACCGCTTCGGCCAGGTCCTCATTAAGCCGCAGCGCTCTGGCCACGGTACGGGCGATTTGCGCCACCTCCATTGTGTGCGTAAGCCTGGTGCGATAATGATCACCTTCCGGAATGATAAAGACTTGCGTCTTGTGTTTAAGGCGCCTGTAGCTTTTTGAATGGATGATCCGGTCCCGGTCGCGCTGGAAAGCTGTGCGCACGCTGCATTCCTCTTCCGCCAGCCGCCGGCCGCGGCTGGCGCTGCTCAAGCAGGCGCGGGAAGATAAGGTCTGGCGCTCCAATTCTTCGGAATGAAAACGGATATCCATTCAATGCCACCATCCTATCCGGATTTGAAATGGTTAAAAAACATTCTACTAAAAAGGACTATAATCCTGCTGTAAATATTCTTTTAAAAAAGAAAAACCCGGCACAGCAAAAGCCGCCGGTGATGTTATTCGACAACTCCTCTCCGTCTCAGGCCTGCTGTGACCTCCGCCACCTCCAGGACATGCCTGGCCAAAACCCTGGCCCGGGCCGGCCCTGACACATCCGCCGCCGCAGGCTGTTGGGCGCATGCGCCCTGATGTCCGGCGTCCTCCTCCAGGTGGGCGTCACCCACCACAATCATACCCTGGCACAACATCATGTCCTGCAGGGCGCGCAGGGTCGTTTCCTGGCCCCCGAAACGGGAACCGCCGACAGCCAGGGCGCCGCCCACGACATTGATCAGATATTTTTCGCGTCTTAAAAGCCTGGTTTTATCCCAAAACGACTTGAGCTGGGCTGAAACTGTGCCGAAATACACGGGGCTGCCCAGCAGTATGCCGTCAGCTCTGCGCAGCATATCAAACATTTCAGCCAGCCTGGTGTTTTTATAGCACCTCCCGTCGCATGGCGTGCTGCAGCACAGGCAAAAGGGGTTTTTAGCGTCATATATCCCTTCCGCTACCTGGAGCAAGCAGGTTTCAACCCCGGCAGCCTTTATTTCCGCTAGAGCTTTATTCAGTAAAAAAGCAGTATTCCCTTCTCTATGGGGACTTCCATTCAGCGCCAGAATTAACATTGTCGAAACTCTCTTTCATGCATATTTAAATTTACTTTATGCCGGGTTTTTACCTATTATGCCTCACGGGGGTTGCCAGGGGTTGTCAGGGGGACGGGGTTGTTGACACCCTGGTTAGCGGCGCCCGGGCCAGGGTGAAGTATTTCGGTCCCCTGGGTCCAAGTTCGCTCAGCATGAGGTCCACAGTTGAAATTTTCGCGGAACCAAACACCCTGTTTTCCGCCGCTTTTTCCGCTCTGTCCATAACTTCGGCAAAACCAGCCGGCGAGCGCAGTCTGGCTAAAGTTAGATGGGGTGAAAATTTGTTTTTCGCCGCAGCAAAACCCAGTACTCCCAGCTCGCGCTGCACCTGGCGGCTTAATTCCAACAGGGCAGCGGTATCGCCACCAGCGCCGGCCCAAAAGACGCGGGGCTTTTCCCGGGAAGGGAATACGCCAATCCCGCCCAACCTCAAGGTAAATGGGGCGATTCTCGCGGCAGCTCTATTAAGCGCCGCCGTCACAGCCGGCACTTCATTTTCACTGACATTACCTATGAATTGAACCGTCAGGTGGAGGTTTTCCGGCTCAACCCATTTCATGTCGGACCTGACCTTCCTTAAATCCTGAATGAATGAGCCGATGCCTTTTTTTATTTCAAATGGAAAATTCACTGCTATAAACAACCTCATCTGCCGCAAAGCCACCAACTCCGCTAGTAATCATTTAGTATTCTCCGCTACTACCATTCTCCGGCACAACCCTGATTTCCTTTCCATGAAGGAAGGTTTTGTTAGATTCAGACTTATTTATCCCTGATAATTCAATTTGATCTTGATTTATTAGCGAATTACGTCGATAATGTTGAAAAAAGGGCGGGTTAATCCAATGTTGGAATATTTGGCCATATTACTGGTCTTCAGCCTTATTTTGACAGCAATTCTCAGCCTTTTAAAGAAATACATCCCTCTGAGTCCACGCATAATTTACGGTACGGTGGGGATTTCATTTATCCTGGGCGCATTTTTCCCTGTAACTATCACTACTCTAAGTCCAGCTGTGGTTATGGCTGTTTACTTTGGGCTGATCGTTATTATTGCCGTTGCTCTGGGTTATGCCGAGAGCAGGATTTTCTTGAACACATCCAGCGCCACGCTGCTGGATAATGTTTTGGAACCTGAAAACTCTGCAGAGATACCGGTTGATGATTACGACTCATCGGAGGAGGAAACAGCAGATTCCCCCGTCCATATGACTGCAAATGAACATCATGAGGACGAGATCGGAATAGATATATCCGCAGGCCACCAGGAATTTGGGTACACAAATTGTCCTGAGGATGTTATTTCTACAGGAGAAAACATCCCGGCAGAAGAGGAAGAACTGACCCCCGAACCGGAGTTGTCTTCTAACAGGGCTCAGCAGGTTACGGCAGAACCAGTTTCCCCGCGGGATATAGCTGCCGATGAGGCTGCCGCGGCCGAGGCTCCCGATGAGGCTCCCGCTGTGGTTGCCGATGAGGCTCCCGCTGTGGCTGGAGACATATGGCGGGATGAAGACCAGACGTCGCACGGCCAGGAAAATAATGAATCCCGTGAGGATATCACAGATATCACAGATAAAACCAGTGAGGATGTCACAGATAAAACAACCTTCCCCGTCACAATAAATGACTTTATTTCTGCCGGGTTTAAAGCAAGGACTACCGGTGATTTGATCGGGGCGGTAAAGTATTTCATGGCAGCCTTCCAGATGAACAGGGAACAACATATGTCAACAACCCTGGCTCTGGAAATCTCCACGGTTTACCAGGGACTGGGCCAATATTCCCAGGCCATGCTGATCTTGAAATCTGTAATTGAACAGGAGAATTTAATCAGCGAACCAGATTTGAGACAAAAAATAAACGAAAGGCTGATATACCTCGAAATTCTGGCGGAACTTCTGAAAATCACCAAAATGCCTCAAGCCCCTTACTCAAAGATACCAGATATTATTAAAATAAAAGCAAATCTTGAAAAAACCAAAAAACTTATAGAATTAAATCAAGGAGGCGGGATTAATTGAAAAGCAGTGGGCAGGTTTTGGGGTTACCGGTCCTAAGTATTGAAGAGGGTAAATACATAGGTAGGGTAAAGCGCCTTGTTGTTAATCCACAACAGGGAAGAGTTGATTTTATACTTGTGGAGGACGGAACCTGGTACATGGGACTGAAGGCAATAGCTTTTAGGGATATTTTGGGCATTGGAGAATCAGCCCTTACTGTGACAGGCCGCCAATCACTCTTAGCTGTCACCGAATGCGCCGGTGCATTAAGTCTTATGGAGAAGAACATCTGTATTGCCGGTTTAAAGATATTAAGCAAAAAGGGCCGTTTGGTGGGCGCCGTCGGCGATTATTTTATTAACGACAGTACTGGTGATATCACTGGCTGCCAGCTGCTACCGGCGAGAGGCGAAAAACCGGTTGGCATAATTCCAAGACAGCAAATCCTCACATACGGGCTTGAATTCCTGATTGTTGAAGATGATGCCGAAGAAAAAATAATACCCGAGCTTGATGAACATAACGTTAACCTTGCCTGGGAAAACAAACAAATAGACACCAATGATACACCAGGTGAAACTGTGGATGAAATACAACCGGCTGATGCTCTTAGACATTTTGAAGAGCAGCAGCGTCAATACCTTCTGGGCAAAAAAGTAGCCATGAAAATTATTGCTGACAATGGTGAAGTTATAGCCGAAGAAGGCGAAATCATTACTGACGAAATAATCGAACTTGCCAGGGCCGCCGACAAGTACATTGATTTAACTATGAATATTCGCGAGTAGTAACCGGAGTGTTCCATGCCTCTATTTAAAAATGCCGTACTATTGTCATTATTACTTTTCTTTTTATCTGTTGTGAGTGTTTTAGGGGCGGCTGTTGCCCTGGTCAATAAATCTGACGGATTAATCCCGCAGGGTGTATCTATAAAAGGCATCCCCGTGGGCGGCTTAAGTGCAGCTGAGGCCGCCCGAAAACTGGAAAACAGCCTGGCTTCCCCCGCAGAAAACAATTTAATAATTGAGGGCGCGGGAAATAATTGCTTTATAAATCTTGCTGATATTGATGCGCAATATGATTGCCTTACTTCTGCCAATAATGCCCTAATCCACTATAATAAGGAAATGTACGCCAGCCAGTTAATAAATGTATTAAGCCTCCGGGCCAGGCCAGTTGAAAAAACCCTTAGAATTAGTTTTTCTAGAGAAAAAATTGAGGAAAAAATTAAAGGCATTAAGGATGATTGGGATAAGCCTGCTGTAGACGCTTCAGTTACATTGTCGGGTGACGAGGTCGTAATTATCCCTGAAACGATGGGTTATCAACTGGATTTTGAAAAAACGGTGGAAAAAACAATCGAAGTACTGTCTGAAGGAAATTTACAGGTGGCCGCAGTCGGCCAGATTTTGAAACCCGGCATTACATCTGAGGTTCTGGCAGGTATTGATTCTTTGCTGGCGGAGTTTTCTACAACCTATGACGAAGGCGCCGTTAACAGGTCACATAATATTGCCCTGGCAAGCTCCACGCTTAACGGCTGCCTGGTAAAGCAGGAGGAAATTTTTTCATTAAACAAACGTCTCGGACCCCGTCTCGCGGATACAGGTTATTTATTAGCGCCTGTGTTCATAGGCGACCACCTGGACCTAGATATTGGCGGAGGTATATGCCAGGTCGCCACTACCCTTTATAACGCTGTTATCCTTGCGGATCTGCCGGTGCTGGAACGCGCCCCCCATCCCCTCCCGGTAAGCTATGTAGCCCTGGGCCGCGACGCCACTATAGCCGGTGACTACCTGGATCTCAAGTTCGCCAACAATAATGACACACCTGTTTATATCACCAGCAAGGCGGAAAATGGGACGCTGACAATCGCTATTTACGGGCAAAAAAAAGAAAATGACAGAAATGTAAGGATTACCTCGGAAAAGTCGGTTATCGACCCGGAGGTTGTTATTAATGAGGACGATTCCCTGCCGGAAGGTGAAATTAAGGAGATAAACTCCGGTAAACCTGGTTATGAGGTAAATGTTTATAAAGAGGTTCTTAAAAATAATGAGGTCATTTCTAAAACTCTGATTTCAAGTTATTACATGGAGCCGGAGAATAGAGTTATTCTAATGGGTCCATTACCAAAAGGCGATGAAAAATAGGACGATAACCTGTGCGGGGAATTTTACTTGCAGGAAAAACCTTGCGGAGTCTTGTGAAAAACCGGATGGTACCAGCGCCATCGGGTTTATTTTATTAATGGAGCATCATTAGCTTGTCTAAAAAGGTGAAACCGTTGAGCCAGTGAAGCCCGCATCCCGGGGAAGCGGTGTGGGAATAACGAGGTGGTGGTAACAATTGCCATGTGTCATTCATATTATGCTATGGGGTGAAGATTCATGATATATGCAAGTAGGTACTTACGATTATCGGAACCTTTAATGAATGGACCTGACGTCCAGTATGTACAAAGACGGCTTATGGAGCTGGGTTTTTATAATGGTCCGGTTAACGGTGTATATAACCCGGAGACACGCGATGCTGTTGTTAGGGCACAGCAGAGTTTTGGTCTGGCCCCGGACGGTATTGTCGGACCTGACACATATAATGCCTTGGGGCTCAGTCCAACAGACGAAGTTACGATCTCACCGGAATATGTTATTAATATTGATACATCAACATTACAACTCTCGCTGCAACATTTAGGGCGACAGGCAGGACTCTTTCCAGTGGCTGTGGGTAAACCCGACACACCAACACCTATAGGGGACTGGAAGATTATCCAAAAAACACTAAACCCGGGGGGGCCATTCGGTGTGCGTTGGATGAGAATTAACTGTCCATGGGGAGGGTATGGCATTCACGGCACTGATAACGAGGCCTCTATTGGTACTGCGGCCAGTCATGGGTGTGTCCGCATGCACAATGACGACATTATCCGGATATACGACCTTGTGTCTCTCGGAACTAGGGTAAAAATAACAGGTAATGCTTTCACAGGAAGACTTCTACGTATAGGTGTGGAACCTGGTTCAGATGTATTACGTGTCCAGCAAATTTTGCAAATACTCGGCTATTACCGAAGCGACCTGGACGGGTTTTACGGTCCAGTTACAGAAGCAGCTGTAATTCGATTTCAACGGGATCAGGGGCTAAGTCCCGACGGAATCGTAGGCCCTATGACCTATAACCGGCTGCAACTGGTTAATGACTTGGCATTGGGAGATGTTAGACCATAAAAATTCAATCATAGTTGTTGGATATTTGATTCTTTTTTACATTGGAGGAATTGTAATTGATTCAACAAGGGTATCCCTTTGAAAACAACTGGTATTATGTAACAGAACCAAGGGCCATAGCGAGTCTTATAAATAATGGGGTTAAAATAAATGCCTTAATACCTTTTTGGTTCGGGGTAACCGAACAGGCTGATCTAATTGACCAGTCCGACACTAATACTCTGTCAATTACACGCCAAATTGGCTTGCCCGTTATACCTATTGTTCATAACTTTGCAAGCCCTGAATACGGCCCCCTAATACATAGACTGCTAACAAACCAATATCTCCGCCGATCTCTGGTCTTAAATATTTATAATATGCTAATAAGCTATGGTTTTCCCGGGGTAAACATAGACTTTGAATTTGTACCACCTGGAGACAGACAATTCATGACGACGTTTATGACCGAACTTTCACAGGTCCTGAAGCCGGCTGGTTTACTTGTCACTATTTCAGTACCTCCGGAACTTCGTGATGATCCTGCCCATCCATTTTCAGGAGCTTTTAGTTACCCTGATTTAGCGCAAAACAGTGATCAAATTTACGTGCTTGCCTATGATGAGCATGTAAGTCAACCCGGACCTATTGCCTCAATAGGTTTTGTCCGTCAAGTTCTTTCATATGCTTTATCTGTAATTCCAAGAGAAAAAATTCGTTTAGGAATGGCAGTATACGGTCGCGATTGGTCAGAAAATACCATACTGCCCATGGAGCTCTCATTTAATGAAGCCGTCAACAGGGCTGCACAATTTGGGGCAACAATCCGTTTTGATGAAGAAGCCCAGGAGCCAACCTACACATATACAGAAAATGGCACTCGGCATATTGTTTGGTTTGAAAACATTAAAAGTTTTATGACAAAAATTCACTTGGTTTTACAAAGTGGCATTCCAGGAATTGGAGTCTGGAGGCTTGGTTTAGAGGATGTCCGTATTTGGGACTTAGTTATCAAAGCCTTATTGCGCCATAACTATACCCCCGCGACAGCATGCCCGCCAAACATATCAAAATAATGCGCTGTAACCCACCCATTTAGCCAACCGAGCAAAAATACGCCGCCAAAGTATGGGACGATTAGTTTTCGCACTCTTTCCCGCACGAATTGTCTGGTACTGCGTGTTTGCAGGGAGTATCTGGCGCTGATACCAGCAACTACAAACAACAGGCACATAAACCAGGGATAAAGAAAATAACAGATGCTATCCAGTGCCAAGATTCCCTGTATGGGAATGTTGCTAACAACCCCCACGCTGTTAAAAATATAAACCACATGATAAATGAGTACAAGTATGATTGTTCCAGAACGGATATTGTCAATATAGTTTTTTCTTGGCAAGGCAGTATTATCTGACATTATTCCTCCTTCTTATCGTCATTTGTCAGTGGCGCGTTTTGGGAAAAGACTGCCCTTGCCAGTTGGGCAAACATATCCTTTGGGGGAATGGCAATACCCTGTTTTTCATCAGCCAGAACAATCAACGTGTCACCCGGTTTGATATTAAAAATTTCTCTCGCTTCCTTTGGAATGACAAATTGTCCTTTTTCGCCAACCTTAACAGTCCAAGCATATTTTCCTTCGGGGATAAGCCATAGAATTATTTCACATCCTTTGGTATGATTTCTATTACTAGTGAGAAAAGTATGATTTGTATACCATTATAATTCCAGTGTCTTTGTTGTCAAGTCCATAACAGATGGTTTTCCTCATTTTTCATCCCCGAAACACAAAGTAGATCGGGTAGGAGGCTACCCATTAATTGAGTAGCCGACCTCCCACAGCACCGTACGTACCGTTCGGTATACGGCGCTTCCAAAGTTTACACATTATTTCGCAGAGTAACATTCCATCAGACTGAGGTATCCGGCACGTTTGAACCTCTCGTTGGATAGGACTCTTGTCAAGATTGGGCTATGGGCGGTTCGCCAGTAGCCTTTTCTTGTATTTGCCCACATCCACGCCCTTTCCTCATCCAGGCCTGCTCGTTTGAGATTCTCAAAGCGTGTCCGAATCTTTTTCCATCGTTTCCAGGTCACCATTCGAATACGGCTTCTCGTCCATTTGTCTAACTCTTTGAGTGCTTGCTTCATATCCGCCAGTTTGAAGTAGTTTACCCATCCTCTAATAACTTGGTTGAGTCGGGTTTTCCTCGCCTCAATGCCCATTCCGTTGCTGCGTCCGGTAACTTCTCGAATTTTATCTTTGAGTTTCCGGATGCTTTTCGGGTGAACTCTGAGCCTGCCTTCTCCCTTATAGATGTAAAAGCTGTATCCCAGATATTTGACCTTGCTTACGTATGCCACTTGTGTCTTTTCCCGATTCACTTTCAGGAATAACTTCCCTTCGATGTACGGCAAAATATGGTCTAGCGTACGTTCTGCCGCCTTCCTGCTTTTGCAGAATATCATCATATCATCAGCGTAGCGGACAAGGCGGTGTCCACGCCTCTCCAGTTCATGGTCGCATTCATTTAGCATGATGTTCCCAAGCAATGGGCTCAGGGGTCCGCCTTGGGGCACGCCTTCCGGGCTGTCTTCAAACATTCCGCCCACCATAACGCCTGACCTCAGGAATCTATGGATAAGCGATATCACTCGTCCATCTTTTATCGTTTCCGACAGTATTTGAATGAGTTTGCTTTGGTTCACCGTGTCAAAATACTTTTCCAAATCCATATCAACTACGTACTTATAGCCCTCTGTGATATTGGTCCGGCATCTTTTGAGCGCGTCATGCGCGCTCCTTTTTGGTCGAAATCCATAGCTATTGTCTGAAAACTGCTTCTCAAAGATTGGGGTCAGGACTTGGCATATCGCTTGCTGGATAAACCTGTCCACGACGGTTGGTATCCCCAGTTTTCTGGTCTTCCCGTTCTCCTTCGGTATTTCTACCCTGCGCACAGGTTTTGGACGGTATTTCCCGTCCCGGAGGGATTGCAAAAGTTCCTTCTGGTTTTCTTTTAGGTAGGGTAGAAGTTCATCTACCTGCATACCATCAATTCCACCTGCGCCTTTGTTTCTCTTCACCTGCTTGTAGGCACGGTTCAGGTTGTCTCTGGCTATAATTTGCTCTAGCAATCCTTCCTTCTGCTTGTTTGTGTTGGTGCTGTCGGTTTCAGCCATCTTCGGTGACGCGCACACTTCTGCATACTCTTTCTGTTCCGCAGATACCATTTGCAGATAGTCTTCAAATCGAAGTTGTCTGTGTTTTAATTTGTCACTATCAGTGGCTTTCATTGACCTGCACCTCCTTTGGTTCGGCCCTTCCTTCGGTGCCCAGAACACCTCTGTACTATGGCTTCGGCTGACTCCTCACGATAAATCTTGTTTCAACCGGGCCTCATACTCTGTTTCAGCCCGTCCGTGAGGCCTCCCCGGGTAAGAGCGCAGTCTTTCCTTCCATCTATCTGCCACATCTACACCGTAAGCTTCCGGATAGTTTAGGGCTTCAGTTTGTATGGCAACCTTACCCAGCTTACGTATGCCTTATGTGATTTCTGTTCGTCAGACCAGAAGTTTGCCTCCGGCTTCCTTCAGATTCCACCTCACGATGGACACCCTTGCCTTTGGCTATGTGCTTGGCACTATCAACCCGCACTCGGGACTTTCACCCGTTAGACTGCGCCCATGCCGGGCGCACTATAAAAGGGTATTACCACCTGAAAACTCAAGTGGTAACACCCTAGTTTTATTAATGAAAATATTTTGTTAATATGTTCAAATAGTCCCTTTAATACAAGATTTTACAAGCTTTGATCAAGAGGTTAAGCCATATTTCAATTGGTCTTTGTTGATAATGGCGGCCTGGGCGGCGGCCAGCCTGGCTATGGGCACCCGGAATGGTGAGCAGCTGACAAAATCCAGACCGATGTTATGGCAGAACTCGATCGAGCTTGGTTCCCCGCCGTGCTCGCCACAGATCCCGATCAGCAGGTCGGGTTTGGTCCGGCGACCCAGCTCTACCGCCATCTGCATCAGTTTGCCGACGCCCTTGCGGTCAAGCACCATAAAGGGGTTGTCGGCCAGTATTTTAAGGTCAAGGTAGTTACGCATAAACTTTCCTTCCGCGTCGTCCCTGGAAAAACCAAAAGTCGTCTGGGTCAGGTCGTTGGTGCCGAAAGAAAAGAAATCCGCAGCTGCCGCTACTTCATCAGCTAAAAGTGCTGCCCGGGGAATTTCGATCATCGTCCCCACAGTATATTGAAAATCCATTCCGGTGTCTTCCTTCACTTCACTGGCTACTTTGTCAACCAGTTCACGCAAATGCGCCAGCTCTTTCACTTCAATGACCAGTGGTATCTCTACTTCGGGGATTGGAGTGAAACCTTCTTTGACCAGTTTCGCCGCACCCTGGAAAATCGCCCGGGCCTGCATCGCGTAAATCTCTGGAAAAGATAGCCCCAGGCGACAGCCCCGGTGGCCAAGCATGGGGTTGTGTTCAGATAGAGACCTGACCTTGCGCAGAAGTTCTTCCTTTTCTTTGACTTCCTTTTTATCGCCGCCGGTCAGCTTCAGCCGCGTAATCTCGACCATCAGCTCCTCGGCGTCCGGCAGAAATTCGTGCAGGGGTGGATCCAGCAGCCTGATGGTCACCGGGTAGCCGTCCATCGCTTTTAAAATGCCATAAAAATCTTCACGCTGCAGGGGAAGCAGTTTATTAACCGCCTCTTCCCTTTCCTCCAGGCTACCCGCCAGGATCATTTCCTGTACAAGCGGCAGCCTTTCCGGGGCCATAAACATATGCTCCGTCCTGGTCAGGCCAATGCCGGCAGCGCCAAATTCCCTGGCTTTGGCGGCGTCCTCCGGGTTATCCGCGTTTGCCCTCACCCCGAGGGCGCGGATTTGGTCCGCCCACGCCAGAAGCTGTTGAAATTCCACGGACAGTCCCGGGTCAATCATCGGCACGGCGCCTTTGATCACATTACCAGTAGAGCCGTCGATGGAAATGATGTCACCTTGCTTTATGAGCAGACCGCCGATTCTAAGCTCTTTTTTGTCGTAGTCGATCTGCAGAGCCTCACAGCCGCATACACACGGCTTGCCCATGCCCCTGGCCACCACTGCGGCGTGGCTGGTCATACCGCCTCTAGAGGTCAGTATGCCCTGGGCATGCATAATCCCGTGAATATCGTCGGGGGTAGTCTCCGTGCGGATAAGCAGCAGTTTTTTGCCTTCCTGGCCGAGCTTTTCCGCCACGTCCGCTTCAAATACAGCCATGCCGGAAGCAGCGCCCGGCGAGGCGGGCAGTCCACTGGCCACGATGTCGAGCTTGGCTGCGGGGTCAATGCGGCGGTGCAGGAGGTGGTCAAGTTGGCCCGGTTCGATCCTCAGTATCGCTTCTTCCCTGGTGATCAGACCCTCATGCGCCATATCCACGGCGATTTTTATCGCCGCCTGGGCGGTGCGCTTCCCGTTTCTCGTCTGCAGGATCCACAACTTGCCGCTTTCCACAGTAAACTCTATATCCTGCATATCACGGTAGTGTGTGTCCAGAAGCCTGCAGATCTCCTCGAACTGTTTGAATATGACAGGCATATCCTTGGCCAGGGCGGCTATGGGTTGCGGTGTCCGGATGCCGGCCACCACGTCCTCGCCCTGGGCGTTAATCAAGTATTCACCATATAGTTTTTTTTCGCCGGTGGAAGGGTTGCGGGTAAAAGCCACGCCGGTGCCGCTGTCATTGCCTATATTGCCGAACACCATCACCTGGATGTTCACGGCGGTCCCCAGATCGTCCGGGATTTTATTAATCCGGCGGTAAACTACGGCGCGATCGTTATTCCAGGAATTGAAAACTGCGTATATGGTCATAAAAAGCTGCTCCATAGGGTCCTGTGGGAAATCCTGTCCAGTTTCCCTTTTGATCAACTTTTTATATTCTGCAATCACTTCCTGCCATTCCCCGCCTGAGAGCTGGTTGTCATTATTAACCTGGGACCTGGTTTTTTGCCGGTCCAGGATCCGTTCAAACTTACTATGATCAATGCCCATAACCACGTCGCCGAACATATTGATAAAGCGGCGGTAGCAGTCCAGGACGAAGCGTTCGTTGCCGGTGTTTTTAATCAGGGCTCCCACCGTAATATCGTTCAAGCCCAGGTTCAGTACGGTATCCATCATCCCGGGCATAGAAACAGGGGCGCCGGAACGCACAGAAACAAGCAGAGGGTTGATATAATCGCCGAATTTTTTCCCCAGCCTGCCTTCCAGGATCAATATCTTTTCTTTTACCTGCTCTTCCAGGCCGGCGGGGAACTTTTGGCCCAATGATGAAAATTCTTTGCAGGCCTCGGTTGTAATAATAATACCAGGAGGAACGGGGAGGCCGATGTTGGTCATTTCGGCCAGGTTGGCGCCTTTACCCCCCAGCAGGTTTTTCATGCCTGCGCCACCTTCTTCAAATAGGTAGACATATTTACTTGCCATGTCTTTCCCCCCTGTAATATATCTCCATCACCCTGGTAGCGGTTTCTTCTATAGCCTTGTTAGTCACATCGATTATCTGGCAGCCGGCTTTCTTCATAATGCCTTCGGCATATTCCAGCTCCTTTAATATCCGCTCCATGCTGGCGTAGTCGGCATTTGAAGTTAAACCAAGGGTATTGAGCCTTTCCCGGCGGATCTCATTTAGATGCGCAGGTTTAATCGTCAGGCCGATTAATTTATATGGCTGCAGTTGAAAAATTTCTTTAGGCGGCGCTACTTCCGGCACCAGCGGCACATTAGCCACCTTTAAGCGTTTGTGGGCCAAATACATGCAGAGCGGCGTTTTGGACGTGCGGGACACGCCGATAACCACCAGGTCGGCGCACACGATGCCCCGCGGGTTTTTCCCGTCATCATACTTGACGGCAAACTCGATAGCCTCGACCTTGCGAAAATATTCGTCGTCCATCCGCCTGACCAGCCCGGGTTCCAGCTTCGGCCGGCGGTGGATAACCGTCGACAGCGCATCCAGCATCGGCGTCATAATGTCCACCGTCGGAATGTTGCGTTTTTGCGCCTCGCGGATTAGCGCATCCCTTAACTCTGGAATGACCAGGGTGTAAGCGATAATGCTGTTGAAGCTGCCGGCTTCTTCCACAATCTCGGGTATTTCATTGGGATCATTGACATAAGGGACCCGGCGTATATCCACCATGCCGTGATTAAATTGGCTCGCTGCAGCCAGAGCTACAAGTTCCGCGGTTTCACCTACGGAGTCGGAGACAATGTAAATAATAGTTTTATCAGAAATGATGTCCACCCCCTTAGTACCCTTCTCCCAGCTCAACAAACAACCTGGTAATATTGGTTTTACTCAAACGCCCCACTACTTCAAAACCCTCCTGCTCATCAGGGAGAGTAACTTTACGCACCACGGGCAGGGCATCAACCTCGTGGGTTATAATCTTTTTCGCGGCTAGCCATACCGTTTCTTCCGGTGTGGTAAGAACCAAATTGGGCATCCTGGTCATAACTACCTTGACAGGCAATTTTTGAATATCCTGGCCGCCCAGAGTTGTTTTCAAAAGGTCCTTGCGGGATACTACCCCCTCCAGGAGGCCTCCTTCCTTAACGACAAAAAGAGTACCCACATCCTCGATAAACATTGTTACCACCGCGTCATAAACGAGGCTTTTTTCATTTACCACTATCGGGATTGATTTGACACTGTCAACCAAAACACTATTCAGTTTTTCTGCAACAACCCTGTAACGGGACTTGCCGCTATGAAAGTAACCCACCCTGGGGCGGGCCTCCAGCAGGCCGGACATTGTTAGTATGGCCAGATCTGGCCTGAGTGTGGCTCTGGTTAGGGAAAGCATCTCGGCAATGCGTTCACCGGTTATCGGGCCATAATTGGTAACGATCTCAAGAATATTTTCCTGACGCTTGGTAAGTTTCAAATCTATCGCTCCTTGTAGAGCATATATGTCATACTAATTTGTATTTACACAAATATAATATATATTAATTTCTAGATAATTTCCATCCCTTTTTTAAACAAATATAAGCGTGTCAAGGGGACGGTTCTGGTGACACGGTTTAGAGGGTTCTGTGTTAGTTTATCTGCCAAATGGCCATTTAACGAGTAAATAGGCGCTTTTCCAAGGCGGGGATAAGGCGGGGATATTCCCTAGATTTTAAGTATGGCAAAGAATTATCGTGTCAGGAGAACCGTCCCCGTGACACGCGTGACACGACGTCCCCTTGACACGATTTTGTTTGTTTATGCGTTTACTACGACTTTGCTGAGATCTGCTACTTGTTTCACCAGGGCGGCCAGGTTGGCCAGCAATGCCAGGCGGTTATCCCGCACTGCCGTGTCGTCTACCATGACCATGACGGAGGTGAAAAATTTATCCAGCGGCGCCTGGAGGGTCGCGATAGCTCTGAGCAGACTGCGGTAGTCCTGCTGCCCGAGATATGCTCCGGCTTTTTCCTCCACATCCGATAAAAGCGTATATAGCGCTTTTTCCGAGGTGTCTTCCAGCAAAGCCTGGTTAATCTGCAGCGTAGCAGCGTTTTTGGAAAGATTGTTGGCCCGGATGAAAGCTGTAAGCAAGCCGGCAAAATCCGGTTCACGGCGAAATTCGGTGAGGGCGCCGGCGCGTAAAAGGACATCATACAAATCATCGTAACCGGAGCTGAGCACTGCGTCCACGGTGTCATAGGAAAAGCCCCGCTCATCCAAGATACCTTTCATTCTTTGTTTAAAAAATTCAGCGATTTCTTTTTGCACCTTAGCCAGAGGCAGTTCCAGTTGGACTTTTCCCTGGTAGCAACAGTAGGCGGTCTCAATCAGCTTTTCCAGGGAAAGCGACGCTTTGGTTCCCAGGATGATATTGCTTATACCCAGGGCCTGCCGCCTGAGGGCGTAAGGATCCTGCGAACCGGTCGGCTGGATGCCGATAGCAAAGCATCCTACGATAGTGTCAATTTTATCTGCTATGCTCAATATTTTCCCGGGCAAGGTCTGAGGCAGCCGGTCACCGGCAAAACGCGGCAGGTAGTGTTCAAAAATAGCCTCCGACACCGCTTGCTTTTCGCCCGAGCGCACCGCGTATTCCCGGCCCATGTAACCCTGCAGTTCCGGAAATTCATAGACCATGTTCGTGACCAGATCTGCTTTGGCCAGGGCAGACGCGCGTAGCGCCACTTCTTTAGCCTCCTGGCCGGCGCCCAGCTCCCCGGCCAGGTAAGCGGCTATTTCACCCATGCGGACTGCTTTGTCGTAAACGGCGCCAAGCCTTTCCTGGAAAACAATTTTCTTTAACTCGGCAACTTTTTCTGCCAAAGGCGCCTTTAAGTCTTCCTGGTAAAAGAAATTGGCGTCAGCCAACCGGGCCCTGAGAACTTTCTCGTTTCCAGCCCTGATGATATCCAGGTGATCCGCGGCGCCGTTCTTCACAGCAATGAATTTTGCCAGGAGCCTGCCTGCGCTGTCCACTACGGGAAAATAACGCTGGTGCTCCCTCATCGGGGTAACCAGCACCTCTTTGGGCAGCTTTAAATAATCGGGGCTGAATTCACCAATCAGCGCTGTGGGGTATTCAACCAGGTTGTTTACTTCATTCAGCAGGCCCTGATCTTCTTCCACAAAGCCGCCTGCCGCACGCGCCAGTTCGCCCACCTGCCGCCAAATTTCGTTTTTGCGCTCCTGGACGTCAACCAGGACATAGTTCTTTCGCATTGTCTCAACATACCCGGCGGGCTCGTCTAAATCAACCGGTTTCTTGCTTAAGAAACGGTGGCCGTATGTAGTCCGGCCGGCTTTTAATCCGGCAAAGGCAAACTCTACAATATCCGCGCCGAAAAGAGCCACAATCCAGCGGATGGGCCTGGCAAAACGGAACTCCAGGTCGCCCCAGCGCATCGGTTTCGGAAAATGCAGCCCGCTGATCAAACCCGGTACTATAACCGGCAGGACCTCCAAAGCGGGCCGGCCGGCTTCTTTTTTCACGGCAAAAACATAATCCACATGACCCACCGGTTTTTGCACCAGATCAGCCACCTTTACTCCCTGGCCTGCGGCAAAACCTTCCGCCGCCCTGGTCGGCGCCCCATCCCTGTAGGCGACCCTGACGGCCGGACCTTTTACCTCCATTTCCAGTGGCGTCTGGCTGACGGCCATTCCCTTCACATATAGCGCAATGCGGCGCGGGCTGCCGTAGGCAGCCAGGCTTTCATAGGCCAGCCGGTTATCCTTCAGGGCCGTCGCGGCTAATTCTTTCAGCTCGGCCAGGGCCGGATCGAGAAACCTGGCCGGCATTTCTTCTACACCAATTTCCAGTAAAAAATCTCTGCTTGCGTCAACCATGCTTTTACGCCTCCTTCCTTTTCAGCAGCGGGTAGCCCATCGCTTCACGCTGCCCTACATAGGCCTGGGCGCACAATCTGGCCATATTGCGCACCCTGGCGATAAAACCGGTGCGCTCCGTAACGCTTATAGCGCCGCGCGCATCCAGCAGGTTAAAAGCATGCGAGCATTTCAGCACATAATCGTAAGCCGGCAGGACAAAGCCCTTGCCTATTATGGTCTGCGCCTCCTGCTCGTATAAATCAAAAAGCTTGAACAGCATAGCGGTGTCGGCCAGTTCAAAGTTATAATGGGAGTGCTCTACTTCGCCCTTGTGGTGTACATCCCCGTAAGTAATACCTTCCACCCAGGTAATGTCATAAACGTTGTCCACGCCCTGTATGTACATGGCTATCCGTTCCAGGCCGTAGGTTATCTCCGCGCATACAGGGCGGCAGTCAATACCACCGCACTGCTGGAAATAGGTGAACTGGGTTATTTCCATGC
This sequence comes from Pelotomaculum sp., assembly GCA_018435055.1. GTDB lineage: Bacteria > Bacillota > Desulfotomaculia > Desulfotomaculales > Pelotomaculaceae > Syntrophopropionicum. The sequence goes on along the minus strand of JAHDOA010000016.1, from coordinate 42,549 downwards.
CGTCCAGCCAGACTTCCCAGCCCAGCCCCCAGGCGCCCAGGGTGGGGGATTCCCAGTTGTCCTCGACGAAGCGGATGTCGTGCTCGTCCGGATCAATGCCGATTGCCCTGAGGCTGTCCAGGTAGACCTCCAGCACATCGTCCGGCGAAGGCTTTAGAATAACCTGATACTGGTAGTAATGCTGCAGCCTGTTGGGGTTTTCCCCATAGCGCCCGTCGGTCGGACGGCGTGACGGCTCTACATAACCTACCCGCCACGGCTCCGGGCCGAGCGCCCGCAGAAAGGTCGCCGGATTCATGGTGCCGGCGCCTTTTTCCACATCGTAAGGCTGCTGGATGATACAGTTTTGTGCGGACCAAAAATTGTTCAGCTTTAGGATGAGTTCCTGAAAATTCATGTCCCTGCCTCCTCGTAAAATGCTATCACACACACTGAAAACAAATTCGACTGCGGCGTCCCGCTTGGTTACAGCGCGATCCAGGGTTTGCCCTTTAAGCAATAACAACCAAAAAAACTCCCCTGCCCTGGTATTGCTACCAGGGACGGGAGTTTTTCCCGCGGTTCCACCCTGCTTGGCTCCATCCCCGCTGTAATAGATACCGGGCATAGGGAAAAAGCCCACTTTGTCATACGCAAGCTTTACTGGCCAAAGAATCGTGATCCTGCCGCTGATCAATTTTACGCGGTTTTTTTCCCGCGTCTCGCTATTCACGATTTATTGGTTTTCCTCTTGCAGCTCGGAAAGGCCTTTCACCGGTATTGTTTACCCTTTTCCACCGCAACAACGGGCTCTCTAAAAAACAACTCTCCGGCTAATTTTTCTTCATCGCTCTTTATTTTTTTACCAATTTACCAAATTAGAGGTTTAAAGTCAATGCTTCTTAGCATGGTTGTATGGATTCTTCTTTCTTTCCTCTGGCTTAAGTGACGGCTTTATCTCTAATTGCCAAAATCCACCGGCCTGGAACAAGGTATCTTTTTCTAGCATGAATTTAATTCATTTTCAAATTCTTCCTGTCAAGTCAATGCATGCTAAATATCTTGTTCTGCACTGTCTGGGAAATCTTCTTCGTCTGCAGCCGCAGATTTTCGTTCAAATTCCAGTGTGTACTTCTGGGTCATCGCTGCTGCCGTGCCCAGCGCGCCGATTAGCGCAATTTCACTGCTGGCCAGCACCCCGAGCAGTCCCAGCGCTCCCAGGGAAGCCGGCACCGTCAAAACTGTTTTGTCGCCCTTCTTCACTTTAACCTTGTATTCCTGCCCTTTATGCAGAAATTCTTTCAACTGTCCCAGCATCTCCCGGCCTTTATCCTGAAAATATTCGCCGGAATTGCGCTCTTTACCTTCCAGGTTAATCAGCGCCTGCACCACATCCCCGCCCGCTGCATCGAGGGCTTCTTTCGCTTCTTTGTAACTGATGTCCAGCCGGCTCCGTAAAATGTCTATTTTCTCCAGCTCACTGTTCATAAACATCCTCCTCCTTGGTATTATTTACTCCCGGCGGACTCATTTTTATACATAGCGCCTCAAGGATCTGCTGTAAACCTGTTTAAAAAAGAGACGGACTTTAAATCCCGCTCCAGGTAATACTTCAGGTATTCATATAACAACGTCTTAATCTGCCGCCTGTCGGCGGCGCTAATTTTAAGCTGGCGCAGCCTGCCCTGGGGCCAGTTTAAAAGCGCCTTCAGGATTTCCACCATGCCTCTGCTGACGGGGACAGCACGCGCGTCCACCGCATGGCAGTTCTGGCATAGCGCTCCGCCAGCCTCGGCGCAGAAAAACAGCCGGCCGGCCAGGGGTTCCCCGCAGTGGGCGCAGGCGTCCAGCACGGGGCGGTAGCCCATAAGAGCGGCAGCCTTTATTTCAAAAGAGCGTGTTAATATTTCAGCCCCGCCTTCCTCCATCAGACGCATTGTCTCCAGGAGCAGACGGAAAAGCGGTTCGTTTCGTTCTCCTTCCGGCGTAAGGGATAGGACCAGCTCACTCAGGTAGCTGGCATAGCCTATTGTTTCCAGGTCATGCCTTATAAAGGGAAACATCTCCATCCCTTCACACTGGCTGACAGAGTCAAGTTCCCTGCCCCGGCCGATTAAAAATTTGGTATAAGTAAATGGCTGCACAGAACCCCTTTTTCTGCTGAACGGTTTGCTGACTCCGTGGGCCATGACCTTCATTCTGCCAAATTCCCGTGAGAAAAGGACCAGCAGTTTGTCACCGTTACCGCACTCTATAGACCTTAATACAATGGCGTTAACCTTATATAATTTCATTTTGTGGCAGTGTTGTCACTCCTCACCCCTGTAACCAAAATTCCAAAGCTGGCCTTCCTTGTTGCGCCATCCCGGCTTGACCTTAACCCAAAGCGTAAGGAATATTTTGGAGCCCAGCAGGCTCTCCATCTCCTCCCGCGCCATCTGGCCTATTTTTTTCAGCACATGGCCACCCCTGCCAATCAGAATGCCTTTTTGTGATTCTCTTTCCGTGTAGATCACGGCGCGGACAGCCACTACATCATTAGGACGCTTTTCCAGCTCTTCAATCACCACCGCCACCGAGTGGGGAATTTCCTGGCTGGTCAGCTGCAGGACCTTCTCCCTGACCAGCTCGGCCATGATGAAAGTCTCCGGCCTGTCGGTTATAATACCATCCGGGTAATATTTCGGTCCGGGCGGCAGGTAATTTTCCAGTGTTTCCAGCAGGCCTGACAGATTCTCCCCGGTGAGCGCCGACACCGGTATGATTTCCGCAAAACTGTAAAGCTTGCTGTATTGTTCAATGAGGGGGAGTAATTCCTCCCGTTTTACGAGGTCGATCTTGTTTATTACCAGCAGGATCGGTGTTTTCAGACCCTGAAATTTTCTCATGATAAATTTATCACCCGGTCCAGGCGGTTGTCCGGCCTCGACCAGAAATAGAATCGCGTCGACCTCATGCAGGGTTTGCAGCGCTACCTGCACCAACTGCTCGCCCAGCCTGTGCCTGGGTTTATGAATGCCGGGAGTATCTAAAAAAACAACCTGAGCTCCCTCCAGGTTAAAAACGAATAGTATCTTATTCCTGGTAGTCTGCGGCTTATCAGACATAATCGCCACTTTCCTGCCGGCAATTTGGTTTAACAGGCTCGACTTGCCCACATTAGTCCTGCCGATTAAGGTTACGAAACCAGATTTAAAATTATCTTTGTTAGACAAATCTAACCACCTTTTCGCCTGGATCGTGTCAGGGCGTGTCAAGGGGACGGTTCTCTTGACACGATCCGGCGTGTCAAGGGGACGGTTCTCTTGACACGATCCTATTTTAAATAAATCCGGCAGCAATTGAGCCACTGATTTCATGACATATTCTCCGTCCTTATTGGCCATATATACCTTAATATTTGGGCCAAATTCAGCCAACACCTGGCGGCACGCGCCGCAGGGGGAACAAAACTCACTTGTGCCTGCCGTCAGGGCGATCGCCTCAAACTCACGTTCATTATTGGAAACAGCCTTGAAAAGAGCGACGCGCTCAGCGCAGCAGGTCAGGCCGTATGAAGCATTTTCAATATTACAACCGGTGTAATAACGGGCTTCTTTGGTTAGGATAGCAGCGCCGACTTTGAAATGCGAGTAGGGCGCGTAAGCTTTTTCCCTGGCTGCAGCGGCAGCTCCGATCAGTTTTTCAACAGGAAAAATCATGAATATCACTACCTATTCTTCAAGCTGTACAAGCATACCGATCGGGGGCATACTCCCAACCGCAGAGGAATACCAATAAGGGGAGGTGGGTCCTCATTCCACTGTCTTGTCACACTTAACGACAAAAGTGTGTCAACAACCCCGTCCCCCTGACACCCCTGACACTCCGTGACACGGTTACCAGCCGGCCAGGCGGAAAACTGCCATAGTAACTAGTATGCCCAGGAGCGCGCCGGCAACTACCTCAAAGAGGGTGTGCACCCTGGCGTCAAGCCGGCTGTGGGCTACCAGCAGGGCCATGACGAGGGCCACGGTGGCCACGAGGATATTGCCTGTGAGCAGGGTTAAAGCGGTAGCGCCGGCGAACGCAACGGCCGTATGTCCGCTGGGCAGGCCGCCTTTTACATAGGTGCTTTTGCTGGTGAAAGCTTTCCCTAGTCCCACAGCCAGTACGACAGTAAGCAGGGCAATCAATGTCACATTTAGCGGCGTTTCTTTTATTCTGGGGGCAATGAAAAGAGAGTAACCCTCAAGCCGCGGAAAAATTATTATATAGGCGACTACAAGTGAATTCGCCGCAGCCAGCAGTACTGCTCCGGCCGCCACATTTTTAGCCGTCCGCGCCAGGGGGTGAAATTCCTGTATGTAAAGATCAACCACGGCCTCAACAGCCGTGTTCAGCAATTCAGCCATGACTACCAGTGTAATGGCAAAAAATATAATTAGAAATTCACGGGAACTAATCCGCAGGTAAACTGACAGGCCCAAAACCAGCAGGGCCGCGACCATATGGATTTTCATGTTTCGCTGTGATTTAATCGCATAGACTATTCCCGCCACAGCATAGTTGAAACCGTCCAGTATCTTGCGCAGGCTCATATGTACCATAACCCTTTCTAAAATCAACTTATGATAAAAATTTTGCTGTGCTCTATTTGATCTCCGGAAATTTCAGGCTGTCCATGATCTCGTCTTCCTGCCGGCGCATTATTTTCCGCTGTTCTTCTTCCTGATGGTCGTACCCGAGCAGGTGCAAAACCCCGTGCACAGTAAGGTAGGCCGCCTCGCGCAGGAAACTGTGGCCGTATTCCCCGGCTTGCCTTGCCGCAGTCTGCAGAGAGATTACCACGTCACCCAGAAGTATTACATCCTTCCCGCAGGCCACTGGTTCTCCTTCCATCATAGCAAAGGAAAGGACATCGGTAGGACAGTCCAGGCCCCGGTACTGGCGGTTCAACTCCTGCATATATTCATCATCGACAAAAACCAGGCTCACTTCAGCATCAGCGCCATATCCCGCAGCTTTTAACACGTTGCCGGCGGCGTCAGCTAAAAAACCGGCTGTTTGATCGTCAACAGCCGTTTTTTCCTGCAAGTTGCTTACGAGAACCGCCATTTGTCTTTCTCCTTTCTATTTCCTTATACATTTCCGGATATTCGATCCGGCCGTGAAAGACCCCCGACAGGACCCTGACAAAAGAACCGGCTATAATGTTGAGATCCTTAAAGGTCAGGTCGCATTCTTCCAGCTGGCCGTCGTTAAGCTTATCCTTGATTATTTTTCTCACCAGCCCCTCAACCCGTCCCTGGGTAGGGCTTTGCAGCGAGCGCACTGCCGCCTCCACCGCATCAGCCAGCATCACTATCGCGGCTGCCCTGGTCTTTGGCCTGGGCCCTTCGTATCTGAATTCCTCTTCAGTAACAGTCTCAGTCCGGTCATTTTCCAGGGCCTTGTGGTAAAAATAAGATACCAGGCTGTCGCCGTGATGCTGTTCAATTATATCTATTATACCATGAGGCAGTTTGTGTTCTTTGGCCATTTCCACCCCGTCCTTTACATGGGATGTGAGAATCAGCGTACTGAGTGAAGGAGTTAACTTGTCATGCGGGTTGTCAGCAGCCATCTGATTTTCAATAAAGAAATAAGGCCTCTTACACTTGCCGATGTCGTGATAATATGCCCCCACCCGGACCAAAAGAGAATCGCCCCCCAGCGCGTCTGCAGCCGATTCCGCCAGGTTGCCCACTATGATACTGTGGTGATAAGTTCCCGGGGCTTCGGTGAGAAGCCTTTTCAACAGTACATTGTTCGGGTTTGATATCTCCAGCAGCCGGACCGGCGAGGTAATACGAAATGTGTTTTCCAAAAATGGCAGGGAGCCGATGGTAAGGATCGATGACAGAATACCGTTGATCAGGCCCAGGACCAGGCTGGACGTAATCAGCAGCGCTAGCGGACTGCCGTTCACAAGCCCCACGATAAATATCGCCACCGCATTAGCCCCGCTGGTATAAATCCCGGCCCGCACCAGGTCGCTGCGCTGGCTGAGCTTGGAAACGCTGTAGACACCGGTGATACCGCCGATAAACCCCACCACGCCAAAACGGAGCTGGTTGCCGGTCATTATTCCCAGCATAAGGCTTAATACTGCCACCATTAGCAGAGCCAGCCTGGAATCAAGAAGCAAAGCAATCAGCATCCCGGCCGCGGCGATCGGTACCATATAGCCGAACTGGGCGCTGAACTCAGGCCACTGGGTCACATTAATAGCAATAATTGCTTTTCCCACCCCCATCACTACCAGGACAATTATTCCCAGCAGGTAGAGGTGGCCGGCATGTTTATAAATGTCGCGGTTCTGCTGGTAGAGATAAATCAGGATAGCTGTTATCAGCATAGCTACCAGCAGAAAAACACCCAGTATGGATGTGAATTGAGGCTTCTCTTTAACCAAACCAAGCGCCTGCAGCTTAACCATGTGCTCTTCGGTGATTATCTCACCTTCCCCGATCAGTTTCTCCCCTTCTTTGACGGATAACAATGCTGGAGGCACAGCAGCCATTGCCTCGTCCTGTTTCTGCCTGGTCATTTCATAGTTAATGAAAGTATTGGGACGCAAAAATCGCCCTACCGCCCCTTTGGAAAAACGATCGTATGGACTTGCCAGGTTAAGAGCGCTGATCTGGACGTACAAGGTACTCTTGGCCTCCTCCAGACGGTCCTGGCTGATTCCGTCCCCGGCCAGCATGATCCCCCCCACCAGGCTATTCAGTGAATTTTCAACCGCTTGTGTATCCTGCGCCTGGTAATCGGCAAGCGCGGCGATATCTTCTTCCGGCATTACAAAAGGCAACACTGATTTAAGCCCGGAGACTTTAGACGCGGTATCCAGGCCGGCGTCCTCCTGGATTTCGCTTACCCTGGCGAAAAGGTCTGAAATATCCTTTTGCACCGCAACGCTCACCTGCGGATCCTTTGCATATATCTTTTCAGCTTTTTCTGCGGCTATGCGCCGCAATTCAGCAGTTTTGTCCTCATATTCAAAAACAAGATCTTTCTGGGCTTTATATGTTTTTGGCGATACCTGGCCGATTACCAGCTCTTCAGTTCTTTCGGGCACAAAATCAAAAGCAATGATCAGAGTGAACAGCAACAAAAACAAAACCGCCGCACTGCCCCGCCGCACTTTGCGTTGTTTGATCAGAAAGGACAGGACGGCTATTAGTTTTTTCTTAAGCCAGCTATAGACAAGCATGGTCCAACACCTCTAAAGTCGCCCGCACAATATTATTTCATTTTCTCATAGGCTTTTATAATTTCTTCCACCAACGGATGCCGGACAATATCCTCCCCGGTCATGGTATGGATACCCAGTCCGGCCACATCCTTTAAAACCGACAGCGCGTTAACAAGTCCCGACACCTGCCCCCTGGGCAGGTCAATCTGGGTGATGTCGCCAGTGATAATGGCCTTCGAGCCGAACCCCAGCCTGGTCAGAAACATCTTCATTTGTTCCGGAGTGGTATTCTGCGCCTCGTCCAGGATAATAAAAGAATCTTCCAAAGTCCTGCCCCGCATATAAGCCAGAGGGGCGATCTCAATGATGTTTTTTTCCAAGTATTTTTGCGTGTTTTCCAGGCCCAGGATATCATAGAGGCCGTCGTACAGCGGGCGCAAATAAGGGTCTATCTTTTCCTGCAAATCACCGGGCAAAAAGCCCAGCTTCTCCCCGGCTTCCACCGCCGGGCGGGTTAGCACCAGGCGGCTGACGTCCTTGTGCCGCAGAGCTTTTATGGCCATAGCCACTGCCAGGTATGTTTTTCCCGTACCGGCCGGCCCAATAGCAAAAACCACATCATTTCTTTTGATTGCGCTTATATATTTTTGCTGTCCTTTGGTTTTCACCTTTATTTGTTTGCCGCGGGGAGTAACCATCACGATCTCTGCCGCCAGGCTTTCCAGCGAATCTTTAACCCCGCTCTGCACGGCCCTGAGCGCATAACCAACCTCGTGCGCCGTCAAAGAGTTCCCCGCCCGGTAATACTTCTGCAGTTGGCTCAGCACCTCAACCGCCTGTTCCGCCTTCTCCCGTTCACCGGTGATGAGCAGTCCCTGGCCTCTGGCTACAAACCTGACGCCAAGGGCCTTTTCAATATGGGCCAGGTGTTCGTCATTCCTGCCGAATATTGCGGCTGCGGCGCCTATATCATCCAGTTCAACCCTCGCCTCAAAACTTTCTATCAATACCAGCTTGTCCCTCCTTAGTATTCAAGCAATAGCGCGACCTGATCACTCAACTACCGGATACACCGTTAATGTGCGATTCCTCTCCAATGTCCTCGACGGTTTCAATAACCACCTTGACCCTGGCCAATTTATCAGAGTCACCTGTCTCGACCTCTTCCACCCAGCGCTCCTGTATTACGGCGTCAGCCGGCATGCCTTCCACAGCCGCAGCATAGGCCTGCTCCTCGGCAGTCCTGCGGGCTTCAGCGCGGCTGCGTTCTACCCTGTAATCAGCCAATTCAAAATATTTAACAGTTATAAGTTCGACAGGCAGGGAAATATTCCTCCATTCCGCTGCCTTGTTGATAAAAGTCTTGGTCTCATACGCTGCAAATGGTTCATTTTGGTTTTGGTTTCCAGATAAAATTATTTCCTTACTTTTGAATTTAATACTGACGCGGGTTTTTTGCCTGCCGGTCAGTCGCTGTCCGGTTTCCACCAGGCTGACCTCGCTGTAGCCCTCGTACCAGACCCTGGCCCGGGCGATGCCCATAGCGTGCACAAAGCGCACGGGTTCCACATTTTCCACCGGTTTTTTACCCTCTTCACCCGGCGGCTGCTCTTCCACTACAGGTAGTATCTCCCCGGATATGAGTACCTGTCCGGGTGAAACAGTATCCCCTTCTTGTACCGCCTGGCTGCCGTTTAATACCAGCACCTCTTTGATTACCCCCGTTTTTTTGGCCACTATATGAACGGGCTGGCGGTCCTCATCATCCGGCACTATACGTTCAGCCACCTCAATGGTAGCTCTTGTGCCCTTGATGTAGACGCCTGACCATGATAGCAAGGGAAGCTGTTCAATAATTTTTTCCTCTACGGCGCCAGAGTTAATGTTCCATTTAAGCGCGCCCCGGCGCAACCCAGCCTGTGCCGCCGCCTGTAAAACATAGGACGAATCCAGCTTTTCGTTCCCCTTAACCTCTATAAACCATATAACTGAACTCAAAGAATAAAGGATTATTAGAAATAAAAAAGCCCCCAGCGTCAGTGCCCTTCTTTTGCGCAGCACGGCCGCATAAAAAGGCAGGCCGGAACGCTGCCGGATACGGAACCTGCAGCGTGTACGCCTGGCAACATGGCGTAACGCATGGACATCCTTCAAGCGCACCTTGATAATCACTGTCCCGTTGACCAGCTGTTCCACATCCCAGAGATAAATTCCCCTGCTGGCGGCCATATTTACAAATCTCTCGGGGGCGTCCCCCGTCACGTGAATAACCAGGTAACCCTGGAGGCAGGACATTATTCTGAGTAAGAGCATTCTAACACCTCCTTTTATTAATAAGAGAAACTCAGGGTTTTGATTTTCCCTTCTACACAGATTTCATCGGGAAGCACATTCCGCAGCAGCAGACCTTCTCCGGTGACCACCAGTTCTCCATCCCGCACGCCGACTCTGACTCCCGACGTGCTGTACTCAATAATGCCGCGGTGGTTTTCTATGTACAGCTTAATATCGCCAAACATGGTTATTTTGGGCAGGTCCAGCATTACATCGCCCGGCAGTTCAAGAAAATCGGCAAACTGTTTTTTTACTTTTCGCCTGAAATCACGTAAAACCATAAAAAATCCCCTCCTGCCAGAAATTTTATGCTGGCGCAGGGGTATAAATTACTATTATTTCCCATGTCATCCAGTTACTGCTGAATGGTTATTTGGAATAAATAACTCCCGGCAGATCTTTCAGGAAATACAGATCCGCCAGTAGCAATTTAACTACGAATATTTAACAGAATAACGCCATTAAGCATATTTTACATAACAGGATAATATGCCCATGAGAGGAGTTTTGGTATTGTTAGAGCAATTAAAAGCTAACATAGGTAAGACAGTGGTTATTGAGCTGGTCAACGGCAGAAAGATATCCGGCACAGTATTATCAGCTGAGCAACATTATGTGCGCCTGCAGTCAGATGAGGGTATTGGCGCTATACCTGTTGAGGCTGTTTATATTGTTTGGGAGGCTCCGGCCCGGACTCTGACCAGCGAGAATATGGACCAGATCGCGGAGAAGTTAAGAGATAGCGTAAAAGCGGAAATAGCGTGCAATTCCTTCCCGGGATTCAACTGCGCCCAAAGCTATATCTGCCAGCCTCCTGACACTTGTACTTTCAACTTTTCCTGCCCCGGCCGCTATGTGCCCGGTGGCGGCGGCTCCCAGTGCGATATATTTGGTGGATTTGCCTGCCAGGGCGCTCAGTTTTACGGCTTTGTGGGACCCGGCCAAATGCAGCAGCCGTCAGCGGGGATGGCCGGTGAGGACCCGCATGCAAAAATAGCCTGCACTTCCTTCCCCGGTTTCACCTGCGCCCGCAGTTATATCTGCCGGCCACCTGACACCTGCACATTTTCTTTCGCCTGCCCGGGCAGTTACACGCCCAGCTTTCCTTCCGGCGGCGGCGCCTGCCCGTTCTTCGCCTGCGGCCCATTCCAGTTTAACCAACCCTGCGGACCTTTCACTTTTGGGGTTTGCAGACCATTCCAGTTTAGCCAGCCCTGCGCTTTCCTGTTCCAGTGCGGCACATTCCAATTCGCGCAGCCCTGCGGGCCTTTTATCTTCGGTCAGCCCTGCTCGCCGTTCCTATTTGGTGGCTCGCAGTGCGGCGTCCCGGGAGGCTTCGCCTGCGGCGGCCAGCAGTTTATCGGCATAGCGCCGGCCGGAACTGCGCCAGGAGCGCCTGGAGGACCGCCCAAACCGCCCCTTTCACCAATGGAATTATCGATGCTGGGAGATAGCCCGGGCGAAAAGAAAAAAGAAACAAAGGAATAAATTCATGAAGATAATTACCAATCAAAACTGGCAAGACGAAATGGTAAAATTCATTGGGGAGTATACCGGGGAAAATCCCGGGTACTCCCCCCGGGATCTTGCTTTCCTTTTGGAAAAGAAGTTTATTATCAGCTCAGCAGACGCGGCAAGACTGGCATCCCTCGCTGATAATAAATCAGCCGCTGGCCGGACCGGTCTGGCAGCAATTGAATTAAACCTTACTTTCAATTGCAATCTGATCTGTAGCTACTGCTTTATCCACGATAAAGGCGCCCATGAGCGGATGTCCTTTGCTACGGCCAAAAACGCAGTCGATTTATTATTGGAACGGGCTTCATATCCCATTGTGAATATCACCTTCATCGGCGGTGAACCTTTACTGGAGTTTGATTTGATCAAACGAATCACCCCTTATGCCCTGGGAGCGGCCACAAAGAGGAATATTATGATCACCTGGGCGATTACTACCAACGGGACCTTGATTAACGAGGAGATATTAAGCTTCTTTGCGCAAAATAAAATCAACCTACTTCTGAGCCTTGACGGGGGACAGAAAAACCACGACCGTTACCGGAAAACGAAAAGCGGCGCAGGCACCTGGAACCAAATAGTTAATATGATTCCCCTGATTAAAACATATCAGCCCTGGCTTGGCGTCAGAATGACCGTCAGCGCGGAAGCGATCGACGATATGAGGGAGGATTTTAATCAAATTGCCGCTCTGGGAATTAACCAGTTTATTATCGCTCCGGCCCAGGGCGCAACCTGCTGGAACAAAGAACAAATCGAACGGTACGGCCTGAACCTGGTAAAGATATTGCAAGATTACCATGAGCTGAAACGCAGGGGCTATCAGATATTTATTGAGGAATTTGAAAAGAACGAATATGAGTATCGGAACTGGGGCTGCCGGGCGGGCAGCTCCTCGCTGGCCGTGGCGCCTAACGGAGATGTCAGCCCCTGTTCCAAAATGCTCGGCCTTACAGATGAAAAAGGCAAATATATAATTGGCAATGTGAACACAGGTATAGATTTTACACTGCTGCAGCCATTCCGGGAGCCGCTCTACAAGCAACCCAGCTTCTGCCGGCAATGCACCAGAAAATGCAGCGGGGGCTGCTATGCGGTAAACTTTGAGCAGACTGGCGATCACTTTACCGCTTCCGAGGAAAACTGCCTTTTCTGGGTAGTCTGCCAGGAAACCAAGCGCCTATCAAAACTGCTGTACCGTAACGGGTACTTAAGATATTGAGCTATTGAGAAATATATACTGGGACAGATGCGGATAACGGGCGCACCACAAAAAATGCTTGGCTTAAGCCAAGCATTATTCTTTGTTAATCAGTGATATCTGCGCTTTCTAGCCGCCTCAGATTTTTTCTTCCTCCGCACGCTGGGTTTTTCGTAATGTTCGTGCTTTCTAGCTTCAGCCAGAACACCAGCTTTTTGACAGGTACGCTTGAACCGCCGGAGGGCGCTGTCCAATGTTTCATTTTTTCCAACCTTAACTTCCGCCACAATAATCCCTCCCTCCGCAAAACCATAACACAAATCTATGTCTATAAAAGTTCCATAAACAAACACTAAACATTATACAACAGCTTAAAGCAAAGAGTCAACCAGGGACTCCACTGTCATAATTTTGATTAAAAACCGGGAGCTGATGATACGGTGTGCTGACAGGATGCCGGGTAAACTGTCATTGTTTTGATCAAAAACCAGAACCGGTTTGCCGTCTGCCGCCGCAGCATGCGTTGCGCACTAGCCAGGCGGCCACTGCAGCTCCCGACCGGCCAGCAGATGGTAATGGAGATGGTTCACCACCTGTCCCCCGTCCCAGCCGCAGTTGCACACCAGGCGGAAACCGTTTTCAGCAAACCCCATATCACGGGCGACACGTACGGCGGCCGCATTGATCCGGCCTGCTATGGCAAAGTCTTCTTCCTCCAGATCCTGCAAAGAAGAATAATGTTTTTTTGGAATCAGCAGAAGGTGGACGGGAGCAGCCGGTTTTAGATCTTTAAAAACCACTAAATGCTGGTTTTCATAGACGATATCAGCGTTTACTACCTTGCTGGCAATTTTACAAAAGATGCAACCTGACATATTTCCACCTCCTTCTTAAAAAAATACATACAATATTCATTATTCAACATAGCCGCTATTAAGTCCTTCATCCTGCCGGTCAATAATCCGCCCTGTTATGATTGTCCCCTGCAGCTTTTCCGCCCGCACCGGGACCACCTTTCCCACCAGGGCAACCTGCCCCGGGAACACAACCTTGATATAGTTATCCGTGTGTCCTTCAAAAAAACCGCCGGCGCCCGGCACAGGCTGTTCCACCAGAACGCTTAAACTACAGTCAAGATGGGAGGAAGCGAACCTGGCCGCTAATTTCCTGCCCAGCCGGATTAGTTTGCGGCTGCGCTCATCCTTCAACGCCGGCCCAACCTGCTGGTCGTAGCCGGCGGCGGCTGTCCCCCGGCGGGGTGAAAATTTGAATACATGCAGCCCGCTAAAGCCAGTTTTATTCACAAAGTCAAAGGTGTGTTGAAAATATTCTTCACTTTCGCCCGGGAATCCCACCATCACGTCCGTAGTCAAACCGAGCCCCGGCATATTCTCTCTCAAAACATCCACCAGCCGGAGATATTCCCAGGCCGTATATTTTCTGCCCATTTTTTTTAGGATTGCGTCACTGCCGCTCTGCAGCGGCACATGCAGGTGCCGGCAAAAGTTTTTCGAACTTGACATCACTTCCACCAGCTCGGGTGTGATATCATGCGGTTCAATAGAACTCAGGCGTAATCTTCCCAGCCCCGGTATTTCAAGCAATCTTTGTATCAGGCCGGCCAGGGTGATATCCTGATCCAGTCCTCTGCCATATGCGCCGATGCAGATGCCGGTTAAAACGATTTCTTTATAGCCGGCGGCCACCATATGCCGGGCGGCGTTAATAACCCGGCCCGGCTGCCTGCTGCGCAGCGGGCCCCTGGCATAAGGCACGATGCAGTAAGTGCAGAAATTGCTGCAACCGTCCTGTATTTTTAGAAATGCCCGTACCCGGTCCTGGATAGACTGTGCAGACATCTCCTCAAATTGGTCCCCATTTGCGTATGCGCTGACGGCGTTCACAGGGGCACGGTCTTTATCCGCCTGCGTTACGAGGTCCACCAGGGCGGCTCGGTCCCTGGTGCCGACTACCAGGTCCACCCCCGGTATTTTCAGCGCCTCATCCGAGGATACCTGGGCATAACAGCCGGTCACTGCCACAAAGGCATTGGGATTGGCCTTCACGGCGCGGCGGATTAGTTGCCGTGATTTGCGGTCACCCTGGTGGGTAACGGTACAGGTATTTATTATGTATACATCGGCTTCTTCGGCAAAGTCTACAACCTGGTAACCCCGCTCTTGAAAAAGCCAGGCCAGCGAGGAGGACTCATACTGGTTAACCTTACACCCCAGGGTGTATATCGCCACCCTCTTCTTTGTCATTATTTTTCCCTCCGAGATCTCCCCAACGGCAGAGGACCATTGCTAAAACCGCCATGCCGGCAGTCTCTGTGCGCAGAATACGCGGCCCCAGGGTTACCGGCCGGACGCCGGACGCCTGCGCCTGTTCAATTTCCCCGGGAGTAAAACCTCCCTCTGGTCCGATAAAAACATATATTTCCTCACCAGCGTTGTTTTTTTCCAGCACATCTTTCAAAGAAACTTGACGCTCTTCCTCCCAGGGTATGAGCGCCAGGCATTTCTCCGGCAGACACGCCAGCAGCCGGCCCAGGTCCAGCGCCTCGCCTACCTCCGGCACGTCCGGCCGGCGGCACTGTTTGGCCGCCTCCATAGCGATGCGCTGCCAGCGCTCGCACTTCCTGCGCATCCGGCCGGCATCGAGTTTAACCACGCTACGGTGGCAGATCAGTGGTATTACCCGGCTGACGCCGAGCTCGGTCCCCTTTTGGATGATTATATCCATTTTGTCGCCCTTGGGGATACCCTGCGCCAGGGTAACCCGTACGGGGCAGGGGGGGGCCGTTAAAAGCTCTTCTTTAATCCGGCAGACGACCTCGTCCCTGCCAGGGCTTTGAATCTCAGCCTCGTAAGACTTACCCCTGCCGTCCAGGACGACAACTGTACTGCCTCTTCCCAGGCGCAGCACCCTCGTTATATGTACCACATCCGGCCCGGTTATGCGGACCAGGCTATCATTGATGTGCGCAGGGTCTACAAAAAAACGGGGGGCGTTTGTCTCCTTCATTTACCCTGCGCCCGGCGGTTGGTTACGGTCTCTCCCCCGATACCCCAGCTGTCCGTATCAATTTCTTCAATAACAACAACTGTGGTTTGCGGGTTCTTGCCCAGCGTGTCCGCCAGAAGCTGGGTCACACCCTGAATAAGTTGGGCTTTTTGTTCTGCGGTTGCCCCTTCATTTGTTATTTTGATATTAACAAAAGGCATTTATCCTTCAACCTCCTGTATTCTTTCCAAACCGGCTTCTTTATTGGCAGCAAAGGCTATCCACAACCCGTCCGCATGCTCCTCGCCTATCTTCAGATTAGCTGCGGCAAGCGCTGTCCGTACCATCTCCGCCCTTTCCCGGATAATACCGGAAGCGATCAATACACCGCCGGGTTTTAGGGCTGCCGCGGCGTGCGGCGCAAAGCCGGCTATAACATCAGCGATGATATTGGACACAATCAAGTCGGCCCCGCTTTGCAAGAGTTCCGCCAGGTTACCCTGCCGCACCCTGACGACGGCGCCGGCGTTATTTCTGGCCACATTCTCCGCAGCCACCTTACAGGCCACCGGATCTATGTCTACCGCCTGCACTTCTCCCGCCCCCAGCCTGGCAGCCGCTATGGCCAGTATGCCGGAGCCTGTCCCGATGTCGTACACTCTCATGCCTGGCCGCACATACTTTTCCAGCAGCCTCAGGCACATGGCTGTGGTAGCATGGGTACCGCTGCCAAAGGCCATGCCGGGATCCATTTCTATGACCAGATCCCCATCCAACGGTTGATAATTTTCCCAGGAAGGTTTCACCACCAACCGCCGCCCCACGCGTACTGGCTGATAATATTTCTTCCAGGCGTCAGCCCAGTCTTCCTCAGCAACGACACGCGTGTTTATTTCCGATCCCTGTGGCAGGTCCAGCCGGCTGATAGCGCTTTTTATTTTCTCCAACCTACCGGACCAATCATCCTGCAGTGGCAGGTAGGCTTTGACCAGGGCCGGGCCATCCGCCGCGGGCTGCACTGGAACAGCCCATTCATCAGGGTGGATTTCAAGTGCGCAGGCAAGAATAAGGGCGGGATCCTCAATAACAACCCCGCCAGTACCCATTTCTATGAAAACTTCTGAAACTGGCTCGATCCCATCTGCAAGGGTACTAACTACAACCTCCAGCCATTCCACCAGCAAAACCCTCCACATCGTGCCAAGGGGACGGTTCTCTTGACACATTTCTCGACGAACGAGCGTGTCAAGGGGACGGTTCTTGTGGCACGTCCTTGTGGCACGTCCTATCAAAAAACTACAGCAATTTTATCGTATATTTAAAAAAGTTAAGAAGTTTAAAGCTTTTTTGGTTTTCATGCAGTATTTTCCCGAAATCAACCCCACAATTCCTGTTAAAAAATCCTGCCTGGCCTTGTAAAAAATATTAACGTCTTTCAGCCCATAAAGGCGTCCTTGACCCTCTCAAAAATGCTCTTATCGACATGTGGACTGACATAGTGTCCCCCGCCCAGTTTGGCAAATTCCTTCAGCAAGGCCTTCTGCTTATCGCTCAGTTTGGTCGGGGTGATCACCTTGACCAGGACATGCTGGTCTCCACGGCCGTACCCGCTTACGTTGGGCATACCTTTACCCTTCATGCGAAAAATCGTGCCGGTCTGCGTCCCTTCAGGCAACTTTAATGTCGCGCTGCCTTCCAGAGTCGGTACTTCCAGTTCATCACCCAGGGCCGCCTGGACAAACGAAATAGGCATCTCGCAGATTAAATCGTCGCCTTCCCGCTTGAATACCTTGTGCGGTTTCACGTGAATATAGACATACAGATCCCCCCTGGGCCCCCCCCTTGTTCCAGGTTCGCCCTCTCCGGTTACACGGAGGCGGGAGCCGTTGTCCACTCCCGGCGGGACTTTAACATTGATGCTGCGCGTGCGCCTGTTTTGTCCGGTGCCGCGACAGGTGGGGCAAGGCTTTTCGATAATTCTTCCCTTGCCGCGGCAGCGATCGCAAGTACGCGACTGGACAATACGTCCAAATGGTGTGTTCTGGGCAAACTGGACCTGGCCACTGCCCTGGCAAGCGCTGCATGTCACCGGTTTGGCGCCTGCCGCGGCCCCGCTTCCACCACACGTGCCGCAGACTTCTGTGCGGGTGACTTTGATCTCGCGTTCCAGGCCAAAAGCAGCCTCCTGCAGGGTTAATTCCAGTTCAGCCTTGATATCCGCGCCTTTTTCAGGCCCGTAACTGCGCCGACGGCCGGCGCCCCCAAAAAACATTTCAAAAATATCGCCAAAGCCGCCTAAGTCGCCAAAACCATTAAACCCGCCAAAACCTTGCCCGTCAACTCCCGCGTGCCCAAAGCGGTCATAATTTTCTCTTTTTTCCGGGTCGCTTAAGACAACATAGGCCTCGCTGACCTCTTTAAATTTGGCCTCCGCATTCGGGTCGTCGGGATTGGCGTCAGGGTGATACTTGCGCGCCAGCTTGCGGTAGGCCTTTTTTATCTCGTCCGCAGTAGCGTTGCGGGATACACCCAACAGTTCATAATAATCCTGCTTCGCCATCAGTCCACCACCTCATTGAAATAAACAAAGCAAAGGGGAACTATAATTCCCCCGAAAGGATAATACCATTTCTCAACAATATTATATAATTATATACTATCTTGCAGATATGATACAAATAATCTGCACAGTTTTGGGACATTCCTATATTTCACAGATCTATCTACGCAAAAGTATGACAAGAGAGTCTTCCCAGTATCTGAGGCCAGCCGGATTTGAACCGGTCACACTACCAAGCGCAA
This sequence comes from Pelotomaculum sp., assembly GCA_018435055.1. Lineage (GTDB taxonomy): Bacteria > Bacillota > Desulfotomaculia > Desulfotomaculales > Pelotomaculaceae > Syntrophopropionicum. The sequence continues at coordinate 24,490 of JAHDOA010000016.1, read as the reverse complement.
TATCGCACGCCGGCCGGTTTGAACCCGCCACACTTACTACTGGCTCATCGCCTCTTTCACCCTGTCGTGTCAGGAGAACCGTCCCCGTGACACGCGAGGATCGTGTCAGTAGAACCGTCCCCGTGACACGAGAACCGTCCCCGTGACACGACCCGTGACATGATTAGTTTATTTATCTTCTTTGACTTCGTAATCGGCGTCTACAACGTTGTCCTTGGGCTCCTGACCGGCTGCGCCGGGTCCGGCTTCTCCGGCCTGCCCCGCGCCGGCCTGCTGCCCTGTTTGCTGGTACATGGCGGCGGTTAGCTCGTAAAGCGGACCTGTCAGCGCCTCCACTTTGGTTTTTATCAAACCTGTGTCGGTCCCTTTCAGGGCTTCCTTCAGATCGTCCGTAGCGGCCTGCAGTTTCTCTATGGCTGCGGCGTCCGCCTTGTCCTTAAAGTCCTTGATTGTTTTTTCCGCCTGGTAGACCATGCTGTCGGCCTGGTTTCTGATCTCTACCCCTTCTTTGCGCTCCTTGTCCTCGGCAGCGTGCTGTTCGGCTTCTTTAACCATCCTGTCTATATCTCTGTCATCAAGTTTGGTTGTGGCGGTAATGGTCATACTCTGCTCTTTGCCTGTGCCCATATCTTTGGCTGACACGTTCACGATACCGTTGACATCGATATCAAATTTCACTTCGATCTGCGGCACGCCCCGCGGCGCCGGCGGGATCCCGGTGAGGGTAAACCGGCCCAGGGTTTTGTTGTCCGCGGCCATAGCTCTCTCACCCTGGATGACGTGTATTTCGACAGTAGTCTGCCCGTCAGCCGCCGTGGAGAAAATTTGGGACTTCGAAGTCGGGATCGTCGTATTGCGCTCGATTAGCCGGGTAAACACACCGCCCAGCGTTTCAATGCCCAGGGACAGCGGCGTCACGTCCAGCAACAGAACGTCTTTGACCTCACCGGCCAGGACACCCGCCTGGATGGCGGCGCCGATAGCGACGCACTCGTCGGGGTTTATTCCTTTGTGTGAGTCCTTGCCCAAAAACTTGCGGATCGCTTCCTGCACAGCCGGCATCCGGGTGGCGCCGCCCACGAGCAGGATCTTGTTGATGTCTTTCGGCTGCAGCCCGGCGTCGGAAAGCGCCTGGCGGGTCGGACCCATCGTTTTTTCCAGCAGGTCTGCCGTCATTTCCTCAAACTTGGCTCTGGACAGGTTGATATCCAGGTGTTTTGGCCCGCTCGCGTCGGCGGAGATAAACGGCAGGTTAATATTTGTCGTGGCCACACCGGAAAGCTCGATTTTCGCTTTTTCAGCAGCTTCTTTGAGCCTCTGCATGGCCATTTTATCGTTGCGCAGGTCAATGCCTGATTCTTTTTTGAATTCTGTAGCCAGATAATCAATCACCCGCTGGTCAAAGTCATCGCCGCCCAGGCGGTTGTTGCCGCTGGTGGCCTTAACCTCAAAAACGCCGTCGCCCAGTTCCAGGATGGAAACGTCAAAAGTGCCGCCTCCGAGGTCGTAAACCAAAATGGTCTGCTCCTCTTCCTTGTCCAAACCGTAGGCCAGGGCCGCCGCCGTCGGCTCGTTGATGATGCGCAGCACTTCCAAGCCGGCAATTTTTCCTGCGTCCTTGGTAGCCTGGCGCTGGGAGTCGCTGAAATAAGCAGGCACGGTAATAACCGCCTTATTCACTTTGCCGCCCAGGTACGCCTCGGCATCTGCCTTCAGCTTCTGCAGGATCATCGCCGAAATTTCCTGCGGCGTGTAATCCTTGTTGTCGATGGTCACTTTATAGTCGGTACCCATATGGCGTTTTATGGAACTGACTGTGCGGTCCGGATTGCTCACCGACTGTCTTTTGGCCACCTGACCGAGCAGCCTTTCGCCGGTCTTGGAGAAGCCCACTACCGAAGGGGTAGTCCTCGCCCCCTCAGCGTTGGGGATAACCACCGCTTCGCCGCCTTCCACCACAGCCACACAGGAGTTGGTTGTACCCAAATCTATTCCAATAACTTTTGACATTGCAAAAACCTCCCGTATATATAGATTATTATTACTATGACTTAACCACCTTAACCATTGAAGCGCGGATTACTTTATCTTTCAAATAGTAGCCCCGCCGGAATTCTTCAACAATGGTGTTGTCGGGATGCTCAGTTGATTCGGTCCGCTGTACGGCCTCGTGCTTTGTGGGATCGAACTGTTCACCGACAGCGGGAATCTGCGCGAACCCCTCTGCGGCCAGCACGTCCAGCAGCTGTTTGTAAATCATCTGCATCCCTGCCTTAAAGGATTCCACAGTATTGCCTTCCGCCGACAGCGCCAAATCAAAATTATCCAGGACCGGCAGCATAGCGGTAATCAGCCGTTCAGATGCGTACTTATAAATATCCTCTTTTTCCTGGCGCGTCCGCCGTCTAAAATTATCATAGTCGGCCTGCAGCCGGATTAGACGATTATAACTTTCATCAGCCCGTTTTGTTTGTTCAGCCAGCAGCCTGCTCAGGACTGCGGGGTCATTGTCAGACGCGTCATCCCCGCCGGCATCTGCTGCGCCAGTCTCCACGCGCGGCTCCGCTGCGGCGTCCCGGGATTTTTCTCCGGAAGCCGGAACCTGTTCGTCCTGTGCGCCTTCACCAACGATCCCGTCAGTATTTAACCTTTCCAGATCCTTTTCTGCTCCATTGTTCATACCCACGCAAAATCACCTCATTTAGAACATCATTTTACTGTTTTCCCCGGCCTGTCTGTCTCTTTCGATTTCTTTTTCTTCACGTTTCTTGATAATCGTGTCTATCCTTAATATCGCCTCGGCTACCTCACCGGCAGCCTTGAGGGCGTATATTTTAACTTCAGCCGGGTCCACGATGCCGCTTTCCAGCATATCCGCCACCTGGCCGCTGTCGCAGTCAATGGCCAGCGACTTTTTACCTGTCTCCGCCTGGGCGGCGATCACATCACCCAGTTTTTCTAAAGGGTTAAAACCCGCATTGGCTGCAATTTGAGACAGAGGACGTTTGAGCGCCTCCACCACGCAGTCCACCCCATAGGCAGCCATGCCGCGGGCGCCCTCCCGCACCTTTTCCACCTCGCGGGCTATCGCCAGTTCCAGAGAACCGCCGCCCGGGACCACACCGCCTTTTACGGCCGACTGGACCGATGCGGCTGCATCCCTGGCAATGCGCTCCCTTTCACCCACGACCTCTGCAGTAGCGGCGCCCACCAGCACCGTGGCCATAGGCTTGCCGCCGCCGCCCAGGATCCAGACCTGTTCGAGCTTTTCGTCATTATATACCCTGGCGGCATGGCCCAGGCATTTTTCCAGTTCCTCGCGAGACTTTTTCAAGCCGGTGCGTTTTAGAACCCTGGCGCCGGTGTGTTCCGCCGCTTTGCGCAGTTCCCTGTTAGCCACCCGCTGCACCACCATCACACCCGCGTCAGTCAGCACATCTTCCGCGGCATCACTTACCCCGCGGTCCACAAGCACCAGCCCGACGCCGAGTTCCGCGATTTTTTGCAGGTTTGCGTTGAATTCCTCCCGCAGTTGCATATAGCGCGCAAAACCCGCCTCTGTGCTCAGGGCTTCCTCGTCTATTTCCTCCGGTTCCAGGGCATCGTCAATCACCAGTACGCTTAAATTTTTTAGTTCACCCGGCATTTGGCGGTTGATCCGTTCCTTATTGACAATCACGCCCATAAAGACCTCGTTTTCAGCGCCCTCCTCCGCCACAACCGTATCAGGAAATTTAAAGGTATGATCCTTCAGCTTGTCCTCGCCAATCATTACTGCCGCCTGTACCACCAGGTCGGCGATATCCTCGTGGCTGCGCCCGGCAATCAGCGCCACCTGGCGGATCGCCTGATCATCCAGGCCGGATACCGGGCGTGACTGCTCCCGCATGAGCTGCAGCGATTTTTTCAAACCAGCCCGCAGCCCTTCGATTACCCGGGCTACCGGCACTCCGCGCGCCACCTGCTCCACCCCGGCGCTGACCAGCGCGCCGGCCATTACGGTAGCCGTAGTAGTGCCGTCGCCAATTTCCTCCTGTTGCGCCCTGGCTATGTTGATCAGCATTCTGGCCGCGGGGTGATTGGCCTCCATCATAGTTAATATGGTGACACCGTCATTGGTGATCACTACCTCACCAAATTTATCGACCAGCATGGTGTCCAGCCCTTTGGGGCCGAGAGTCCCTTCCACCGCGCTGGCGATAGCCCGGATGGCGTTGGAGTTGGTCATCAGGGCAGCCAACCTCTCGTCAAGGTCCGCCCCGGCAAGAGCTTCCTTCTTCAAACTCAAAATTCGGCAGCCTCCTATCTCCCTCTGCCCCGCAGCACCCTGTCCAGGGCTACAGAAAGATTTTGTGTTAAAAAATCAACGACACTGATCACTTTGGCGTAATCCATCCTGGTCGGGCCAAGTACGCCGACAGTGCCTATTTTGCGCCCTCTTAACAGATAGGGCGCGGCCACCACACTGTAGTCCTTGATATCGTAGTCTTTTATCTCATCGCCTATTCTGATGGTCACGCCCTTATCCATGTTCTCACCGGAGAGCAGCTCACAGAGAAGTTCCTCCTGCTCTAGAATACCCAGCATCGTTTTGATCCTTTCCGCGTTGTGGAATTCCGGCTGGGTAAGCATGTTAAAAACTCCGCCGAGGTAAATCTTGTCTTCTTCTTCCAAGGACAAGCTGTCCTGGATTAGTTCTAAGGACAGGTCCAGAATATGCTTGTGCCGGCTCAGCTCAAAATATAGTTCTTTGAGCAGGGTAAATTTGATTGCATCCATGTTCAGGCCCTGCAGTTTGGCGTTCAGCACCTTGGACAGCGTTTCCAGGTCGCTGGCGATAATGCTTTCCGGCGTTTCAATCATCCGGTGATGTACCGCCCCGTTGTCCATCACCACTATGACCATTGTCTGGGAAGGGCTCATCGACACCAGCTGGATGTGTTTGAATTTGCTCGGCCTTCTCTGCTGGGTCAATACCATCGAGGTATAACTGGTAAGCTGCGAGAGCAGGTTTCCTGTCCGCTGAAAAACCTTGCCCACATCCCTGGCCTTTTTTTCCAGCTGGCTGCGGATCAGTTCCTCTTCCTCTCTGGTCAACTCCCGTTTTTTCATCAAATAGTCCACATAATATCGGTAACCGCGCACTGACGGGACCCGACCAGCAGAGGTGTGCGGCTGTTCAATATAACCCATTTCTTCCAGGTCAGCCATCTCGTTGCGGATAGTAGCCGGGCTCACGCCAAGCTTATACTTTTTGGCAATTGTCCTCGATCCGACGGGTTCTGCGGTAGCGATAAAGTCCTGTACGATAGCAAGAAGCACCTTTTGCTTGCGGTCGTCCATACCGGAACCCCCTTTCTTTGTTAGCACTCTATTGTGCTGAGTGCTAAAAACACTTAAATAAAAAATAACAAACCTCTATATATTTGTCAAGGGAATTGGCAAGATTCAAACGAATTCCCTGAAAACTACATTGGCCAGCGGCAGGCCTTTTGTGGTCAGACGCAGGCTTCCTTCGCTTATTTCCAGCAGGCCTTTTTGAATCAGGCCTGCTATTTCGTTCCTGTATATATCCTCTGCCCGCCGGCCGAAACGCCTGTAAAACTGATTTAAATCGACGCCGGCGGTCAGGCGCAGCCCGAGAAACACCGTCTCAGACATTTCATCCGCCACCGTAAGGCCTGTTCTATTTTCTACTGGGTATTCTTCCCGGGAAAGCCTGTCACAATACCCGGCCAGCGAGATATCATTGGCAAACCTGACCCCTTTGATCAACGAGTGAGCCGCCGGTCCGAGTCCCAGATAGGGCTGGTTTAACCAGTAAACAAGGTTGTGGGCGCACTGTTTACCTGGCCTGGCAAAGTTTGATATTTCGTAATGGCTGTAGCCGTGCGCGGTAAGAAATGCCACCGCATCTTGGTACATTGTCAATTCAGTTTCCTCCGGGCAGACGCATATTGCGCCGCGCTCGGCAGCCTGCGCCAGCGGCGTCCCTTCTTCCAGCTGGAGACTGTAAGCGGCGATATGCTCCGGGGCTATTTCCACAGCCCTGTGCAGCGTTTCCCGCCAGTCATGGTTGGTTTGGCCGGGTATGCCGAATATGAAATCCAGGTTGAGATTGTCAAAGCCCGCTTTTCTGGCCAGCTGTACCGCCTGGACCGCCTGCGCCGCGCTGTGGATGCGGCCCAGCACACCCAGCAGCCGGTCATGAAAAGACTGGACACCGATGCTGAGCCTGTTCACCCCGGCCTGCCGCAGCTCGGTCAGGCAAGCCCCGTCAACAGTGCCCGGGTTTGCTTCTACTGTTACCTCACAGCCGGCCGCCAGGAAAAAGGAGGACCGCACCGCATTCAGCACTGTTTTGAAGGAAGCGGCCGGCAAAGTAGTCGGAGTGCCGCCGCCAAAAAAAATACTGGTGATGATTTTATCCTCATCAGCCAGCGCTGTTCCGTAAAGGTTGATTTCCCTGATAAGGGATTCCAGATAACTTTTTACCGCCGGGCCACTGAGCGGGTAAGAGGTAAAATCACAGTAAAGGCATTTTTTAATGCAAAAAGGGACATGTATATAAAGTCCGATAGGCATTCGCATATAACCTCCGGCACAAATAAAACGGTATATCTTTTAACCACATATTAATGATAGCGGTTTAAACCTTTAATTTATTAAGAGCATCAACCAGCTGCCTCCTTTTTCCAGGGTCCTGCAGCCAGACCTTTACTTCTTTCCAGACCTCGGAGCACTTTTTCTCATTTTCTTTGCCCACAAGAGCTCTTACAGTCTGGTCCAGGCGTTTGCGCTCCTCTTTATTCACAGGTTCGATTCCCAGTTCACCTAATAATGGTTTCAGATGCCGGAGATAGCAGCTCATAATAAACCCCCTTATTTTTCACCCAGACCCAGTACGGCCATGAAGGCTTCTTGAGGTATTTCTACGCTGCCCACCTGTTTCATCCTTCTTTTGCCTTCCTTTTGCTTTTCCAGCAGCTTGCGCTTGCGGCTGATGTCGCCGCCGTAACACTTGGCCAGGACGTCCTTGCGCACCGCTTTTACCGTTTCCCGGGCAATCACCTTGTTGCCGATGGACGCCTGGATCGGCACTTCAAAAAGGTGGCGCGGGATCAAGCTGCGCAGCCTTTCCACCAGCTGGCGCCCCCTGTAATAAGCCTTGTCCCTGTGCACAATAATGGACAGCGCGTCCAGCACTTCACCGGCGATGAGAATATCCAGCTTAACCAGATTGGACTGCCTGTAGCCGGCCAGTTCATAATCCAGCGAAGCATAGCCCTTGGTGCGCGACTTGAGCTGGTCAAAGAAGTCATAAATAATCTCGCTGAGCGGCATATCGTAAGTCAGCATCACTCTGTGCAGGCCCATATACTCCATATTGCCGAAAATGCTGCGCCGTTCCTGGCACAGTTCCATTACCGCCCCGACATAGTCTTTGGGGGCCATGATCGTCGCCCTGACATACGGCTCTTCGATATATTCCACCTTGCCGGCCGGCGGCATTTTGCTGGGGTTTTCGATCTGCAGTACTTCACCCGCGGTAGTGGTAACGCGGTAGACAACGTTGGGAGCTGTAGTAATCAGGTTCAGCCCGTATTCGCGTTCCAGGCGCTCCTGGATAATTTCCATGTGCAGCAGCCCTAAAAAGCCGCAGCGGAAACCAAATCCCAGGGCCTCGGATGTTTCAGGCTCATAGATCAGCGAGGCGTCGTTGAGGCTGAGCTTTTCCATCGCTTCCCGCAAATCGCTGTAGTCAACAGTATCAGCAGTGTATAACCCGCAGTAGACCATCGGGGTGGCCCGGCGGTAGCCCGGCAGGGGCGCCGGCGCCGGCCCGGCAGCGTCCGTCACCGTGTCGCCTACCCGGCAGTCCTTGACATTTTTAATGCTGGCGGCGATAAAGCCCACCTCGCCGGTGTGCAGGACACCGACGCTGGACAGGGCAGGCTTGAAAATACCTACCTCATTGACTTCAAATTCCTTGCCGGTGGCCATCATTTTGACCTGCATGCCGGTCCGCACCGCGCCTTCCATCACCCGGACATAGGCAATCACCCCTTTGTAGGGATCATAATGCGAGTCGAAAATCAACGCCCGCAAAGGTGAGCTATCCTGCCCGCCGGGCGGCGGAATTATTTTCACGATCTTGTCTAAAACCTCTTCTATGCCGATGCCGTTTTTGGCTGAAGCCAGTACAGCATCTGAAACATCCAGCCCAATCACGTCCTCAATCTCCTGCTTAACCTCGTCCGGGTCGGCGCTGGGCAGGTCAATTTTATTGATCACCGGGATGATCTCCAGGTTATGCTCCAGGGCCAGGTAAACGTTGGCCAGGGTTTGGGCCTCGATCCCCTGTGCCGCGTCCACTACCAGCAGCGCTCCTTCGCAGGCAGCCAGGCTGCGTGAGACCTCGTATGAAAAGTCTACATGCCCCGGCGTGTCGATCAAATTCAATTGGTAATCCAACCCGTCTTTGGCCCTGTAATGCAAACGCACTGCCTGCATTTTTATGGTTATGCCCCGCTCCCGCTCCAGGTCCATCTTATCCAGCACCTGCTCGGCCATTTCCCTGCCGCTCAGCGCGCCTGTATACTCCAGCAGCCTGTCTGCCAGTGTTGATTTGCCGTGGTCGATATGAGCGATGATGCAGAAATTGCGAATTCTATCCTTTTCCCATTCCATTGCTAATCCCCCGTTATGTTTACAACCATATAATTATATCACCACAGCGGCCAGCTGCCAATAAAAACCCGGGCGTGTCAAGGGGACGGTTCCGTGTCAAGGGGACGGTTCTCATGGCACGTTTTGTCACGATTATGTGAAACGGGGGTACACATTGGCAAGTCAGGATTTAAGCCCCCTACCCTGCGAAAGCCTGCGCTGGCGAAGCTATTTCCATCATATATAACTACCTGTTCATTAGCAGCTTGTTTTCACCCGTCCACCCTTTTACCTCTAATTTTATCAGCGTTTCTGAAAGAAGATCCTTAATACTCTTGCTTACTATATCTAAAAAAACGGCTGCACGAACACGGTAATTCCTAATTTGTTCTGAATCAGCAAATTGCCTGACCTGATCCGGCAGCAGGACAAAACTGAAACTCTCACCGAGAAAATCAACGTGGTAAGTACCGTGTCCGCAGTCTTCCAGCTTAAACGCATATAAAGGCGTCTCCGGACGCACCCGGTAATTGAATTCGGCAATCAAACAAGATGCCCCCCAGGCCACCACAGCTGCGCATAATAGAATAGTAATTTTATACTTTGTCCAATTCATAGCTGTCGCTCCAGTTTTACTAATATTATGACCGGAAAGGCGGGTTAAAACGCCTTCTGACACATTATTCCAGAGCTGTTGTCCCCGGCGCCACAGCAAACCCTTCACTGATTACATCAGCCACAACACCAGCCAGCAACCGTACGGCACGGACCGCTTCCTCACAGGAATTTTCTGTTGTGCCCGCTTCCAGTAATACAGCGCGCGGGTGCAGGTTCTGGTTGTAAATGCCGTCTTTAAGCCGGACACCCAGGGATAGTCCCGGATATTTTTCATTTATCCGGTCTGAAAGCTGCACAGCGAAAGCGTAGTTCTGGCGCCACCCCGGGAAGGACCGGCGGGTATCGGAACCCACGATAAACAGTAAGGTCGCCATGACCTGACCGTCAATATTTACAATACTTTGCTCCCTGGTCTTGCTTGAATCGCGGTGGATATCAAATACAGCACTGGCGTGCGGATTAGCGGCAAGGAGTTCCCGCGCTGTTTTTTCCGATTCGATATAGGACATATTGTAGTCCTTGTCGTTGATTTTATCGGACCTGGCCACTTTAAATCCATAACTGTTTTCAAGCTCTTCCTGGAAGGCGGCCGCTACCGTAACCACACCGCCTCGCCTGCCGTCCAGCCGCTCCACCCCGTCGGTTAGTTTGTAAGTCTCACCGGTATGCGTGTTATAAACGCAAACCAGACACTCTTTGGTCAGGGCAGGAATCACCTTTTCTCCGGCTTTATCCGCATCAGGGCTACTCACAAGCGCTGCATCAGGAAAATCAACCGCTGCCAAAAGCGGTACCTGGGATTGCAGAACTGCGATCGGGTTGCGCAGGTTAACCCCGCCCACAGACCCGGCGACGCGTAAAAGCGATCCCATAATCGCAGGGGTTTCGCCGTCCCCTTCAAAACTGCTCCAGCGGAATATGGGCAGCGCCCCTTTGATAATTTGCAGTGGATCCGCCTGGTATGAATCTAAAACCCTGCCGGGCAGCTCTTTAACAGCGCCGGCCCAAAGAGGCTGTGCCGCGAAAATGGCTGGAATTGCTTTAATCAGGCAGAATAACAGTAATAATAATACGCCAATAATCCTGAGGGGCGGGCGGCCCGGAAAAGCTCTCCTGCACCTGCCGGCGCTTACAGAATACATAATAAACCCCCCGTCCGGGCTTATTCCTTAATTTTATGCCCAAAGCGGGGGGTTTATGAGAGTGTGGTGTTACCGCAGCGCGGTTGGGACAAAGGCGTCAATTAAGCCGATAATAAATGCGGATATTAAAGCGCCCACAATGCTCACGCTGAGCAAACTGGGGATAATAAACTGAGCCAGGTAAATAACCACCGCCGCCGTAACGAAGCCCACCAGCCCCCTGCTCTGAGGGGAAATACGTTCTCCCAGAAGGGCCTCGGCCACATATCCCAGGACGGCTATCACAACAGCGGCAATCAGCGCTCCGACAAATCCGCCACTTACCACGAAACCGGGTGAAAGCCAGCTTACAACAATCAGTACAAGTGCTGAAACAACAAATCTAATAATAACTCCAAGCCACTGCATCACATGTCACCTCCCGTCTTGTCAATCTTAAAATAGCTTTAACCAAATTATGAAAGGTTATACAGCTAAGCCTTGCATTTTTTTTTTGCGCATGGTAAAATTGTTGCCGTTGGGAGGTGAGAACACATATGCCAAATATCAAATCCGCCATCAAAAGGGTTGAAATTACTCGCAAGCGGACGATACGTAACGCCAGGCTCAAGTCAGCTCTGCGGACCACCATCAGGCGGTTCGAGGAGGCAATGAAGGCCGCCGACCGCGATGAAGCTAGTTTGAAACTGAAAAAGGCTGTAATTGCCATTGACAAGGCTGTTACGAAAGGCATTTTACATAAAAATGCAGCTTCACGTAAAAAATCCCGCCTAGCCAGAAGATTCAACAAGCTAACGGGGTAATTACCGGAATAGGACTATTGAAAGAACAAAGCCGCAGCTGAAAAAAGCTGTGGTTTTTTTGTATGATATGGTATTATATGTTAATAGCCATATATCGCTGTTCCCTTCGTGGCTATGCGCTACATTTAATATATTATATTAAATAGCCGGAGGCTTTACTTGGCATGGAATTATCTAATATTATCTCAATAGGCATTGCTGTAATGATTTTATCTTTTATCTCAGGTTTCACTGTGGGCGGGTACCTGATTATTTTTGCGCTCGTCTGGTGGACCTATTTTCTGTTTTCGTATAATAATACTAATGGAAGAATCACTATTGGCATACTTTTGGCGTTGTCATTGTTTGAATCATATTTATTAATCCACTGACCGGCGTGTTATTAGCCGGAATTTTTCGCTGAATTACCTGCTCAGGGTCAGTTTTTTCGTCTAACCGTGCCCGGGGAACCGTCCCCTTGACACGATCGTGTCAACGTGTCAAGAGAACCGTCCCCGTGGCACGTTTGGTAGAAGGATGTGTTCGAGGAACATGCACAGCAGCATGCCGCCGATAAAACCGTTGCCCAGGATGTACTGGGCGAACACGGGGATCCCCGCGAACGCGCCGGCCGGCAGGTTCATCACGCCGGTTCCGAAAAGGATCGGCAGCCCCACCACAAAATAATCCCTGGCGTTAAACTCCAGCCGGGCGTAATCTTTTAACCCAAAACCAAGCATCTGGCAGAAGGAAGCCAACAGCACCGAATAGCCCACCGGCTCCGGCATGGACGCCAGAAAGGCGCCCACCTGCGGCAGCAATCCGAGGATGATCAGGGCAAAGGTAAAGATCACAAAAGGCAGCCTGGCCGCCACCCTGGTTAAAGCCACCATGCCGGCGCCGGCGGAATAAGGCACAAAGCCTACCGTCGCCCCCAGCCCGGCAAGAATATCGGCAAAACCCGTAAATACCACACCCCTGTTATAAGATTTTTGGGGTAGTTCTATATTCAGCACCCGCTCCATAGCCAGGATACTGGCCACCAGGTTGGACAATACCAGCAGGCCGGTAAGCACCGAAACAAACACTATGCCGGGATCGAAAGTAGGCGCGCCCCAGGCAAACAACCCGGGCAGCGCCACAATTGCCTCCGACCTGATGAATTCCCCGGGGGAAACCCCGACCAGCACGGCTATAATCCACCCCGCCGCGATGCCGATCAGGACAGCGATGCTTTTCAAAAAACCCCTGGCCTTGAGGCTGATCAGCATAACTATGAATACCACCAGCACAGACACAAAGGCTGATTTCAGGTCTATACTGCCCCCCGCGCCAATGCCGAACATCCCCCTGACAAAGGTACCGCTCAGCTGCAGGCCCAGCAGGACCAGCACAGAGCCGGTTACAGCAGGTGTAAAAAGCTTCAAGGCCCTGCCCATCAGGCCTGTCATACCCAGTACTATCAGGATTACCCCGGCCACCATCACGCCCAACTCCAGGTCAGTGCGCAGCAGGCTCAGCGGTTTGCCCAACCCCGGGGCCGTGGCCGCCAGGGTGATGAAGATGCCCCACCACATGCCGGACGGGCCTTCAATAATCGGCAGGCGGTGACCGAAGCACACCTGCAAAAGTGACGCCAGAGCCTGAAAAAAGAAAGTGCGCTGGGCCAGGGTGGCGATGCCGGCTTGGTCGAGTCCGAGCGCGCTTCCAACTACCAGCGGCAGGACCGCCGAGTTGGCTACGGCAAAACCCAGCCACTGCACAGCATAGACCAGGTTGCGGTCAATGGGCGGACGGTCCTCCAGGTTATATAGCAACTCCTTGTTTTTGTCCAAATTCCCTGTCACCAATCAATAAAAATTTGCATCTGCTCAGCTGCGTGGGCCGGCGCATAGTTTCAAGATAAAATGTTCTAGCGCCGGGTAGAATTCCTGCCCGCCGGTCTTCACCGCTACATCTATATCCTGCAGGGACTGGAAAATGCGGACAAGGCTTTCCCCGCTGTAATTTTTACACTGGGCGGCAAGCTTTTGCGCCACATAGGGATGTATTTTCAGCCGCACGGCAATTTCCCGGGGCGGGCAGCCCCGCCTGGCGAGGTCATGGACCTGCAGCAACAACCTGAACTGCCTGATAACCATGGCCAGGATGCGCAGCGGGGGCTCTTTGGCCGCCAGCATGTCTTTAATACCGCTCAAGGCCTCCCCGCAGCGCCGGGCGCCTATCGCATCGACAATAGTAAAAATATTATCCTCCAGGGCAGGCGGGCACAGCCTGCGCACATCATCTGCAGTGATCACCCCGCTCTGCGCCGTATAATTAACCAGCTTGTCAAATTCCACACTTAATTGCCGCAGAGACGGGCCGGCCGTATCCAACAGTTCGTCCAAAGCCCTGCCGGCAAACCGGCGGCCGGCCTTGTCCACCTTCTGCGTCAGCAAGCGGGCCAGTTCGTTCCGCTTCAGGCAAGTAAAATCCACCGCTTTCCCGGCTTTTTGCACCGCCTTGAAAATACGCTTTCTTTTGTCCACCGGCTCGCCGGTATTAAAAACCAGAATAGTTGAATTCAAAGGATCTTTCAAATATTTAAGCAGCACAGATTCCCCGCGGGCTGCAGGTTTTTCCTCAATTTCCGCCGGTTCTTCCCGCCCGGCCCGTCTGGCGGCCTTAAAAAAAGGCGGATTTTTCACCACTACCAGACGCCTGGCCGCAAAAAGCGGCAGGGTCTCCGCACTGGCGACTATATCCCCCGGGCCGGTTGTGTCGCCGTCGATCAAGTCAATATTAAAATCCGACCCGCCGCCCTGCCGGCAGTATTCAATTAAGCGACCTACAACCTGTTCCCGCAGGTAGCCCTCCTCACCATAAAAAAGGTAGACCGGTTGGAAAACTCCCCGTTTCAGGCTGTTTAGAAGTTCAGTATAGTAATCCACAGCTATCGCCACACCTTATTTTTTACCAAGCCTGGCCTGGACAGCCGCCACCTTGCCGGCTGCGGTCAGAGCCTTATCCCTGCGGTCGTCGATACGGATGGTGGTGACCACCCGGCCTGCGCCCTTGATAAAAGGCTGCTCGTGCATCTGCCTGATTACCGCCAGCACCCGGTCCAAATCACCCTCGATGACAGTAGACATGGGGGTCAGTTGCCAGGAAACCCCTTCCGCCCCTTGCAGCGCCGCCAGGCACCCGGCCACATAATCGCTCAAGCCGGCGGACGCCGTCCCAACCGGTACAATGGTTACATCAACTACAGCCATATCCTGTTACCCCCCGCAGATTTTCCTTTATTATATTAAATTTGCGCCGCCGGTAAAAGGCTGGTTACTGGAAATAACAGGCCTCTTACCCGCAATTTTCGAAAACCATAATTTACTTGCAAAAATTAAACCCCCCGTCTAATACCTGAGACGAAGGGCCATCTCAATTATTTTCCGGGGAAAAGGGCTTCCCGGATTAGCTCCTCCGGCAGATCGTCAAATACTCTTACACTGCCGATGGCCAGCGGCAGGACAAAAGTAAGCCTGCCGGCGTGCGCCTTTTTGTCGCGGCGCATGGCCGCAATCATATCGCCGCTGTCTAAAGACGCAGGCAGGGACACAGGCAGGCCGGCCCGGCTGAGCAGAGAAACGATGCGGCGCGCTTGCGCCGCCGGCAAAAGCCCCATGAGCTCCGCCAGCTTCGCCGCTGCCGCCATGCCGGCAGCCACCGCTTCCCCGTGGCAAAACACCCCGTACCCGCTCAAAACCTCCACCGCATGCCCGACAGTATGGCCGAAATTTAAGATAGCGCGTTGGCCCTGTTCAGTTTCATCCGCTTCCACCACCCGTGCTTTGCTCCTGCAGGCCACCGCCACGGCGTACTCTAGCGCGCCCTCATCCAGGGACAGCAGCTTGTCTATGTTTTCTTCCAGCCAGCTAAAAAAGCCGGCGTCGCCGATCACACCGTACTTGATTAATTCAGCCAGACCGCATTTTATCTCCCGCCGGGGGAGCGTCCGCAGGGTGCGCATATCCGCTACAACCAGCGCCGGCTGGTAAAAGGCGCCGATGATGTTTTTGCCCCCGGGATGGTTTACCGCCACCTTGCCCCCGACACTGCTGTCCACCTGGGCCAGCAAGGACGTGGGGACCTGGACGAAAGGCACCCCGCGCAGGTAGGTGGCCGCAGCAAACCCGGCAGCGTCACCCACCACTCCACCACCCAGGGCGATTACCGGGCAGCGCCGGTCAAGGCCCCGGTCATAGGCCAAATCGTACAGCTTTTCCAGCGTAGCCAGGTTCTTATATTCCTCGCCGTCGCCCATTTCCGCCGGGATAACCTGGTAACCATATTCAGACAGGCTGGCGCTTACTGTTTCACCATACAAGGCCAAAACTTTGCGGTTGGAAACCAGCAGCGCCTTGTCACCAGCGGCGCTCTCCCTCACCCAACAGCCCAGCCGGCTAAGAATCCCGTTGCCGATGTAAATATAATAACTGCGGTCGCCCAGGTCTGCCCGAACGGTGATCATCCCAGAGACTTCCTTTCTTCCAGATAAGAAATGATTTGCTCAACTGCCTCGTTAGCACTGCAGATACCGGTATCCACAGTCAGGTCCGCTTCCTGATAAATGCCCTCGCGTTCTTGCAGCACCGTCTTGATATTTTCCCTGAGGTCGCCTTTGGCCAGCAGGGGGCGGTCTCTTTTGCCCTTAACCCGCTGGTAGATAATATCAGGGGCAGCAGTCAGGGCGATCAATATACCATTTTCCTTAAGGAGCCTGAAATTTTCCGGATTCAACACCATACCGCCGCCGGTGGCAATAATCAGCCCTTTTTTTAAAACAAGTTTTTTTACCAGCAGGTTTTCTTCGGAACGAAAGCGCTTTTCCCCGTCCCTGGCAAAAATCTGCGCTACAGTCTTCCCGGTCACCGCCTCAATTTCCTTATCCGTATCAATAAAGGGGCGTTTCAAGCGCTGCGCCAGATAGCGCCCAACAGTGGACTTGCCGGTGGCCATAAAGCCGATAATAACAATATTTTTCATAAAATTAAACCTGCCTTAAGGCGATCAGATAGCTGTCCATATGCCTTCGCAGTTCCTCCATGCTGTCCCCGCCGAATTTTTCCATACAGGCGCAGGCCAGCTCCCAGGCTGTTACCGCTTCCCCTACCACGCAGGCGGCCGGCACGGCGCACACGTCCGAGCGCTCCACCGCAGCGGCCAAAGGTTTTTTGCTGATCAGATCGACGCTCTGCAGCGGGCGGTTAAGCGTGGGAATGGGCTTCATGGCCGTACGCAGCGTTATTTCTTCACCGTTGCTCATGCCGCCTTCAATACCACCGGCCTGGTTGGTGCGCCGGTAGAAGCCCCGCCCCTTTTCGTAAAAAATTTCGTCCTGTACCTGCGAGCCCGTCCTGGCTGAAGCGTCAAAGCCCAGGCCGACCTCAACGCCCTTCACAGCCTGGATGCTCATTAACGCCGCCGCCAGCCGGGCGTCAAGCTTGCGGTCCCAGTGGACATGGCTGCCCAGACCGGGTGGCACGCCGGCAGCCCTGATTTCAAAGATACCGCCAAGTGAATCCCCATCATGCCTGGCCTGGTCTATCGCCGCGATCATTTCCCGCTCAGCCCGGTGATCAGCGCATAGCAGCCCGGACGCGGCCGCGCGTTCTTTTAGCTCCGCCAGGCCAAGCCCGTCAACAGCCGCGGCCACACCGCCGATCTGCAACACATGCCCTATTATTTCCATGCCCAGCTCAGCCAGCAGCTTGCGGGCGACAGTGCCAACCGCCACCCGGGCCGCGGTCTCCCGGGCGCTGGAACGCTCCAGGACATTTCTAATGTCCCCGTGACCATATTTCAAAACCCCGGCCAGGTCGGCATGCCCGGGGCGGGGCCTGGTCACCACTCGCTGGTCCACCCGGGCGTCCTGCTCCGGCGCCATCACCTGCGACCAGTTGGCCCAGTCTTTATTTTCAATCAATATGGCTACCGGGCTACCCAGAGTAATACCGCCCCGCACGCCGGACAAAAAACACGCCACGTCGGCCTCAATCTTCATCCTGGCGCCACGGCCATATCCGCTCTGGCGGCGGGCCAGCTGCGTGTTAATATATGCGGCGGAAAGAGCCAGCCCGGCCGGCAGGCCCTCGATCACAGCAACCAGAGCCGGCCCGTGGGACTCTCCAGCGGTTAAGTACCTTAGCATTTTTTCCTCCCATTGGCTTAAAAGAGTACCGTGTATATACGCTTATAGAAATAAATTTCAACTAAGACATCCATGCCGCAAAAAAGCGGCGCAACCGGCATAAAAAAATATTTATTTTCGGGGATTAACCCGCCAAAGACATGCGGTTGAGGCTACTTCCCTTACCTGTTTAACAATCCCTTTTTCAGCACTTCCCGCATTACGGCCAGGGGCGCCGGGACACCCGTCCACAACTCGAAAGCCAGTGCCCCCTGGTGCAGGAGCATGCCCAAGCCGCTGACAGTAACAGCGCCGGCTAGTCTAGCTTTCTTTAAAAATAGTGTTTCGACCGGATTGTACACCAGGTCCGAGGCCACCTGTCCCGGCCTGAAGCTGGCAAAAGGTAGCGGCACAGTTTCATAGACTTTAGGGCTCATGCCCAGGGAAGTAGTCTGCACCACCAGATCGGCGCCCGCCAGCGTCTGTTCCGGCAATTTATCACCGGCCTGCGCCGGCCAGGTCACAAGCTCCACCTGGACCCCTGTTTTCCCGGCGACAAAACGGGCCAAATCGGCAGCTCTGGCCTCAGTACGGTTGGCAAAAACTATTTTGCCCACCCCAGCCAGCGCCAGCTGCACCGCCACAGCGCGCGCCGAACCGCCTGCGCCCAGAAACAGTACCGTCCTGCCTTCGGGAGCAAAGCCGGCCTCCCGCAGAGCCTTTAAGTAGCCTTTGCCATCAGTATTTTCGCCATAAAGGTACCCATCGCGGTTAATGATGGTATTGACGGCGCCAATCCTGTCCGCCTCATCCGAAAGCTCGTCCAACAGAGGCAATACGGCCTCCTTGTGGGGGACCGTTAAATTTACTCCGGCCAGACCCAAGACTCTGATTGCCTCTACCGCCGCGTCTAAAGAGCGCGGCGCTACCGTGAAAGGCACATAGACATAATTTAGCCCGGTGGCGGCAAAAGCCGCGTTATGCATGACCGGCGAAAAAGTATGCTCCACCGGGCAGCCAAAAATAGCACATACTTTTGTACATCCGCTAATCCCACTTGCCATGATATACCTCCGGTTTTTTCTTTAGACGGGCCAGCACTATTTTTTCCAGGTGGCGGGAGATCAACCTGGTGCCCCAGAAATCTTTTCCTTTCATAGGAACAACCAGGATGGTATACAGGCCGGCCATATTCCCCCCAAGTATATCGGTAAATATCTGGTCTCCCACCAGAGCAGTTTCATGGGGGCTGGTACCCAGCAGTTTAAGGGCGCGGCGAAACGGCCCGGCCAGCGGTTTAACCGCCCGGTGCACAGCCGGCATATCCATTTCCGTGGCAATTGCTTCCACCCGCCGGCGGGAGTTATTGGAGACTATGCCCAGCTTGAAACCCTCCCGGCGCATTTCCGACACCAGTTTCAACACTTCCGGAGGGGTTTTCAGCGAGTCCCGCCGGACAATGGTATTGTCAAGATCAAAAATGACACCTTTTAGCCCCAGACTTTTCAGTAAACCGGGGTTAATTTCCAGTATTGAGGATACATATAAACGCGGATAAAGCTGTTTCAGCAATTGGTAGTCCTGACCTTACTTCTTTTTTTTTCCATAATCCTTGCCTTTTCCAGGTCCAGCGGCGTGTTCACATTAAAAAACACGGTATCGATATCAGCGGCGGCTCTTAAAATCATTTCACTGACATATTTTACCCGAACCCGAGGGTAAATATCTGCCACCTTGTGCCTGCCGTCCCTTAAAGCTTCCTCTACAGCCCGGATACAGTTCTTGTCGTATACCGCGAACAGGGGCTGCAGGTAATCGCCGTGCTGGGGAACAGTAACGTCATAGCCATCCGACAGCCCGGCCATGATCCTTGCTAACTCGGCGCTCAAAAAAGGCATATCACACGGCACTAACAGGCACTTACGGCTTTGAGCGGCCAGCAGCGAAGCGTGTATGCCGCTCAAGGGACCCCAGCCCTTGATCAGGTCCGGCACTACCTTTAAACCCAGGCGCGCGCCTATCTCCTCATTTCCCCCGCTGATCAGAATTTCTTTAAATACCTTGCCCAGTTCCGCAGCAACGCGCTCGATCATGGCATCTCTGCCGACAGTCAAAAGAGCTTTGTCCGTACCCATCCGCCTGCTTTTTCCGCCAGCCAGGATAACTCCCGCGACATCGGCCATTTTCCCGTCCCCTTTATTCAAGATATCTAATCCATCTGATGTGAATCCGGTGTTTTTGTCGATGTTGAAATTTCCATAGACCTGACATATTATTTTCTCCCTATTTTCTCCGGATAGCCCAAAAATCCTTTAAAAAGATTTCATTATTGACGCACGCAACTCGCCGGCGGCGCATATGATAAATAGCATGCGAATTCAGGGGGGGGGTAAGCGGATGCTGTCAGGTCTCTGGACCTTGACCCTTTTATCATTAGTAAATGGCCTCCTATTGCTCGTCTCATATATTGCCAACAATACCTTCCCACAGCCGCTGTCGGAGGAGGAAGAAGCAAAATACCTCAAACTCTTGAAACGGGGAGATGAGAAAGCCCGCAATGTGCTGACGGAGCGGAACCTGCGCCTGGTCGCACACATCGCCAAAAAATTCGACAACGCCGGCGAGGACCCTGACGACCTGATTTCCATCGGTTCCATCGGTCTGATCAAAGCAATCAACACCTTTAATCCTGGTAAAGGTACCCGGCTGGCCACCTATGCGGCCAGGTGCATTGAAAACGAAATCTCAATAACAAAGACTAGCGTAAAATATTAGAAAAAATGGAACCATCTATTTGTTCCGGAAGTTTGGCTACTATGGTAATTTGTATATCTTTTAGGCCGTTCCGGCCAGGCCGACTTCGCCCGGCAATTATCACCTGGGAGACAAGTAACCTAACAAGGGCCTTCCTATCATCAAAATCCAAACAGCTTAGCCTTGACAAAATCTGTTTTGAAATTAACCTTAACTCTTCCAGGCCGGCCACGTGCCTTTGGGCCTCACTTAAAACTGTTTCCAATTCCCTTTTTCTATTTTCGAGCCTTTCTTTCCTGCGTTTTAAATCAGCGAGCTTGTTTTTTGTAATTGCGTCTAGTTCGATCAACCCAAGAGCGAGCGAATCAAGGATGTTACCGCGTCCCTTATCATTGTTATTTATGTGTTCCTCAATTCGGACTAACTCCTGTCTCAGCTCTTCCTCTCTGGGTTCTTCACTGATTACTTCGTTGGCGAGTGCATCAGGATCATCCAACCAGATTTGTATTTGCTCCCATACAGCGTCCTCGATTACCTGCGCCGGCAATGCCTTCGCCGGAACGCAACCCTTATTTTTAGCTCCTTGACTGTTTTTTCGGCAAGTATATCGGCGTTCTTTTTTATCCCACCATTTTGTATAAACACCGGTCATAGTATTACCGCACTCTGAGCAAGAGATTATACCTGATAGTAGGTAATCGTTTTTACTTAACCCAGCCCACAACCGGCGGGCCTCTTTTAGTTTTTGCTGTGCTTTATTCCATGTTTCCGCATCTACAATACTAGGCACTGGTATTGAAAAATCTTTATAATTCCAATAACCAATATAAACAGGATTTCTTAATATTTGCCTGATTACATTACGATGCCATTTCCCTCTGCCTTTCCTGGTGGGAATTCCTGTTTCGTTGAGCCTCCTAGCGATACCATTCATACCAATGTCTTCATAAGCGAACCAGATGAAAATATTTTTCACCATTGGCGCTTCAGCATCATTTATCGTGACCTTGCCCGTATCGGGGAAATAGTTATAGCCGTAGTTGTAAAAGCCTATCGGTATACCACCTTGCCTAGCTTTTTGATCCTTCCCCCTGGACATCCTGTCACGAATTTTTTCGCGTTCGTACTCCGATATTGCCCCTCGTACCGAATAAAACAATCTGCCCTCCGGACTGTCCTTCCAGTCGAAATCAAGGAATTCAAGCCTTACACCTGCCTTTTCAATTTCCTCGGTGAGTAACAATTGGTGTGATAGCTTCCGCGACAGCCGATCCGGATCACGGACCACAAGTAAATCAACCTGGTTGTTTCTGACAGCGCCCCTCAAAGAAGTGAGTCCGGGCCTATCCATGATGCTGCCGGATATACCCTCGTCAGCAAATTCTCTAATTGTCGAGGCACCCAGGCTAGAAGCCCGGGCGCGGCAAGCTTCCCTTTGTTCTGCGAGAGAGAAGCCATGCCGCGCCTGGTCATCCGTACTTACTCTGACATAGATTGCTGCTTGCATTTCTTTACTTCCAACACCTTTCTGGCAAGTAGCCGATACGCTTCTTTCAAGCCGCTGTTCCCATTCTTAGAATATACTATTTTTACCACCGGGCGATCAGTTTTTTTCTCGGCAAAAACTGCGTTCATTAATCATCACCCCTTACATATACATAATATGCAAACGACAATTTGTCCGATAGCTACGATAGCACCTTATTTCTAACTTGCGTAACTTCCCACGCCGGTGCCGTTTACTAGCAAGCTGGCGGTAGCTGTATCAGTGTAGCTGCCTGTTTCCGTTACAGACCAGCAAGTGCAGCCATCCTCATCGCAATGGCAAACAGTATAGGTGTATTGGTATGTTACCTTAAAGTTGACTGATATCGGGTAGTTTTTGGGATACTCAGCCATGAGTTCGCCCCTCATCCCGTTGTATATCTGCGCCCCGTCCATGCCCCAGTCTTCTTCAAATGTAACGGCGGCCTGTTTTTGGCCTTCCAATCCCCGGCCGGGTACGTTCAATGATTTTGTAACAGTACCCACAGGCGGCAGGGGATCGCCAAATTGAAAGTCGGGGTTTTTCTTCGGGTAGGTTATGTCGGCATAGCTTATTTCCCACCAGTCCAAGGTTCCTCTAGGCGGGTTCGGACGGTTGATGGTTAAAGTGGCTTTTACGTCGTCCGTCCATCGCGCCGTATAGGGTTCTCTGGCAACGGAACTGCACCAGTTCCCGTAAACGTCTTCTCCGGCTTTGCTGTAAGCCTGCAGGTGAAGCCGGGGGTCGCTATGCACCGGTTGTACCGCTTCACGTACTGTAATGTTATAGCTTATGGTGTTATCGTCTTCGCTTATCTCCGCAAACCTGTTTTCTAACGGTGGTGTGTCGATTACTCCGCTGATCCTGGTCGCGCCGGAGTCAGGCGCATGATAGGTAAAATAGAAACTCTTTATTTCCCCAGGCGCAAAGTCGGTGTACTCTACCGCGTTGCCGGAAGCGTCTTTCAGCACGGCGCGATACTCGCGATTAAACCCGCCGACAGGCACACCGTATAAGGGGTTTTCGCTGTCGTTCTTAAAGTCTACCGTGGCGGTGTAGGCTGCGCCGGGTTCAGCTTGTCCCTGCAAACCGGGGTGCATGCGAAGGGCGATGAGGTTTACCAGCAGTTTTACATTGACTTTTGCGGAAACCTTGTTGTCATCATAAGTTTTTTCATCGTGAACTCTGCCGATATCGTTGTGGTTAACGATACCGGTAAGGCCGTCTTCAGACTGAACGAAGGGGCGCCACTTGCAGGTGAATGTTCTCTTAGCCCCTGGCGCGCCCTTTTTATCGAAGTCGGCGACGTGGACTTCCTTGCCGCCTACAACTTTCTTGGGCAAAATCTGGCCGTTTTCATCGTACAGGGTTGCATGAAACTGGCCGTGCAGGACAGCTACAGGCGTTCCCAACATTGTTTCTGCGGATTCGTTTTCAAATACCACTGTGGCTGTGTACTCTGCGCCCGGTTCGGCTTTTTGGCCAGGCGGCACGCCGAGGTCGATGGATACGGCTTTGAGGTTGCCCAGTTCGGGCAGCAGGGCGTTCGGCATGATCGGCACGGTGACATACCAGGGGTATCCGTCTGAATCATAGTGCCACATTCTGCCTATCCCAAAGCTATAGGCCGCAGCCGGGGATAGTATATGAACATATTTTTCGATTTCATTCCAAAATGCCGGGTTACTGGCCTCGCTGATGGTGTAGCCGTTGTTGGCGTTCGTGCCGCCGTATGCCATTATACCCGCCAGTATCGCGGTGTGGTACGCGGGGTCGCCGTCGCTGGGAAGACCTTCAGTATCAAATTTCTTAATATTTGGATTGTTTGCTTTTACATCCGGGTTATCCCACGGCTGATAAATCCAGTTTTGACTAGTGAAGTCGGCGCCGCCGGCGTTTTTGTCGGCGGGAAAGTCCATGTTGGTGTAATCTTCACCATAATACGTATAGCCGATGTATCTCGATTGGCCGTCCTTCTGATCTCCATGAGGCTGGCCATAGGTCAAAAAGCCGTAGCTGTTACCGTTTGCATCGGTTAGGTTGCTCAGACCGGTGGTGGTGATATAATGTAAACCTTGATCTTGTCCCGGTACTTCCTGCGAAAAGGGCTTATAATATCCATTGTAATTTTGTAATGCGTCTTCTATCGCTGCTGTTTCGTTGTAGGGCGTTCCGGCTAAAGCCGGGTTTATAAAGACGGTCAAAAGAAAAAAGACCGCCGCGATTATGGGCAATCTTTTGATCATTATTTGTTTTCCTCCCCGATTATTTTTTTGTTTGCCAAACGTCGAATTGCACCGAGTCCCCTCCGCCACCGCCAACCCTTACAGCCATGCCGCTGGGAGAGGTAAAGGTCGCAGTAGGGCAATATATAGGATTTTCACGGGATATATTTTTTATCGCGTATTCCACCTGTTTGGCATAATCTATAGCCTTGGCGGTCGTATCAGCGTCAAGGGTCTGCAAGAGTATGCTTTCCGCGTCCGCGTACTTTTGCTCCAGGTTGCCTTTTTTAATGTCAATGGAGAAAACTATGCTATCTTTATAATTGTAACCTGTGGTGGATACATGTAAATCCGTATTTGCCGGTACGACGTAACCGTTCACCTTGTTGCCCTTCACCGGCTGTTGCACCGGTTGTTGAGGCTGTTGTTCAACAAATTGGGTGAGGTATTCCACAGCCGCGCTTACGTCCGGCTTCTCCTGCCCGGCCGGCCAGCAAACCACGGTCTGTGTCGCTTCGTCCCAGTCCACCTGATAGCCCAGGCCCTCGGCCACAAACCGGGCCGGCAGGAAGGTCCGGTCGCTTCTCAGCAGCGGCGCCACGTCG
>JAHDOA010000035.1 GCA_018435055.1 Pelotomaculum sp. | reverse complement strand
TGTCTATAAAGGATTGGAAAAGCTGTATCTCACAATTTGCCATCTATTTTGAAGACAGGCTGGGATCAGAAATAGCAATTTAAAAGCGAGTTTAACGCTTTGGGTTCTGGCAGGGATAGCCATAAAAGAATAAGGGGATGAATACTATTAACAGTCACCCTCTTTATCCCCGGCAGAACCCCGTCAGGCGCTCGGGTTGCTCTCCAGCATTGCCCTATCCTCCTGGCGGGTAAGAGCCATCTATAGCTTAACCAAAACCTTGATAAAGAATTCCATTTACACGAAATTATTTACAGTTCCTTTTGCTTTTACTAATGCTTCATTTATCTCTTCAATTTTCATAACGGTTACCGCAACACAATAGTAGCTTTTTGAACGACCTTCGTTAAAATTATCTAACATATAATTTAGAATTTCTTCTCTTATGTCCTGCAATCTTTTATATTCTCCAAACCCGTTTTCCTGGATAAAAATAATATCTTCCTCAAGCTTTTGATAACATTTGAATGAGTCATATTTTACTCCCGCTTCCCGATGTTTCCGCCACTTTTCACAATTAAGACTTTCCTTACATTCCCAACAAAATTCAACCTCTTTATTCTTCATGGCGCATGTAATAAATGAACATCCAAGGGTTATTCGTGATTTACTCTTACACCCTTCACATCTACTCTTAGCATCCGTATGATACATTGGACACAATTGACACGAAAGACCACATATCCCCATTTCTGGGTATTTAATGTCCATTAATTATTAACCCCTTTATCTTGATATTAATAAACCCTTCAGCTAAAGATCATTTACATCCATCCTGACTTTACATTCCCGAAATCTTTCCAACAATCTCCTCAACGATTACCTTATATACCAGGACTGGTTTAATCTCTTCATCAGTAAATGGATACTTCTCTCCTCCGACTTTATAATGTTTAACTATTTGACCTAATCCATATTTCTTCTCAACGAGTTCATCTGCTAATTCAGCCGTTCCATGAACAACTACGGTCAAGTAACGTGCACTCCAATCGCATGGTTTTTCATCTTCAATTATGCTGATATCTTGCTCAAATTCCACGCAGACATGGTTATTCACCTTCAGTATTTCTACTTTTTCTCCACTTCTAGCAGAATGAAAATATATGTTTCTTCCGTCAAAACCAAAACTTAGTGGAATTACGTAAGGACGATCCTCTTTAACTAAGCCGATTCTACAAACGGCTGCATTATTTATTACGCTATGTAGAACTTCTATGTCAGATATCTGTTTGTCTTTCCTTCTCATGAGTTTCCCTCCTCAACAAAATTAGACCCAGGCATGGCAGATAAACGTCTCGTGAATTCCCGAATTCCGGTTACTACATCCATATTCTCTCAGATTTTGGGAATACGCTGTAACGGCAGACAGCACCAGGCTTATAGCGCCTTCTTTAAAATAATCCCCCCCACCAGGATCCCATGGCCTGGGTGGAAAAGCCCCACCAGTGCTGCCAGCAATAGCTGCTGAAAAGCGTAAAGGGCAGGTTGATCAGCTGCAGGAATAACCAGAGAGCCAGAAAAAACAGTAAAAGGCCGGTCCAGAAACCGCCACCAACTGTTTGCTCCAACCAGCGGGATAATGCCGATGCCCGGCCGGTGAAAACAAGCCAGACCAGGAAAGCGACCTGGGCGAAAACCGATAAAACATAGTTCACGCGAATAGCCCTGCTGTACTGCCGCCCGCGTTCAATCTGCTCAGCGCTGAAATAGAGAAAGGTATCTGGAGCGGCCCTGCCGGGAAAAAGGGTAAAACCATATGTACAGCAGGCCAAGCACGCCAACTCCTGTAATTTAGATTAGCCAGATAATATTGAAACGAGGCTGCATTTTACCCTCCGTTAAATTTAATTTTCTCACTTCATGAGACAAAAAGAACGTCCCCTTGTCTCTACTCACTTCATGAGACAAAAAGAACGTCCCCTTGTCTCTACCTTGCCTCACGCGTTAAATACGGTTTATGCCTTGATTCAAGTGCTTGCGGCAAAAAAACGTAAGTTTTTGAAAATTCTACAGGTAAATTCAAGCAGCATCCTGTTAAACGCCGTTCCGGTTATCCATAGCGCCCTCCAAAGCAGATCTTAAATTGGGAAATTTAAAGCGAAAACCTGCGCCGAGAATTTTTTCCGGGACAGCCCGTTGTCCGTGCAACAACATTTCCGCCATCTGACCTAACGCTAATTTTAACATAATCTCAGGAACCGGCAGCCAGGACGGTCTTCTCAGGACTTCACCTAATACCTTGCAGAAATCTCTCATCCTTACGGCCTCCGGGGCAGTCGCGTTTATAGGACCGATCAGCTCCGGATGTTCGATTATAAACCTTATCATGTTCGTTAAATCCTGGATGTGTATCCAGGAAAGCCATTGGTTTCCCGTACCCAGCGGGCCGCCTATGTAGAATTTAAAGGGCATTGCCATTCTGTTTAGTGCGCCTTCATCTCCTAATACTACACCAATCCGGATAGTTGCGACTCTGGATAAACCGCTTTGAACCTTGTATGCTTCATTTTCCCAATCCCGGCAGACCTGAGCCAAGAAATCCTGCCCGGCTGCTGCAGACTCAGTTATCTCATCATCCTGACGGGGTCCATAATAGCCAACTGCTGAGGCGCTTATTAGAACTTTTGGTTGAATTGTACGCTTGTTTATGGCAGTAACAATTGCACCGATAGTCCTGATCCTGCTGGCTAAAATCTCCTGCTTTACTGAAGCGGACCAGCGGCGGTTACCGATTGACTCCCCTGCTAAGTTAATCACTGCGTCAGTTTCCGGCAGTTCACAAACAAAAGACAGGGGGGAAATATTGTCCCATTCTATTAATTTAACTCCACTTCTCAAGCTATTGGCAGTTTTTTGGCGATTTCTCGTTACAACGGATACCTGATATCCGTTAGCAAGCAATTCATCTGTCAGGTTTCTTCCGACAAAACCCGTTCCACCAAAAATTAAAACATTCATCTTTCCTCACCTCTGGAAAGGATTCTTCTCATATGTTCAAATTCTACTGTATAGACTTACTCATTAAAATCCCGCCATGGATGGCGGGTTATCCCACCGTATGACGTATAACGTTCCGTGAATTCCGAAAGTCTGGTTACTACTTACACATTCTCTCGGATTATGGCAATACGCTGTCATGTGAAGTTTCATCTCCTTATCGTACTTAAGCAATATATTCAAAAACCTATGATACTTATTAATTCTGGCTTTTCAAATGTTATGACCAAACTAGCTATCTCTTTTTTGTAATTGCCTTATAGAACTCTCTATATTCTTGACATCATTAGGCTCAAGTTTAATTTTAAATACTTTCTTGCCCTCTCTCTCCAGAATTAGTGTATTTAATGAGATTTGATGATCTACTATTTCACTATTAGGCAAAAATAACGGAATAATTGGGACAGAAACACCCTTTGAGCCTATATAAATTTTTGAGGTCAAAAACAGGACTAAGAAACATAACGTTCCCAATAAATTTGATATTAAACCGTGTAATGAAAAGTTTGATATATAGCCCTGGTAGTGAAATGCAAAATAGAGCCCTTTAACCCCTAAATACAAAGTAAACAAGCTGATAATCAAATAAAAGTACCTAAACCTCGATAATGATGCTGTTCCGATTATTTCCCCAACCATCCTTCTTCTCACACAAAATATAATAACAACCATTAAACATATAATTCCTAGTATAATTTGACTGCTATAATTTAAATCCAAATCCATTTTACCCTCCTTCGAACCTCCTTTTCCCCCCATATATGACAATAAAAAAAGCGCGTGAGTTGTATACTTCGGCCTTTTGTATTAAAATTCCTACATAGCATTGTCATTTTTTCCAATATACTACGGGAAAGTCACGGGTAGGATCGTGGACAGGTACGGTGGAAGTACTGACCATGTGTGGAGAGTATGGTTTTTTTATAATGATTTACCGGCCTGTTCAATAGTTTTGATCCGGGTGGATGCGGGCGGATGGCTGTAGCTGAACCACTGTATAAAGGGTGCCGGCGCCACGTCGGACAAGTTGCCCACAGCCAGGTCGATCTCCAGGCGCACTGCCGCCGGGATGTCCTCGGTAAGCATTACGGAGATCCGGTCCGCTTCCGTTTCCATGTGCCGGGATATATAGTTCTGCAAAGGGCTGCCGTCAAAAGATGTAAGCAAAAAGAACAGCAGTATCATCGCCCAGGTTACCGGGTTGCGCATCAAATTTGGGATGGTCACCCGCAGCAGCAAAAACATAAGGTACCAGAGGATGAAGTTGCCCAGTATCCCCAGGATTAGGCCCTGGATTATGTGCCCTTTCAGCCAGTGCGCCATTTCGTGGGCTACCACCGCTTGCACTTCGTCTAGTGGGTACGCTGTCAAAAGGGTGTCATAAAGCACGATCTGTTTGGTGCTCCCCAGACCGGCGTAATAGGCGTTAGCCCTGGTGGTACGGCTGCTGGCGTCCATGATCAGCACCTCATCTACAGGCAGGCCGGCTTTCCCGGCCAGGTCCCGCACCATGGAAGTTATGGCGGGATCTGTAGCCGGCGTGAAGCGGTTGAAAATGGGTGAAACCACCACCGGCCAGAGAAAAGTCTGAATAACAATCCAGAGTGATAGAAAAGCGGCGGCGGCCAGCCACCAGGCGTTGGGCCAGCGGTTCATGAACCCGAAGAGAATAAAAACCCCTGCGGCGGACAGTATCAGGCTTATAGCGCTCTCTTTAATATAATCCGTCCACCAGGACCCCATTGTCTGGGTAGAAAAACCCCACCAGTGCTGCCAGAAGTAGCTGTTGAAAAGGGTAAAGGGCAGGTTGATTAGCTGCAGAAAAAACCAGAGCGCCAGGAAAAACAGCAAAAGGTTGGTCCAAAAACCACCCCCTGCTGTTTGTTCCAACCAGCGGACCAGCGCCACAGCCCGCCCAGTGAAAATGAACCAGACCAGAAAGGCGGCCTGGGCAAAAATCGAAAAAATATAGGCCAGGCGAATAGCTCTGCTGTACTGCCGGCCGCTTTCCACCTGCTCCGCGCTGAAATAGATATATGTATCGGGAGCGACCCTGCCGGGGAAAAGGGTAAACCAGAGGTAAAGCAGGCCAAGCACACCCACCCCGGCCACCAGGATTAACCAGATCATGTTGAGACGAGGCTGCATTTCAACCTCCGTAAATTTTAATTATCCAGTGTTCCTTGTTTCACTCTAAAGAAATTAGTGGAAAGGAATCATTAGGACTATCCCATGATTCTTAATAAGATGAAACAAATTGAACGTCCCCTTGTTTCCCCTTGTCTCACTCTCACGAAGTGAATCAAAAAGAACGTCCCCTTGTCTCACTAAAAAAGAACGTCCCCTTGTCTCACTATCGGTGTTTTATTTCGACACCGCCCATTATCGCTGTACAGCGCAGGATAAGTTTTTTACCGCTTTCAGGCTCGGCCTTGTATGCCGATTTCCTGCCGGCGATAATACCGCCGCTGTCTTCGTTGAAAAATTTCACGCCGCCCAGCACGGCAGTACCCTCGTATTCAACTGTGATCTCCGGCGGCGCAATAATATTAATGCCGCCCATGACAGCAGTGACGTTTAAACGAACCTCTCCTTCAGGTATTTCAGCCGTGTTCAGGTCCATGTCGATACCGCCCATCAGGGCAAAAAAACTGCCGTCTTCCAATTGCCAGCCTTGCTGCTTCAGTTCAATTCCGCTCATGACAGCCCAGTGGGCGCCGCCCGAACCGGACGTGCCCCGTAATAAACTCCAGCCGATTAGTATAATTACTACGGGCCAGAATAAATCCCATAAAAAAGACAAATTTAATTCATACAGGTCCAGGTTGTGTCCGGTAATGAGCAAGCCCAGCGCTACCAGGATCAGACCTGTAATTAGCGCCCCGGACCTTCTTCCGGGTTTGAAGTCTCCGGACCCCGCATCAGGCAGCAACAGGTCTACTCCCCAGAGCACAAGCAAAAGGGGCCAGTATGTTGTGAACAGGTAGCCCACACTGACATCAATTATATTAAGGTTGTTGAGGAGCAGTATCACACCCAGGGCGATAACAGCGATACCCAGCAGGAAGGGGCTTTTGCGGTTAGGCCTCATCGGCAAAACCTCCGTCTATTTAGAATCCTGTTTTCCGGGATTTGTATAACTTATTCACCTGCATTCCACCAACAGCTCTTACCGGCGATATTTAATTCAAAGTTATTATTTCAATACAGCATAGCAATAATTCAAAATAAACAGGGACTTTAGGACCTTATTCACCCATTACCTTGATCACAACTCTTTTTTTCCTTTGACCGTCAAACTCGGCATAGAACACCTGCTGCCAGGGACCAAAATCCAATTTGCCGTTGGTAACCGGTATGATCACCTGGTGGTGGACAAGCATGCTTTTTAAATGCGCGTCACCGTTATCCTCACCGGTCTGGTGGTGCCGGTACGCTTTGCCGTAAGGCGCAAGTTTCTCCAGCATCTCATCTATGTCCTGGATGATCCCCTGTTCATTATCATTGACATATACACCGGCGGTAATGTGCATAGCCGACACCAGCACCATACCTTCCTGAATGCCGCTCTCACGCACCGCTTTTTCAACTTCGCCGGTCACGTTGATATACTCGCGCCGTTTGTGGGTATTAAACCACAGGTATTTGGTATGAGCTTTCACTTGAATCCTCCTCATAAATTATTATTGTTAGACAAATTAAGAAATAATTTTATTTAATAAAAAATTTTTATCTGTTAAAAATACAGGTGAAATACAAAATTTAAAAGAAAGGATTGAGCAAGATGACAAACCAGCATATTCATTGCATTGTTAACGACTGCCACTATTGGAATCAGGGAAACATGTGTCACGCCAACGAAATCCTGGTAACCACCGACGAATTCGGCAGCCGGCAGCCGGACCATATTGACGCGGCCACGGCCAAACAGCTGACTCCAGACGCGGCGGGATCCTGCATGGCCACCTGCTGCAAGACTTATGTACCCAAGGGTTCCGATCAGATTAAAGCAGACACTGTGAAAAGAATGCCTTAGTTTTACAAAGACCCGGCTAGCATACAGCCGGGTCTCGTTATTATATCTGACCATGGCGCCTTCTTATCAGGGGGAACATTCGGCGCATATTGACCTAAACAGGGTGGTGCTCAGATAACGGTCCCCGCGATCGGGCAGGATGGCCACAATAATACCCGTGTCCATAGTCCTGGCAATGCGCAGGGCGCCTGCCACCGCCGCGCCGCTGGACATGCCCACAAAAATGCCTTCCTTCGTGGCCAGCTGCCGCGCCGTTTCATATGCTTCATCGTCCTCGATGTTGACCTTCTGGTCCATCATCTCCGGGTGGTAGATTTTTGGCACTATCGCTTCTTCCATGTTCTTCAGCCCCTGGATGGTATGTCCCTTTAGAGGCTCAACCCCGACAACCTTAACCTCAGGTTTTTTTTCTTTGAGATAGCGGCTTATTCCCATCAATGTCCCGGTTGTGCCCATACCGGCGACAAAAACATCGATCTTCCCTTCCGTCTGCGCAAAGATTTCCGGGCCTGTGGTCTCGTAGTGGGAAAGAGTGTTGTTTATATTCGTAAACTGGTTGGGCATGTAATATTTATCCGGTTCCGCCTCAATTATCTTGAGCGCCGCCCTGATCGAGCCGTCAGTTCGTTCACATGCGGGGGTAAGTACTACTTCCGCCCCATAAGCTTCCAGGATACGGCTTCTTTCCTCGCTTACACAGCCGGGCACTACCAACTTGACTTTATACCCCCTGGCGGCGCCTATCATCGCTAAAGCGATTCCCGTGTTGCCGGAGGTGGGTTCCAAGATAATCTTGTTTTTGGTGAGCTCGCCGGATTCTTCCGCTTTCTTGATCATGTAATACGCGGGACGGTCTTTTATTGAGCCACCCGGGTTATTTCCCTCCAGCTTGCCAAATATCCTGACTTTGCTCCCGTTGTTCAATGTTTTTAATTCAACAAGCGGTGTATTGCCGATAGCAGATATTATATCCACAATTTTCCCTCCAGTTGTCCCCTTGGTTTGTAGTTAACTGCTGATAATAGTGGATCAAAGTAATTTTTTCAGGAACCTTTGAAAACAGGCTTGCGCTTTTTCAAAAAAGCTTCCAGCCCTTCCTGGTAATCATCAGTCTGTGCCGCGTCCAGGACGCCCTGCCGCTCAATTTCCAGCTGGCGTTCTAGAAGCGACAGCATTGCCTGGTTTAAATTTTCCTTGGCTATCGCATATGATCGGGTGGCGCCGGCAGCCAGTTTTTCAGCCCACAGGCGCGCCGCCTCTTCCAGCTCTTGCGGCGCGACTACTTTGTGGACCAGGTTCATGGCCAGGGCCTGATCAGCATCGTAAACCTGATCGAGAAAAACCATCTCATTCGCCCTGGCAAAACCCGCCAGCAGACCGGCCCACAGGCTCCATCCGGCGTCAGGCGCCAGGCCCACGCTGGTATAAGCCTGCTTAAATTTGGCCTGGCTGGAGCAGAGCCGCAGGTCGCAGGCCAGCGCCAGCGACATTCCCGCGCCGCCTACCGCCCCGTTTATCACCGCCAGTACCGGCTTGGGCATCTGTCTGATCTGCAGGATAATCCGGTTTAGCGGTCCCAGCACACGGCGGACCGGCTCACCGGGATCCGTGCGGGCAAATTGCTCAAAATATTTTATATCGCCTCCGGAACAAAAAACCTTCCCGCTGCCGGTCAGGATTACAACCCTTATCTCCCGGTCCGGGCGGCATGCCTCCAGAGCAGTACAGATTTCGTTTGACATACTCAGATCCAGAGCGTTGAAACTGGCGGGCCGGTTCAGGGTAATGGTCGCAATTGAGCCGTCTTTACAAAAAAGGATATCTTTGAAAGACAATTTGAACCTCCTCCTCATTATAACGGTACCTATATAGTTATTCGATAGTCATTTATTTTTTCCCGCTTACAACACTCAATTGTGTTAAATCAGACCCCGCACTTGCATTCATTTTCATTTCAAGGATCCGCCTGTGCATCCTTTTCACCTGCAGGCAGAATATTTCCAGCCTGGCCTCAATCACCTGGGGAAAAGAGTTGCCGTCCGTTTCAACCGCGATAAATGGCAGTGACGGGTAACGCTCCATCACCTTCGCCACCAGTTCTTTATCCCTGGCGATCTCTATTTTTCTTTCATTCATCTGCGTGTTAATCACGGCTTCCGCAATCCTGCTTGGCATACAGCCAAAAGGACCGATGGAGATAACGCCGTCCACCTCCTCCACCACTTCGGTGATGGCGGAGCCGACTGTTAAAATCGTTTCGACAGTAAGCCTGGGTGAAATTATACCGGAAACGTTTTGTATCATCCTTTCCACGTCAACCCGGTGCGCTTCGTACAGGCCGCAATGAGAGAAAATTCCTTTAATTGTTTTTTCATAGGAATTTTTAAAAAACTGTTCGATAAACAGGCCGACAAATCCTTTTTTGTCTGTGTCGGCGCTTAAATTGTTCTTAATCAAGTAATCACAGTAATATATCCATTCGGCAATGGGAGCGGTCTTGACCAAAATTCCTTTTTGTGCCAGTTTTTCCACCAGGTATTGCCTGGAAAAACCGTCTTTTCTCACATATATTTCACCAACCAGGGCTACCCTGGGTGTCTGTTCCAGGGGCTGCAGCGTTTCAATCGCCTTGAACGCGCGGGCTGACTCCCGCAGTTTTCCTTTGAGTTTTTTCCAGCTGTCTTTTTCCACGCTGCGTATTATTTCATTACAGACTTCGTCATAAATTTTCAGGGATTTCTCTTTATCCCGGGCGATGGTCAGAATCGCGCTGTATATCTCTTCCAATACATCAGAAATTATGACCGCCTGAAAAGCCCTGACGCTGAAACCCGTACCAAGGCCGGCGTAACTGTTTTCACAGGATAGCGAAATCTGTGCTACATCCTCAACCCGCAGTTTCTGAATCAGTTTTTTAATTAGAATGTTGTATTGCCCGAACCTGCAGGGACCGGCGGATGTCGGCATAAAATAAACCAGCAACTCGTGATGGTCGACCCTTTTTTCCAGGTAATTGAACAGGCTGCCCACAGTAAGAATCAGTGGCAGGCATTCCTTGCAGGTCGCGTGTCCCTTCCCGATTTTTAATTCATCAGCCGCAGGGGCAGGCAGGGCAGTTGCCCTTACTCCCAGACGCCTTAACGCGGCCGCTAGCATTTTTGATCCAATGGCGCCCATGGACGGAACCAGCACATGGACCTTTGGATGGTTCAGTTTGTATCTCTCCCCCCGGGAGTCCACCACCCAGGTCACGCCGTTTTCCATAATAGTTTCCGCGGGCTTAAATGGACAGGCTGGCGGCTGACCCTTGTCCCTGTTTATTTCAATATAGCTTTTAACAACATCCATAAACGCTTCAATCCGTGTATCCAGGCCGGCGTCCGCCGAATGGCTGTCCAATTCCAGAGTCAGGGAAGGTTTTTGTCCCATGATAAACCTGAAAAACCCCACTATAAAAGAATCCGGCCCGCAGCTAAAATTTGTGATATAGGCGGGGAACAGCTGGCTGTGACGTTTTACAAACCTGGACGTCTTCAGAATCGTCTGCCCCAGCGCCCAGAACATGTTTTCCACCGGTTCCTCGTCCTCGCAGGGCAAAAAATCATAGGGAATAATCCAGCAGCCCCTGGAGGCGAATTTCTGCGGGATACCCATGTTGGCCTTCCGGGTAAAGGCGTTGTACGGCCGGCCAAAAAGTACGACAGCCATGTCTGCCGGGCGCCGCTTCATCTCCTCCAGGAATTCCCTGCCGATCGCCCGGCACTCCGCGACAAAATCATTTTGCGCACGGA
Source organism: Pelotomaculum sp. (assembly GCA_018435055.1). Lineage (GTDB taxonomy): Bacteria > Bacillota > Desulfotomaculia > Desulfotomaculales > Pelotomaculaceae > Syntrophopropionicum. The sequence continues at coordinate 99,068 of JAHDOA010000035.1, read as the reverse complement.
CTGCCAGGTTATAGGCCTCCGCTGCAATCCCGGGCTTGCAGCCCAGCTCTTTTCCCATTGTGATAAAGCTTGCTTGCGCGCTTTCATATCCGCCGGAAAAATTAAGTACCGGGCTTAAAACCATTTTCCCATGCAATTCATTAAAAGCCGCTTTCAGGTAATACGGCTCGGCCTGGACAAACGGACATGTTACACTTGTCTCAATCCCGTTGGCAACAGGCATGGAACCGACGTGCGGCAGAAAAAATATGTCCGGCCTTTGCCGCAGCGCGCCCATGAGTGAACCGTGGGCAATCTCTACGGGGTAGCAGAACTCCGCTCCCCTTCTTTCCACACCCTCTTCATCAACTTCACCCCCAAGGAGCACATCAAAACCCAGCGCTGTGAAGAAATTATAATAAAGCGGGAACAGAGTGTTGGTCAGCAGTGAATTGTTGATCGCCACCGTCCTGTTAGTTGGCGGCGCCAGGCGCACGCTTCTGTCAAGGCCGTATTTTCTGAATACCAGCTCTTCACGGACTTTAACCAGATCGAGCCTCTGCGTATCAATATCCTTTATATTTCTGACCAGGTTGGTGAACTTGTTGCAGGCGCCGCCAAAGGGATATATCTTTCCCTTGATCTTAATCCGGCTGATGGCGCATTTTCTATCGCATTTTTCCTTGCCCCCGGCACAGGTGAAAGGCTCGCCGTATACCGCCTCCCGTTCCGCCAGTTCAGCGAGCTGAAAGGACATTGGCGCCAGCAGGCCGAGCGCAAGTTTATTTTTAACCTCCAGCGCCACGCCGTAGGCGCCCATCAGCCCTGGTTCCGGCGGCACTATGATATCCTTCCCGGTCAGGGCGGCCATTGCCGCAGGAAGCGCTTTATTATAGCAGACACCACCCTGCATGAAAACCTTGCGGCCGACAGCCCGGTTTCCTTTAACCCGGTTGATGTAATTCATGCAAACGGAGTAGACCAGCCCTGCGGCCAGGTCCGGCGCCGCCGCCCCCTCCTGGATGGCGCTCTTGATGTCGCTGCTGATAAAAGCTGCGCACTGGTCACTGAAATTAAGCGGCCTTTCACTGGCGAGAGCGATATCCCCGATTTTCTCCGTACTGATACAAAGAGACTCCCGCGCCGCTTCCTCCAGAAAAGACCCTGTGCCCGCAGAGCAAGCCTCGTTCATGGCGTAGTCGGAGGCGACTCCGTTGGTGATATAGGTATACTTGGCGTCCTGGCCGCCGATTTCAAAAATAGTATCCACCTGCGGGTCAAAATAAACCGCGGCTGCCGCATGGGCGATTATTTCGTTAATCACCGCCGGGGTAAGAGCATGCAGCCCGGCAATTTGCCGGCCCGAGCCGGTTACCCCCAGGCCGGTAATCCGGACCGCCTCCTTTAGCTGGCTGTCTATTTCCCGGTAACAACATCTGGAGGCCCGAATCGGATCACCGTTTGTCCGCAGGTAGCAGCCGGCCAGGATAGCGTCGTCACTGGACCTAATAACCACGGCCTTGGTCGTTGTGGAACCAACATCCAATCCTAGAATGCACACATCCCCTTTTTTAGCTTCCTGGCGGACGGTTTGCTTGAAGGTCACCTGCGGCAAGAAATCTTTAATGGCCGGCAGGCGGGAAAACGAGCTTTCGCCGTCGCTAAACAGCTCGGCAGGATCCTTTACAGGTTCCGTCCCGGCCTCCAGCGCCCGCAGGGCAGCCCCGAAAGCCTCAAAATATTTTGCCTGACCGGGTATAATGAGCCCGGGTATTTCTTTTTTTATAAAATCTATCATGGCCGTATTGGCGGACGCGCCGCCCACAATCATTACCCTGTGGCACTCAGTCTTTTTCAAAAGCTCCAGCACCTTGACGGCCATCATTTCACAGAGACCTGCTGTGACGCGCTCTTTTAAGGCGCCCTTGTTTAAGGCGTGGGTACAGTCACTTTTACAAAAAACCGAGCATCTCCCCGCCACCTTGTATGGGTGCTCCAGATCAGCGATAGATACGGCTTCTTCCACGCCAAGGTCCATTCTTTTTATCTGCTGCAAAAAAAACTCACCGGTGCCGGACGCGCACTTGTTCCCGGTAAAGACGTTAATGATCCTGCCTTCCCGGTCAAGTTTATAGGCTATAAAGGTCTCACCCCCGGCGCTGACAATAAGGTCCACGTTCTTGTAAAAATGCTTAAGATGATTATAGGCATACTCCACAGCCTCCGGCTCGGAAATGGAGGGCGCGTTGCTTCTGTTTTTAAGTTTCCTGCCGGTCACGGCCACGCCGTCGACCGACTGCAAAAGCGCCGCGTCGACCATGTTCATCAGGGCGCGGCGGGGATTGCCTTCATGGGGCGCAGTCCGGGCCTGCGTTATCTTGACCCTGTTGTCCAAACCCTTTTCCAGCACAACCAGGCCAATATTTGACGCTCCTATACATAAGCCAAGAGATTTCATCCATTCCACCTTCGGCAGTTATTTTTACCTTATCGTTTCGGAAGTAACGGCCATCGCCGCGGCAATGGCGGCGCCCATACCCGAGCCATCCCGCGTTGGTTTTAATGTCACCTGTCCCGCCCTGTCCAGTAATATTTCATCCAGGGCCGCGCGCAGGCGCGGTGCAAAACCGGTCATCTTCCCGTAGAGTGAACCGTCAACAGCAATAGTGTGTGGATTTTTTAAAAGCGGGTCCAGGCGCCGCAGCACACCGGCGCAGGTTGACGCTACCAGCCGCGCCGCCCTGGCTGTCAACAGGGAGGCAATGGTTTGCAGGGCGCCGAGCTCCAGGAGCAAGGGCTCCTGAATCCCCGCGGATCCTTTGAGCCACGCCGCTATCCCGGCAAGACCGGTGGTCTTGTCGCCCAGCATCAGAGACATATGTTCCGCGTTCAGGCTGTTCGTTTGATAGGGGAAGCCCGGCATATCGCTGTCCTTCCCTTGAAACAGGCAGCCCTTATGCGCCAGGTCTAGGACAACCAGTCTCATTAGTTCTCCCAGGTAACGACCGGATACCATTTTTTCCAGTACCTGTTCACCTGGTTTTTCACTTTTCAGATCAAGCTCCCGGTCAAAGTCATTTACCGGCAGCCCGTCAAAATTGCCGGATTCAATGTTGATGATCATCGGCCTGTGCTGCGGCGGCAGAGGCTCAAAATAACATGTGTTATGCCCGGTGCCGCAGATCGACCCGATATCCGCGTGGGGGTCCCCGTATGCTGCCGTCAGCAGCGTGCCTACAGTATCGTTGATCACAGCCACGGGCTTAATCCCGCGCAGGCCTTGCTCCTGCAAAGCGTCATGCAGGAGGATGTTGATATCCCTCCCTGCCGTCATCCTTGTTTTGAACTCCTTTGTCCAGCCGATTAGCACGGCTTTGTCCAGCGCATACATTTTAGTAGGGAAAGAAAAGGTAAGGCCCAGGGGAACCGTGGCGTCTGCCCCGACAAGCCCTGCTATCTGTCCGGCCAGAAAACAAAACAGTTCCCGGCCGGTAGCGGCAGAAGAGGTATAATCGTAACTGCCGCCGGGATCCTTTAAAAATGTTGATAACTTTTTTAATACCGTTATTTTACCATGTCCCAGCAGCTTGATTAAGGAAACTCTGACATTAGTGCCGCCGAAATCGACTGATAAAAACACCCCGCTTTCCTCACCCGTGGGCATGCCAAAAAAAGAGGGAATCATTTTCAGCGGTCCCTTTCGTCCCACCAGTCCACAGAGCATAGCTTCGTGAAATTTTTCGGCAATGTCCAGCATTTGCGGCGCCGTTATACTAAAACAGCCATGCAAGGCGCGCAGCGCCGCATTTAAGCGGTCACGTTTTTCTATTTCCCGTCCTGACATATCGATCCCATCTTTTATTAAAAATATTCCATTACTTATGTTAACATATTTCTTATCAATAACATATTTACCTTATTTGCAATTTGCATACTGTCCTGCCGTTTTATGGTACCGGGCAATAACCGATTACCCGTTGGAAAAAAAGATTCGTAATTATTTTTCCTATTAGTTATTTTATTTTTTCAACCTATAAATAGCAAATTATCTCCTTCCAAGAGGAATATGGCTAATACAATCATGCCGGTAACGAAAAATACCCCTGCTCCAGTTAGAAGCAGGGGATATTACCTATTGCAAAAATGTCAGGATATCATGCCCGGCAGGAAAGTGGCAATCTGCGGGAAGACCATCAGGATCGCCAGACAGATCAATATGGCGACTAAAAAAGGCCACACCCCTTTAAAGATCACCTCAAGGGGCACATCGGGCGCAATACCTTTGATAATATAAACGTTCATGCCCACCGGGGGCGTGATTACCCCCATGGCCACTACCAGGACCACGATCACCCCAAACCAGATCGGGTCGTAGCCCAGCGTTGTCACAGCGACCGGGTAAAAAATAGGTATGGTCAGCAGGACCAGCGCCAGCGCGTCGATCAGACAGCCCAATATCAGGTATATGAAAATAATAATGCCCATGACGGCATAAGCCGGCAGGTCCAGTCCGCCGGCCCAGTTGGCCAGCTCAAAAGGCACTCTGCTCACGGCCATAAAGCGGCCAAAGATCACGGCCCCGGCGACCATGAACAAGATCATGGCGCTGGTGCGGGTTGTGTCATAGAGGGATTTTTTGAAACCCTCCCAGCTCAGCCGCCTTTCCAGAAGCGACACAAAGAGAACTCCCGCGGCGCCTACCGCGCCGGCTTCCGTGGGTGTGAACCAGCCTGCGAACAGGCCGCCGATAGAGAGCACAAAGACAAATAGAACCTCCCCCAGGCCGCCGCGCAGCGACTCAATCCGTTCCCGCCAGTTCGATTTCGGCCCGGCCGGTCCCAGAGCGGGATTGCGCAGGATCAGAATATACAACGCCGCTATATACAGCAACATGAGCAGAATACCGGGCAAGATCCCGGCCATAAACAGCCTGCCTACCGACTCTCCCGTGGCCATGCCGTAAACAATAAAGATTACGCTGGGCGGGATCAGCACGCCCAGCACCCCGCCTGCGGCGATGCTGGCCGTGGCCATGGAATTGTCATACTTGTATTTTCTCATTTCCGGCAGGGCAATGGCGCCCATGGTCGCCGCCGTGGCGGTGTTTGAACCGCAAATGGCGCCGAATACAGCGCAGGCGACCTGGGTCGCCATGGCCAGACCGCCGGGATAATGGCCGATCAGCTTGTAAGCGAATACATACAGCTTCGTGCCGATCCCCGAGTAATAAGCGAGAAAACCCATCCAGACAAACATGGGGATAACGCTCAATGAATAGGAAGATAAATTGGCGTATATCTCCTTGGCCACCATATTCATGGCCGCCTGCGGCGAGACCATGAAGCTGAACCCCGCAAACCCGGCCAGGGCCATGGCGATGGCAATAGGCATGCGCATGGCGACCAGGGCCAGGAAAGCCAGCATGCCAATTAATCCGATAGTCAATGCTGTCATTTTTCATTAGCCGCCTTAATCACAGATTCGATAGACGATAAACGATAGACTCTGTCGCCTGATACATTTTCGTTTACCATTTTAATAACAGATTCGACAACCCTTACCAGCAAAACCAGGCAGTAGATGAGCATGCCCAGAGCGATCAGGTAGACAAAGGGATAGATCGGTATCTGGGTTGTGGAGGTTACCAGGCCGCTTTCAATCATGCTCCTGGCGTAGGCCCCGACATACCAGGCGGAAACCGCCAGGAAGCACATTGAAATCGAGTTGATCAGCACGCTGAGCGCAGCCCGCAGCCCGGCGGGCAGCCAATCCACCACCAGGCTGATATCAATGTGCGCGTTCTGCGCGCCGCAGTGAGCCAGCGACAGCCCGATAGCCGAAGCGGTCAGCAGCCCCACGTACTCATAGGCGCCAAAGACCGGCTTCTTGAGTATCGTGGTAAATAATACATTCACAACAATCAAAACCATCGTTGCGGCCAGGACAAACCCAGCCGCCCGATCAAGCGCCCGGCTGACACCCGTGACCAGGCCAGAAGACATTTTCATTACCAGTCACCTCCACCGTCCTATTTATATTCCGCGTTATATTTGCCGGCCAGTTCCTCAACCTTGTCCAGTATCTCCCGGCCTTCAATGCCCTTGTCCTTCATGTTTGCCACATACTCGTCCTGGATCGGCTTGATTGTGGTTATCCAGCGGTCCGCCTCTTCTTTTTGCAATGTGAGGAGTTCCATGCCTTGCTCATCAACAGCGTATTTCAAGGCATCTTCATTTTGTTTATCCCAAAGTCCCATGGCGACTTTTTCAAAAAATTCCTCGTTGACCTTTTCAATGGCTCTCTGTGTTTCAGGGGACAGCGAATTCCACCTGTCAAGGTTCATGGTCACAAAGAACAGGGTATTGTAAAGGAAAGGCGTTTTGGTAATATACCGGGTGACCTCGGCCTGTTTCCAGCCCTGCAGCACCTCGACAGGACCCAGGTTGCCCTTGACCACACCCTTGGACAACGCTTCATAAGCGTCTGACTGCGGCATGGCCACGGGGTTTGCTCCCAGTGCCTGCAATGTCTTGGCGCTCAGTCCGGTGGCCCTTATTTCCAACCCTTTCAAGTCTTCCTTTTTCTGCACCGGGACCTTTGTAAACAGGTCTCCCGAGCCGGTAGTCAGGACCATCATCAACCGGGTGTCCTGCACCTCTTTGGGATTGAGCTGTTTGATGCCCTCCCAGGCCACCTTGCTGGCCACCTTGGAGTTATTGTAGGTAACGCCGGGTAGCTCAAAAGCCTCAAGGGCAGGGAAACGGCCCCTGGTGTATGAGAAACATGACAGTCCCATGTCGGCGATGCCGTTAACTACCCCGTCATAGATTGCGTCCGCTTTCAACAGCGTTTCCTGGGGATAACTTGTAATTTTCACCTGGCCGTTTGTAGCTTCTTCGATAGCTTTGGCCCAGGGCAGGATCAGGTCCTTCTCAGCCGGGTGAGTGCTTGGAAAAAAGTGCGCCAGCTTGAGCTCGACCACCTGCTGTCCTTTTGCCGGGGCAGCTGTATTCGATGAGCAGCCGGTCAGCGCCGGCAGCGCTGCCACCGCCAGCAGCAGCAAAAATATACCTGTCGCCCGCGCAAATCTCCGCCTTCCATTAACAAACCATAATTTTTTCACTGTTCTTCCCCCTTTTAATTGTTTTAAAAAACAAAAAAACCCCACGCAGGAGTTCTTGGCGAGCATTAAATTAAAATTAGGAATATAAAGATAATATCCCTTTGCCTGCCGTATTACCATCCTACGCATACTACACTACTGTATTCCCTAACCTGCCGTACTACCACGCAAAAACACTGCCTACAATTTTATACCGAAAATGTTCCCACCACGCTTTCTCAATTATTACTAAGTATATGTATATTCGGCGGCGGAAAGGAATTTCCTTCTGACAGAAAAAAAAATTTCGACATTATTACTCTTAGGGCAGACTAAAATTACCTTCTGCAGGTAAAAGAAAATGTATTATAAGATCTGAGCAATTAAAGGAATATTGCCATTTTTCGACGAAGATATGTCATTAAAACTAATATGTTAAATTGTGACATGGGGGGGGTAAAAAATGTCCCAATCCCTCTTCCGGTATCTCTTATTGCAAAACAATGATATTGTCCTATTAATCGGGCAGGACGGGAGAATCGTTGACGCTAACGACACCGCAGCATCAGTGTATGAACATGACCGCGGGGAGTTGCTGGCTTTGAACATCCAGGACCTGTGCGCCCCTGAAACAGCATTCGATGTTTCCGAAGCGATAAAAGATTCTGACGGCCGGGTTCTAGAATTTAAAATATCCCAGCGCAGTAGAAGCGGCAGGGTCTTTCCGGTGGAGATTATCGCCAGGAGCGCCCGTATGGATGATGAAGAGATGCTTCTTTGTGTGATCAGCGACCTTACTGAACCTGAACCAGCTGGTAAAAGCAGAAGTAAAGATAAAAAATACGAGGAACTTAAAACGGCATACGAGGAAATCAAAACAGCCTATGTAGAACTGGCAAAAACCACTTATGAGTCTTTTAATGACATCAGCAGCCTGATGCTTTCCAAACGAAAAGAGGAGCAGGCTCGCAAGCGGGCTGAATTGCTTTCAAATACCGATTATCTGACCGGAGCATTGAACCGGCGGGCGTTCGAAAAACGGTTGGACGCCGAAATTAACCGGGCCAGGCGGGAAAATTTGACCCTGGGAGTAATCCTCATTGACATAGACCTTTTTGAAAAAATTAACGGCACTTACGGGCGCCAGTCCGGTAACGAAGTTTTAAAAAAATTAGTCGAGTTTCTTATGCAGAAGTGCCGCTCATATGATATAATCGGTCGCTGCGGCGGGAAGGAATTCATTATATGCCTGCCTGGCGCCGCCCTGGAGGATACCTTCAAAAAAGCCGGGCGACTTTGCGAAACGATACCGGAATTAAAAGTTCCCGGTTTGGAAAATATTAGAATAACAGCCAGCTTTGGTGTTTCCTTCCTGAGGGAGACCTATGGGGAAAATATCAGCACGATATTTAAGAGGGCCGTCCAGGCCCTGGATAAAGCAAAGAGTGACGGAGGAAACTGTGTCCGCATGGAAGAATAAGCAATTCATTTATATTCGGTTTTGACATTATTACCCGTAGTAGGTTTTAATAATTTTTTCCGTCTGGTTAAAATTACCTTCCTTTAAAACAGACGCCTTTATACCATGCAGCGGGATTTTCTGCAGGCGTGAGCTTAAAGCCAGGCTGAGTGAATCGTGGCGGCCCAGTATCACCCTCGTCTTATCTTTTTCAGCGGCCGGCGCGCAGCTTGCCCCCCCGGCTGCCTGGGCGCGCGCGAACAATGTCAATGCTTCTTTATGTTCCAGGGTAACTGACAGCTCATACTGTTTATGCCGGTGCAGGCGCCTTCTGCTGTAGGAAATACTGCGGTCGCCTATGCCGCCAAAACTATAGCGGCTGAAAACAGCCCTGCCGCCGTGTTTGAAAAGAATGCTGTCACGGGACATTTCAGACAAATCAAGCCTGTTGATTTTATAGGCATTGTACTCATAGCCTTCTTCATATACCCTCATAACAGCATAGGAGCAGGGATACTGGACCGTGGCGGGCAGCACAACATAAGGCAGGCTGCCGGTGAGAAAACGGCTGGTGCTAACATTATGGCGGTGCATATGCCCGCAAAAAACCCCCCTGACATCCGGGAACCGCCTGATCATCTGCTGCAGCTTCCTGAAATCCTTTACACCGAACCATACATCCACACCACTGCAGGGATGGTGGAGGAAAATGAATGACGGGTGTCCCGCCGTTTCCTTTAACCGCTGTGCCGCCCAGGATATCTGCTCCTCACCAACTTGCCCCCAGTCTTTGTCCTGGCTGCAGCTGTCCATTAGTATCAGCTGGTGGCCCCGTATGCTGACACTGGCCCGGGTCTTTTTCCGGTTGGCCGCGAATTTTAAAAATCCACGTTCACCCAGGCCCGCGTGCTTAAGATACTTGTCATGATTGCCGATACAGGCTATGTAGGGGATGCCGCCAAAACCAGGCAGCAGGGAGCTTCTTAGCTCTTGATACTGCCGCTCACTGGACGAGTCCGTCAGGTCGCCAATCATCAGGGCCAGATCAATATTTCTGGCTATAATATCACTGACGCATTGCGCAAAAAGGACACCGGAGTATTTGCTGAGTTTGCCGAAATATTTTTCGTTGACGTCATTTACCGGGTCCCCAAGAGCTATATGAACATCGCCGATAAGCCCCAGGCTAAACAGCAGTTCCCCTGCAGGCGCGGGTAGTGTGACAAAGGAATTGAGGGAACCGCAGGCGCCGCCGCTCGCTACAGTGTACCAGTAGCGGGTGGAGGGTTTAAGGCCGCGCACTTCCGCCAGGTGGTATTCGGTATCTGGATAGCCTGTATTTTTGTCCAGGGCGGCGGGTCCCTCACCCAGGTAAACAGTAGTGTCAGCTTTTTTACCCGGCGTTACCCAGCTAAACACAGCGTGGTCACTGCCTGCTGTACATAGTTCCTCATTAATAATAACTACCATGTCAAAACTGCACCTGCTTTTCATGCCGGGGTTTTATGTTATTATATTAGCGAAAGAATTGTCCGGTTCCCATTTATTAACCTGATATCCTCAACACCTTGTTTAAACAAAAACCCGCCGGCAGCGGGTTATAATTTTTATTCTTTAATCTATATTTATTAACTTATGCTTTTGTTGCTTGATCCTTGGCCTTGGTTTCCTCCGGTTCATCAATATCTGCCTGCGTTGAACGTTTAAATTCACTAATAGTCTTGCCTAATGCCTTCCCTACATCAGGCAGTTTGCCCGGCCCAAAAATAATCAATACCACTATCAGGATCAATAATAAATGCAAAGGCTGAAACGCTCCTGAAAACATGCCTGTCCCCCCTTAAAAGGTCTTATGATGATTATACCAGATAAATTGATAAACGCAATTATTAATTCTAATAAGACTTATGTGGATGACGCCTTATAATAATGACAATATTTTAATTTTCAGCTGTCATCCTGTCTGTGAAAACCATTATTTCATCTGATCTCGCATAATCATACTTCTTCAGGAGGGCCAGGTATTCCTCCATGATCCCGGCAAGTTTCGTTCCTTTCTGTGAGTTAATTGTAGTTTCGTAACTTTCTAAAAATTTGTCTTTTGCCTTTTCTGTCTGGTAGTCAAATAGCGGGGTATTGTTCAAACCAAGCAGATAAGCCTTCAGGTACCAGCTGTGGAACTGTTTCACCTGCTGCGACAGGGCAAAATCAGGATATGTTTCGATATATTTTTCGGTCTTTACAATCCTGTTTGCCAGTTCATCCAGGCTGATGGTCAAGGCGGCGTCCGACGCAAAATGCTTGTCGCCCTCGGCCGCCATAATTTCAAGGAACCCGGCGACCTCGTCTGATGTGTGCCCGCCAAAATCTTTCAGCATTTTATCATAGTCAATTTCAAGATAATACATGCCCTCGGACGCGGCAAGTTTATACCCGTTGTTAAAAGCTTCCTGCAATAAATTCTTTATATCCTCTTCCTTGATATTCTGAAGCTGTGCCAGGTCTTCGTATTTGTAATTATTTAAAGGTATATTTATTTCAGGGGAAAAGATTTTATCCTCATAGTCTTTCAACCGTGTCTGTGCAACTTCTATAAGGTCTATAACCGCTTTATCCATGTTCTCCCGGCTGAGAATGGTTTCGTTTGATACAATAAAACTGGTTAATTCCCGGACAGGCTTGTTTTCATTGATCAGGACCTGGTATTGATTCATCAGTTCTTCCTGTTCAGGCTTTACCCCCTTGTCGTTGGCCGTGTCGGTTTTCCCGCAACCCGCCAGCACAAGCAAGGCTAGGATAAAAATTCCTACTAATACCTTTTTCAAAAAAGTCACCTCATTTTGCTGGGCGGGTTTAAACCACCCGATTACTTTAGATGTCCAGTGTGCGACTAAAGTGGCGCCTGCAATTCCAGCCTTTCACACCTAATCTAGCTGGTTATGTTTACCACTTTTGTTTTCCCATCCCATTCTACCTTGCAGCCCAGGGCTTCGCCGAAAAACCGCAGCGGCGCGAAAACCCGTCCCGCCATTATCTCGGCAGGGACATCCAGGGTTATGTTGTGTTCACCCGCCGGGTCTCTCCTCAGGGCCTTACTGCTTCCAACAGTCAGTTCAAGTGATATAGCGTCCTTGTTGATAATTACCTGCCTGGTGGCGGGAAGCCATTCAATTTCCACTCCGAGAGCCTCCGCTACCGCCCTCATGGGAGCAAGCGTCCGGCCTTCTTTAATCATCGATGGCACATCAGCATCCAGGGGTTTGCCGTTTAGCGTTACCGTAACCTGTTGTGGTATTACAATGACGTCAACTTTAAATGTTTTTACCGGCTGTATACTTTCCCAGGGTCTCATATAGCCTAAAGAGATAGAAGTAGCGCCGGCGCCAACAGCCTTAAAAGACCAGTATTCCCCGCCGGGCGCCCCGATCAATCCGGGGTTTTCCTCCCGGTATTCATGCGCGGTTTCCTTAATAACCCCGTCCCCGGTGAAATCCGGGAAATACTGCCAGGAATAACCGGTAGAAGCGTTGCTTTCCAGACTGAGATCCAGCGACCCTCCTACTTCCAAGAATACCACCCGGCCATTGCCGCTTTCGTCAATCGCCTCTCCGGCTGATGCGCCTGCGGGACTGAACAGCATTACCAACAGCAGCACAATAAGATAAAGATAAACCTTAGGCCTGAACATCTCTCCATCGCCTCCCACTTTATTATATTTATATTAGTTTGACGCCGGGGAAGGCATTCCGGTTCTGTTCTCCCCGGACCGGTCAAAATTTAGCTGTAAATTACATTTAACCCAATCGTATCTCAAACATTTATTAAGACAAGATACTGGATGGAAAATTCTATTGTTTTACTCGGTTAAGTAGTCTATAATCTTTTTTATACATGCGCAAGCCATTCGATCGTGTTAAAATTATAAAGATAATCTAAATAAGGAGGCTTTTTTATGAACAAGGGTTGTCTTCAAAGCGAGATGGTAACACAGGGAGTCGCCCGGGCGCCGCACAGGTCCCTTTTTTACGCCATGGGTTATACCCCGGCTGACTTGAAGAAACCGCTGATCGGCATTGTAAACTCTTTCAACGAGATAATTCCGGGACATATCCACCTGCGTGATTTGGCCCAGGCCGCCAAGCTCGGCGTGTCGGCGGCAGGCGGCACACCGGTGGAATTTCCTGTTATCGGTATATGCGACGGCATCGCCATGAACCATGACGGCATGAAATATCCCCTGGCCAGCCGTGAACTAATTGCGGACTCTATTGAAACTATGACCGTGGCCCATAAATTTGATGGACTCGTCCTAATCGGCAACTGTGACAAGATCGTGCCGGGTATGCTGATGGCGGCGGCCAGGCTGAATATTCCTTCTGTTTATGTCAGCGGCGGGCCGATGCTGACCGGCGCCTATGCGGGTGAAGACGCCGACCTGGTGCGGCCTCTTTTTGAAGCTGTGGGAGCGTATGCCGTAGGAGCGATCACTGCGGCCGAAATGGAAGAGATGGAACAAAGCGCCTGCCCCTCCTGCGGCAGCTGCTCCGGGTTGTTTACCGCCAACTCCATGAATTGCCTGGTAGAAGCGCTGGGCATAGGGTTGCCGGGCAACGGCACTATACCGGCCCCCTACGGGCAGCGCAAGGCGCTGGCCAAACTAGCCGGTCAGCAGGCTGTGCAGATGGTCAGGGAAAACATCCGCCCGCGTGATATCATGACGCTGGACGCGTTTAAAAACGCGATAGCCCTGGATATGGCTATCGGCGGCTCCAGCAACACAGTCCTGCACCTGCTGGCTATCGCCGGCGAGGCGGGGGCGCCGCTCAGGATTGAAGATTTTGATGAAATCAGCACACGCGTTCCCAACATCACCAAGCTTAGCCCCGGCGGTCCGCACCACCTTTTTGACCTTTTTGTGGCGGGTGGGATCTCTGCGGTGCTAAAGCAGATGGCTGACGCGGGCCTGCTAAATCTGGAGACAAAATCCGTGACGGGAAAATCTCTTGGTGAAAATATTAGTAATGCCGCGGTCCGCAACCAGGAAATTATCCGGCCGCTGGACAACCCCTACAGCAGGGAAGGCGGCATCGCCATTTTAAAAGGCAACCTGGCCCCGGACGGGGCTGTGGTGAAACAGTCGGCGGTAGCCAGGGAAATGCTCAGGCACAGCGGCCCGGCACGTGTTTATAACAGCGAGGAAGAAGCCTTTGAAGCGATAATGGACGGTAAGATTAATAAAGGCGACGTGGTGATCATCCGCTATGAAGGCCCCAAGGGCGGGCCGGGCATGCGTGAAATGCTTAGCCCCACGTCGTCGATTACCGGCATGGGGCTGGACAAAGACGTAGCCTTAATTACTGACGGCCGGTTTTCCGGTGGCACCCGGGGCGCCAGCATCGGCCATGTTTCGCCTGAGGCTTCTGAAGGTGGTCCTATCGCCCTGCTGCAAGAGGGCGATATCATCGAGATTGACATTCCCAACCGCGTCTTAAACGTCAAACTGTCTGACGTAGAACTGGCAGCCCGGCGCAGCAACTGGAAAAAACCTGCGCCCAAAGTAACCGGGAAAAGCTACCTGGCCCGCTACTCAGCGCAGGTAACCTCCGCCAGCACCGGAGCGGTATTGAAAACACCAGAGTAAAAAATTTGGCGTTGCATGGCGGGAATCCCGCCCTACAATGGCTACCGTATCACGGGCTCAAAAGGCGCCAGGTTGGGTTCAATACCGTGTGCAAACACTGATTGCAACGGGAGAATGGTATAAGGTGGTTGGGGCCGGAAGGGTTCCAACCACCTTTTTTTGCACCGCCTGTGGCTTATTCTATGGTTTAACAACCGTTAGGAGAAATTTAAAGTTACGCCTGGCTTCCAGGGCGTGAGGCACCCCTTTCGGCATGACTATGCTTTCCCCGGCTTGCACATTAAAAACTTGCCCGCCGATTGTGATTTCAGCTTCTCCGTCTAAAATTTGCACCAGAGCGTCTCCCGGCGACGTGTGCGCGCTAATCCCCTCTCCCTGGCTGATAGAAAACAGCGTGAGGGTAACCTGGGGCAGCTGCGCCAGGGTCCGGCTAATTACCCGGCCTTCCTGATAATCCACCAGTTCATCCATTTTCACGATCTCGGCAAAACCTATATTCTTCATTAAATTGCCGTCCATCCGCCTTATCCCCTTTCTTCTAAATATGCTCATTCATTACATGCACTATGCGCCGGCCGCATTAAGCAGGTTGGCGTCTTTTTCCTTATCAATCCATAGAGGTTTTTTCTGTTTTTATCCGGCAGCCAAGGACATCCCACACTCCGGGGTCTTCCATGCCAAGCCGCCAGATGGCTATGCCCTTTAAGTCATATTCATCAACTAAATCCAGTTTATTACCAAGGCTAAAGGCGTTTTCGAACCATACTTCATGCCCCCGGTTGCCGGTGTCACGGTATTGGAAATATGGCGCCTGCGAGCTGTCATCCCATAAAATGTTTGCCTGCTGAGATTGCGCCAATGCCACCGCCTGCTCATAGGAGATGTATCTCGGACCCGCCTGCCCGGCGGTCCAGTCAAAGCCGTACCCCGGTATTCCCAAAAGAATTTTTTCCGGTGGGATATTCTGCGCAGCGTATTTCACGACATCTCTAACCCAGCCGCTGGAAGCGATCGGTCCCGGCCCGCTGCTGTACCCGTGTTCATCGTAAGTCATAATGATCACACTGTGGGAATACATGCCGATCTGCGCATAGTCAAATGGCCCGGACCAGGAGCTTTGCAAGTTGTCATGTGTTTTTGCGGGCACGCATACGGTTACTTTATACCCCTGGGGCGCCAGACGCTGAAACACCTCCTTTACAAACAAAGAAAATTTATCCCTGTCAGCAAGACGTATATTTTCAATGTCGAGGTTTACCCCGTCATAACCATATTCCTTGATTATATTCTCCAGCTTGTTGATAAACACCCCCCTGGTCTGTGTATTTTCAAGCATAGCCGAAGCCAGGGCCGCGCCGTCAACCCACCCGGCATAGATCATGTTGTGTATTAAGGCCAATACCTGGATATTGTTTTTATGAGCTTCGCTGATTATAGCCTTCGGATTACCGGCGCCTGTTCCATCCGGCGCCCGGCTCTCCTCGATAGCCTCCTGGCCATCCGGCGCCAGCCTGTACCAGAAAGGCGCCACAGCGCTTATCTGGCTGCCGTTTGCTGTCATACTGCCGTACGAGCAGGGCAGATCATTCTCTTGATCAACGTAAAAACCCAATACATACCGGGGTGATCCGGACGGTCTGAGAGGAGCGGGCGGTATCCATAGCCTTTGTTCCGGATAAATCATGTCAGATGACAGGTTATTGGCAGTTATAAGATCCCCAACCTGGACACCGAATTTTTGCCCAATGGAAAACAGGGTGTCCCCGGCCCGGATAGTATAGTTCTGGGCCATTGCCGGAGATGCGCCCGGCAATACTGAAACAGCCAGCAAAATTGCGATGCATAACAAGATTACAGCTGTGGTTTTTGCCTTTACCACGATATTCCTCCTTTTATGATGCCTGCATCAACTGCTTATGGAAGAATTTCGCTATAAAACGGCATAAACCTACAAGAAAAATGTAGCAAAAACCTTTGCCTTCACAAGATATTACATAAAAACCAGGCCTTTAACAAAAGATACCTAAAAATATATTAATCTCAGAGGAAAATAACATATGCTGATAGGTATTGTACGTACACTTATATTATTTGCTGTGGTGGTGATCGGTTTAAGGCTGATGGGGAAAAGGCAGATCGGCCAGCTGCAGCCGTATGAGCTTGTCATCGTAATCATGCTGTCAGCCCTGGCCGCGATCCCGATGGAAAACACCGAGGCGCCTCTTCTTTTTGGCCTTTTCCCTATATTCACCCTGATTGTGGTGCAGGTCGCGATGTCTTACCTATCCCTAAAAAGCGAACGGGCCAGAGGAATAATCTGCGGCACACCAAGTGTGCTGGTTGAAAACGGGATAATTATTGAAAAAGAACTTGCCAGGCTGCGTTATAACATAAACGACCTGCTGGAACAGCTGCGGGTAAAAAATATACCCAATATTGCAGATGTGGAATTTGCCATCCTGGAGACTGGCGGCCAGTTAAGTGTCATCCCCAAATCCCAGAAAAGGCCGGTTGTGCCGGAGGATTTAAATCTACCAACGAAGTATGAGGGTTTACCGGTCACGCTGATTATCGATGGTTTTGTCTTTAAGAAAAACCTGGCCAGGTTAAACCTTAACGAAGAGTGGCTGCGCGCCGAACTGCACAAATTCGGTATCAATTCATTTCAGGAGGTTCTTTTCGCGCACCTTGACACGGAGGGAAAGCTGCTTTACCAGGTTAAATCGAAGGTAGGTTAGGTACTCAGTCTTTAGAAAGACAAAACATGTCAACATACTTTTTTCACTCTGACAGGGGAATGGGGACACATCTTTTTTCTGCAGGGTTGTATCGTTGCATGGGACCAGACAGAGGAATGGGGACACATCTCAGCTTATGGGTATTCCTTTGGGGTCGAGATATGTCCCCGATCGGGATGGCTGGGGAAGTCCACAAAAACATAGATTTTTAGCATTAATTTTGCATTAATAAAGGAGTCGTACTATGAGGTTGCTAGTGGTGCTGTTAATCATATTTGCCGCTATAGTATCCTTCAGTTTCTGGACGAACCATATGCTGCGGGAATCAGCAGGTGAAATGCTGCAAAAGATTGAACAAATAGAACAAGGGCTGGAAAATAATCAGTGGGAACAAGCCCGAACTGGGACCGACGAACTGGAAGAGACCTGGGACAAGAAAGCAAACTGGTGGCCAACCGTTCTTGACCACCAGGAGATTGACAATATCGAGTTTTCCATGGCTAAAACCAGGGAATATATTAACACAGAAAACGCACCCCTCTCATGGGGGCAGTTGTCGGAACTGAAGTTAATGATCGGACATATCCCGGAAAAAGAATCGTTAAATTTAAAAAACTTATTCTAGAAGAGCAAACTTGTATTTTCACATTGTTTACCATTGACTGCAGAATTATAACCCATACCTGGAACGGCACATCACGGAAACTGCGGCTCCGGCAGAATATTCATTTCCCTGCAATACCTTTTTCTTCAGAACATCCGGGCCGCTTTCCTGTATCACCCTGTAGATCCCTGCCAATTTCCTGCAGCTGAGGTTTGTCTTGACCATATTTGTTATCTTATTCCTTAACTCATTAAAAACACCACGTTTGCAAAATTTCTATTTACATATTATCTGCCCGTTCAGGCAAACTACCTCTTAATAAAAAAACTCTATGGAAAGGTGGATTTTAAATGGCGGCAGAAAAAACAAAAATAATTACCCCTAAAAAACAGAAGCAAAAAGCCAGGAACAAGGTTGTTCCAAAACAGGATATAAACACGGCCATAATGAGGGATGTTAAAGAAGAAATGAACAATGATTAAGGCTTCGTGACTAAGGGGGTAAAAAATTATGAGAGTTAAAGGTTGGTTGTCGGGGGCGGTTGTAGCCGCGCTTCTCGGCGGACTTCTCCTGGTTGGCGTCACTTCCTTGAAAGCGTCTGCGGCAGGAAACAACCCGGCTGGACTGGCCGTACAGGGAATTTTCCACAAAGAGATCGCTATGCGCATGGTTTGCGGCATTACTGAAATAGCTGATTTTCTCGGTATCAGCCGGGGAGAATTGACCGAAGCACTCCAATCGGGCAAATCAATTGTCCAGATTGCCGCTGAAAAAGGGATTGGCGAACAGCAGCTGGTAGATTTCATGGCTGAAAAATATAGTAATAAAATAAATCAAAAAGTCGCGGACGGTAAAATTACCACGGAGCAGGCCGAAAAGTTAAAACAATCCATGGCAGAGCGGATTAAAGCTGATTTGAACCGCGCGGATATTGACCCAAAAGACAAAACGGCGCCCAAAGATGGCTCAGGCATGGGAATGCAAATGGGCCGCGGCATGGGCGATATGAAGGATTTAGCTGAATATATCGGCATCAGCAAGGAAGATTTGATAGCTGCCCGCCAGTCCGGCAAGTCTATGGTCCAGATTGCCGGTGAAAAAGGGATCGGCGAACAGCAGCTGGTGGATTATTTGATGGAAAAGTTCAACACAAAAATTGATCAAAAGGTCACAGACGGTAAAATTACCAGTGAACAGGCCGGCCAGCTTAAGCAGTCTATGGCTGAACGCATTAAAGCACGCCTGAACAGCACGGACAGCTGCCGCTCTAAAAAAACATCATAGGTAAAATGGATATTTGGAAAAGCCGGGCAAGCCCGGCTTTTTTGTAAGAATAATTTTTTAATTCATGCGTCAATTAAGTCGTGTGTCGCGAGTATCAGGGTATTCCTCTTTTCACACGTCTCAATGAAGGCTGGAATCCGGCTGCGTTTGGTCAAGGTCGGCAAGTAGTTCCAGAAACAGGGATTTAGTCAGTGGTTGCCTGTTTTCCATGCAGATCCATCCCCTCCTGCTGGAGTATAGGAAAGAATAGCTCCGCCTGTTGTTAGTCATGTCCACGCGCCCTATCGCCCCGATGGCAAATCTGCCCGCCGGCTTAAGTTCGACAAGGGTCTTTTTTGTTTTTAAAAACAGCATGGGCGCGTTGTAGCTGCCAATGTGCTCTTCATCCAGTTCTACTGTCGTCTCAATAATCTCACAAACCGGTGTGCAGCATGGACATGACGCGCCGTGCTGCTGCCTGGTCCATTCTTTCAGCTGTTTTACCATGCCGTCAAGGGCCGCCAGCCAGTCCTCCCTGATTTTTTGGTTTATCATCGCTTCCTCATTGGGTCGGACAGGCATATCATCAACTCCACAATATCATATCATTTCAATAATTATAGGTTAATTTTCCAGGTAAAATCAATTGCAATTTGCATTAAACTTTTTTCTATTGCGACGTAACCGTATCGCTGCGGGAGCGTACGACAGCCAGAATCACCGCGCCTAAAGCCACAGCCGCCACGATCAAACTTATGAAGAACCCGGCCACCGGAATCATGCCCAGCAGGATCAACGCGGCAAAGCCAATCATAAAGGTCCAGATGCCGTGTAACCTGCCTTCCCAGCCGAAACGCGCCGCCAGGAAACGGCCAATGGCGTCCCCGACAATGATTTTTGCCGCGTACAAAGTCAAAAGATAAGCTATGATTAAAGTCAGTGAAAGCGGTATACCTATAACCGTTATGAGCAGCAAAAGAGAGGCCAGCGGCGCGGCAATAAGCGCGAGCGCGCCCCAGCCAAGCGCGGGGCCGGGTGAGTGAAGTATTTTTTCACTGAATCCGCTCCAGAGCCGTGGGAAAATCAGTATAAATGCGCCCCATGCCACAACGCCCGCAATAAACCAGAGCAGTTGAGCAAACCAGTTAATACCTTCCGGGCGTATTTTTTGCTCAGCTCCCTGAACCTGCTCCCACTTGGTTAGCCCCGTAATTTGAGCGCCGGGCAAGATATCGGCTTCATTTGGCGAACTGTAGTTTAAGTCCCCGTTAATTGATGCTGCTTGACCCACGGTAAGGTTATCGACCCCCCAGAAATGGACACTGCCTCCGATTGGCCCGTTGATGCGGAAGTCCCCGCCGGCGCCCAGGGCCTGGCGGCCTACTTTTCCTGAGAATAACGCGGCGCCCGCGAAGACCAGCGCGTCGTCTTGGACCTCCGAGTTCTCGTGCAGCCGCACCTGGGCTGCAACCGCGGTCAGGCTTTTACCAATTTCGTTACTGAGGTCCAAATCCGAAACGGCGCAGCGGAGGTTGCCGCTTACCCTGCCGTTTATCCTGACGGTCCTCGCCGCTGCCAGAAGGTCGCCCTTAATATCGCCGTTTATTGTGATATCCTGCCCGGCGGCAAAGACGTCCCCGTCCACATCAGCGTCCACAACAATATAGCTGCCTGCTGCAAAAAGCGGCCCGGTAATATTCCCGGCGGGCACAATCACCGAATTCCCGGTCACTTTTTCCATTGCCCCGGCCGGAAGGGCCAGGCTTAAAATAACCAGCGCGGCCACAGCTAATTTCACTGCCCTTCGTTTAAAAAAACTAGACATGCAATACCCTCCTTTACTGGTTTAAATTATCGTCCGATATACACAATACTTCTGTCTATATAATCCTCAAGGCCCGGCGGCGGCAGACTTGATGCCGTAGCGAACAAACGCAAGCCGGGTCTGAATGGTTCAATTATACCGTGTAATGGGCATTGAGCCAATTGTCCCCTCTTTAAATCCTTATCAACTATAATGCGGCAAGTTAAGTATAAGTTAGGTATATATTCCCCCAAACTGACAGACTTTAAAAAAGCCTGGCCTTGTTTTCCCTGGAACAAACTATCCTGAATGTATTACAAAAAAGACCCACCCGTTTAAAAGGTAGGCCCTGACAATAACCATTAATTTATACTTTTTCCGCAAACGCTTCGCCGAAGGCCTCGCAGGCTTTGATTTCTTCCGGCGACGGGTTGTACTGCGCCCTGATGCCCTCCATTGCGATTTCGATACCGGCTTCCTTCAGCCTTGTTTCAATGATTTTAACCGACTCGCCGCTCCACCCGTACGAACCGAAAGCAGCTCCGATTTTATTTTTAAATTTCAACCAATTGATCATCTCCAGCACAGCGGCGGTGTCGCCCAGGATACCTTTGTAGACAGTGGAGCTGCCGACAATGACACCCCTGGATTTAAATATTTCCGTTATTAAATCGCTCTTGTCGTATTTACCCATGCTCAGGGCTTTCACGCCCAGGCCTTTTCTCTCCACGCCCCTGGCTATGGCCAGCGCCATTTGTTTGGTGGCGCCCCACATGGAGTCATAAATTACAATCACCTTGCCCTCGTGGTAGTCGCTCGCCCACTGGTCGTATTTTTCAACGATCTGCATGGGGTTGTCCCGCCAGATGACGCCGTGGCTCGGCGCGATGAGCTCAATGGGCAGGTTTAGCGCTGTTATTTCCTTAATCTTGGCCTTCACGAGCTTGCTGAAGGGGGTTAATATATTGGCGTAATATTTTTGCGCTTCCTGGTAAAGCTCGCACTGGTCCACCTCGTCGTTATACATGTAAGGGGAGGCGTAGTGCTGGCCGAAAGCGTCATTGGACAGCAGCGTGTTGGCGCCGGCCACGTAAGTGGCCATGGAGTCAGGCCAGTGCAGCATGGGCATTTCCACAAAGACCAGCTTGTTGTCTCCCAGGTCAACACTGTCACCGGTTTTAACGATATTGACATTCCAATCTTGATGAAAGTGCCTTTTAAGTAGCGTCGCGCCGTTCTTGCTGCAGTAGATGGGCGCGCCGGGGATCTTTTTCATCAGGTACGGAAGACTGCCGCAGTGGTCCTGCTCAGTGTGGTTGATCACGATCAGATCTATGCTGTTGAGGTCTATGTTCTTCTCCAGGTTGTCGATAAATTCGCGGTGAAACGGAGTCCATACCGTGTCCACCAGCGCTGTCCTCTTGTCTTTGATCAGATAAGAATTGTAGGTTGATCCCCGGTGGGTCGAATACTCATCACCGTGAAATTTCTTTAATTCCCAGTCCTTAATTCCCACCCAGTAAATATTATCTTTTATTTTAATCATAATCCACCAGCTCCTCAAAATTGTATTGACAACATTCTAGCAAGAGGAACTTAACTTTAGCTTTCGTAAAAGTTAATATTTTATTAACAAAATTAGCTACCCGCTCCCGCTGTTTTTCAAACGGCATTTTACAAAAATGTCCTGCAGGCGGGAGATGAGTCCGGACTGACTTTTGACATGGATCAGGTATCTCGGCACATGCTGCCCTTTGCTGCCAAGTTCCATCATAAACGGCTCCCCCCAGAAGGCCAGCAGGGCCTCCTTGGCTTCCTTTCCCACCCCGACATCGATCATCTGGAAGGCGATGCTTTCATCAATGTTACACCACACCGGCTCCTGCACCTTCTCCCGATCACGGCATTTTTCAATTTTTGGCCTGATATCCCGCTCCCACGCCTCTTTCATGGACAGGTCCATCACAAAAATAATCCTGGTTGTTTTGGAGCTTTCAATCGAAATCCTCAACAGCCTGTCAAAAAGCTCCTGCGAGCGAAACATCGTGCAGCAGGCGTTAAACCACCACACCTCACCCCTGTTTTTCAAGGCGAATTCCTCGGTGTAGACCAGTAGTTCCCTGGGCTTGATCAGCTCAACCTCGGAGTCGGTGGCCTGCACATTTTTGGCAATGGTCTTGATGTCCTCTTTTATCTCCTCTCCCCGCAGCGCTTCCTGCAGCGCGTGCAGGGCCAGGAGCGTCAGCAGGATGGAGATCACATAAGTTTCCGGTATTATGCCCAGGTGATGCAAAACAATTACACCGGCACTGGCGGCAATAATGGCTATGACGTCCAATAAAAAAGAGCCTTTATACGGACTCTCCCGGTTAGCAGAAAAAATCTTATCGCTCTGTCCCGTTAACTTTTAAACAGTCCTGCATACTGGCCGTAACCTTCCTTTTCCAGGTCTTCTTTCGGTATGAACCTTAAGGCGGCTGAATTGATACAATAACGCGTTCCCAGCGGGGCCGGGCCGTCGCCGAAAACATGGCCCAGGTGCGAGTCGTCCGTCCTGCTGCGCACCTCGGTGCGGACCATAAAATGGCTCGGGTCTTTTTTCTCAACTATTTCCCCCGGGTCGAGCGGCCCGGTGAAGCTGGGCCAGCCGCAGCCCGAATCGAATTTATCTTTTGAACTGAAAAGCGGCGCGCCGGAGACGACATCAACGTAAATGCCTTCCCGCTTGTTATCCCAGTATTCATTTTTAAAGGGTGGCTCTGTCGCATTTTTTTGCGTAACCCGGTACTGCATCTCGGTCAATTTTTCTTTTGCCAGTTTATCATCAGACCTTTCTATAAAGTTACCTCTCAGGTCACACGTCTCATTACTCACGTCTCAGTTGGGCAGTTGGTTTCAACACCATGGATTTAAACAATATGTATTGGTCGACAGTCTGTTTTTTTATTTAGACGTGTTCGATGTGATAATTACTTCACTGATGTGCTCCAGTGTTTTTCCAGAAAAGCGTCACGCCCCGACCCCCTGCGGTACTGTTTGTAATGTCCAGGATTTTTCTTGTGATAGTCGTGGTGGTAATCTTCCGCCGGGTAAAAAGTTGACGCCGGCAGAACAGCAGTTACAACGGGCTTGTTAAACCTGCCGCTGCTGTTAAGGGCTTCCCTTGACGCTTCCGCCTTTTCTCTCTGCGCCTCATCAAGGTAAAATACAGCCGTCCGGTAAGAAGACCCCCGGTCGAAAAACTGCCCGCCCGCATCAGTCGGGTCGATCTGCCGCCAAAAGATATCCAGCAGTTCTTCATAACTTGTCAAATCAGTGTCAAAGGTGACCTGTACCGCCTCGCAGTGTCCGGTCGTGTCCGAACAGACCTGCCGATAAGTAGGATTGTCTTTATGCCCGCCCGTGTAGCCGGGTATGACTTCAATAACACCCTTCGCTTCAGCAAAGGGCGCGAGCATGCACCAGAAACAGCCCCCCGCAAAAATGGCAATTTCATTTCGCCCCTTTTCTTTTGCGCCTGCCATAGCCACCACTCTTTCTAAAGTTAGTTTTTACTCCTTTAGCTCTTCCAGGTAATCCCTGAGTTCCAGATGTATTTTTTCTTCCCCAAGCTAACCATATAAGATTTTTATTTATGATACCCTTCTAATTATAAAAATTATTCCAGGAGTTTATATAAACCTTTGCGATTGTTGCCACACCATTTTATGGCAACTACGGATAATTTTTCATAAGATATAAATAATTAAATTTAAGTA
Source organism: Pelotomaculum sp. (assembly GCA_018435055.1). Taxonomy (GTDB): domain Bacteria; phylum Bacillota; class Desulfotomaculia; order Desulfotomaculales; family Pelotomaculaceae; genus Syntrophopropionicum. The sequence continues at coordinate 74,720 of JAHDOA010000035.1, read as the reverse complement.
AAGGAGTCTTTCAGTTATGGATAACACGGGATTATATTCAAGGACCGCCAGGGCGGTCATGCGGGGCGGACCTCTGTGCCCGCAAATAAACGGTATCGTGTATTTTTATGACGTCCCCGGCGGCGTCTGGATTTTTGCCGATGTGTCCGGCTTGCCGCCATATCAGCCGGCCCAGAACAACAGGGCGCCTGTCGGACCCCATGGCTTCCATTTACATGAATTTGGGAATTGCGCTGTGGGTGACCCCGCTAATCCGTTTCAGGCCGCCGGTGAACACTGGAATCCCTATAACCAGCCTCATGGCAACCACGCGGGAGATTTCCCGGTGCTGTTTTCAAACGGGGAGCGGGCTGTCATGGGTTTCTTTACTAACAAGTTCAGCGTCTCCCAGGTAATCGGCAGGTCTGTAATAATCCATGAAAACCCGGACGACTACCGGACGCAGCCGGCGGGCGCCTCGGGCCGGCGCCTGGCCTGCGGAGCAATAATGTAACTGTGCAAGAGGGTTGGCAATAATCACCAACCCTCTTGCTGGCATTGAGTGCATAAACTAATTGAATTTGACAATAGCTAAATAGAGTTAACCGTCAAAGGTGAATAGCAATGAGGTCTAAAAAAAATAAGCTTTTGATATTCATATCTGTTTTTTATTGTTTATTATTGTGTTTATCAACGCCGTCTTCCGGTGAAAACACACAGCCTGCCGTCTATTCGATCAAATTGGACGATACCGTGACAGAAGGTACGGCCAGACACATCCAAAGAGGCCTCTACCTGGCGGAGAGAGACCAGGCTGACGCTGTTTTAATATTACTTAATACCCCGGGCGGGCTGGTGTCGGCTACTCTTGATATTTTACAGGCGATGTCCGCCTCAAACGTTCCCATTATCACATACGTTAACCCGCAGGGCGCCATAGCAGCTTCAGCCGGCGCCTTTATCCTGATTAACGGGCATATCGCCGCCATGTCTCCCGCCACCACCTGCGGGGCCGCCATGCCGGTAACTATGGCCTCCCCCGGCGAATCCCCCCAAACGGCAGACCAAAAAACCATTAATTTTTTAGCCGGCCATATGAAAAGCATTGCCGCTGAAAGAGGCCGCCCCGCCGGCCTGGCGGAAAAATTTGTCACGGAAAACCTGACCTTGAACAACAGCGGAGCCCTCGATATAGGAATGGTGGACATGAACGCCGCCGACACAGTCGAATTACTGCAAAAGATTGACGGCATGACTGTCAAAACAAATGCCGGCGACAGGCGTCTGGCCACGGCAGAAGCCAGGATCACTGAGCTGCCCTTAAACGTAAATGAACAGCTGATCCACCTGGTCAGCAACCCTACTTTCGCCATGATATTACTGATGATCGGCATTTATGGACTGATTATAGGCTTTTACTCTCCCGGGTTTTTACTGCCCGAGATTGCCGGTTCAATAAGCCTTTTATTGGGCCTGGCCGGGATGGGCTTGTTCAGCGGCAACCTTGCGGCGGTATTCTTAATCCTGCTGGGCGCCGGGCTGCTGGTGGCGGAATTTGTCACCCCGACCTACGGTGTGCTGGGTGTCGGTGGCCTGGTAAGCATTGTCCTGGGCATCTTGTTTTTCCCTGTGGAGCCATTGATGCCGACCGGCTGGTTTTCCGCTTTTAAGCTCCTGGTGCTGGGGGTAGGTGCGGTCGGCGCGTTACTTATATCAATAATTGTTATGGGCGTATCCCGCATTCGCAGGTATAAGCCCGTGCACGGGGAAGCCGAATTTCAAAATAAATCTGCTTACGCCGTTACTGAACTTGCTCCCGGCGGCATGATTAGAATAAAGGGGGAAATATGGCAGGCAGTTTCAAAAAACGGGCATACTATTCGGGAGGGTGAAAGAGTAACAGTGCTTGGACGGCAGGGAATGACTCTTTTTGTAGGTTCAGCAGTCAATAATGATGATACAGACACAGCGAAGGAGGAAAACTAATGTCTTACAACCTATTTTCAATAATAATATTAGCCGTAATAATTTTCTCTGTTATCACATCCGCGGTAAAAATCCTTCCTGAGTATGAAAGGGCAGTGTTGTTCAGGCTGGGAAGGCTTATTAATGTGCGAGGGCCTGGTCTTATTTTCATCATTCCGATTATTGACAGAATAATCCGGGTCTCCCTGCGGGTGATAGTTTTCGACGTGCCGCCTCAAGAAGTCATTACCAGGGACAATGTCGCCTGCAAAGTCAACGCGGTCCTTTATTACAAGGTTGTAGACCCGGACAAAGCAATAGTCAACGTGGAGAATGTCCACGCGGCGACTAACCAATACGCCCAAACCACCCTTAGAAGTGTCGTGGGCACTGCCGAACTTGATGATCTGCTTTCACAGCGTGAAAAGCTGAACCAAAGAGTGCAAAAAATAGTAGACGAAGCCACTGACCCCTGGGGAATTAAAGTTACATCGGTGGAAATCAAGGACGTGGTCCTGCCGTCAGAGATGACCAGGGCGATCGCACGCCAGGCTGAAGCAGAAAGAAGCAGGCGGGCGGCAATAATTCAGGCCGAAGGAGAACGCCAGGCAGCCGAGCAGCTGGCCCAGGCCTCAGAAGTATTAACCGGCGTGAATGGCGGGTTGACCCTGCGGACGCTGCGCTCCCTGTCAGAGGTGGCGAATTCACCCAATACCACTATCCTGTTCCCTCTGCCCATGGAATTAAGAAAACTGCTGCCTGGTTCTGATTAATAATCCAGGCCGGCATTCCTTTAACTGTGATTTTTGACTTAAATAATATCAAGATATGAGCTGGGGTTTCGTCTCTGTAATTTTGGATAGCTCTGGCATGCCGGGCTCAATAGTTTTATAATGGAACAAGAATAAAGCGAGGTGTCTATTATGCCCGGCAACAACAAAACAATTTCCATCAGGCAGAGAATGATTGACCGCATCCTCGCCGAAGAAAACCTTCTGCAAAACCTTTCACGCCATTACGGCGCCGATGTGAAAACAGTGAAGGCCTGGATCACCGATCTTTATAACGACGAAATGCTGCGCAGCATTATTGTAGGCCTGGACAGGCTGGAAAAAGCAGAAAAAGAGATGGAAAAAAACAAAGAAATGCCATCACCATTTCATCATAAAAAGAGACCTTTCTAGCCCTTTACCACGTAGAGTTGCCCGTATTCATTGACGGCCACCCAGAAATAAACAGAGAGGTCGCAAACCTGGTATCTGGCGCCGTATTCTTTGAGAAATCTTATAATTTTCAGCATTTTTTCCGAATCACTAAATGACCATTGCATTTTAAGACAACCACACTCAAAAAAAGCATCCATCTTTACTCCTTCAGCTTCGTTACGCAGCAGTAACCAAAACTCCTCAAATGTAACGAATCGGATTTCATATCCCCCCTTGCTGGAGAACGGCAGCGCCGGCGGGCCGCATTAATTTCCTAATTTCACCACCTGATTAACCTTATTATAATTCTTAATATCTAAGAAATAAATGCCTATTTCCATGTATTTAGGAACTATTTCCTCGGTTTTAGGAATAATGGTAATATAGGATTGGTGGTGGAAAAAAATGAGCAGCCGGTTAGGTATCCGCCTCAGGGCGGCACGGGAAGCAAAGCATTTAACCCAGGTCCAGGTTAAAAGATTAACAAATATAAATAATAAAACATTGTCCGGTTATGAAAAAGGAGTTAGCGAGCCGGATATCAACACCTTAATAACCCTTGCTAATTTATATGAAACCAGCATTGACTACCTTGTCGGCAACATTGATGAACCAACCCCTCATTTACTTAAAAAAGAAAAACCGATCTTCGAGGAATATGTCCTGTCCGCATCGAACTTGGAAGACGCGACTCACAGAATAGCCGAACTGCAAAATAAATATTACATCGACAGAGATACTTTCCTAAGATTATCCGAAATGGCTTACGACAAACACATTTCATCACAGGTAAAAGGCATTGTTAAGACTGTCTATTTAAAAAAATAGGTTCAAGCTAGTGAACCCCGGAAACCGGTACTTTTGGCGCCGGTTTCCGGCTGCTGACAACACCTGCTTGGGCAATTATAATCAAGGTATATAATAAAAGTAAAAAATGACTATATGTGATATACTTATAAAAATTATCGAATTTTAAGGCCCGATGGAGGATTAGCGGAATGAGTTTCCTGATCGGATTGCTCGCGGGGACCTTCGGAGGTCTCGTTGGACTGGGCGGAGGGGTGATCATGATCCCCCTTATGGTTGGCGTTTTAAAAATCGGGCAGCACAAAGCCCACGGCACAAGCCTGGTCGCGCTTGTATTTACCGGAATAATGGGTTCTATCACCTATGCCGTTCAAGGCAATATTGACATTTTGGCCTCGTTGCTGTTAGCCTCAACTGCGGTATTTACCGCCAGGTTTGGCGCAAAATTTGCCGACGCCCTGCCCGAGTGGAAGTTGGGAAGGTACTTCGGCCTGTTTATGCTCCTGATCACCGTACTCCTGCTCCTGAAGCCTCACCTGCCCCAGGTTGTTGATTCCGCCATGGGATTGACATGGAGCAAAATACTAGTTCTATTATTAACCGGGGTATTTACCGGCTTTTTATCCGGCATGATGGGAGTCGGCGGGGGAACGATCATGGTGCCCTCAATGGTCCTGCTGGCGGGATTTACACAGTACACCGCACAGGGCAGTTCCCTCCTGGCCATGGTGCCCGCCGGTGGAGTAGGCGCGTTTACACACTGGCGCCTGGGGAATGTAAACAAGAGTACCCTGACCGGGCTTGTGCCAGGCATCCTGATCGGTACCTGTATGGGCGGCAGCCTGGCCCATTTTATCGTGGAAGACTACCTGCGGTTGATATTTGCAGCAGTGCTGGTATGGACCGGCGCTCGCTATTTAAAGGCGCCGCTGCCTGAACCCCAAAAAGAGGAGAAGGAACTAAAACAATAAAAAGAGGTGGACCACATGCTGGCAAGGGATATTATGAATAAAGATGTTGTTACCATACAGGAAGGTTCCTCCATTGAAGAGGCGGCTTTGATTTTAACGGAAAACAACATATCGGGCGCGCCGGTCGTGAACAAAAAAGGACTATTAGTAGGTATGGTAACTGAGGAAGACCTGTTACATAAGGAGACAAACCCCAGGGCGCCGGCCTTCCTGAATATTCTAGGGGCTTTTATCTATATCAACGGTTTAGAAAGATACCGGGAGGATTTCAAAAAACTGGCCGCAACCAGCACCTCCGGGATAATGACCAGGAATGTGATTACCGCCGGCGGGGATATGGCTGTTGAGGAGGTGGCGGCCCTGATGATCGATCACAGCATCAAACGGGTGCCGGTTGTTGAAAATGGCGCTACTATCTTAGGGATTATCAGCCGGGCCGACATTGTTAAAACCCTGGCTAAGAAAGCCAGGCCCGCCGAAAACAAGTAGCCCCCCGGCCCCTTGTTGTTTTTCTAAAAAAGTTAATCAGGTAGCTTTTTCCAATTCCAATATTTCTACAAACTTATTTACCAGGCAGGGGTCAAACTGGCTGCCGCTGCACCTTTTTAATTCACTTAAAGCCTTTTCGCGGGACAGCGCCTTGCGGTACGGCCGGTCGCTGGTCATCGCGTCGTAGGCGTCGACGATGGCCAGGATGCGGCATTCCAGCGGGATCTCTTTTCCTTTTAACCCCAGAGGATACCCTTTCCCGTTCCACCATTCATGGTGTTTTAAAATCCAGTCAGCAATTGGTCCCAGGTCGGGCGCGGACCTGGCGATAAGGTGGCCTATTTCGCTGTGCCGCTGCATTTCAAGCGCCTCCTCGTTAGTCAGGGGACCCGGTTTGAACAGGATCCTGTCCGGCACGCCCACCTTGCCGATATCGTGGAACTTGGCCAGCAGGCATAAATCTGAAATGCTGCGTGTTGACATGCCCAAAACCGCGGCCATTTCCTTAACGTAGACCTGCAGTCTGTTGGCGTGTCCCTCAGTAATGAAGTCCCTTGCCTCAAGGGCTTTCATCAGTGTCTGGACTATTGCGCTCCTGGCGCTTTGGCTGCGGTGCAGCTTTTCCCTGTACATATTGTTGTCCGCTTCTTTGAAAAGCTCGCCTACGCTGGCCGTTTCCATACTGCCCACGGCAAACCCGATGGATACGCTGAGGGGGATTTCCGGATCTGTTAAATTGTAATTGTCGAAGGAACTTCTTAATCTCAGGTAAGCCTCTTCTACGGCTGCTTCGTCGCTGCCAGTCAGGAGGACGGCAAATTCATCCCCGCCGATGCGGGAAACAATGTCGCCTTTACGGAAGGTCTTTCCGATAATTCCGGCTGCGGCCGCCAGCAGGGAGTCACCGGCGTCATGTCCCAGGCTGTCGTTGATTAGCTTCAGCCCGTCCAGGTCGCATATTATTATGCCAATTGGGTCAAATCTGCCGTCTGAAGCCCGCCGCATCCCCTCTTCAAAGAAGGTGCGGTTATACAGTCCGGTGAGGGGGTCGTGCAGGCTGAGGTATTTAAGTTGTTCCTCCGCCTTTTTCTTCTCTGTGACATCTCTTATGGACTCAATGGCCCCCACGATATTGCCCTGGCCATCGTACAGCGGGGTGGCTATCCCCCACAGGAACGCCCCCTTGCCTCTATAGGCGCAGGGCGCCTCTGCCTCCGCGATAATCAAGCAGCCGGTCCTTTGCACAAAATCGTATTTATCCTCCACTTCTCTTCGGGGCATTAATACAAGGTCGATCATGATTGGCCGGGATTCACCGTAAAATGGCACGGCGTAAGCGTAGTCGCCTTTTCCAATCATCTCTCCTTTTCTGACCCCGGTCATTTCCTCAATGGCCTTGTTCCAGGCAATCACCCTGCCGCCGTTGTCAATGACAAAGGTGGCGTCGGGCAGGAAATCAATAATATCCATGAGCTGCCGGTTGGCTGCTTTTAGTTCCCGTTCGGCGAGCCGGCGCTGCGTGATGTCCTCGCAGGCGATTAAATACTCGCCGGTAAGCAGCCTCACCGGGGTAAAGCTGATTATTTTTTCCTCCCCGTCCTTGCAGGTAACCCTGGAAAGCCTCGCTTTTTTCTCTCCCGGCACGGAATTTGTCAGATCATTTTCCCAAAAGTCAAGGACCCTGCGCCTGTATTCCGGATCGGGATAAGCCCTGTCAAACCAGGCTTTTCTATCTGGTATGTCATCAAGGTCATAGCCGAATATCTCTTTGAATTTTGGATTGATGTATTTATAACTTCCCTGCTCGTCAAACAAAGCTATCCCGAAGGGAGATCCCTCTGTAAGGTTCTCAAACCTGCGTCTCTCGGCAGTCAGGGCTTCCTCCGCCTGCTTGCGCGCTGTGATGTCATGTATTGATTCAATTGCCCCGATAATTCTGCCGTCATTATCGCAGAGCCGGGATGCGTTGACCCGAATGTAGGCGCCCCTTCCACTGTAAACTGTCTTTGTGTAAATTTCGGCATAAATAACGTTGCCCTCTTTCATGATAAAATCGTAGGCAATTTGGGGATTTCTGTCCTCAGACAAAGCCAGGTCGATTAAAACCGGCTTGTTGTCGCCATAGATGCAGTAAGCATAGTCGCTTTTCCCGATCATCTTTTCCTTCTTCACCCCGGTCATTTCCTCAATGGCCTTGTTCCAGGCAATCACTTTTTTATCGCTGTCTATGACAAAAGTCGCGTCGGGCAGGGATTCAATAATGTCCAGGAGCTGCTGGCGGGACGCCCTGATTTTATCTTCAGCCGCTTTAAGCTCTGTTATATCGTCAAATGTGGTATAGACCTGACATGGCTTGTTTTCTCCCGCTTTGAACTGTGGCGTGGCGTTGACTTTCAGCCATATGCGCCTGCGTTCTTTGGGGTTGTAAATACCCATGACCATATTATTCACTTCTTTGCCTGTCCGCAGGGCAACCATGGATGGGTATTCCGCCACGGGCAGGTCTGTGCCGTCTTCACGGGTTGCCCGCAAGATTATTATAAAATCAGTTTTATCTTTGATCTGCTTCTGGCTCACGCCTAGAATCCTTTGCGCCGCCGGATTCGCGCAGGTGATTACTCCCTGTTCATCCTGGAACAGGACACCCTGTGACATGATTTCTAAAAGGGCGCGGGAGTCCCTTTCCGACCTCTTTAGCCCCTCGTTCAGCCATTTCCTCTGTATTGCTATGGCGTATATATTGGACAGTTTTTCCACAACTTCCTGGTCCGTTCGGGTATAGTCGCGGTCAGGGTTGGCCAGGGCGACCTCCCCCACAAGTCTCGTACCGATCATAGCGGGCACGGCGAGAAAACGTTCAATGGTTATATGCCCTGGCGGCGTGCCGTTATAGCGGGGGTCTTCCGCCGGGGAGTTGGTCAAAATGGGTTTTTTGTTATTTAATACCCAGCCCCACAAACCGGTAAACTTATCAAAAACATATATCCTATCCTCTATCTGGCAGTTATCCCATACTTCGTAGCCCGGGGTAATTAAAATTGCATGTCTTGTTACTTCATCCAGATACCCGACAAAACCTGACTTGCTGCCGGTCAAGCGTTTGGCCTCGTCCAAAACAAGCCGGGATATTTCATCGAATGATTCCGTCAATAGAAGCCTTGCGGATAAGCCGGCCAGCGCGCCGCTGGTTTCCAACTCTCTCGTTAGGACCTTCCTTCTGATATTTATACATAGGATCAAAATGGCCGGGGCGCCTGCTAATTCTATACGGTCACAGTGACCAAGCACATAAACCGTTTCTCCTGCTTTATTAAAAGCCCTGAACTCAATATCTTGATTTATTTCAATGCCGGAATAGCACTTTGTTATATTATTTCTCACATAGGACCTGTCTTCCGGATGTATAAATTGATTGGGGGGAATTTCCTTAAGTTCCCGCTCCGAGTAGCCTGTGATTTCAATAAATTTCTTGTTGGCGAAGCTAATCCGCGAATCCTTGAAGATAAGGCAGGGAATCGAGAGCGATGACAGTATCTTTGTATAGTCTGCAAGATACAAAAATATCACCCCTTAATATAAATATTATAGAAACGGGATTAGATCCCGCGGGGAATAAGCCTGATTGCAAGTTGTTTATTACATTAATACTATTCTTATACATCTTTATATTATCCTTCTATATTTTTATGTATTTTTACACCGAATAAATATTTTACCATTCATCGCTGCTGCGACCATACTGCAGTCTAAATGTTTATATGAAACAAAATACAGGATACATTATTGCTATTAATAATAGTATCTGCCCACTTATTGCTCCCGATCGCTTATTACCAGTACTGTTTAAAATAAAAGACTTATAAGGCCATGATAAATACAGAATAGAGCTACAGACTGTAAAATCCTGCCATAAGAAACTAAATTAAGGCATTTCAAATTAAATGTTAATTGCGGCCTGAATTGTCAAAATTGATCCCCCATGGTAACAAATTGCAATAAAGCCAAATTATATATACAAATATAGATGTTTGAAAATTATATATACGTTAGAATAAATTGGCTATCTGATTATTCGTTAATCAGGTGGCATATGTTTAAAAAAAACATATTTTACAGAAGTAAGTAAAACAGGGGGCGAAAATTTTGATCACTGAATTAACCATCCTGCCGGGTTTTAACAAGGCAGGTTTAAAAGAAAGCTTTTCGGAAATCACATTATCTGCCGGGGAAACCATATCAATAGTGGGTCCTACCGGCAGCGGCAAGACCGCCTTTATTACCGACATTGAACTCCTGGCCCAGGAAGATACAGCCACCAGGCGTAAGGTGCTGGTCAACGGGCTTGTCCCCGATGATGAAGTGAGATGTAATCCCTGTCTGAAACCCATTGCCATGATTACTCAGAACACAAAGTGTTTCGCGGACCTTTCATCGGAGGAATTTCTGCGGATACACGCGCGCGCCCGCGGTATAAAGAACAATAATGTTATTGACGAGACCATCGAGCTGGCCAATAAATTTACCGGGGAAAAAATAAGGAAAAATTCCCGGGTAACTGTGCTTTCCGGCGGGCAAACCCGCTCCCTGCTGGTGGCCGACGCTATTTTAATCGGCGCTTCACCGGTAATTCTCCTGGACGAAATAGAAAACGCCGGAATTTTCAAGCAAGAGGTGGTCAGGATCATCCAGAACACTGGGAAAATAATTGTTTTTGTGACACATGACCCTGTAATAGCCCTGCTCACCAAAAAGAGGATCATCATGCAAAACGGGGCGGTAAAAAAGGTAATTATTCGCAGCGATCTCGAGGTTACAGCCGCCTACAACCTGCTGGAATATGACAAAAAGGTAAGTATTATCAGGGAAAGGCTGAGGACCGGTAAAATGATTACCAAAGAATTAGTATCCGCAAGCCTGGCCTAAGTAAAAAAACAGGTGGTGTTTTATATGAAGCTTCTCGTGATAGCCGGCCCCCCGTCTTCCGGCAAGACCTCTTTGGTGAAACAGATCGTCAAAAAGATGAGACATGAAATGAAGATCGCTTTTTTTAAAATAGATGTTGTAAAGGCCTTCGAAGACGTGGAATTAAATAAAGAATTCGGCATACTGACCAGGAAATTTTGTTCCGGCGACCTCTGCCCCGACCATGCCGGCGTAATGGTCCTTGGTGACGCGGTGGAATGGGCGAAAAAAAACGGGACGGAGCTTTTTATTGTGGAGAGCGCCGGTCTCTGCCTTCGCTGCTCCCCCTATTTAAACCAGGGACTCGGCATCATAGTCCTCAGTTCCATTGCCGGCATACACGCGCCGGAAAAGATGGGCTGCATGGTTACCCTTGCCGATATCGCCGTGGTAACGAAAATCGACCTGGTCAGCCAGGCTGAAAGAGAAGTCCTGGTACAAAAAATAAAAGAAACCCATTCAAATTTAATCCTCATGGAGACCAACGCGCTGCAGGGCACGTCACTGCACCGCTTATACGAAATAATCAGGAATTCCGGCGATATTGACGCTGAAACTCTGGTTTTAAAAGGGAACCCGCCCTTGGGCACCTGTACGATTTGCGTCGGCAAGAAGGAAATCGGCTGGAAACATCATTTTGGGGTGATTCAAAAACTGGACGGGCAAACCGCCGAATACCTGTACAGAGGTGAATAGATTGTCCAAGAAATTGTCGTGGCTGCCACCAGGTAAAAACTGCGGCCAGTGCGGTGAGAAAAACTGCAAGAATTTTCTGCGGATGGTGGAAACAAAAAATAAAGACCTTGCAGACTGTCCTTTTTATACTGAAAACGTTGTCCGGCCACATAACAGCGGTATAAGCGAAACTGCCTATTCAGGTATAGACGCTCTGGGACACCCCTATGACTTTATTCTCGGCCCGCTGCCAGGTGAAATATCCGCCCGCAAGATAGTCCTCCCGTTCCGTTCAGACATGGTGGAAAAAATGGATATAAAAAAAGGTGACATTGTGCTCGGCAGGCCTATGGGAGCAGGCTGCCCCATACCACACGTCCTGCAGGTGATCGAGGCGGAATGGCAAACCGGGTTGCTGTATACATGGGTGGTTGGCCCGAAATATTCCCGTGACATGGAAGTAAAAGATGTAACAGCCTATCACATGATTGGGTTTGAGGGCATAGCGAAAAGGATTACCAAAGAACCCTCCTTCGGCTGCCGGGTGACATTTTTGCCGGGTTTCTGTATGATGGCGTTAAACCATACCGGACTCGTCAATATGCTACTAGAAAAAAGCCACGGGCTGCATGTGCGGATTGAAGACATCCGCATTCTGGCCGGCAAATGACAGGCCATAAGCACACGGGAACGGTGAACTGGCCTCGTGTGCTTTCTGCTTTATATTGTAAAGCCTTTGCCCATCACTTCCACGGTTTCCGTGATAAAGATAAATGCGTCACTGTCGACTTCCAGTACAATTTCCTTGAGTTTCGCAATTTGATAATGGCTGACGATACAGTTGATGAGTTTTTTCCCTTCACCCGTATAAGCTCCGTATCCTTCCAGGTAGGTGACCCCCCGGTCAGTTTCCTTCATAATCCGGCGCGCTATTTCACTGCTCCGGCTAGAAATAATTGTAACAGATTTGTTGCGGTTAAAACCTTCAATTACGGAGTCGGTAACCCTTGCGGTCACCCACATGCTGATAGCGGTATACATCGCGATTTTTAAATCGAAGAAGAAAAGTGAGAGCGACAGCACCACTATGTTGCAGTAAAAGTTGGTGGCTCCGACAGAGATGTTTTTCTTCCTTTTCATAATAATAGCCGCTATGTCCGTGCCACCGGTAGAAGCGCCCAACTTGAATATAATGCCAATGCCGATTCCGCTCACAACACCGGAAGAGACAGACGCCAGAAAGAGGTCCAAAGCAGGCGCCGGGATGTACGGCGCCGACAGAGGCAGCGCTGCGATTACAACCGCCGTCCCCACGGCGCTGTATAAAACCAATCGCCATTTGAGTACCTTTAGACCCCACAAGAATATCGGTATATTTAATAAGAATATACCCAGGTTAACTGGAAAATTAAAAAGGTAACTGCCCATTATGGCCAGGCCGGAAATCCCGCCCGCCAGCAGCCCATAGGGTATCACAAAAGCATTAAAGGAGACGGCTATAAGCGTGGCGCCGGCGGCAATGCCGATGAGCTTTTTGAACAGTTTAAGAGATGTCCGCAGCATCGCAGCATAATTTTTTCTGGCTTTCACAGTTTTTTTCATAATTTCAGGCATAAAAAACACTCACTCTAAAAAACTTTATAAAAATCAAACTGCTCCCCAGAAAAGGGAGCTTTTTATTAGGGCAAAATTACATTCCCACCACTATCTTACTACCCTGGCAGCAAATTTTCAATTAAAACATTGACAGTAATAGTGACATGGTGTACTATTAGGCTAACACAGTGTTACAGTAAAATTTAGGGGGATTGATCTAAATGAACGCCTGGTTGAGCCTGTTGCAAAAGGAATTCCGCATGACCCGGAATTCCACTATCCTGTCTTTTGCCATCCTCTTTATCGGAGGTCTCTGGCTTGTCTTTCTATCTTACAGCCGCAACATAGGATTTATTATTGCTCCGGCAGCTATGCTCCTGGTGCTCCTGCTGTTTTACCCAGCCATATATATGCTGAAAAGCCTGGCCTGGGAATGGAAAGTCACGCCTCACCTCTGGCTGCACAGCCCCCAGCCGGCCTGGATGCTGCTGATGGCCAAGCTGGCCGTGGCCATGCTGCAGATGCTGGCGATTATTATTGCAACAGCCGCGTTGCTGCTGCTTGGGATTATTATCAACCCGCATCCGGAGCAGCTGGGCATGAACTCTTCGTCCCTGCTGCCATTTATCCTGGAGGCCGGCACTTATTCCGCTGTTTTTACCATCGCCGCCAGTGTTTACATCGGGGCCTGGGCCACCCTGATTTCGGTTGCAATTGCCATGGCCGGGAATGTCCTGGGCAGGTTCCGCTGGCTGGCCGGTATCGCTGTTTTCGCCCTGGCGGCCGCCGGATTCGGACAGCTGCAGCAAACCCGGGTTTTTAAGCTAATAACCGACTGGGGAGCGATCAATATCAGCATGCATAATCTTCCACTGGTACCACGGACTAATATAAACGCGGGCCAGATCTTTACGGGAGAGATACTATTCTACCTCCTCCTGACTGTGGGCTTATTCGCCCTTTCGGCCTGGCTGATAGACCACAAGGTAGAGGCATAGTGTTATGCGCGAAAAATTCAACAACACCCAGCCCATTTACCTGCAGATACTACAGCGCCTCTGCCGGCAGGTAATACGCGGCGAGATCGAGCCCGGCGCCAAACTGCCGTCGGTACGGGAGATGGCCGTGCATGCCGGCGTGAACCCCAATACCGTGCAAAGGGTCTACAGCGAACTGGAACGCCTGGAGATTGCTGAAACCAGGCGCGGCCTGGGTTCTTATATCACAGAAAACGAAACCAGGCTAAGGCGGCTGCGGGAAGATTTGAAAAACGAGCAGATCGGCCGCTTTATTAAAGACATGCGGGAATCGGGCTTCAGCCCGGAAGAAATCATGGCTGGCGTCAGCCAGGAATTGAAAGGGGTATAATTATGTCCGGCCATATTGTTAAATTTACAAATGTAACTAAAAAGTACCTGAACCAGTATGCCGTTAACGATATCAGCTTCGACCTGCCGCGCTGTAAAATAATCGCCCTGGTGGGACCAAACGGCAGCGGCAAATCCACGATTTTAAAAATGATCGCCGGCCTGGCCCGCTCCACCCGGGGTTCTGTAACAGTAAACGGCAAACCGGCCAGCCGCCGCATCGCCGGGGAAGTGGCCTTTCTCTCAGAAAAGGATATCCTTTACCCTTTCTTCACAGTAGAGGAAACAATCAGGTTCAACGCCGGTCTTTTTGCGGATTTTGACATGCAAAAGGCCGGGGAAATTTTACGCTTCATGCAGCTTGAGCCAGATAAAAAAGTCAGGCATCTGTCCAAAGGGAACCTCGGCCGGTTAAAAATTTTACTGGTCCTTTCCCGCCGGGCGCCGCTTCTTTTGATGGACGAACCACTGGCCGGGCTGGATCCCCTGGCCCGGGACGCCATAATCAAATCCATGCTCTCCTACCTGGACCTGCGGGAACAAACGGTTTTACTGTCAACTCATGAGGTGTCCGAGGTGGAACCGTTGCTGGACATGGTCATGTCTCTGCACAATGGTAGTATAAAGGGATTCACGGATGTAGAAAAAATCCGGGAAGAACACGGGCTGAGCCTTTTGGATTGGATGAAGGAGACCCTGACAAATTAAAAACACTACTTAATTTTCATAATAAATCAAAAAAGTCATATTTAAAAAAAAATCCTTGACATGGATAATTTATAAAACAACCTGGACCAGAACAGCCTTTAGGTTTATCCATGTCAAAGAGAAGTATGGAAAGGAGAGTAGTGGGTAAACCGCTTAAAGTTGTAAATGTATCTGAAGGTGATCAGGTTTATCTGCGTCAAAGACCACAGCCTCGTCTTCAACAGGCAGTTTTAGAAACCTGTCCCACAGCCGGGACAGGTTTTCTCCGGCCCCTTCACACCTTTTAAAATCATTGAAGAGATCATTATTTAACCTGCCCTTTTTAGTCTATAACGTCAATTACCGGGTTTTCACCGGTGGCGGAACCGAGAATTACACTTCTGATCCTCCCGCCGAGCAGCAGCTTCGCCAGTCTGTATGCTTCATCCCTGCTCTGCAGACAGTCGACTTTATTGATAAAAGGCACAATCCTGGCGCCGGGCGGACATGAGCGCAAAACCCCACCGGGATGGATAATCAGCCCGGCGATGTTTTCCGCGTCTAGTACAGCTCCCGGTTTCAATCCAATCATTCTGGAAAGGGTCTCGGGGCGGTGCACGGCACTGTCATCCAACGCCTTCCCAATAACATCGGCCCCGATGACCACGACCAGCAATGTCGTGGTACGTGGCACGACCGGCTCATAATCGAGGTAACCTTTGAGGGAACGTCCCCTGGACCCGTCCGCTTCTATCAGCACAAAATCAGCAAAGCAGTTGTTTTCATTAATCAGCCTGTCTAAGCTCCCGGCGCTGAGGCCTTTGACTTTGTTATCCGGCAGCAGGCGCTGCCCTAGCACCGGCCTGGCCCCGGACTGCAGGATATTTTGCAGCGTTTTTTTAACCGGCCTCTTACCTGACAGCATCACGGCGGGATATTTATCAGCCGCCGGCATATATATTTTAGTCGTTGTCGTGATTACTACCCGGCGGCTGAGTGGTATTTCCCCGTTCAAGCGAAACATAAGCGACGTTTTGCCGCCGCCGCCGACAAATGAAACAACTCCTCTATTTGACAGGCACAAAGCCTCGATAATTTTCACATGAATTAATTCCTTTTCTGCCCTTTGCCGAAATAATAACCGCATACGGCTTCCAGCACACCGCCGCCCACGGCAAGGGCTTTATCTGATATACTGCAGCAATATTCTTTAATACCCCGCGGGTCGATATCGCCTATTTTCATCCCTGCTGACGCCCATACACCCGCCCTGATCATACCCCTGACGACACCTGAAACTTTTGCCTGCACCGGGATACCTCCGACAAAAACTATTGTTTCCCCCTTTTTCACCGGGTCACCGATATTGCGCCATGGCTCAATCACTCCATCAGCCGGTGCCCTTAAAAGCCTTTCAGCCGCAAAGCCCATAATCTCACCGGGCACACCAGTGTCTGGAGCAGTTTCCCCCTGATATAAAACCCGGCCCAGGTTATGCCCCCTCTTTGTTTCAACCACCGCGTGGACATCCACACCGGCGGTGAATCCCGGCCCCAGACCGACGACCAGGGGGGCGTCGTTTATTTTGGTACCGGTGTTTCTTTTCGCCATCACCGCGTCAATAAAAGCCACCGGCTTTATTTGACTTACCACTGCGGCCTGCGGATCCACAAGCACCGGTATCCTGCCTGTTTTCAACAATTGCAGGGCATTCTCCGTATTTTCTGCCAGGACTGCCTCTACCCCTTCTACCACCATTGAACCCGCGTAGACTGCCTCCGCAAAGGCCACCGTTCGCCTTATCACCAGAGGCTGCGGCAATTCAGTCATGAGCGCATAAAACCCACTCTGCCGGAGGCGCCAGGCACAGCCCGTAGCCAGGTCCCCGGCCCCCTTAATTACTACCAACCGCCCGGCGCAGCGCAAAATGTTCACCCCCGTTGAATATCCCGGCATAATCGCTTACCGGCTCAATAAAAACCTCCACCGACCCGCCGCAGATCATTCCATCCCCGGCCGCTATATCGGCGTCCATGGATACCTTATGAAAAGACGGCAAATAGTCATTCATTACATTTATAGCCTGCATTCTTACTTCATGCTCCGCAAACCCGCCGCCGATAGTGCCGCAAATACGCCCGTCCCTGTACACAAGCATCCTTGCCCCGGCTTTACGCGGTGTCGAGCCCTTCGATTTAACTATCGTGGCCATGGCCGCCGGGATATTGTCTGTGGCAGCTGTTACCGCCTTTCTTAAAATATCCTGGTCCGCAGCTTTCGGCATCTCTCCGGTATTTAATTTCTTATCTTTTGGCAACCCACCATATTTTAGTGAATAGCCCATTCCTCCGCGCCGTACTCTGATCAATTCGGCCGCTATGCTGACAGCAATCTCTTCCGGGGTCTGCGCTCCTATATCCAGGCCTACAGGCATATACACTGAGTCAATAACCTGACGGCTAAAACCCTGGCGCCGGAGTTCCTCCTTAATCATGTCTACCTTGCGACTGCTTCCAACCATACCGATATAGGCCACCGGGCGCTTAATCACCTTTTGCAGGCATTCAAGATCATGCTGGTGACCGCGGGTAACAATAACAACACTGCTCCGCGGGCCGAAGTCAAGATACTCCTCAATATATTCAAAATTGGAGGAAACACCTCTGTCAGCAGCGGGAACGTGTTCAAACGAAACAAATTCCGGGCGGTCATCGAACACGGTAACATGGTAGCCAAGCAGCCGGCCGGCGGCTGCCAAAGGTTGGGCAATATGTCCGCCGCCCAGAATGATTAATTCATATGGCGGAAAATAAGGTTCGACCATAACTTCTGCTTTTTCATCCGGTCTGGCTGTATTGTGGAGATTGACGACTTTAAAGGATCCGCTCGCCAAAACCTTCCTGGCCTGTTCCGCCGCCTGCTCTTCCAGCCATGCCAACGTCAGGCCGCCAGCTTCTTGATCTTGAGCAAAAGCTTTTTTCCTGCCAATCAGGTTGCATGAAAGACCTTTCTGGCTGATTACCGTGACGATAACAATTTCCTGGTTCAGTTTAAATGTACCCATACCGTCAGCTCCCTCCCCTTTTCTGTCTCATTGGCTCCCGGTATTTTAATTAGCGCCCTTTCCAAAAGTACAGTTGGGAAAGCGGCAAGTATCGCACGACCTGCAGAGTCCGCCGTGCGCCAGGGACACAATATCTTTCCCGGTTATTTTTTCACCGGCCAGCAGCCTGGGCAGCAGTAAATCTACAATGGTGGTCTTAAAAAACATGCCACAGGCCGGAATGCCTAAAACCGGCGCATCGCCCAGGTAAGCAAGCATAAACATGGCCCCCGGCAGCGCCGGGGCGCCGTATTTTTCCACGATCGCCCCTGTCAGGCGGATGGCTTTGGGTGTCACATCGTCCGGGTCGACAGACATGCCGCCGGTAACAAAAATTATCTCTACCCCGCCGGCGGCCATTGCACATATTTTATTCTTGATCTCGTCGCGGTCGTCGGGGACGTATTCAACCCGCGTCACCGCGGAGCCAAAGGCTGCCACTTTTTCCTTGATGATTGGCCCGAAACCGTCCCTGATCCGTTTTTTATATACTTCATTCCCGGTGATTACGACGCCTACCCGATGCGGTTTAAAGGGCTTGACCTTGATCAGCCAGCCGGCCTCCCGGCAAATCCTTTCAGCCTCGGCCAGCGTATGTTCGGGTACCAGCAGGGGAATCACCTTGGTCCCGGCAAGAATGTCGCCTTTTTTCACCACAGTGTTGTTCAGCAGTGTGGACAAAATCACATCAGGCAGCCCGTTAACCGCTTCCAGGGACGGCACATTTATTTTTAAAAGTCCGTCACAGCAGGCATAAATATTCACCCTGCTTTCCTTCGGCCCGGTCCATCTTGTGTTTTCACCCGCGACGGCAATTCCCAGTCTTACACCGGCCTCATCTTCATGGACTTCACCCTTCTCTATTTCCAGCACGTAAATATTTTCCTTGCCCAGCTTGAGCAGTTCGGGTATATCTTGTTTGTTTATTACCCGGCCTTTTTTAAAATAGGCGCCTTTAAACTCTCCTTTGACGATTTTTGTTATATCATGGCTCAAGACCTTGCCGACGGCGTCCTCCACTCTAATCGTCTGCAATATCAACTCTCCACCACCTAATATTCAACATCATATTCAACATCGGGGAAATAGCCCCTGGGCACGGGCCGCCGCTTACGCCGGCGGACCGTGCCGGGCTTTATCCAAACAATTCTACTTAACGTGTTCCTTTAAAGCCTTGAATATTTTCTCTTCGGTGACCGGAATCTCATAGAACCTGATCCCGGTAGCGTCATAAATGGCGTTGACGATGGCGGGCGCCGTCGGCACAAGGCCGCATTCACCGACACCTTTAGCGCCGAAAGGTCCGGTGGGATCGTTTGACTCGACGAGCATCGCCTCAATTTCCGGCACGTCGTCAGCGGTCAGCAGCATGTACTTGTGGAAACTGTTTTCTAATTGCCGGCCTTTTTCATCGTATTTTATTTCTTCGCTCAGCGCGTAACCAATGCCCTGCAGAACACCACCCTCAATCTGTCCTTCACAAATTACCGGATGGATGGCTTTACCGACGTCGTGCACTGCGGCAACTTTAAGCACTCTGACCTGACATAATTCGGTGTCGACCTCCACCTCGGCAAAATGGGCGTGCCATGGGGGAGCGTTATCAGGCACTATCCGCCCCACGCCGATAAACTGCTTGTTGCGCAGGTGCGCGTCATAAGCCAGCTCTTTTAATGTTATGCTTTTCTTTTCCACCCCGCCAATTTTACATACCGGGGCGCCCGAACAGTTGTCGCCAACAGCGCCGGCATCCTGGCTGGCCGCGGATATGACCCCGTCCTGCAGGACTAATCTTTCCGGCGCTACTTTAAACAAGTCAGCGGCATACTCAAGGACCTGCTTTCTAACGTCCCTGGCCGCCTCAACAACCGCTGTGCCGGCGGCGTACAGGGTCCGGCTGGCGTGGCTGCCGATATCGAACGGGGTCGAAGCCGTATCCGCAAACGTCATGCTGACCTGGTCAAGACCGACACCAACCACTTCAGCGACCAGCTGCGGCAGCGAAGTGCTGGTGCCTGTCCCCATATCGGGAACGCCGCTGGCCAGGTGCACGGAACCGTCCTGCTGTACAGTGATATAGGCATTGTCGTAATCGCCGCAAAAGGGCCAGGCGTTACTGACGTGGGTGCCAACCCCCATGCCGATGCCCCTTAATTTCCTGGCGCCGGGTTTATTTAACTTGCCGCGGTTTTCCCAACCGATACTTTTGGCGCCTTTTTCAATGCATTCAGCCAGACCGGTAGAACCACACCTATAAGGAAGAACCCAGGGGTCTCCGACCTGCATAATGTTCTTCAGGCGCAACTTCAGCGGATCCATGCCCAGCTTTTCCGCCATCATGTCCACAACTGACTCAATGGCGTACATCGCCTGCGGGTTGCCGAAACCGCGCATCGCTCCCGCTGGGGTAGTGTTAGTATAGACACTGTGACCGTAATATAACTGGTTGGGGACGCGGTAAACCGCCAAACCCATGCAGCCAAGCACGCCGGGTGTCTCGACGCTGAAACTGCAGTATGCGCCGCCGTTCAAGGTCGCTTTTAGATACATGGCATGGAAGGCGCCGTCTTTTTTAGCGCCCAGCTTTACCGACACATAACCGCCATGGCGGGTGTCCGAAGCAATAAAATCTTCTTTTCTGCTGTAAACTACTTTGACAGGCTTTTTAGCCAGCATGGACAGCGCTACCGCAATTGGTTCGGCTTTGGCGCTGCAGCCAATTCTAACTCCGAAACCACCACCGATATAAGGCGGGTTAAGGACCCTGATTTTGCTCTCGGGAATACTGAACACTTTGGATAGGATCATTTTTGTCGGGTGCGGCGTCTGGGTTGTAGACCAGACCGTTATTTTCCCGTCCAGCCCCACCTGAGCCACGGCGGCCTGGGTTTCCATCTGGGCTTGTTTTTGTACCGGAAGCTTGAACTCCTTTTCAATGATTATATCGGATTCAGTAAAACCCTTGTCCACATCGCCATACGGTATTTGAATAATCTCACCGGGAATATTCTTTTTTTCACTCTCGTGAATTACAGGCGCCCCAGGAGTCAAGGCTTCCTTCGGGTCATAAACTGCGGGCAGGAGTTCGTATTCGACCTTGATCAACCCCAGGGCCGCCTCGGCAATTTTTTCGCTGGTAGCGGCGACAGCCGCCACCTCATCGCCTACATAACGCACCACATTGTCGAAAATATACTGGTCCAGCACCGGTAGCATGGGAGGCACAGTAAAGGTCATAGTGGCGGATGTATTAAATAATTCCCTCGGTGTATTTTTATAAGTAGCTACCGCCTTCACTCCGGGCAGTTTTTCCGCCTCAGACGTGTCAATGCCAACTATCCGGGCATGCGGGTGCGGGCTGCGCAGCACTTTGCCATAAAGCATACCCGGCAATTTCATATCGCTGGTAAATCCCGCTGTTCCTGTAGCCTTTTCTACCGCGTCCAGCCTTCTTACACTTTGCCCAATAACTTTGTATTCTTTCATGCTGCCCCCTCCTTTACTGTTTTTCTCTCATCTTTTCAGCAGCCGCCTGCACCGCTTCCTCAATTTTCACATAGCCCGTGCAACGGCAAATGTTACCAGAAAGAGACCGCTTAATCTCTTTGCTGGTCGGGCTGGTTGTTTTGTCCAGCAGCGCTTTTGCGGACATAATCATGCCCGGCGTGCAAAAACCACACTGGATGGCGCCCAGGTCCATAAAGGCCTCCTGCACCGGGTGAAATTTCTCCGGGCTGCCTATACCCTCAATGGTCTCCACATTGGCGCCCATAGTCTTCATAGCGGGAACCAGGCAGGAATTGACGGCCTCACCGTTGATAATTACCGTACAGGCGCCGCATTCTCCCTTACCGCATCCTTTTTTTGTTCCGGTTAGTTCAAGTTTGTCTCTTAATACGTCAACAAGCATATCATCAGGAGAAACAGTTATTTCTATCGGCTCCCCGTTAAGTGTGAATTTAAGGATTTTCAGGTTCATAGTTTACCTCCTCCTGTATTAATTACATGTGCCGCCGGCGTTGGCGACAGCCTGTTCCAGGGCTCTTCTTACCAGCACGGGCAGTACTGAAGTACGGTATTCCTTGGAACCCCTGAGCGCGCTGTTTCTGGGGTTGGCATGCTCCAACACGGCCCGGGACGCTTTTTCAATTACTTCCGGGGTGATTTCGGCATCCTTTAAAGCCTGTTCCGCGCTTAACGCGCGCATCGGGCCGGGGCCAACTGGCGCCATACAAATACGTGCCCACTTGAACCGGCCGCCCGCCAGCTCTACCATGACCGCCACGTTCAGCATAGGCAGAGCCAGCGCATTGCGCTGATGGAGACGCACAAAGGCTGTCCCCTGATTTTTCCGGGCAGCCGGGAAGCTTACCCTGGTCACCAACTGGCAGGTGCTGTCAATGGTGGACTTGCCCACCCCGGCATACGTTTTTTCCACCAGCGCATACTGCGTACCGTCGGGAGTAGCTATCTCCACGGTTGCGCCAAGCGCTACCAGCGCTACAGCAGTGTCTGCGGCAGGCTGGGCATTGCAGACGTTGCCGGCTACGGTCGCTGAATTCCTGACCTGATGGGAACCGACGCAACTTGCGGCGCAGGCCAGGGCAGCCGCCTTTTCCTGGATAAGCTCAGAGCCCGCCACCTGGTTGTGGGTGACCGCCGCCCCAATATATATCACGCCGTCCTCCATGGTGATTTTTTTCAGTTCAGAGATGCGGTTGATATCGACCAGGCAATTTGTTTTGACCTTGCCTTCCGGGATATCCAGCAGCAGGTCGGTGCCGCCGGCAATTATTCTTGCCTGTCCTTCATTGTTTTGCAAAAAGGAAACAGCCTCACTGATAGTTTCCGGAAACAGGTAATCCTGCAGCATAAATTAACCTCCTCCTAACAAATTTCTAGTTCTTGCCGCTTAAATAAGCATGGATTGATTTGGCCGCCGTCCGCCCGGCGCCCATCGCCAGGATTACTGTGGCGGCGCCTGTGACTACATCGCCGCCGGCGTATACGCCAGGCTTGGAAGTGGCGCCGGTCCCGGGATCGGCCACGATGTTGCCTTTTTTATTGCACTGCAGGCCTTCGGTGGTCCCGGGAACCAGCGGGTTCGGGCCCTGGCCGATAGCCACTACAACAGTATCCACATCCATAACGAATTCCGAGCCCGGTATGGGGACGGGGCTGCGCCTGCCGGAAGCGTCCGGTTCGCCGAGCTTGTATTGCAGGCATTCCATGGCTGTCACCCAGTAGTCGTCGTTATAGATAATCCTGGTGGGGCTGGTCAAAAAGGCAAACTTGACGCCTTCCTCCTCAGCATGTTCCACTTCCTCGTGGCGGGCGGGAAGCTCCTTTTTTGAACGCCGGTAAACAATCCATGATTCCTCGGCGCCCAGCCGCAGGGCGGTGCGGGCCGCGTCCATGGCCACATTGCCGCCGCCCAGCACTGCTACCTTGCGGCCTACCCTGATGGGCGTGTCCGCCTCAGGAAAGCGGTAGGCTTTCATCAAGTTGGTCCGGGTGAGAAACTCGTTGGCCGAATATACGCCGCAGGCGTTTTCCCCGGGTATGTTCATAAAGTAAGGCAGCCCCGCGCCGGTACCGATAAAAACCGCGTCAAAGCCGCCTCCGTTAAGCAACTCGTCAACCACGGCAAATTTGCCGACCACAGCGTTTACCTCGATATTAACGCCCAAATCTTTGAGGTTGCCGATCTCTGTTTGCACCACATTTTTAGGCAACCTGAATTCCGGGATGCCGTACATTAAAACCCCGCCGGGAACATGCAGCGCTTCAAAAATGGTAACCTGATGGCCAAGCTTGGCTAAATCGGCGGCACAGGTCAAGCCGGAAGGGCCTGATCCCACAACCGCCACTTTTTTGCCCGTGGGGGGTTTTACCTCCTGGGGCAGCGCTGCGCCGGCCAGTTCCCAATCCGCGCAAAATCGCTCGATACGGCCGATGGCTACCGGCTCGTGCTTTTTGCCCAGAGTGCAGTATTTCTCACACTGGCTTTCCTGCGGACAGACCCGGCCGCATACCGCCGGCAGGGCATTCTTTTCCTTCAGCTTCCTAATCGCTCCGTAGAAATCCCCCCCGGCAGCCAGGCCTATGAACGCCGGGATGTCCACTTCCACCGGGCACCCCTGGCGGCAGGGCGCGTTCTTGCACTGCAGGCAACGGTTGGCTTCGGCCACAACAGCTTCTTCCGAGTATCCCAGAGCCACTTCGTTAAAATTCCTGGCTCGCACTGCCGGCTCCTGACACGGCATCGGGTTTTTCTTCGGTTCAATAGTTTTTTTAGGCTTGCTTCCCCCGTTCAACTATCTGCCACCTCCACAGCCGCAGCTGCAATTATGCGCGCTATTTTTAACATACCGGGAAACAGCTAACTGCTCCTGCGGCTTGTAAATAACCGCCCGCCTGGCCATCTCCTCAAAATCCACCAGATGGCCGTCAAACTCAGGGCCATCCACACAGGCAAATTTGGTTTTGCCGCCAACTGTTACCCTGCAGCAGCCGCACATACCGGTGCCGTCGACCATAATGGAGTTGAGGCTGACGACGGTTTTCAAACCATACTCCCGCGTCAGGCCACATACCGCCCGCATCATCGGCAACGGCCCTATGGCCACACACAAACCGACGTCTTTTTTCTTTTCAATTACTTCACGCAGCAAATCAGTGACAAAACCTTTCCGGCTATAGGAGCCGTCATCAGTGGTCACCCACAGCTCGCTGCAGGCGGAATACATTTTTTCCTCCCAGAAAAGCAGTTCCTTCGTGCGCGCTCCCATAATGCCGATTACCTCGTTGCCCGCTTCCTTTAAAGCCCGGGCAATGGGGAAAACCGGCGCTACACCTAAGCCGCCGCCCACGCAGACTACACGGCCAAAGTTTTCAATGTGTGACGGCAGCCCCAGCGGCCCTGCAAAATCCTGCAAATAATCTCCTTCACATAAAGTGCCCAGCTCTTTTGTTGTTTTGCCGACCTCCTGAAAGACACAGGTGATGGTTTCCCTCGCCCGGTCAAAGTCAGCGATAGTCAGCGGTATTCTCTCCCCCTCCTCATTAATGCGCAGGATGACAAACTGTCCGGCCCGGGCCTTACGCGCCACCAGCGGAGCCTCAATTTCAAAAAGGCTCAGCGTTGGCGCCAGCGCTTCTTTTCTTACAATCCTGTACATAAAAGAACCTTACTCCTCCCTTCAAAAATATTTCTTTACCAACTGTATTTGCAAATAACGTGCCAGAAAAAATAAATATTCTAAATATTCAACAATTTACGATTTGCCCAACCTGCAGACCCTAAAAATAATGAATTTTCAAACTCGCCTGACAAAAAGCCGCCAAAAAAACGTCAAGCTGCCGATTTTTCGGCAGCTTGAAAAAAATTTTATCCTTTTTTTACTATTAAATGTTCATCCTATTCCTTCTCGTTAAGCAGGTACCTTAGGACCCTTGGACTCACATGCAGGAGCCTGGCCGCTTCCGACCTGTTGTTGCCCGTTTTTACAAGGGTCTTTTCAATTATTTTTTTGATTATCTTTTCCGACTCGCTTTTTAATAGTTCTGAAATCGCTTTAATATCCATGTCTTCATCACCCGTAATGATTTCTTGGATTCTTTCAGCCATTTCCCGGATTGTCCCTTTCAAGTCCCGGCGGGCAAAACTTTCGGACTGCCCCGGCAATCTTTCATTACAGTAAAAAGTAATATTTCTAGGCAAACATTCAGCGCCCATGATGCTGCTCTCTCTGATCACCATAGCCCTGGCCACCGCATTTGCAAGTTCCCTCACATTACCCGGCCAGTCATAGTTTTGCAGCATTTCCCTGGCCTCCGGGCTAAACACAACTTTCCCCGGCAAATCTTCCACAGGGCGGTTCTTTTCGATAAAATAGTCGACCAAAGGCAGTATGTCCATCCTGCGCTTGCGCAGCGGGGGTATGTTGATACGTACAACGTCAAGACGGTATAGCAGGTCTTCCCTGAACAGATTATTTCGTGCAGCCTCTTGCAGGTTTTTGTTGGTAGCGGCAATTATCCGCACATCTGATTTGATCGGTTTTTCAGCTCCTACTCTGAAAAACTCACCGTTTTCCAGCACTCTAAGCAGTTTAACCTGGATCGCTGCTGTGGCCTCTGCAACCTCATCTAAAAAAAGTGTCCCTCTGTCCGCAAGCTCGAATATGCCGTGTCTCAATCCCTGGGCGCCGGTAAAAGCTCCTTTTTCGTGCCCGAAAAGTTCGCTTTCCAGCAGGGTCTCAGGCAAGGCGCCGCAGTTAATGCTAATAAACGGGAAATCAGCTCGTAAACTGTTGGCGTGAATAAACCTGGCCAGGACCTCTTTTCCCGTGCCTGTTTCACCTTCAATAAGAATTGATATTTTTCTGGTTGCCACTTTCTTGCACAATAGAAGCAGCTTTTTAAACGGGCTGTTCCTGGCGGTCACTATACCAAAATCCGAAGCAATTTTTTCAATGCCACCGGCGTCAAACCGGCTCCTATTTAATATCAGGCGCACCGCCTGGTTGATGATACTATCAAGCTCGTCCAACTCTTCAAAGGGTTTATCAATATAGTCAAGGGCGCCCAGCTTCATCGCCTCTACCGCTGTCTTTACAGTGCTGTAGCCAGTCATAATAATAATCTCGCAACCGGGGTTGATTTCCTTTATTTCCTTCAGCAGGGTAATCCCATCCGTATCAGGCAACTTCAGGTCAACCAGGGCCAGGTCATATTTCTTCCGCTGGAACAGCGTCCTGGCCTCCCTGCCGGAATTCGCCACATCTACCGGGTAGCCTTTTTCTTCTCGTAAATAGTATTCAAAAAAAGTGCCTACTTCAACTTCATCGTCAACAACCAGAATTGCTGGTTTTCTCATTGTTCCTCTCTCCCGTGCCATTGCAGTTTTACTTTATTCGCACATGACAATATTTGTCTTAGAGTCTGGCGCTTACACGCCTTGAAATCGCTTTTGCACGGCTCTTTTTCGCTCCCCGGGCTACAGTGCTATACCGGGAGGATCAAAGAAAATGTGCTCCCGGCGCCGGGTTCACTGACCACTTCTATTCTGCCGCCATGGGTCTGGGCTATGCCCAGGCTGACCGGCAGCCCCAGCCCTGTCCCCCGGGTTTTTTCCTTGGTTGTGAAAAAAGGATTGAAAATCTGGTTCAAGAGGCCTTGCTCCATCCCTTTACCGTTGTCGCTGACATTGATCACAACAGCCGGACCGCCAGTTTCCTGGTCCTCAATTACTCCTGTGCAAATCTCGATCCGGGCATCGCTTAAACCTTCCAGCGCGTCACGTGCGTTGAGCAAAAAATTGATCACTACCTGCTCAAGTTGCAACCTGTTGCCCATGATCAGGGGTAGATTACTGCCTGTTTTTTTATCAATGGTTATTTTATTCTTTTCGATCTGGTAGGAAATGAGATAAAGGCTGCTTTCAACGACATCATTTAATGAAACCGGCTCAAAAGTGTAACTATCCTGGCGGGCGAAGGTTAAAAGGTTTTGGATAATCCGCTTGCTCCTCTGGCCGCAGTTCTTAATATCCTCCAGCAGCTTGTAATGTTTGTCATCACTGGCGGTCCTTCTTAAGATCAAACCGGCGTTGCCGATAACAGCGGTCAGCGGACTGTTCAATTCATGCGCCACTCCCGCCGCCATCTCGCCGATGGCGGCCAACTTGGCAGACTGAAAGAGTTGCGCCTCCATCCTCCTTTTAACCGTTACGTCATGCACATAAATTACCATGGCTGAAAGCTCGTTGTTTTCGTTATATACGGGATAAGCTGAAATATTAAAGATTGACCTGGTATAAGGATGGGTTACCTCCTTTGTAGTAGACTTGCCGGTTTTAAACGCTTCGACGGCGGGACAAAGCTGCCGGTCACCGCCGCAGCAGTCCAACAGTTTGCAGCATTTATGTTCCCCGGCGTCATTGTCTACAAGTAAATTTTCCTGTTTATTATATCTCAGCACGTTAAACGAACGGTTTATCAGAAAAAGCTTGTCGGGAACCGCCTTGAATGTTTCCTCCCACTCTCTCTTGCTTTTGGAAACCTCTCCAAACAGGCGGGCGTTGTTAATACAAACCGCAAGCTGGTCAGCCAGCTGCTGCACGAAAATAAAATCATTCTCCGAATAGGCGTAAGTCATTTTACTACCAAAATTAACTGCGCCTATGGCCTCGTTGTTTACCAGCAGCGGCGCCATGATCGCTGATTTTATATCAACCATGCGCAAATGTTCGTCTTCCTGGTATTTGTGGGAATCATGCCAGATGTCCTGTCTTAAAAAGCAACGTTTATCATTGATAGCCTTCCAGGGCGCCGAGTTGTTGCTGTGCAGCACCCAGCCCTCCCCAAGTATTTCCTGTTCCTTGGGAATGCTTGCTCTAATAATCAGCTGCCCTTTTTCCAGCAAACAAAAGCTCAGCAGGTCATAAGACAGCACGCCTCGCAAAGGGGCGGCCACCTCGTCGATGATCTCCTCGTAGGTCATTTCCACGTTTATGCTTTTGGCTATTTGCTGGATAATCGCCATGCGGTTATTCTGCCTGGTAAGCTCTACAATGATATGCTGACATTCGCCTCCGGCCAATTCCTTTTCAGTATTCGCAGCCGATTCCCTGTACAAGGCCATTAAATTCACCTCCAGCGATGCTTCACGTTTTCCATGTAATCCACCCACTTGATTCTATCCGCTTTATTAATTATATCATTGGTAATTAGTATAAACTGAACTTTCTGAAGATTTTTTATAATAGTAAAAATCCCAATACTTTTTACAATGCGACAGAAGAGAACCCCTGTCGCACTGTCGCAAATTTTACTTTTTTACTATGCCGTAAAGATATATGTTGAATAACGACTGTACCGCATCTTCTATGTGCATTTTGTTTTCTATCCTTCCCCTGTAATCTATTATTTTAAATCACCCGCTTGTTTATAAGCTACTTATCGAACAGCCTGGAGCGCCGTCTGGCGCTAAATTATTGCGCCTAAGCGATTCTCTTCTTGAATTTGATTATACTCAGGGTTACCAGGACAACGGAAAAAACCAGGAGCGCCGCTACCTGTGAGATCAGGTAGGAAAACCCGATCCCTTTTAAAACTATACCCCGGATGATCACCAGGTAATAGGTCAACGGGAGAATATCGCCGATGTATTGTACAATGAGCGGCATGGCTTCCCTGGGGAAAAGGAAGCCGGACAGCATAATGCTGGGCAGCAGGACAAAGAAGGACATCTGGAAAGCCTGCATCTGGTTTTTAGCGATATTTGAAATCAGGATACCGATACCCAGCGAGGCGGTTATGAAGAACAGGGTCAGGCCGTACAGCTCCAGCAGGCTGCCCTGGATCGGCACATGGAATACCAGCGCGCCTACCAGCAGGGCTACGGTTATTTGCAGGTAGCCCAGCCCGATGTAGGGGATGATCTTACCAAGCATCAGTTCATATGATTTGATCGGCGTGACCATTAACTGCTCCAGCGTGCCCCTTTCCCGCTCCCTGACAATCGCCGCGGCAGTCATCATCACCATAGTCATGGTCACGATGATCCCCAGGATCGCCGGCACCATATAGTAGGCGGTAATGCCGTCCGGGTTATACCAGGGCCGCACTCTGATGTCATAGGGAATATTGGCCAGCTGTGTTTTCTGGATAAAAAATTTTTGCGATTTTAAAAGGCCGATGGCGTTGGCTGTGGCAATAGCAGTGGCGGACGACATGCTGTCGCTGGCGTCAACCAGCACCTGCACCGCCGCTGTGTCCCCCCGCTTGAGGTTTTCACTGAAATCAGGCGGAAAGATAATGCCCACCCTGGCCTTGCCGCTGTCGATCATATGCGTAATCTCGGCGTAACCGGCGGCCGAGTAATAAACGTCGAAATACCCGGAGGCGCTGAAAGCTTCCAGCATATCCCGGCTTTCGGCGGAAAGGGACTGGTCAAACACAGCGGTGGGAATGTGCTTAACCTCCGTTTGTATGGCGTAGCCGAACAAAAGCAGCTGGAACAAGGGCAGCGCAAAAACCATACCCAGGGTCAGCCGGTCGCGGCGCATCTGTAAAAACTCTTTTTTTAAAATGGCCAGGATCCTGCCCATTAAGACACCTGCCTCCTGTTCTTCTTGGCCAGGGAGACAAAAACATCCTCCAGGGACGGCCTGATAATTTTAGCCTCGACTCCCGTATAATTATTAAGCGCCTGAACAGCGCCTGCTGATTCCAGCAAGACGTGCAGCGCCGGCCCGTGGTTGGAACATTCCAGCACATAGGGCAGTTTTTCCAGATTATCGATAATGTACAGGGCGTCGGGATGGATAACTTCCGCCAGGACACCTTTAATCACATTATTTTTCAGGTTTTCCGGCGTGTCGTCGGCAATCAGGCGGCCCTCGGAAATAAAGGCGATACGGTAGCAGCGCTCGGCCTCGTCCATGAAATGCGTGGTTACCATGACGGTTGTATTTTCATTGGCCAGCTGCTGGATTATTCTAAAAAAAGCTCGCCTGCTGGTCGGGCTCACCCCGCTGGTGGGCTCATCCAGAAAAAGGACCGCCGGGCGGGATATAATCGCGCAGCCCAGGGCCAGTCGCTGTTTCCAGCCGCCGCTCAGGTTGGCCGCCAGTTCGTTTTCCCTGCCCCTTAAAAGGGCCATTTCGATCATTTCGCCGATCCTTTTTTTCCGTTCCCGTTGCGGAATACTGTACAATCCGGCGTAGAAATCCAGGTTTTCGTAAACAGTGAGGTCATCGTAAAGGCTGAACTTTTGCGACATATAGCCGATTTTGCGCTTGATTTTTTCTGCTTCGCGGACCAGGTCGTAGCCAAGTACGGCGCCGGAACCGGACGTGGGCTCCAGGATGCCGCACAACATGCGGATTGTGGTTGACTTGCCGGAGCCGTTGGGACCCAGGAACCCGTATATTTCTCCCCGCCTGACCTCCATGGAGATCTTGTCGACGGCAGTAAAGGAACCGAAGGTCTTGGTCAACGCGCGGGTGGTTATCACGGTGTTGTCCACTTTAGACCACCTCTTTTTCCGTCAGGGATACAAAGACATCCTCCATGGAGGGGGTGATCTCCTCCATGATAGATATAGTTATGCCTTTTTCAGAAAGGCGCCTGGCAATGGCTATCTTCGCCGGCTCCACCGCAGGAACGGCCACATGGTACCTGTCCCCGTAAAAGCTCGCGTCAGAGACTTCGGGAAGTTCGCCCAGAAAGTCCAGGTCTTTGACGTCTGCTTTAATCTCGATAATTTTGTGCTTAATCTGTTTTTTCAGCTGGCCGGGCGCGCCCACCGCCACGATCCTGCCGCGGTCCAAAAGGGCCACTTTATGGCAGAGGTCCGCCTCGTCCATGTATGGTGTGGACACGAATATGGTCATCCCGTCCCGGTTAAGCGTGTACAGTATCTTCCAGAACTCTTTCCGGAATTCCGGATCCACCCCGAAAGTGGGTTCATCGAGGATCAGCATTTCCGGCCTGATCACCAGGGCGCAGGTCAGGGCGAGCTTTTGTTTCATCCCGCCGGACAGGGCGTCCGCAAACCGCGTCTTGAACTGCGCCAGTTTCGTCAGCTCCAGGATCTCATCGGCCCGCTCCCTGATCGTCTTTTTGCCGAGCTGATAAAGGGAACCGAAAATATCTATGTTTTCCATCACCGTCAAGTCGCCGCAGAGGCTGAACCGCTGGGGCATGTAACCGAAACAGCCGGCGTCCTTCTCCCCGCCAAAAAGGGTGACATGGCCGCTGGTGGGATTAATCAGCCCGCACACCATCCGCAGCAGGGTGGTTTTACCGGCCCCGTCCGGGCCTAACAGGCCGAAGATGTCCCCCTTTTCAATTTTCAGGGAAACCTCGCTGACCGCTGTAATGGCGCCGAATTTCCGGGTGAGGTGTTCTATCTCGATCATCTGCCGCTCCTCTAATCGAGTACGACTTCAGCAGGCATACCCGGCTTCAAAATATTATTTTCGTTGTTGACCTTAATTTTCACCGCGTAAACAATATTGGCGCGTTCCTTTTTGGTCTGGATTGTTTTCGGCGTGTATTCGCCCTGGGAGGCTATTTCCGCGATCACTCCCGTGTACTCCCCGGCGCTGCCGCTGACGGTGAATTTAACCTGCTGGCCCAGCTTGATTTTGGGCAGGTCGTCGGTGGGGATATATATCTTAATCCACATGTCGTTTAAATTGGCGATGGTGGCCACGGAAGCGCCCGCCTGGACCACTTCCCCGTCTTCAAAATTCCTGGTGAGCACTGTCCCGTTTATTGGACAGATAATTTTCGTGTCGGCAAAAAGGGCCTCGGTTGCTTTTAACACTGCGATATTGCGTTCCAGCTCAGCCCTGGCCGCCTCGATTTGCTCCGGCCGGCTGCCGGCCACCAGCAGGCTCAACCTGATCTTTGCTGATTCCAGGGCGTTCCGCGACTTTTTGCACGCTGTTTCCGCCCCTTCCATGTCAGTGTCCGAAATAACTTTTTCCTTATATAAGGCGACAGCCCGGTCATAGTCCTTCACGGCCTGGTCGTAATTTAACCGGGCGGTATCCACGGCGATCTGCGCTTCCTCAATTTCCTGCTCCCTGGCGCCCGCAATGAGGTCATTCAGCTGCGCCTGCGCCCTGGCCACGGAGAGGGCGTCT
This sequence comes from Pelotomaculum sp., assembly GCA_018435055.1. Taxonomy (GTDB): domain Bacteria; phylum Bacillota; class Desulfotomaculia; order Desulfotomaculales; family Pelotomaculaceae; genus Syntrophopropionicum. The sequence continues at coordinate 42,252 of JAHDOA010000035.1, read as the reverse complement.
CTTTCCTTTTGCGCGACCAGGTCGTTGCGCACAATTTCCGCCACCAGCTGGTCCTTCGCCACGGGATCACCGGCAGATACGGCCAGCCCCCGCAGGGCGCCGGCCACCTTGGCCCTCAGCTCCACCTGTGTCGCTTCGATAGTCCCCGTCGCCTCCAGCGTGTCCGGCTGATTCTCTTTAACGTACCTGTCGTAGCCCAGGTAGCATAAGGAGCCAAACACCACAATCAGGAGCAAAGCCGCGATCCTTTTTTTCATCAGCGCATCATCCCCATCGACTCCGGTTAATCAATTATAAAACTTATATAATAAAACATCTTATCTGGTTTTATGATAGCATTTACAACACCCTATAACAATCCTTAAGTGCGACAAATAAAACAAGGGGCAGCTCTCTTTTTCCACTACTGTATACAAAATATTTACTCTATACACTTTGCGCCCCATTGTAGTAAGATTGTTTAGTAACATCTGCCCGCCGGCTAAGCCGGCTTTTGTCCTTGCCGGAAATTAGACTGCTTGTGAAGGGATGAGCGTATGAATAAAAAAATATTAGGACTATTGGGCACTGGACACGCCTTTGTTGATCTTAACCAGGGAGCGCTGCCGATAATTTTGACCTTCCTGCAGCCGGTTTTAGCGCTGAGCCAGCTGCAGGTAGGCATGGCCATGCTGTCATTTAACCTGAGTTCTTCAGTGATTCAACCGGCTTTCGGCATTTTCAGCGACCGTTTCAAGGCTGCCTGCTGGCCGGGTTGGGCATGTCACTGACAGGCTATGCCACAGGTTATCATATTTTATTGACAGCCGCGTTGTTGAGCGGGCTGGGCGTTGCCGCCTACCACCCGGAAGGTTCAAAGTACGCCCGTTTTGCCAGCGGCCCGCAAAAAGTCATTAAACATAACAAGACCACCCCCCGGGTGGCCGCAAGAACAAATTAATAATTCTTTTTAATACAACTTATCCGGACATTCTTTCCTTTACCGCAACCAGGGCCATATCCCTGAGCCGCCCGGCCTCGCCGGCAATTTCATTTCTTCTTTTATTTGCCCCCGCCACAAAATCCGGGTCATTGATCACCGTGACATTTATATCGACATTGAGCAAAACCGCTTGCAGGGCCGCTTCACAGATGTAAGCCGCCACCCCGGCGTCGCTGATGGCCATTTTGTTGCCGATCCGGGATATTTTCTCCGTTATGACCAGCGCTTCAAGGAGTGTTTCCGCGATATCCAGGGGTACCCTGGCGGCTTCTTTGGCCGCATCCCGCACTGCCTCTCCGCGCCTCGCTTTTTCCGCCTCATTGCTTCTGGGCAGCCTGTAAGCGTCCATTAACTTACTGAAGGCCGCCATATCCGCAGCCATTAATTTTTCCAGTTCGGCCATGATCCAATAAGCCCTGCCGGTGACATCCCGCGCTTCAGCCTCTACATCCGCATACCTGGGCCTGCCCAGGGTCAGGTTACCCACCATGGCCGCCATAGCCGTACCCAGCGCGCCGGCCAGGGCGGAAACGCCGCCCCCCCCCGGGGTGGGCGCATCGGATGCAGAGATAGCCAGTATCTTCCTGAATGAGTAATCAAATATATCGCTCATGCTGATAACATTCCTTTCCTTTTAGGCCTTAGCCTCCCTTATAACATAATATTAAGATATTTTCTTGCCCAGCTCTATTGCTTTAAGCAGATTTTTTAAAATAAGCGCTGTGGTCAGGCTGCCGACACCGCCCGGCACAGGGGTAACAGCGCCGGCTACCGCCAGCACGTTTTCAAAATCGACATCCCCGCATAAGCCGCCGTCCTCAGTCTCGTTAATCCCAACATCAACCACCACCGCGCCCGGCTTTACCATTTCAGCTGTGATCATTTTTGGTTTTCCCACAGCAGCGATGAGAATGTCGGCCTGGCGGGTATGATGAGCCAGATCACTGGTTTTGGAATGGCAAACAGTCACCGTGGCATTCTGGTTCAGCATCATATAGATCAATGGCTTGCCCACCGACTCTCCCCGGCCTACCAGAACAGCATGCTTTCCTTCAATTGATATGCCGTTGCGCCGCAATATTTCTATACAACTCTGGGGCGTGGAAGGGAACAGTCCTTCGTTATTACTGAGATTATAAGCACGGTTGAGCGGGTGTACCCCGTCTAAATCCTTTAAAGGTGAGACAGCCTCCAGGATCCTCTGTTTGTTAATCCCCCTGGGCAGCGGCAGCATAATCATAATCCCGTGGACACTGCTGTCTTTGTTGAGCTTTTGCAGGACAGCGACGACCTCTTCCTCATCACCGGCGCCGTTAAAGGAAAACTTCTCGGATAAGGCGCCGGCGTTGATGCAGGCTTTTTCGATGGATCGGGAGTAAAATGCCGAAGCCGGATCGTCCCCGATCATAATAATAGCCATTTTAGGAGTAATACCCTCTTCCTTAAGGCCGGCCATTTCCGCCTTAATCTCTTCCCGGACTGCCGCCGCAACTGATTTACCATCGATAATCTTTGACATTTATAACGATCTCCTTATTTATTACCCGGCCCGCTGTCCTCTATTCAACACAGCCTGCGGGCGAAGTTTTGAGCGATTCTTTATTATTATATCCTTCACATGAGCTGCTGGTTCAATTGCCTGTTGCCGGCCGTGGCGCCAGCCCGGCCTGTTCCACAATTTCAGGGACGATCTCTTCCCAGGCGATGGCCATGATATGGACGCCGTGTACCCCTTTGATGTTTTCCTTGATGTACCTGATCTGTTCAACGCATACCGCCGCCCCTTCTTTTTTGGGGTCTGCCGCCTTTTTCAGCCTTTCCACCAGGGCTTCCGGCACGCTCATCCCGGATACGCCGGTCTGCAGATACCTGGCAGCGCGCCAGCTCTTCAGCGGGGTGACCCCGGCCAGAATGTGCGCCCTCTGGTCCAGGCCCCTGGCCCTGACCAACTCCATGAAACGCTCAAAGCGCTCCAGGTCAAAGACACACTGAGTCTGGATGAATTGCGCCCCGGCCTTGATTTTTTTCTCCAGCCGGTCAACCCTGAATTCAAAGGGGTCGGCGAAGGGGTTGGCCACGGCGCCGATATAAAACGCCGGCTGGTTTTCTTTAATCTCTTCTCCGCAAAAAAACTTGCTTTCGTCGCGCATCCTGCGCACCAGGCTGATTAGCTGGACTGAATCCAGGTCATAGACATTTCTCGCAGCCGGGTGGTTGCCGAATTTCTGGTGGTCGCCGGAAAGGCAGAGCAGGTTGCGCAGGCCCAGGCTGTATGCCCCCAAAAGGTCGGCCTGGATGGCGATGCGGTTCCTGTCCCGGCAAGTCATCTGGGCAATCGGCTCAACCCCGCAGCTGAGGACGTGCACGCCGGCGGCGATGCTGGAAAGCCGCACTATGGCGGTCTGGCAGTCGGTTATGTTGGCGGCGTCCACACTGCTCCCCAGCATTCGGGCATGGCGCCTGAGGCCCTGCGCCGACGCGTGCTTGGGCGGCCCTATTTCAGCAGTAACGGCGAAATGCCCGTCTTCCAGTGTTTTATGAAGCTTGCTCAGATAAGTCATGGGGTGATCAATTCCTCTCTGGTCAACCTGCGGGGGCCGCCGTCCCTTGATTTTGACCAGTCCTTGGGCGGCTGGACAGCAGTTAGTTCAGACAACCTCCCCAGGGTCTTCATGCGGTCATAAATCAACTGCCAGGCGCAGTCCACATCCTGCCCGAGCTCGCACTTGCCGTTTTGCGAGCCGCCGCAGGGACCGTTTAGTATGCTTTTTGCACAGCGTATTACCGGACAGATCCCCCCGGTCTGATGCAGTATACAGTCGCCGCAAAGCCCGCATTTCTCTTCCCATACGCCGGGCGTTTTTGTCCCGCCGGCGAACACTGTGTCCAGAGCCGGCACTACCCATTTGTCCCGGTACCTTTCAGCCAGGTACTGTACTCCAACGCCGCAGGCCAGGGAAATTACAGCGTCAACGTCTTTGACCAGTTCATCCAGGGGCTGGAGAAACTCCGGCTCGCATTGTCTGGTGGGCACGCAGGTCAAGGTTTCCAGGGGCCTGCCGGAGCGCCTCCTGATCAGCCGCAGGGCGCCGGCCATTATTTTTGTTTCCTGTTCGCCGCCCGCCAGGCATACGGTGACACAGCCGCCGCAGCCCGCCAGCAGCACCTTGTGGCAATCCACGACCATCTCCGCTATTTCCCTTATATCCTTTTGCTGAGCTTTTATCAAGCGTTCCTTCTCCTTTGCGGATTTAATTTCAGACATCCCGGGTGTTTTTTTTATATAGTCAACTGACTTAATGCTTGCCCTTGATTAACTGCAAGGCTTCGGCCCTGGTGGCCACACTCCTCTCAAAAAGCCCCCTGACGGCGGAGGTAACAGTACGGGAACCGGGCTTGCGCACTCCCCGCATGGTCATGCACATGTGCTCGGCCTCAATGATTACCATAACACCGTGCGGGTCCAGGCCTTTTACAATAGCGTCGGCAATTTGTGAAGTCAGTTTTTCCTGCAGCTGCGGCCGCCGGGCAAATCCCTCCATTACCCTGACCAGCTTGGAGAGGCCGGTAACTTTCCCGTTTTTGGGGATATAGGCAATGTGCGCCATGCCGTAAAAAGGAAGCAAGTGGTGTTCACACATGGAATACAGGGGTATATCTTTAACCAGCACCATTTCGTCGTGGTCTTCGGTAAATTTCTTGCACAGGTGCTTTTCCGGATCCTCAGCCAGACCGGAGAATATATCTTTATACATGCGGGCCACCCGGGCGGGGGTTTCTTTCAAACCCTCCCTTTGGGGGTCCTCGCCGATAGCCTCCAGGATCATTTTCACCGCGGCCCTGATTTTCTTACTGTCCACCATGTGGCATTACCCCTTGTCCTGTATTTGGCCCTGGTCAGCCATGCTTTTAAATCAATCTTCCTCCAAGATGTGGTAAGAAAGGTTTGCGCCGGGTATGCCGGCAGCCTCGAGCAAATTTTGGGCGCGGGTGATCAAGGCCTTGAGAAACTGGTCGCTGACGGCGTGACGGCTCCCTTTTTTATCCTGCACTATGGCCACCGCCGCGGCGCCGTTTTCAAACGCGCCCAGAATCCATTCGAGCCGAAGCGCGCCGGCTGTGGGCAGGACTATGGCGGTAGCGGTTTTCAGGTCAGGCGCTTTATTCTGCAGCGCCCCTGCTAAAACATCATGGTAAGTATCCCGGCCCGCAAATATAACCAGGCCGGTTTCTCCCGAAACAGCGTCCAGCGTGTTTTTAATAATACCCATGTCCAGGTTTTCCACCGAGATGGCGTCAGCGGGGCAAAAAGCGGCGCAGACGCCGCAGGCCTGGCATCCCTCCGGGGGTATACCGGCCAAACCACCGACAACCGGCGCCTGATAGGGGCAGACCCTCAGGCAGGTCAGGCAGGCGGCACATTTTTCCGGGTCCACCTGCGCTCCCAGCCCGCAGCTGAGACAACGGCCGGCTTCATACAGGGCTGACTTTTCATCGAATCCCAGTTCATAAGGCAGAAAATTGTTTTTTCTGACCGCCGGGGCTGACGCCGGCATTTTCCGGCGGCTTTGTACGGGAATTAATTTTATCACTTTTGCCGGCAGAGGGCCAATTATTTCTATTATTTCAGGGCAGGCTGCCGGCGCGCCGCTTAAAAAGCTGTTTACCAGCTCCGCCACCCGGTGACCTGAGGCCACGGCGGCAATGGCGGGTCCCGGCCCGTTGACGATTTCGCCGCAGGTAAAGACGCCCGGCACGCTAGTTGTCATGGTATCCTTATCTGTCACGATCCCGCCCCTGGAGTTGACGGCCAGGCCGCTCCCGTTTAAGAAGCTGTTATCGGGCGCCTGGCCGACGGCCTGGATTACCGTATCGCACGGTATGATTAAGAACTCGCCGGGCTGGAAGACGGGGCTGAATCTCCCCTCCCGGTCAAAGACGGATTTTACCTTTTGTGCCTTGAGGCCTGTGATTTGATCATCACAGCTCAGTATTTCCACCGGCCCGTAACCGTTGATGAGGACGACGCCCTCATCAAGCGCCTCCTCTACCTCCCATTCATGGGCGGGCATCTGGTCGCGAAATTCCAGGCAGATTGTTTTTACCTGTGCGGCGCCGAGGCGCACGGCTGTGCGGGCTACATCCATGGCCACGTCGCCGCCGCCGATCACCAGGACGCTGCTGCCGATTGCCTGCTTCTCTCCTATATTGGCTTTATGCAAAAAGGGCAGGGCCATGATTACGCCTGGACGGCCGGCGCCCGGCAGGGGCAGGCTTTTGCTGCTGGAAAGGCCGACGCTTATGACCAGGGCGTCATACTGGTCTCTGAGCCGGGCGATGGTTATGTCTTTCCCGACCTCAACCCCGGTACGAACTTCGACTCCGGCTGCCAGTATCTTATCTGTATCTCTTTTGAGCATCTCCCTGGGCAGGCGGTACACCGGCAACGAAGTCAAAAAATGCCCGCCCAGGCCGTTGTTTTTTTCGTAAACTACCACAGCGTGTCCCTGCCTGGCCAGATCATAGGCGGCAGTAAGCCCGCCGGGACCCGCTCCCACGACGGCCACCTTTTTGCCTGTTTTGTTGACCGGCGCGGCGTCCCGGTTATCCGGGGGGCCTGCGGTTTCCACAGCAAACCTTTTCAGATTGCGTATGGACAGGGCGCTGTCGACAGCGGCCCTCCGGCAGCTGTCTTCGCAGGGATGGGGGCACACCCAGGCGCATACCGAGGGAAAGGGGTTGTTGGCGCTGATCAGGCGGCAGGCTTCCGCATAATCCTGCCTGGCAATTGCGGCCAGATAGCCCCGCACATCTGTGTTTACTGGACAAGCGTTGGCGCATGGCGGTATATATTTGCTCATTTGGTTACCTCCAAACAACTAATTCCGCATGGCCGGTATATTTACCTGCTTAGAAAAGGCCAAGCACTTTACCGGTAGTTGTGTCAATATCTATTCTGCGGTAAGCGGGATCCGAACCCGTGCCGGGCATCAGGCTGATACAGCCTGTCATGGGGCACAGGAACCGGGCGCCGGCAAAAACCAGCACGTCGCGGACAGGCAGAATCCAGCCTGCGGGTACCCCTTTGAGGGCGGGGTCATGGGTAAGGCTCAGGTGGGTTTTCACCATCATGGTAGCAAAATCCGCATAGGCGGGGTCAGCCTCAAAACGCCTGGCCTTTTCTTCCGCCTCCGCTGTCCAGGATACTCCGGCCGCGCCGTAAACCTCCCTGGCGATTGTTTCGACCCTCTGCCGCAACGGCATTTCCATGGGGTAAAGGTACCTGAAGTCCGTTTTTTCGCAGCAGGCGTCGATAACGGCGTCGGCCAGCTCAAGAGCGCCCTCTCCTCCTTTTAGCCAGTGCTCGGAAAGCGCGCAGCGGGCGCCGGCCTGCTCGGCATAGCGGCGTACCATGGCAATTTCCTCCCTGGTGTCGGTGCTGAAGGCGTTGATACAAACAACTGGTTTAATCCCGGATTTTTTCACGGTGGCGATATGGTGCTGCAGATTGGCTACGCCTTTTTCCAGCAGCTCCAGGTTTTCCCTGGCATACTCGTCGGGCAGGGAGCGGCCTGGCGCCACCCGGGGGCCGCCGCCGTGCATCTTAAGCGCCCTGATCGTAGCTGTAATCACGGAGACGTTGGGCGTCAGGCCGCTAAAACGGCACTTTACGTTCCAGAACTTTTCAAACCCGATGTCGGCGGCAAAGCCGCTTTCGGTCACGTTGTAATCAAACATCTTCAGGGCGATGCGGTCGGCGATGATGGAGGACTGGCCGATCGCAATATTGGCGAAGGGGCCGGCGTGGACCAGTACGGGCTGGTATTCAACGGTGCTCATCAAGGTGGGGTTAATAGCGTTGCGCATAAAGGCAGCCATGGCGCCGGCGACTTCCAAATCTGACGTGGTCACCGGGTTACCCTTCTTGTCATAAGCCACGATTATTTTGCCGATCCTGTCTCTCAGGTCTTTTAAATCCGTCGCCACGGCAAGTATGGCCATTAGTTCGGAACTTACGGCGATGTTGAAATTTGATTCCATCATATAGCCGTCCATCCTGCCGCCGATGCCCATGATGATCTTGCGCAGGCCCTGGGCGCAAAAATCGATAACCCAGCCCATGCGCACGTTGGTGGGGTCGATGTCGAGCCGCCGCAAGCCGCGCCTGGCCAGCTCAGCGTCGTCGTAGTTCCTCTCATGCTGCATCCGGGCGTTAAGGGCGACCATGCCCAGGTTGTGGGCATTCATGATGTCGTTAATGTCGCCGGTCAGCCCGAGGGAAAATTCAGTCATCGGTATGGCCAGGGCATTGCCGCCGCCGGCTGCGGTCCCCTTAATATTCATAGTGGGTCCGCCGGAGGGCTGGCGGATAGCGGCGCCGGCATGCTTGCCGCGCTTGCCCAGCCCCTCCACCAGCCCAATGGTAGTGGTGGTTTTACCTTCACCCAGCGGGGTGGGGGTAATCGCTGTCACGTTGATGTATTTGCCGTCGGGCCTGTTTTTCAGGCGATCGGCTATTTTAATAAAATCAAGCTTGCAGATCCTGCCGTAGGGGATCACTTCATCCCTTTCCAGACCCAGCTTTTCCTGCCACTGCGCGGGTGTGGGCATGTTTTTTTCCGCTGCTTCGGCAATTTGGTAATCCTTTAGTTTTGTAGCGTCATAGGTCACTATTTTTCTTCCTTCCATACCCGGAAATTAGTCTAGTTGTCTATACTGCGACAATTAAAAATTAGACGGGCTATTTAAAACAGCTCTTTATTCTGCCTGTAATATTTGATATAGCGCAGGGCAAATTTATCCCGGCCCAGGAGCAAATCCGTGGCCTGGGCGCATTTGCGGGCTTTGGCGGCATTTACCACGGGGCAGGTAACACCTGCGGCTATGGCCATGCTTAAAAAAGCGTCGTTGACTGCTTCCCGCCCCGGCAGGCTGAAGGAGATATTGCTTGCCCCCAGGGTTATGTTGACGCCATAATTTTCTTTTACCCGTTTGATTGTCTCCAGGGTAACCAGCCCGGCATTGCTGTCCACTCCCACGGAAAGGGCCAGGCAATCAATTACGATGTCCTCTAACGGTATACCCGTTTTTACACATTGCTCCACAATCCGGTCGGCTATTTGCATCCTGTCCTCAGCGTTGTTAGGAATGCCCTTCTGGTCCAGCGGCAGGACAATGACAGCCGCGCCGTATTCTTTTACCAGGGGCAGGACAGTCTGTAGCGAATGCCCTTCTCCCCTAACTGAATTAATCAGAGGCTTGCCCTTGTATACCTTGAGCGCCGCTTCAATAGCATAGGGGTTGCCGCTATCGATGCAGAGGGGGACATCCACCTCGTCCATCACGGTTTTTACTACTTCAGGCAGTAAGGCGACCTCATCGACGCCGCCCGCGCCGACATTAACATCCAGCATGTGGGCGCCCGCGGCTACTTGCTCCCTTGCCTCGCGGCGCACGATCTCATCATATACGCCGCTCTGCAGAGCTGCGGCCAGCTTTTTTTTGCCGGTGGGATTAATCCGCTCGCCGATCAGGGTGGTCGGCCTGTCGGCGCTGATGAACAGTTCCTTGTTTGCGCTAGCAAGTCTGGTTTCCATCTATATGTCCTCCGCCTTGATTATTAGACATTAACCGGAGACCAACCAGCCATTAAAGCCGGCTGGTCTCCTCTTTGTCATGTTAACACTTTCCAAATATCTCTTTGCAGATATTGACACCTGTGGCGGCGTCTTTCGCCAAATAATCGGCCCCGGTAAACTGGCGGACCTCTTCATTGCACGGCGCGCCGCCGATAATCACCTTAACCTGGTCGCGCAGCCCGGCGGCGGCAAGCTGATCCACAACCTCCTTCATGGCGGGGAAGGTAAAGTTGAGCAGCGCGCTGAGGCCAAGTACCCTGGCGCCTGTTTCTTTAATTGTTTTTACGAAGGTTTCAGCAGGGACGTCCACTCCCAAATCGATAACATCGAAGCCGGTCCCTTTCAGCAATGTCACCACGATGTTTTTCCCGATGTCATGGATATCGTCTTTAACTGTCCCGATGACCACCACATCGGCTGTCGACGCTTCTTTTTCAACATTGGCCAGCAGCGGCTCCAGCTCATTCATTACCCCCTTAAGGATTTCCCCGGACATAATCAGTTCGCTCAAGTAGTATTCATTGGCTTCAAAAAGCTTGCCAATTTTGCCCATGCCCTCGTTGCATTCTTTAATAATATCTAGCGGCGCTTCACCGGCGGCGATTTTTTCTTTAACTATTTTGTTGACCAGTTCTTCATCCAGATCTACCAGAGCCTGTGCCAATTGTGTCAGATTACCCATTATTATCATCCTTCCGCTTAGTAAATTTCAAACTCTGTCCGGGCATTACCACAACCAGGAGAACAGCCAGTTAAAAGCCATGTGCTCTAACATTTCCCAGTTTTTCTTAATCGGGCTTTCTTCTCCTTTGACTCCCCCCAGTTCCTGCAGTTTAACTTCCCAGGGGGTGACCACCCTGCGCCTGGGGGGCTGCCACCCGGCTGGCGGGGTAGGGCTCATATGGATTTCAAAATCAAATGTGTCGCTGTACCTGCCGTATTCAAGTACAGCCTCGAGCATAGCTTTGAAATTTTCCGGCTTCGTGTCGTAAGGAATACCGCATCCGCCGTTAATAATGAAGCCGCCGTCCTTGCCCACAGTCTCGCACAAGAGTTTCACTCTTTCCTTTACCTCAGCCGGTGCGCCCAAGATCAGCAGTGAATCCGGCATCCCGCCGGCGATGCACTGGTAGCCGCCCAGGTCTTCTTTGGCCTTAAAGATATCTCCCTGGACATCAATGTCACACAGCACCTTGCCTTTCGGCAATTCGCGGAAATGGTGCCAGTTGGGGCCCCAGTCGCCCTCCAGGTAGGCCCTGATGGTATACCCGGCGTCAATAAACATCAGCATGGTCTTTTTCAGAGACGGCCAGTACAGTTCGTCAAATTGTTTGGGCGAAAGGAACGGGAACGCTCCCCTGTGCAGGGGCAGGAAGATCGGGCTGCGCCTGAGCGGGTCCGCGATGGCCAGGCCGGCGTTGACTATATCGGGGATCAGCGCCTCGCAGGCTTCCAGGATCTTGTCCGGCTGTCTGCGCACGTCCAGCATGACTCCCCTGAGACCCCTGAGCCCGTCGGCCAGGTAATCAAACGGCGCTAAAAACACACCCCCCATGGAATTCGGCATACCCAGCTCACTCTGCAGGTACATGGAACGGTTTCTCATAAATCCGCCCAGCATCGCCGAAGCCATGGCGCCTTTAATCAGGGCTACGTTGGCGCGGGCGGAACCCGGCTCCTTAAAGTCATTCAGAGTGCGCGGAAGGAACCTTTCAAAGAGAAAATTAACCGGGTCGTTAATCAGCAAGTCGTACTCGTCGGCCTTCATCCTTTCCCCTTCCACAAACTGAAACTGGGTACGGGGAGACAATTCCCGGCCGGGAAGCTTGTACATGTTAAAACCGACCGCGTCGTGGAGAGGGCCCCAGAACCTTCCCGATCTGAAAGCGTCAACCTCGGGAAAATCGTTTACAAATTTCACGTCGGCTTCTTTCCATTTGTCAACGTCGTAAATGAATTCCTGGTTGGTATGGCCGGCATAAACTTCGGCAAAATAATTTGAGCCGGCCGAGATGGGTATCCTGTCAGGCATCTCCAGGGCTATGGCGGCTTGATAACGCCTTAGTCTTTCATTGTATTTCTGTTGGATATTTTCGGACATACATACACCCCCGATTTTTTTATGCATACCAATGACATCTAATTAGATACTGCGCCTACCGGCCATGCTGAAGATAAATACAGCCACATTAAAACGATACGGCAAATAACCCCTTTCCTCCTTTGGTTTTATATTTTCCAAAGCGATATCACAATATTGATTTAAAATCCCTCCTTAATTATTTATAAGAAATGCATTTATAATTAAAAATCGGTCTAGTTGTCTATACATCATCGCCAAAAATTTTTAACTACCCTCTTTTTCCATGATAATTCTTTTGAATAACTCCACTGCCTTTACAGCGTCCGTTTCGTAATAGTCGGCGCCCGTGTATTCCCTGATCCTCTCGTTGATTGGGTACCCGCCGATAACAACAGTTACCTTGTCGCGCAGGCCGGCTTCTCCCAGGAGTTTTATCACCTTTTTGACAGAGTTTATGGAAAAAGTAAGCAGGACGGATATGCCGATCACTGAAGCGCCTGTTTCTCTGACACACTCGACAAAGTCCCCGGGCTGGACGTCCACGCCAAGGTCAAGGACTTCAAAACCGACAGAGCGCAATAAGTTTATTACTATGTTTTTCCCCAGGTCATGGATGTCGCCTTCAATGGTGCCCATTATTAACTTAAACTCTTTTTGGGCGGTATTCTTGGGAAAATAGGGCTCCAGGATTTCCATTACTCCCCTGAATATCTCTTCCGACATTATCAGATCTGATAAATAGTAGATTTCTTCACTGTATCTTTTGCCGACGATCTCGACCCCTTTTCTGCATTGTTCCACTATCTCCAAAGGGGTCTCGCCCGACTCTACCTTTTCTCTGACCAGCCTGAGGGTTGTTTCTTCTTCCAAATTGGCTATGGCTTTAATTAAACCGTTAATCATAGTAAAACCACCTTGTTAACCAATGTCATCGACAGGCCAGCCAATATAACTGGTAAGTTTGTACCTGTCGCCTCTGTAAATTGATTTCCCCCAGCCGATAGGCTTTTTACCGGTATCATAGACTGTTTGCTCAACCACAAAAACGGGCGCGTTAAGGCCCGTTCCCAGTATTAAGGATTCTTCTTCTGTGGCTATGGATGCTTGCAAAACCCTCTTGCTTATTATTGGAAAGTGATCGCCGTGGATGGAGGCCAGATTTGATAATGAGGGGTCTTTCAGCTCGGTTTCCAGTATCGGTTTTTGCTTGCTGTAGACTACGTACTTATTCTCGTAAACCAAAGGCTCATCGTCCGCAGATAAAACCATCCGTATGTAAAGGCAGGTAGTATTAATCTCTACCTCTAGTTTCTTTGCCAACAATTCGTCAGCCCTGACAATTTTAACGCCAAGCAGCTTTGCATTCGACTTCATGCCTCTTTTTTGTATTTCCTCGTAAAAATTGACCAGCTCAAATACAAAATCATCCAGCCTTGGCCTGGCGACGAAATTTCCCTTCCCTTTTTGGGAATAGACCATGCCGACCCCAATCAATTCCGAGATAGCCCTTCTTACCGTCATACGGCTAATACCGTACTTTTCAGCAATTTCATGTTCGGGCGGCAATGCTTCGCCTGGTTTGAGCCGTCCGTCAAGGATGCATTTCTCAAGAATTTTAGTCAGCTGGTAATAAATAGGGATAACTGAATATTTATCGATTATCTCTTCCTGGTGGGTTAAACTTTTCATTTTTCCTCATCCTGTTTAGACATCTATACAAATTAATCTTATTATAAGTTTTATCAATTGTCAAAAAATTTTTTTAACTGAGCGAAGCTGAAACACCATGGACAATTATGGGGCTACGCAATTTACTCTTTCATAAATGAGAGCCAGGCCGTCCAGATCGATTCCCTTGAACAAGCCGCAGTCCGTGCCCAGGATAAAGCCATTTTTTGCGGCAGTAGCGCATATCGTATCCAGCAGGCCTTGTAAACAGCCCGGATCGTGCGCTTTAATCAAATCTTCCGCGCTCAGGCTGCCCCAAAAACAAAGCCTGTCGCCGTAATTGCGCTGCAGCTCTAAAATATCCATGGATGAGTTGCGGTCTATACAGTGCAGCCCATTAAATCCGGCCTCAATAATATCGGGGATAATTTCGTTGATATTACCGTCCGAGTGGATAAAAACCGGGACGCCGCCGCGGCGCATCTCAGCCACTTGTGACTGCAGGGCAGAAAAGACATATCTTCTCATATCCCGGGGCTTAATTAATAGCCCCCTCCGGTAGGCCAGATCATCCGCGATGATCAGGCCGTCTATGCCCGCGTCAATTAACCGCCCGGCCATTTCTATGTTCAGACTCGTTACTTTTTCAGTAAAGCTATGAATAGAAAGGGGAGACTTGTTCGGCAGGGTTAAAAATTGGTTAAAACCAAAACACTTAATGCCCCACCCGAGGACCCCGTCCAGCACGGCAAAGCTAAAAAGGCCGGTGTTGACCCAATCGCCCAGATCGGCCCAGCAGACCTCCGCGGGATCCGGCAGCCTTCCAATAAATTCGGGATACACGGGATCCAGGCAGACGATATCAAGCCCCAGTTTGTTAATGAACTCAAGTTTCTTGTCAAAGCCCGCTTTGTCAACGGACAAACTGGTTTTTACCACTGCTTCGTCAATGCAGATCTCGCCTTTGGGGACCCTGTCCGTCTCCCGGCGCTGGATAGCCGCCTCCACCCTGCTCCGGCTGCCGGAACAGGTTTCCTTACTATTGCTTAACATGGTTTTCAACCTTAAAGCTCAGCCCCCTGGCAAAAGCGCGCTGAAACCCGCCGTGCAGAGATAATTCCACGTGTTCAATACGTTCCGGCAGCGCCAGCACGGTTTCCAGCTGCCTTTTAGACAGGAGGGCCAGAATTGCGCCCGTACCTGCCGCGTTCCCCACGGATTTAACGCGATCAAGGCTGACTTCCGGCAGCATGCCGATCCCTTTAAGACTTGCGGGGCGCAGGTTGCTGCCAAAAGCGCCTGCCAGTAAAATTCCATCCAGATCAGAGGGTTGCAAGTTAAGTTCATTGAGTAATATTTCTATCCCTGCTCTAACTGCGCCTTTACCCAATTGCAGTTTGTTTATATCGCTCTGAGTGATGGCGACCTCGCGCTCCCCTTCCGCTAAAACAAATTTATAGCTGTTGCCGTCCTGTTTAATCCTGCGCATCAATGAAGCGGGAAAGCCGGGCGGCAGGTCCCGGGGATCTTTGATGCGGCCGCTGCTCTTGACAAGGCCTATTCTGGCTATTTCTGAAACGGCGTCGATTAGCCCTGATCCGCATATGCCAACAGGTTTTGTACCACCGATAACAGCCAGCTCCACGTCATTTTCCATGCGGACCTGGTATATGGCGCCCGGTTCAGCCCTCATACCCTGGCTGATGGAAGCCCCTTCAAAGGCGGGCCCGGCCGCCGTTGAGCAGGTAAGCAGCCGGCCGCCTGAAGCAAGGACGATTTCGCCGTTGGTGCCGATGTCAACCGCCAGCCATGTGCCGGGCAGATCATATATTCTGGTGGCCAGTATCACACCGACAGTATCGGAACCTACATAGCCGGCCACGTTCGGCAAAAGTACGAAACGGGTATAAGCGGGCAGGCTCTTTAAACCAAGGTCGGCCGCCGTACCTTGCAAGCTGCGGGAAAAAGCCGGCACAAAAGGCGCCGAGGCGACACCCACGGGTGAAACGCCCAGCAGCAGGTGGCTCATCACCGTATTGCCGATAAATGTCAGGGTGTACACCCGCTCTGCGGGCACCCCGGACCGGCTCAGCAAACCGCTGACGATTTCATCAATTGTTTGCGCTATCAATCGCTGCAGTTCAGCGAGTCCGTTATCGTCCTCCATGGTGTACGTGATGCGCGACACCACATCGGCCCCGTGCGCCCTCTGGCGGTTGGCGGAGGCGAGCGAAGCGAGCACCTTGCCGCCCGCCAGGTCGGCCAGGTATCCGGCCACACTGGTCGTACCCACGTCAAAAGCTATACCGTACATCTCCGACACTGTGTTACCCTTCTCCAGGGAGAGCAGCTCGTCTTCCAGGACAACCGACGTTACGCAATACCCGGCTTCCCTTAACAAAGCCGGAAGCCGGGTTACCAGTTTGACGTCCGCTCTTTTCTCCCCGGGCAAGCGGCTGAGTACCCTGTCCAGGTCAGCCACCTGGTCATTGATGGCCGGCCTGGCCAGCTGGTGATAGGTTTTTGCCACCGGAGGCGCCACCTCTAGAGCTGCGTCCATCAATTTACCCTTCGCCGGCGCGTGGTTATCCAGCCGGGCGCGTTCAGGCTGCGTTTCTATTACAACGTCGCCCAGCGCCTTCCTCTGGCAAAGCAAGACATAGCCGTTTTTCAGTTCCTCCGTTGTAAGGTGTTCCGCCTCGGAAGCGGTTGTCTCACTAACAGCGCCTTTAATTATCTTCGCCCGGCATTTGCCGCAGGCGCCCTTTCCTCCGCACACGGCGTCAACCTCTATGCCGGCCTCAAGGGCCGCTTTAATCAGATTGGCGCCCATAAGCGCCTCCGTTTTTGCGCCGGAAGGCATAAACGTCGCAGTTACATAGTCGTCAGGCATATACCATTACTTCCTCCCGTACCACGGGGACGGTTCTCCTGGCACGCCCAGTGGCCTGCGAGGATGACATATCCCCCAGATCCCCTGTCCCACTTGATAATATGACTCCCCGTGTCATTTTTCGACAGACGGACGGGTCCTGCGCATCATTTTACTAATCTCAACCACAAACAGCGGTGTGATGCTCAAACCAAGCACAACAGCCCAGTCAGACGGCCGAAGCATAACAGTTTCAAACACCTCTCTAAGGAAAGGTATAAATATCACTATTAACAGCGCTGCCGCAGAAATTATAAACGCAAATATTAAACTGCGGTTGGTGCCGAATCCTATAGTAAAAAGAGAATGTTCCATACTCCGGACGTTGAAGGAATGAACTATCTGCGACAGGGCCATGGTGATAAAAGTCATGGTGTGAGCTTCCTGCAGGGTCCGCCCCCAGCTCAGGGCAAGCCAGTATGCGCTCAAGGACAGGAGGCCGATCATTATTCCCTGCCATAATATCCTGGCGCCCACGCCTCCGGCAAACATACCCTCCTGAGGCTTGCGTGGCGGTATGTCCATGATATCCTTCTGTGGTGGCTCCAAACCAAGGGCCAGGGCGGGCGGACCATCGGTAACCAGGTTCAGCCAGAGTATCTGGATCGCGCTTAAAGGGCTCCCCAGTCCCAGCAAAAGCGATGAGAAGATAGCCGCAATTTCCCCGGTGTTGCAGGACAGCAGGTACTGCACTGAGCCGCGGATATTATTGTAGATAGTCCGCCCTTCCTCCACCGCCCTGACGATGGTGGTAAAATTATCGTCCTGCAGGACCATGTCCGAAGCCTCCTTAGCGACCTCGGTTCCGCTGATCCCCATAGCAGCCCCTATGTCAGCCCTTTTCAGGGCAGGGGCGTCGTTGACACCGTCACCGGTCATGGCCACGATATGTCCATGATGCTTCAAAGCCTCGACAATTCGCAGCTTGTGCTCGGGTGACACCCTGGCGAAGACAGTTACCTCTCTTACCGCTTCTTTTAACTCTTCGTCATCCATCTGTTCAAGCTGGTCACCCGTAAGGCTTTTGTCTCCCGGGCGCATAATATCCAGTTCCCTGGCGATAGCCGCGGCAGTCTCACGGTGGTCACCGGTAATCATAATCGTGCGGATACCCGCCCTGTGGCAAACCGCCACCGCATCTTTGACTTCAGGCCGGGGTGGATCCTGGATGGCAAAATAACCGATGAAGGTCATCTCTCTTTCCACGGTTTCCGGCGAGGGCCGTTCCGGCGCTTCAGACCACCCGCGGGCGGCCAGAGCCAGTACGCGCTGTCCCTGTGACGCGAGAGCAGAATTTACTTCTAGGAGCCTTTTTTTGATATCTTCACTGGCGGCGGCGTTGCCCTCTCGTGTCAAAACAGTTGTACAGCGCTCCAGAACCAGGTCGGGCGCGCCCTTGGTGAATGACTGTATAAGTCCATCGACATAATGGAAGGTAGTCATCATTTTGCGCTCGGAATCAAAGGGGATTTCAGCCAGGCGGGGACTCCCGGCGCCGGCGTTTTCATTTTTCAGTCCCGCTTTAGCAGCGGCAACCACCAGCGCGCCCTCGGTTGGGTCGCCGATGACGCGGTAACCTTTTTCCGTTTCTTCCAACCGGGCATCACAGTTCAGCAGGCCTCCGTAAAGGATCAAGGCCAGGCCCTGATCATCCCGGGGTATCACTTCATTACCGTCTTGCCCTAAAAACTTACCCTCTATCTCGTAGCCGGCGCCGGTTACCTCAAAAAAATTGTCCGCGACATAGATACGGGTTACAGTCATTTCGTTTTTAGTGAGGGTACCTGTTTTGTCCGAGCAGATTACCGTCGCCGTTCCCAGTGTTTCAACCGCTGGAAGTCTCCTTATAATAGCCTGGCGGCGGCTCATCCTGGTCACACCGAGGGCAAGCACAATGGTCACCACAGCGGGCAACCCTTCGGGCACCGCTGCTACAGCCAGGCTGATAGCCACCATGAACATTTCCAGCAAATTTTCACCGCGCCACAGTCCTATTATAAATACCAGGACTACGATAGACGCGGCGGCAATCCCCAGTGTTTTTCCCAGCTTGCCCAACCTCTGCTGCAAGGGGGTAGACTCGGGAACAGAATCGTCCAGCAGCCGGGCGATTCGTCCCAGCTCGGTGTTCATCCCCGTATCCACCACAATGGCTCTACCGCGCCCGCTGGTTATGGTCGTTCCCATGAAAAGCATGTTTTTCCGGTCCCCAACCGGTATCTGGCCGGAGCTTATCACGGCCGTATTTTTTTCAGCCGGCACAGACTCTCCGGTAAGCGCCGACTCGTTGGAGTGCAGGGAAACCGCCTCAACCAGCCTGGCGTCTGCCGGGACCGAATCGCCGGCGTCGAGCAGGATTAAATCACCCGGCACTATTTCCTCCGCGTTTATCTGTATTACCTGCCCGCCCCTCAACACTTTTGCCGATGGTTTGGTCATGTCCTTCAAAGCCTTAAGGGCGTTTTCAGCCTTACTCTCCTGCAGTACGCTGATTACGGCGTTCAGGATTACGATAATAAGGATGACAATGGCATCCTCCCACTCGCCAAGAAATGCTGAAACAACAACGGCGAAGATGAGGATCAATACCAGGATTTCTTTCATCTGGCTAAAGAAAATTGATAAAATACTGCGGGGCGGTTTTTCCTGCAGAACATTTGGGCCATAGTTGCGCAAGCGGTTGGCTGCTTCTGTGGCTTCAAGGCCTGTCCCGGCGCTGGTGTTTAAATCCCGGCACAATTCATCCGTATCAATGGAATACCACTTTTTCTCCTGCATTTAACCCTCCAAATGCGACGTTGCGACAGGGGGACGGTTTCCAACTGTCGCAGAATAATCTTATGTACCCATTGTTCTGGCACTGTTACAAGGAACAGTTTCTTTTCGCGCCACAGGAAAACGTCCCTCTCTATCATTTCTCAATATATAATTCAATATTATAAAATCCGCGATCTACTACCCAACCCCTTACTTTTGGAAATGGAACATCATTCTTTAGATGCTTATATTTTATGTACGGTTTTTCATTATTCTTCAGGTCAGCAATCACCTTTATACTATCCTCGTAGACTACATGCCTGTTCTTGTTGCCATTCTCAACAAAGGTGATGGTATATTTTGCCCCGGTATTTAGTTTTTCTATATTTAGTTCCAGGATCTCCGCCTTTGTCCAGGGCAGCCTGGCTATGGTCTTTTCAATAAATTCGGCATATAATTTTTTTGATTTTTTATAGCCGACAACGCCAACAGCAATAATAGTAAGAAATAATATTATTCCCGCGATAATTAAAAAAAGTCTCATGTGCCCCTCCTATAACCCTTGATTATTTACTACCGTTTCCGATTAGCCTGATTATATATTTCTCCCAGGATAACTTAAACCCTGCAATGAAACGGTATCGGTTTCCAATGAAAAAAACACCCCTTTTTTCCGGCTGGCCATTGGCTAAAGGGCAGACACCCGCGTAATCCCTTCATATAGCAAACCCTATTTAGCAACCCCATTTTGCCGAAAAATTTATGTTAGGGACCGGGGCCGGCGGCCGAAGCCGGAATCATAAGAGCAGTATGTTATAATAGCAACAATTGCAGGGTAAAACCATAGAAAATAAACAATGCAGACCCGGCATATTAAAACGTCAATTAAGGGTGTTTTCTATGCACAACGAGTTTTATCGAACAGAAATGCTGATCGGGAAAGCGGCGCTTGAAAAGCTGGCGCGCAGCAAGGTTGCCGTATTTGGTATCGGCGGGGTGGGGTCTTTTGCAGTCGAGGGACTGGTCAGGGCAGGTGTTGGCGGCCTTGCGCTGGTTGATGGCGACAGCGTCAGCCTCACCAACATCAACAGGCAGATCCACGCCACGAGGAAGACCATTGGCAAACCCAAGGTTGAGGTTATGCGGGACCGCATTCTTGATATCAACCCCGGGGTTGCGGTAGTTGCACATAAGACGTTCTATCTTCCGGAAAAGGCGCGGGAACTGATCAAACCGGACTATGACTATATTGTTGACGCGGTGGACACGGTAACCGCCAAGATCGACCTGGTTGTAAACGCCAAACGGCTGGGCATATCGGTAATCAGCTCCATGGGGGCGGGTAATAAGCTTGACCCGATGAAATTTGCCGTAGCCGACATATACGAAACTTCAGTCTGCCCCCTGGCCAGGGTAATGCGCAGGGAATTAAGAAAAAAGGGAGTCAAGGATTTAAAGGTGGTTTACTCAAAAGAAGAACCGCTGAAGCCATTAGAGATAGAAGAAACCGGAGATGAAACATCCTGCGGCTGCCCTGCAAACGCTGCCCGGCCCCACGCCGCCCACCGCAGGGTCCCCGGCAGCATTTCATTCGTCCCCCCGGTAGCCGGCCTGCTGATAGCGGCTGAGGTCGTAAAAGATCTGATAGCATCAAATTAAAATGTGCTAGAGGAACACACAGGGGACTAATATATAAGATGATTATTCCGCTCCGCTTTGAAATGGTTTAGCAAGGGGGTATAATTCGCTTCAATCTGCTGCGGGGTGAGGCCCTGCTCCAGGTACCGGCCGATTTTATCGCTGCCCATGATTTTATCAAACATCACGATGGTCTCGCCGCTTTTCGGAACGGTGAAATTATTCAGCGAGTGGGCGTATGCCAGGGCATAGATGCCTGTTTTGGCCGGGTTAAAAGAATGGTAGTCCTGAATCTTCAAGCGGACCCCGCCTGCTTCCCCCCTGACTTCCGGAATAAAGGTCACGCCCGGGAGCCCCGCGTTGTTCAGGAGATCGGCGAACCTCCGCGCGTCGATGCCTTTGCCGCCGATCCACTTGAACTTGTCAGCCTGCGCGATACCCGTCCCTTCCCCCAAGCCGGTGGCCATGTAGCCAAAAACAGAGTCAAGGTCCGGGATGTTCGGCGACGTTTGCACCCACGACAGACCCGTATCCTGGTAGATCATCCCCCTGGAATAACCTTCCATGGGGATCACCTTAAGGTCCGCGCCAATTTTGCGGTTGAAGAACTGCGCCAGCTCACCGGCCGTCATGCCGTGGGCCATCGGCAGGTTGTCCACACCCACGAAGGTAATGTAAGGGTCTTCCATGACCGGCCCCTCCACAATAAGGCCTCCTACCGGGTTGGGACGGTCGAGCACCAGCACCGGCTTGCCGTATTTTTGGGCGGCTACCATGCAGTAATTCAGGGTGGACATGTAAGTATAAGACCTCGCCCCTATGTCCTGGATATCAAACACAAGGACGTCGATATTTTCCAGCATCGCCGCGGTGGGCATCCTGGTGCTCCCGTACAGGCTGTACACGGGAATGCCAAGTACGGGATGCGTGTAAGACTCCACATACTCTCCGGCGCTGGCGGTGCCGTCAATGCCGTGCTCGGGTCCGTAAAGAGCAGTCAGCTGCAGCGATTTATCACTAGCCAGAACGTCTATAGTGCTTTGGCCCCGGCTGTTCACACCGCTTTGGTTGGTAACAAGCCCTACTTTCTTTCCTTCCACCAGGTAATGGTACTTGCTCATCAGCAGTTCATTGCCCAGCTTAAAGCGCGTAGTTTCCCCGCCGGTTTCAGGACCGGAACCCGGGTCCTGTGGCGCTTCATCCTGGCTGTCTCCGGCCGGGCCGGCCTCTATTCCGTTACTAGCCTCCGGCTGGGGGTGCGTCACCTGTGGGTCTCCCGTATTGACAATGTTATTCTCACTGCATCCTGCCAGAAACAACACCAGAAAGATAACCACCAAAAGCGGCAGTATTTTTTTCAACTTGCTTCACCTCGCCAGAATATTCAACTTACTAGTTAGACGTTTCTAATACCCGTTTAGTTGCGAAAATTTTTCAGCAGAGAAAATAAGGTACTCCACTCTGAGTAATAAATAAACATTTTTGATGAGGCGCTGAAAATGGCGTGTTGAAATTATTCTATAATAATTTGACCTGTTAAATTACCGACAGGCTGCAGCCATACCGGCTTGAAATTGTTTTTAGCTTCTTTCTCAGACTGCCGCGGTACAGCCCCCGGTCAGAAGAACACAGATCGAGGTCCATCAATGCCGCGGGATATTTCTCCCGGTATACTTTCTTCAGCCGCTGGATCACCGCGGGATAGGGGTTTAAGGTATCTGCCAGGACTTCTTTGACCCCGGCTCTCTTTAATTCTCTAAACAGCGCGGACAGGGCGTCTTCGCCGTCCCCCACTCCGGGCAGTACCGGGGCGATAAAGACCCAGACCGGTATCCCCGCCTCAACCAGCTGCCTCGCTGCCGCCAGGCGAAGGCCCGGTGGAGGCGCGCCCGGTTCAAATACTCGCGCCGTTTTTTCATCAACGGTAGTAATGGTAAAGCCCACCGTGCAGCCCGGGAGCTTGGCAAGAAGGGATATGTCCCTGACCACCAGGGCTGACTTGGTCAGGATCTCCACTTCCAGCGACGGGCGCCGGACCAGCGCTTCAAGGCAGGAGCGGGTAAGCCCGTAATAGGCCTCAGCCTGCTGGTAGGCATCGGTAACGCTGCCTATAATAAGCTTGCCTTCCGGCGCTCGCCTGGCGTTTAGCTGTTTCTCCAAAACCCGGGCAATGTTCACCTTGGCGTCCACAAACGTCCCCCAGGGCTCCTTGTGGCCGGAAAAACGGCACATGAAAGAAGCATAGCAATATATACAATTATGAGCACACCCCACGTAGGGGTTCAGGCAATATTGAAACCCGGGGATGCCGGTTTTGGTGAGGGCGCTTTTGCAGGTTATTTCTTTGGCCAAAGGCATGTCGGACAATGGATCAGCTCCTCCAGTACTATCTCCGGGTTTTTGATAATTTATTATTCAGCCAGTCTTAAAACTCCTTACCTGCTATGTACCGGCAGTATCCAAAGCTTATAGGCCCTTCTTTAGTTATTTCACATGGAAACTCCGTACACTCAAAACACAAGTTTATTTTTTTATGATACGCGCGCAAACGCCGATTCTCATTTTCGCTCCCCCCTTATCATAACTAATCTTATCGCCAGTTTTCCTGTGTAAACGCCCGATATAAGTAAAAGTGACTACCCAGAGGAAAGCCCCGATGGTCGAAAAGAATAGCACCTTCAGGAAAGACAGCCTGGAAATACCGCAGAGGTACGGTGTGACGTGACTCATGCCCGGGATAAAATAGGCGAAAACTATGAACGGCGCTCCATATTTGCAGAACCATTCCCCGGCTTTCAATAATTTTTCAGATTTTGAAGGAAGCAGCACCCCCAGCGTATCAATAATGAAATAAATATCCAGGCCCAGGTAACCGTAGTTTGTAACCAGCTGCAATAACTGTTCGCTGAAACTCAGGTCAACGCATCTCCCTTCATGCCAATAATTATAATTGGTTTAATAGAGGAATTTAAAGTTTTACCTGGAATTTAATAAAGTCCCGGCATCAGCCTGGCAATAGAAAGGAGATATGATTATATTGAGCAAGGTTCTGATAATGCCCTGCCTGGACATGAAGGGCGGAAGAGTGGTAAAAGGGGTCCATTTTGTAAATCTCAGGGACGCCGGCGACCCTGTCGAATGCGCCAGGATTTACTGCCAGAACGGAGCTGACGAACTGGCTTTTCTGGACATCACCGCTACCATCGAGCAACGGAAAACAACTTTAGACGCGGTGCGGCGGGTAGCACAGGTCGCGACCGTTCCTTTCACGGTGGGGGGAGGCATAGCTTCCGTGGCAGGGGCCGGAGAAGTCCTGGAAGCCGGGGCCGACCGGGTTTCCATCAGCAGCGCTGCCTTCCGCAACCCCGGCCTGATAGACCAGGCCGCCGCGGAATTCGGCTCCGCCAAACTGGTGGTGGCGATTGACGTTGACCGGAATCCAGCCCTCCCCTCCGGTTACGAGGTCTACATAGACGGCGGCAACACTCCCACGGGGAAGGACGCCGTCGAATGGGCCAAAGAGGCGGAAGCCAGGGGCGCGGGCTACATACTGCCCACCAGCAAGGCCCGTGACGGGGCAAAAACCGGTTATGACATCCCCCTGATCCGCGGCATAAAAGAAGTGGTAAAGGTCCCGGTCATCGCCTCCGGCGGGGCCGGCACGATGGAACATTTCCTGGAGGCTGCCCGGGACGGGAAGGCAGACATCCTGCTCGCGGCATCCGTCTTCCACTTTGGTGAAATCAATATTCTTGAGCTAAAAAAATACCTGGACGACAACGGTGTCAAAACCAGGTAAAATCATATAATCCGGGGGACGGGATAATTCTCATCCCCCTTTTTGATCGTGCCGCCAGTCCCCCGGAGCGCCTTGAATAAACACATAAAATAAACAAATACTAAACCAACTCCAGCAGGATCGATCATCCCCTTGGAGTTTTTTTATTAGTTCAATGGCAGAATTTTCATGTAACAGCAGCCCCCGCAAAAACGTTATTATTATTAGAAACCCGGCCGGGAGAGAAGGTGTTGAAACCTGTGAACAATTATAATGAACTTAAAATGGCTGGAGAAGGCAGCCTCAGGTCAATTGAACAGATCTGCCTTGATACCTGGGAACCTTTATACCGCTTTATATACTTCAGAGTCCAGAACCGCGAAGAAGCCGAAGACATAACCCAGGAAACCTATCTCAGGAGCCTGCCTTACTTGCGGGAGAATAAAGTACCCTCAAAAAATTTCCCGGGTTTTATGCGAAACGTCGCCTTGAATGTGCTGCGTGACCGCTGGCGGCAGAAAAAACGATGGGGCACGCCTGCCAATTTTGAGGAAGCAGATCTTACAGCAGCGGATGAGACGGACTGTCAAAACGACGTCGCCCGGCGCCTGCAGGTGGAAAACGCCTTAGCCGGACTGGGCAAGGACCAGCGGGCTGTACTGGATTTAAGGATTATCAAAGGGTACACGGTCGCCGAGACCGCAAGGCTCCTGGGAAAAACAGAAGCCGCTGTCCGCACGTCCCAATACCGGGCTTTACAGATCCTGGCGCGGCTCCTGGATGACAACGACTGATAAGGAGGGTTTATGAATGAAAAATCCCGAAGAAAGGCTTTCCGCATATATAGACGCCCTGAACGAAGAGCGTGACCCGGAAAAACACCTTGGGTCTCCGGATAATCCCGGGCTGGAAAAACTCCAGTCAGCGGCCAGGCTGATCCGTTCGCTCAAGGAACCGACGCTGCCCGGTCCGGGGTACCCGGAAAGGCTGGCCAAGGCGGTGGCCGGCGCAATACAAAAAAACGATGCCGCAGGCGCTGGCCGGCAGGCTGGACCTGACCGCGAACAGGGAAGCCGGGCCAATAAAGGCGCGGCCGGACAATCCCGCCGCAGGTGGTATCTCCCCTCCGCCGCGGCGCTGGCAGCGGGTATAATCCTGTGCGCGGCTCTGGCGGGCTGGTCGGTCTTTTTCGGCCGTGACGTGGTCTACGCGATGGATAAAGCGGTCTCAAAACTGTCCGGCTACCACGGCGTACTTGAGGTGCGCGCCCGCAACGCGGCAGGCGAGGAATGGATGGTCCGCCGGGTGGAAATATGGAATGAAGGCGACAAGTACGCTACCCGGCAGGAGGACGACACCCTGACCGTCAATAACGGCCAGCAGAAATGGCAGGTCCTTACGCAGAACAGGGAAGTAGCCCTGCTGCCCCCCGCGCCTGACCCCACCCGGAACAATTTTGACCTGCGGGACGAGGCCCGGCTGGCCAAACAGTACCCGCATACAGCTGCCGGAACGGAAATAATAATGGGCCGCCAGGCTGAAAAGCTTGAAATTTCACCTCCGGGAGGTCTGCCCTACTATTTGTGGATAGACGCGGAAACATCCCTGCCCGTCCAGCTGCAGACAGCGATGCAGAACGCCCTGCAGACGACGTACACCTTTATAAGCTTTGAACCCAACGCTGAAATAGATCCTGCAATATTCACCTACCAGGCGCCGGAAGGATACAAAGTGGTGGAAAAGGACCCCGCGCAGCTGGTTGTTACAGTGGCCGAAGCAGCCGCGATCAGCGGTCTGGCTCCGCTGCTGCCGCGGGAAGCGCCGGACCGCATCTTTGCCGGCCAGGGCCGTATCGTCCTGGATTACAGTGACGCCACCGTTGTCGAAACTGCCGTCGCAGGTTCTTTCGAGCCGGAGCCGGGCGCCGCGCTTGGCGCTGCGGCCGGAGGACCGCTGGAGGTATGGCAGGAAAGGCTGCGCTGGCGGCAGGACGGGCTGGAGATCCTGGTTGAAGGCGCCAGGCGGGCTGAGCTGGCCGGCCAGATCGCCGCAGACCTGGCCATCCCTGACGGCAGCGGGGGCCTGGCGGAAAAAGCCCAGATTAAGGTCCCGGTGGACATTGAGATCGCCAGGGCCGACCAGCGCCAGGTGGACGGCGGGCACGGCCCCTGGCAGCTTGACCCCCTGCAGGTGTCACTTACCTTCGTCAACCTCAAAGTAACGCCGGAAGGAATCAACGGTGAACCGGTGTTACCGATGTCGTCTTTCAGGCTGGCAGCCAACAACGGCGTTGAGGCAGTGGTGGAGGTGTCCAGCGGCCCGGTTAAACAGGTTTACCTGGAGCGGCTGGTACGGCAGGACGAAACCGGCATCTGGACAGTTACCGGTTACGACCCGCGCTGATAAAAACATTGAACCGGCCCCCGTTTTCGCGGGACCGGTTCATATTTTCATTACCATACATCAGGCGGGACACCTTTCAGCAATTATATAGTCTTCGAGCCAGGGAATTCCCAACACGAAAAATAATGTGGTAAAAACGGCTGCCGCTATATCCATGTTTATCCCCCCATTAATGTATATTCAAATCATTATTTTTTTTGTCATTATAGCGGGGGAACATTAACTAAATGTTTCTTAATTATTAACAAATCATAAAACTATTTTATGAGTGAAACAAAACCTTTGTGAATACGGGCTGTCAGCGGACCGGGCCTGCCACCGCCGATTATTTTCCCGTCCACATTTACCACCGGCACTACTTCGGCCACCGTGCCGGTAATAAAGACCTCTTCCGCCTTCACCAAATCCAAAATATTAAAAGGCTCTACCACGGACTTTACATCCAGCGTCCCGGCCACCTTGAGGACAAAGTGCCGTATAACACCCGCGAGGATCCTGTTGTCCGCGGGATGAGTCATTAAAACACCGTCTTTAACGATAAATATATTGCTGGAAGCGCCCTCTGTGACCGTCCCGTCCGGCAGCACAAAAATAGCCTCTGCAGCTCCGGCCCGTTCGGCCCTGCGCTTGGCCAGCACACTGGCCTGCAGCGATATTGATTTTACGTTGCGTATCTGCCACCGGAACTCGGGCATGGTAATTGCCTTTACACCCTCTGTGTAAAGTGACGGAGGTATGTGGGGCATATTCCGCACCGTTACCAGCAGGTTGGGCCGCATCTCCTCATCAGACACGTGGTTTCTGGGGGCCGTGCCGCGGGTCACCTGGATATATACCAGCGCTTCTTTGATCCCGCTTTTGCCAAGGGTATCTTTCGTGATATTTTTAAGCCGGGCCGGTTCCCAGGGCAGGTCGATTTCCACGGCAGCCGCGCTAAGCGCCAACCTTTCCAGGTGCTCTTCCAGGGCGAACATC
The DNA here is from genome assembly GCA_018435055.1 of Pelotomaculum sp. Lineage (GTDB taxonomy): Bacteria > Bacillota > Desulfotomaculia > Desulfotomaculales > Pelotomaculaceae > Syntrophopropionicum. The sequence goes on along the minus strand of JAHDOA010000035.1, from coordinate 14,397 downwards.
ACCCCGTTATACGCCCGCACCACTTCGTACACACCGTCTCCAAAGTTGTAGCCCCGGTCATTTACTGAGACGCGGGCATCTTCAAGAGCGCCCAGCCAGCCGTTCAAATACGCCAACTCCATATCTTCACTCTATCCTCCGGCACTTTGAATTAAGTTTACAATGTTACTGTGGCCGTTCTTTTGGGCTATAGTCAGCGCCGTGTCACCCGTGTCAGTTTTAAAACTGACATCTGCGCCCCGCTCCAGCAGGATTTTCACCATATCTTCACGGCCGGTCTCCACCGCGGCCATCAGGGCGCTCCACCCTTCTTTGCCCCTGTCGTTAACCCTGGCTCCGTGGTCCAGCAGAGTCCTGACCACTCTGTAATGTCCGTTGAAAGAGGCCCATAAGAGGGGAGTCTCCTGGTCCTCGTTGCTGGCGTTCACATCCGCGCCGCCTTTTATCATTTCGTCCAGCCAGTTAACATCGCCGGTCCTGGCCGCGTAGATCAGGTCGGCGTTTTTGAATGAACCGGCCTGGTGCAGGACCTGTAAGAGCCGGCGGTTTCCTATCTGCTTGGCCAGGTCGAGGGCTGTCCACCCCTTGCTGTTTTTAAAGCTGACGTCGGCCCCTTTTTCAAGCAAATACAGCGTCATCTCACTGCTGCCGTTGTATATGGCGGTCATGAGCGGGGTCAGCCCCTGCCCGTCACTGGCGTTGACATCAGCGCCGCTGTCAATCAGCAGCCTGACGATATTATCATTACCGGCTTTCTGCAAGGCAGCCAGCAGGACGGTAACCCCGCTGTTTCCCCTGGCGTTGACGTTAGCCCCGAGGGCCAGCAGCTCTTTTACAACATCCTCGTGTCCGAAAAAAGCGGCATATATCAAAGGGCTCATGCCGTTTTCATCCTGGACGTCGACATCCATGCCTTTTTCCCTGACCAGGTACCTGATCTTTTCCGGCGGGTCCCCCCTGCCGGCAGCCTTTATTAGTTTATTAACTGCCAATGACCACAACCCCCTAGTATTCAAGATAACACACTTATATTAACACAACACTGAAAATTTCAACATAAAAACAGGGATTTTTCCCTTGATGTTCAATTTTTAGTCAGGCAACCTACCCGTAGATAGAGGCGGGCCAGGGAGGCATGTAAAACTATAATACCAAAGCGCCTGTGACAATAAAACCACAGGCGCTTTGTAGCCGGCGTTCTTTTTGTTCCCCCTGTTTCACTTCTGCTCAGTTATTTCCCTTTGTGCTCCCTTATTTTCTCCAGCAGCAGCGGGAGAAATTTTTTGGCGTCGGCCACCACCCCGTAATCCGACACCTGGAAGACAGGCGCGCCGGGGTCTGTGTTGATGTTTATAATTATACCGCTGTCCTTCATGCCGACAACGTGGTGGGTGGTCCCTGAAATTCCGAACCCGATGTATGCCCGCGGTCGTACTGTTTTCCCGCTGGCGCCGATCAGGGCGTGTTCTCCTTTGGCCCAACCCTCGTCCAGGGCCGGCCTGGTGCAGCCTAACGCGCCTGAGAGCTCCGCGGCAAGCTGTTCCAGGTAAGGCCAGGCTTCCGCTCCCACTCCCCAGCCGCCCGCCACCACAGTCTCAGCTTTCTCCAGCGGCAGTTCAGACGGCTCTCTCCGGATGGTACGTACGGCCCTCAAAGGAGAAATGTAACCATTCAGTACAGCCGCCTCTTCCTTGATGACCACGCCGGTGCGCCCGGTGTCTCTTTCCGGTTTCTGAAAAACGCCGGGTTTGACGCTGGCCATCTGCGGCCGTGACCCGGGGCATAAAATATCGCCGAGGACCATCCCGCCGAAAGCGGGGACCACCTGTACCAAATCCCCCCGGCTGTTAATATAAAGGTCGACGCAGTGTGCCGCCAGACCCGTCTCCAGCCTGGCCGCCACCGTTGCCGAAAGTTCGCTGCCCTGGAACGAGGAGCTGCAGAGCACTATTTCAGGCCGGTACTTTTTGATCAGGTATTCCAGCACCAGGGCATATGTGTTATTAACGTAATTCTCCAACCGGTGGTCTTCAACTATATAGACCCGGTCCGCGCCGCCGGCGACCAGCTCTTCCGCCAAATGTCCGACACCGCTTCCCATGATCACGGCCGAGGTCCGCGAGCCGCCTCCATGGGCCGCGAGCTCACGCGCTTTGCCCAATAGTTCGAAGGAAACTTCAGCGGGCCGTCCGCCGGTTTGTTCCACTACTACCCATACCTCACCGGGCTGTTCACCCATGCTTAAACTCCCCCTCTAGGCCAGCACGCCTGCGGAGCGCAGGATTGCTAAAATTTTTTCGGCAACATCGCCGGGTTCCCCCGCCAGCATTTCCGATTTTCTCCCGTGGCTGGGCATATGCAGCTCGCCTGGCCGGGTCGGAGAACCGGCCAGGCCGACGCAAGCGGGGTCTAGCCCCAGATCGTCGATACCCCAGAGCGTGAAGGGTTTTTTCCCTGCAGTTACCACCCCCATCAGCGTAGTATAGCGGGGGGTATTTATCTCCCTCGCCACACCCAGGACCATGGGAAGGCTGCCCTCGTATTCAGCGTAACCGTTTTCGATCCTGGACTTCAGGCGCAGGGTGGAAGCTTCCAGTTGAATTTCCGTGAGACAGTTCAAATGGGCGTACCCCAGCAGCTCACCCAGCTGGGAAGGTATATGGCTGGTCCCGCTGTCGGCGCTTTCAGAGCCGGTCAGGACCAGGTCATGACTTCCGATTTTCTTAAGCCCGGCGGCGAGAACCCTGGCCGTGGCAAGGGTGTCTGACCCGACAAAGGCGCGGTCGCTCAGGAGAAAAGCCTCGTCCGCACCCATGGCCAGCCCTTCAGTCAGCGTCTCCCTGGCAGACGGGGGAGCCATGCTGAGCAGCACGACTTTGCCGCCAAACTGCTCCTTTAACTGGAGGGCGGCTTCAATGGCGTTTTTGTCAGCCGGGTTTATTACCGTCGGCGCCCCCTGCCGGTTCAGCAGCTTGGTTTCAGGGTCAATGGTTATTTTGTCATAGTGTTTGGGATCCGGGACAGGCTTAACGCAGACCGCGATGTTCATGACTTCTGATCCCCCCTGAATAAATTACTTTCTCAGTTCACCGCCCGCGATAATTATCTGCATAATATGCGACGTGCCGCACCCGGGAATAGTGGCCATGGCGTCTCTCAGATAACGGCTGACCGGGTAGTCGGTCACCACCCCGTAACCTCCCATCAGGTCCATCGTCCGCTTGGCGGCGTTGACGGCAGCTTCCGCGGCAAAGAACTTGGCCATGGCAATTTCAGATGAACACGGTTTGCCGGCGTCTTTTATGCCTACAGCGTTATAGGTTAACAGGCGGGCGGCCTCGTAATCGGTGCGGTTCTGGGCGATTGCAAACTGTATGTTGGTCAGGTTTGACAGGGGCTTTCCATATATGATACGTTCTTTCGCGTATTTCACTGACTCTTCCAGGCACCCGCGCAGTATGCCCAGGGCCACCGCAGCCGTCCCGCCCCGGCCCATTTCTCCTAGAGTGCCCAGGCTGATTTTGGCCCCGTCGCCCTGCTTGCCGAGCAAATTGTCCTGGGGCAGCCGCACGTTGTCCAGGATGATGTCCCCGGTAAATGACCCCCTGAGGCCGGCCTTTTTTTCCTTCCGGCCTGCATTATGGCCCGGCGTGCCTCCTTCAACTATGAAAGCCGAAAGCTGAGGGCGCCCTTTAGCGTCTTCACCTGTGCGCACAGAAACCACGTTGACTCCCATGCAGTGCGAATTGGTGATGAAGCACTTGCGGCCGTTTAAAACCCATTCGTTATCAACCAGCTGGCCGGTTGATTTTTGTCCCATGAAGTCAGAGCCGCCTCCCGGCTCGGTAACGGAAAGTCCCCCGAAGGATCCCGAGCAGACCATGGGCAGGTACTTCTGCTTTTGCTCTTCAGTGCCCCAGGTCATGATGGCGTAAACAGCCATGTAATGAGCCACCAGACCCATGCCGAAACCTGCGGCGTGCCGGGCAATTTCTTCAACGATAATGGCCATTTCCGTGTAGCCCAGGCCAGCCCCGCCGTAGCTCACAGGCACGAAAACACCGTTGAACCCGAGCTCGGCCGTTTTCTTGAACAGTTCAACAGGGCAGGTGTCCTCCTCGTCAATTTTCTGCGCGATCGGGGCTAATTCATTCTCAACAAATTCCCTAACCACTTTCCTCATTAGTTCCTGCTGCTCAGAAAGGCTAATCATTATGCAAAACCTCCTTCTCCTGTCGTTTTGTTATAAACACGGCAAAATATTTACCCTATATTTAAAAATACCATAATTTGTAGTCTAATCATAGTAGATTAAAAAAATTCAGTTTATATTTATCTTTATCGCAGCGCTTTTATCCGCTCCTGGAGGATTTTTTGAGCCAGAACTAGAAATAATAAACTTTCAGTGAAACAAGGGGACGGTCCTTCTGTCTCATTCATGGAGGACTGTCTCCGGCGCCGCCCTTGAATATTTTATAGGGGGAACCTCTCCTTATACCACCAAAACAAACAAGGAGTGATCAACCAACATGCTGGAATTTTACTGTTTTCCCACCTGAACAACCTGCCGCAAAGCGAAAGCGTGGCTTTCGGAAAAAGGCGTGGACTATAACTACCGGGACATAGTTAAAGAACCACCCACTACTGCGGAACTGTTTGAACTCGCCGGCATGGGCGGTATAAGAGTCAACGGCCTGCTCAATGAAAGAAGCACAAATTATAAAAAGGCGAAAATAAATGCCAAAGACCTGTCTGAGCGCGAGGTTGCGGAATTTTTAGCCGCCAACCCCAAAGCGATGTACCGCCCATTGCTGACCGACGGCAAAAAACTGGTGGTGGGGTTTGTACCAGAACAAATAGAAGGATTTCTAAAGGGATAAAAGCCATGATAAGATGAGACAAAAGGATGAGACAAAAGGACCGTCCCCTTGTCTCACCAAACTAACAAATAATATTCTGGAGGTGTTAGTATATGCCTGAAGCTACTCAGCAATTTGAAAACAGAGAATTTCAAACTGAAGTAAAAAAACTGCTGAATATTGTAGTGAATTCCCTTTACACTGACCGGGAAATCTTTCTGCGGGAACTTATCTCCAACAGCGCGGACGCTCTTGAAAAACTACGCTACGAGTCTGTGGTAAATAAGGAAGCGGTGGAGCAGGACCTGCCGCTGGAAATTTCCATTGAGCTGGACGACAAGGAGAATACCATCACCGTTATCGACACCGGCATCGGCATGACCAGGGACGAACTGGTGGAAAACCTGGGCACCATCGCCCACTCGGGATCAAAGACGTTCATTCAGCAGCTGAATGAACCGGACAAAAAGGACCTTAACCTGATCGGCCAGTTTGGCGTGGGCTTTTACTCTGCTTTTATGGTGGCTAAAAAAATAAGGGTGCTCACCCGCTCCTACCTCCCCGGGGAGTCGGGCTGCGAGTGGGTTTCAGAAGGCCTGGGCAGCTACGATGTGCGGACGGCGGACGGCCTGCCGAGGGGAACAAAAATTGTCCTGGAGCTTAAAGAGGACGCCCACGAATTTGCCGGGACGGCAAGAGTCAAGGAAATAATCAGGGAATACTCCAGTTTTGTCCCCTTCCCGATCAAGGTCAACGGGGAGCAGGTCAATACCGTCCAGGCCATTTGGACGCGCAATAAGAACGAGGTGACCGAAGAAGAATATAATGAGTTTTACAAGTTCATCGCCACCGCTTATGACGAGCCGCTCTACCGGCTGCATTTCACCGCTGACGCGCCCCTGGCGATCAACGCCCTGTTGTTTGTGCCGAAAAATAATTTTGAACGGTTCGGCTTCAACAGGATGAAACCGGGAACAAACCTGTACAGCCGCAGGATCTTAATCCAGCCCCATTCGGAAACCATACTGCCTGAATGGCTGCGCTTTGTCAAAGGCGTGGTGGACAGCGAGGACATCCCGCTCAACATCTCCCGCGAAACTGCCCAGGACAGCGCGCTGATCGCCAGGCTGCAGAAAGTGATCACCGGGCGTTTTCTCAAGTTCCTGGACAAGGAATCACAGGACGACCCGGAAAAATACGCCGGGTTTTGGCATACTTTCGGTATGTTTATAAAAGAGGGCGCCACTACGGACTTTACTTACCAAAAAGACCTTATTAAGCTGCTGCGTTTCGAATCCTCGGCAGCAGAACCGGGTCAACTGATCTCGCTGGCCGACTATGCCGGGAGAATGAAGGACGGGCAAAAAGACATTTATTTTATCAACGGACCCAGCAGGGAAGCTATTGAGGCCGGACCCTATATCGAGGCTTTCCGGGCCGGCGGCCATGAAATTATTTACAACTATGAACCAATAGATGATTTCGTTTTTAGCAATCTTGGCGAATACGAAGGGAAAAAACTCGTTTCCGCCGACAGGGCCGGCCTGGAACTGCCCGGCCCCGCAGACAAACCTGGCGAAGAGCCGCTTGACAGCGAGAAAACAAGCGCCCTGACTGCCTGGCTCAAAGAAACCCTCGGAGAAAAAGTAAGTGAGGTCAACGTTTCCAGCCGTCTGGTTGATAGCCCGGCCATCATTCTAAACCTCAATCCGATGATCACCAGCAGCATGCAGCGGGTCATGCAAGCCGCCAACAGGGACTTCGGCGACGTGGGCGGAAAAGCCCTGGAGATCAACACCAGGCACAAGCTGATCAAGAAGTTGGACGCGCTGCGGGAAGAAGATCCGGAATTTGCCCGGGTTGTCGCTGAGCAGGTTTTTGATAATGCTCTCATCTCCGCCGGTCTGGTAATTAACCCGCTGGCTATGGTCGAGCGCGTCAACCGGATACTGGAAAGGACATTGTAACCTTGACAAAAATATAATAATATGCCTGACAGCCATACAAATAACCCCTTCTTCAGGGTATAATTGTGTTAAATGACACAACCAAAAAAGAAGGGGTTATTTCAATATTATGAAAGAATATTGCCCATTTTGCGATCCGGAAAGAATTAAAGACAAAGCAGGAGAAAACGGCGCTGTCTTTGCCCTGGAAGATGGATGTCCCGTAACCCCGGGCCACATGCTGATTATCCCCCGCCGCCACACTACCGACTACTTTACCATGACCACACAGGAAATACACGACGCAGAAGGTTTAATAAGGTATCTGAAAGATAAAATTACCAGTGAAGATCCCACCGTGCTGGGCTTTAATATCGGCACAAACTGTGGAGAAACAGCCGGGCAAACCGTCATGCACGCGCATATCCATCTAATCCCGAGAAGAAAAGGCGACACGGAAAACCCGCGTGGCGGTGTGCGGGGTGTGATACCCTGCAAAAGGGGCTATAAACACGTATAACACCCGGTATACCCTGGCCCTATTTCACCAGCTCAAACAGCAGGTTCCCCTCACATTCGAACCTGCGCACCTTGTTTTGCTGCCGCAAATGTTCCAGGTGGGAAATGATTTCCCCGGTGGCGAACCACAACTGTTGCAGCGGAAACTTGTCCCAGGCGCACGGTATATCCCAGGTTATCCCGCCGGCAACCTGAAAGGCGCTCATCGAGCCGCCCTCCAGAACGGTCATAACCTCACGCAGCCTATTGTCGTAATGCTGCTTTAGTTCAACGATCCGCTGATGCGTATCTTCAATAACCCTCTGGTGTCCCGGCAATACCAGGTCGATTGCCATCCGGTCTACCTTGTCCAGGCTCTGCAGGTACCAGCCCAGGGGGTCCGGCAGCCCTTCATAAAACATGGTTATATTGGGCGTGATCTCGTCTAATATATGATCGCCGGAAAACAATATTTTTTTATCCGGTTCATACAGGCAAATATGCCCCGGCGTGTGGCCCGGTGTTTCCACAACAACAAACGCATATTCACCGGCTTCCAGGACATCGCCTTCCCCGGCCACACTAAAGTCATGCTGGCTGTCAGGGCCGTATTTCTGGGCGGGATGCTGCAGGAGCTCACCCCTGTGCTCGCGCACCGGGAAACCGTGCGAACCCGCGTAAGCCAGGTTTTTCGGCCAGTATTCCGGTGTGATCGCCCAGTTGATGCGTTTCGCGTCGACCGCGCTGCAGTATACTGCGTTCTTCTCTGTGGCCACAGCATTGATCAGGCCGCAGTGGTCGGCATGCATATGAGTGATGAAAATGTCGGTTTTATCCGGAGCGGCGTCCAATGATTTCAGCCCGTTTAAAAGCGCTGTCCGGCATTCTACCCGGTTAAACCCGGTGTCAATGAGCAGGTTGCGCTCCCGGCCTTTTATCAAGTAGGCATTTATAGCCTGAAGAGGATTGCCCGGGAGGGGTACCTTTATAGCGTAAATACCAGATAGAACTTCTTCAATAATTTGCATTCACTTCCTAACTCAGCTGTCATATCATGTAGATTATTTTACAGGCATTGATATCCTGGTCAACAGCTCGTTTTCCGGCACATCCTGCGGCCCGTTATAGTAATATTCGTAGGCTATGCCCACCGGCTCAAGGTTGTTTTTCTGCATCCATTTGTTCATTTCATTGTACACCGGCTCCATCTGCGCATAGGGTCCTTTATACATGCAGGACACGTACCTGCCTGCAGGGATTTCGCCGGCCTTGATCTCACCTTTCCCGGGCAGCGGCTTTGCCACCGGGAAACCTATTTCCACGTCCAAATCCTGCATGTCCAGGTTGTAATAGGCGGTATACGGCGCATGTGCCGGCTGCTCGCCCAATTCCGCCAGGTATTCTGCAATCTCCCTGTAGGATCCGCCAATAAGCAGCGGCAGCCCATCTAAGGTGGTCCTGGCCCTGATGGATAAAACCGGCTGCGCGGCTTGCTCGTTCAGCTCAATATTTAAGTCCATTTATGATCACCTCACTTTCGGTTGTCATGATATTTTCGCGACTGGCTTTAACGCTGGAATTACCTAACAGGGAATCAGTTAAAACCAGCAAGTTGGTTTTATTATACCATTAATAGATGATCGAATTAATAGGGAAGATACCAGGTATTGACTCGAATAAATAAACCTATCGTTGGAATTGTATGTTTCATATCTCCCGGGGAAAATAACACTGGGAGGAGGGCTGTACGTTTCCAGGGCAATACGACATTGAATAAAGTATTAATTCCTCATTAGAGCAAATAATAAAACAACTTTTACCAGGAAGGGGTAGTCTTTAGATGGAAACAGTGTCTGAGAATAAAACCCCGGCTTATAACAATAATATAACCCATACCCCGGGGCTAACTTCATCAGAGATAGGGAACCTCTGGAATACCTATGTTATAAACAGCCTTGTTACTTGTTTTAAGAAAAGCTATTTAGCAAATGTTGACGATAAAAACGCCAGGTCGCTATTGAAGGAAGCTCTTGCTATAGAAACTCAAAGATTAAGAAAGATAACAGATATATTTCAAAAGGAAAATCTACCTGTCCCTATGGGTTTTTCAGACAGCGAAGATGTAAACTTTAAAGCGCCACGACTATTTTCAGACAATTTCTATTTGTATTATCTATTATGTTACAGTAAATTCGATATACCTATAAATAGTATAAACTTTGTCACTTCGACCAGATCCGATGTTTTAAAATTTTACGCTTACTGCAGCAATTCCTTTTATCAGCTATTTGAGCATATAAATAATACCATTTTATCAAAAGGGCTATATATCAGGCCCCCTTATGTTACTACATCCCATAATATTGATTTAGTTAAAAAACAGTCATTTTTAACGGGCTTTTTAGGTGAAAAGAGGCCTCTCCTAGCGCAGGAAGTTTCCTCAGTTTTCCATGTTATATTACATAATAACACTGGAAAGTGCCTTTTAACAGGATTTAGGCAGGTAGTAAGGTCAAAAAAAGTGCGTGATTATATAGACAGAGGAATAAAATTAGCTTCAAAGGTGAGCGATACCTTCAGTGCAATATTACAGAAGGAAGATATTCCGGTACCCATTTCCTGGGATACTATGGTTACTGAGTCTACGGTTCCGCCTTTTTCGGACAGGCTGATAATGTCTCAAACAGCATTACTAAACACCTGCGGGGTATTAGATTTTACGAATATAATGGTTTATAGTTACCGACATGACATTAAGGCTAACCTGCTGCGTTTAATGCCGGCATCGGGCGATTTTGCCGAGGATGGGATAAATATTTTAATCGAAAACGGCTGGCTTGAAGAACCCCCGCGAACTGTCGACAGGCGAAAACTGGTAAATGAATTGCAGCATTAATGGTATTCTCTTCCTTATCTCAAGTTTCCCTGTGGTTGATTTATTCAACTAAAGTCAACCACCAATCCATTGTTTTATGGGCTAAAACCCGTACAATTATACTTGAGGTGATCATATGAAAGAAATCAATATTGCCAAAACGCTTGCTGCAAAACGCAAAGAAAAAGGTATTACCCAGGATGAACTTGCGGCATATGTCGGGGTCTCCAAGGCATCTGTTTCAAAATGGGAAACCGGGCAGAGTTATCCCGACATTACCTTCCTGCCGCAGCTTGCGGCCTATTTTAACATCAGCGTTGACAGGTTGATTGATTATGCACCACAGATGGCAAAGGAAGATATCAAAAAATTGTATCATAGACTGGCATCTGACTTTGCTACCCGGCCATTTAATGACGTCCTGGAAGAATGCCGGAAAATAATTAAAAAATACTATTCCTGTTTTCCGCTGCTGCTGCAGATGGCAGTGCTGCTGGCCAATCACCATATGCTGGCAGAAGAAAAGATAGCGCAAGAAGCTATATTAAAAGAAGCAGTCGAGTTATGCGTCAGAATTAAAACTGAAAGTGGAGACGTATGGCTCTCCAGGGAAGCAACTTCTTTTGAAGCTGTTTGCCACCTGATGCTGCTGCAGCCCCGGGAGGTTTTGGATCTGCTGGGCGAATCCATCCGGCCGCTGCCCACGGATCACGAAATTGTGGCCCGGGCCTATCAGCTCATGGGAAATGCATCAAAGGCAAAAGAAGTAACGCAAATCAGTATGTATCAGCACCTGCTTGCGCTAATAGGAGCTACGCCGGCCTATTTGCTGCTAAATGCCGATAACAGCAATAAAACCGAGGAAATTCTACACCGGGCACTATCTGTTGCAGCTATCTATGATTTAGAACGATTACATCCAAACACTATGGCGCAGATCTATTTTACAGCAGCACAGGTATACAGTTTACAGGGCAATATTGAAAAATCCCTTGGTATGTTACAGAAATATGCAGATATCTGCACCAGGGGCTTCTTTCCTTGTTCATTACACGGGGATTCTTTCTTTGATGCAATTGATGGCTGGTTTGCAGAATTTGATTTAGGTACCGGCGCCCCACGGAATGAAAAAGTAATCAAAGAAAGCATGCTGCAATGTGTCTTATCAAATCCAGCCTTTGCGACTTTAGCAGAACAGCCGCGATATAAAAGCATAATTGATAAACTAAAAATAAATATAGGGAGGAATACAAATGGATAATGTATTACAAATCTTACAACCGAACAACCCTCTATTCTATTTATTAATTGCCTGGTCAGTGATCTGGAAGGGCCTGGCCCTGTGGCCTGCCGCCCGCAACAGGCAATTAGTCTGGTATCTTGCGCTTTTAATAGTAAATACAGTTGGCGAAATTCGCAAGGCGAAAAGTCATATAAGCTGCCATGTATACGTCGTTCATTATAAAATTGGATGTATTCAATAACTATCTGATAGGCTTCTTGATACGACGAAAATTCATACCGACTCAAACATTCTGATTCCAGTAAGGCGTGAAAAGACTCTATATGGGCGTTTTTATTCGGTGTTTGAGGTGGAATCCGCTCATGCTCAACAGTAAATTTCACACAGGCTTCTTCGAACACATGGCTGATAAACTGGGGACCGTTATCGCTTCGGATGACTGGTCGGCTGTCAGTTTCAAAGAGCTGCCGTTTCCACAAAGCCCGTTGCAGGATCTGGGCGGCATGTTTCCCTTCGCAAGATAGCCCAGGTGGTAATCTACAATCATCCGGTCATAAACATCAATGAAGCTCATCAGGTAGAAAAAACGGTCTTCTTTAGCGACATAACAGTACTTTAAGTCTACTTCCCAGAGTTGATCAGAGGCTGTAATCTGGTGATTTGCTGCCAATCGTCTGGGGTGCTTAACCTTAATCCGCCGCTGTGGCGCCAGTATATCTAACTCTTTGCAAAGCCTGTAAACTTTTTTATCGTTAATTATCAGGTTATGCTGCCGGCGCAGGCAAATAGCCAATTTCCGGTATCCATATGCACTTTCTTCTCCGGTAGCCAGTTCCATCAACCATTCCTTGATCTGTTCATCACTTACCCGCTGCCGGTCCTTTGTCCAGGAATATACGGTGTTGGGTCTTCCGCTTCTTGAGCTTTGGTTTTTAGAAGTCTGACCCTCTGATTTTTTTCGATAATAGTAAGTTGCTTCAAGAACACCAACAATTTTCAATACCGTTTTGCATGCATGTCCCCGAGCAATCCACCTGTTGGCTATTTCTATTATGATTGTCAACTAGAAACTGAGCCAGTCGCTCATTTAAAAGTGAGCCACTAAACGCTCGCTAGAAAGTGAGCCACCTGGTTAGATTAATGGCTCTTCATTGTTTGTTCAAGACGGTAAGATTCTCCGTTCATATCAAGAACATATGACTTGAAGGTCAGACGATCAACCAGAGCGGCGACCATAGTCGTATTCTCGAACAGATCTGTCCACTGAGAAAAAGGCAGATTGGTCGTAACAATCACACTACCTCTTTCGCTTCGTTCAGATACCACTTTGAACAGCAATTCAGACTGATGACGGTTGAAGCTTATGTAGCTGAGTTCATCCAGAATAAGCAGGTCTGACTTCTGTATCCGATTTTCAAGCCTACCCAAAGTGTAGTTGTCCCTTGCTTCAGTAAGCAAAGTTCATTAAGAAACATTTTCGTTATTGAACCATCGTAGCGGCTTAAATCCAACTCATCAAGTGTTTTTTGGTATGGGAATTGTGCCGCCTTTAATCGGCGCCGGTTTTGGTTCTCCTGACGTTGGATGCCCTCGGATTTCATTAGCTCCAGAAGTATATCTTCAAGTTTACTGTCCGGTTTCATACGCCTCAGAATTTCATTGTAATCTCCAAAGGTGGGTATTTTCAGCTGCTTTGCGTAAAGTCGAATCTGCTCTTCAACAGGGTTTACCGACATATTATGCACCCACCCTTCGACCGGCAAGCAAATCGTATTTCTCTAGGTTAACAGGTGAAACGGGAACAATATCGGCAATTACCGGCTTTTTGGTTATAGATACATTGCTTTTCCAGACATTTTCCCAGCCACGGTCTGCACAGTCCCATAGAAGCTGCATAAGCTCTTTGTGGTCGGCAGAATGACTTTTAAGCCAATCGAGGAACTCAGGCGGCAGGTTCTGACGGACTGGAGCGGCATTAAATACTGCCCGCCCGCGATACTCCAGAATAGGAAGATAATGCTCCAGCTTGTATATTGGCGTATGGCGCTTGAAGCAACGTTCATGGCTTGCTATCAGCTGCCCTTTGCAGTAAATGTCAACTTTTTCGGCATATCCCTTAACGCTGACATTGCTGCCGCAATAGGAAACAGGGACAGAGTAGTCATTGGTGTCAAAGCGTGCTGTGGAGAAGGAATTAACCCTGACACTGGAGCATTTAGCCGTTTCAAATTCGTATCCCGGCAACGTTCTTAGATATACACTTTCTTTCTCAAACATTTCGCCTACAGAAGCAGGCTTGCCCGTAATATGATGACTGCGGTATTCCATTACGGTGACACCTATACTAAAGAAGCCGGCTTACATACAGGTTTCTGATTAAATGTTTGAATGCAAAAAGGGCTTTTCAGCCCTTTTCCATTCTGCCAGCCGTCGTACCCCGCGCAGGAGTAGTATATTCTCTAGAAGATTGTAAAACAAATACAAGTCACCTTAAATGAAGGTTTTCTAGGTTAAAGGCTCTGGTACCGGGCGCCCCAGTTCCAAACAAGTTTCAACCCAGCATTTTTTAGCGTCGTTGATATTAAAGATAGCCATGCTGTCCAGTTCCGCCTGCTGCTGCCGGGCAATTAGCCAGGGGTAAGTTGACACCGACTAATTTTATGTTTCAGTTAAATACGGATTCATACTGACTAAACCCGCAATAAACCTGAAATGTTTTTTATTTAGGGTAAATAAAACTGCCTCGTTAGCCAGGGCTGTTGCAGCAATAAGGGCGTCCAAAGGCTCTATGCCATGTGAGGCACGGTACGTTGATAACAAATTACCTGCGATAGATGCAACTTTCTTATCTACAGGTATATGTTCGAAGGCTTCGAGCAAATTTCTAATTGCTTCATAACGTTGTTCAGATATTCTGGGAGAAGATAATAATTCCATTACCGTAATTGTAGAAACATAACCTTCAAACACACCGTT
>JAHDOA010000028.1 GCA_018435055.1 Pelotomaculum sp. | reverse complement strand
TTTCCTGGCCCTGGCCGAGGCTGTAGCTGCAGAAATACCTGCCGACAAATATTCCTTGTACCGGCGGGCGATATATTCACGGGCAAACGTGTGCCGCAAACCGTGGGGAGTAAGAGCGCCCCTGTCGCCAGTGTCCAGGTTGTGACCGGTAGCGCTTCTTTCCTGTTCTTGAATTACCTTGCGGTGATTGTAAATAAAGTTCTTTATTTTTTTCTCATAAACATGGACCTTTACACCAGCCGGAGTGAAAGCGTAATCTCCCCGGGCAGAGTTCTTCAAGGCTTTATCCAGAATTGCTTTAGACCTTTCGGTGAGTGGTACGCTCCTGGGGCGGCCGCCCTTGGTGTTTTTCAATTCCAATACGCCGGTTCTCAATGCGTCCTCGACCGCAGAGCGCCGGATGCTGGCCGCTTCGTCCAATCTCATTCCCGTTGTCCTGATAGCCTCCAATATCCCGGCAATGTCATGGTGGCCACGTAATATGGCTTCATTTTTCATTTGGGACAGCTCATCTTCCGTCCAGGCCCTATCCGCCCGGCCATCAGGAGTGCTGCCTAGACCCATTTCTTTATTTGCTGTCTTGCTATCTTTTAGGCTATACCTTGCCTGCGGAAGCTGACGGTGCAGGTATCTTATTCCGGCCAGCTCGTTTTTTATATATTTGTCGCTGCACTGGCGGCTTTTCAGGCTGACGGCAAAGGCTTCAAGGTGTTTATCCTGGATATTTTGGATCTTTTTCAGCTTAAAATGTATCCCTACAAATTTGACAAACCTTTCGGCGGCGGCAATGTAGCGGTACTTCGTTTCAATGCTCCCCTGCCGGGCGCCTTTGAACACCTTTTCTAATTGCGCGCCGAGGTTGTCTACCGCTCCGATACCAGTTTTTTTGTATTTGTAGCGAATGGTGGAGATATGGGCCACCCCCTTAAATCTTTTTTTAAATGCAAAAAAGGACGGTGACAAGACAATCAGGTCTTATTACTGTCCTTCCTGTAGTTCACTGAGTTGTTGCCGGTTTCCTAAAAGTGGATTCGGCTAGGCCCCTCCCACCAGTTTATTCAGATCGACACCGTTTAAAAGGGGTAACTTATCATGATCTCTTAACTTTAGCACAAGCCACTCTTCAAGAATCTCCTGAAGCACCTTGCGGCATTCTTCTAACGTTTTTTCATTTGCCCATACTCCCTGGCATTCCTCTATTTCACCGTAATAACTTCCATCATCTAGAATTCTATAGGATGCTTTTTCCATGGCGCTTGTCACGAAACTTGTAAGTACAGGCGCCGCGTTAACCCCCATATTATTTCTCGCCAACATAGCAACGTCTTCGTAGACTGCATCTTCTTCATTGTCCCAATCTGCAAATGCCGGTTCCAGCAATTCCAGGTTTTCTTCCAGTGCGCTAATCGTATCTCCCCCCTCGCTCATTTTGGCAAGGGCTTCAAGGTTTTTTCTCAAGTCCGGCAATAATCTTCACCCACCCTTTCAAGGAATTTGATCTTTTCAGCCATAATTTCAGCTGCTTTTCCGCATCACTTTAATCGTTAATTGTTTTCCTAATAAAGCAAAAAACACCATTTATCTCCTGGTGTTTGTATTTCATCAAGCCGTTAAAAATGTAAAACTACTCAAGCCCCTGGCCATCATCTCCCGAGGTTCTCTTTTGCTTAAACCTCTTAAGGCTTAGCGCTTCGCGGATTGCCGGGGTTTTTTCTGCCCGTCTCTGTCTTCCTTCGCTCCCTCTGGAAAATCGCTCAGGCGATTTTCCAGGTCGCTCCGCAGACAGAGACGGGCCGGTGTTTCTTCGGTTGTCAAGGAACTTTTCGTTTAACACCGGGATGCCACATGCCCAAAAAATAAGGCTGAGCTGCCGCTCCGTGGCGAAGGCGCCTACGTCTTTGTGAGACTGCCCGATTCGATTATCGAGCTGCGCCTTGTTAGCCGTTTTTCGGGGTCGATGCCAAATCCCCACTTCTAAAGTTACAACCGGCGCGCTGTAAGCGCGTCCATGCCGATTATACCCGGCAGGTGGCCCTGCTACTCTTATTCCCGGCCCGCAGGTGGCCTTCAATTACCGGAACGCACTTCCCCTTAGTGCATAAATAAATGTTCCGGTGGAACCCGCCATTTTCGATAAGGCTCTACACGCCCTAATGAAAAATAGCTTATTTTAGCTGGTTCCCCGCGAGCTGTGTCTTCGCTCATCGCAATCGGACACAGCGTGTTGCCTGACTGACGCGCAGGTCTTACGCCGCTCCAAGCTCATCGCATTTGGTTTGGTATGCGCACGGCACGCTCAGCGCATGTGCCTTGCTCCCAGAGGTACACCCGCTCAGCGCATGGGACTTTACCCTGGGCCTAGTTCTACAGCAGTGGTCTCGCTCAGCGCATGAGACTTACTCCGGAGCTTCCATCCGTTCTAACCCAAAGGGGATGAGTTAGAAGTAGAACGTTAAAATTTGAGAAATTCAATTAAATATTATAATTATAACTCGGATGCCAGTTAATGTAAAGGGGTTTCCCGTTTTTTGTCGTTAACCGATAGACTAGTATGTTGGAAAGCAACTTGCGTACCGCCTGCCTGGAGTCTAAATGGGGAAACTACCATGTGAAAGTGTAAAAAATTTGACACTTTCACATTCACATGAGGCCTCTGACGGTTGTCTTTTATGCCGCCTGGCCGTCAAATATCAAGCTCTTTCCAGACATCTTCAGCTCTTACTTTAAGACCTGCTTCGATTTCGGCCTTGCCCTGGTCCAGGCATTCTTTTTCCTCCGGCGTTAATTCTACTTCTTCACAGGAGGCCTCAAATGCCTTAGATGCTATGTGTCTCATGATGTTTTCTGTTTCTTCACTTGCCCCGGCAATTATTTCTAGAATCTGCATTGCTGCCGCTGCTTTTTCTTCTGAAAGCTTTTCTATGATTTGAACCGCTTTTTGTTTGGGATTTATCTCTTTTCCGATTGCCATATTGATCACCTCGCGATAATAATATTCTTATGAGCGACTTGGTGATAGCGAACGCCCCTTTACTTTCCTGTCATGTCTTATCCCCCTTTTTTATTTAAGACAAAAAGCACCCGTAAACTCTTTTGCTTTCGCATTTTAAGAGTCCTTGCGTGCTTTCTTCATCCTGGCAACCATAGCCAGTACCTCCAGTACTAGGTAGGTTACAAATACTATTCCAAGGTCTTTAGTTCGCTTTTTTTGATTTTCCCTCGGCGGAGAATTTTACGCAGAAAATCACCCCGACATCAATTGTCTTGCTTTTGCTTCTTACGTTGCTTTTCATGAAATCACCTATCGCCTTTTCTACAAAGACCTCGACGTCCAGGTCGTAGGTTTCTTCTTCGCAAATCGGGCAAATGTAATAGGGGATTCTTTCCAGCCGAAGCAGGTTACCGTCTTTTTCTGCTTTTTCTTCTCTGAATTTTAGTTCTGCTTCTCGTAGTAGCAATCTGCACAAACACTGAATGGTTCCATGAGATGCTATCTCTCCCTCATTTCCCCGGACTTTTAAACCCGGAGGGTCTGTACAAACACAATAGCACTCTACTACATATGAGTGCTATACTTCCCCGTCCCAATCAATAAATAATCAAGTACCGTTCTAAATTCTTTCTACGTCTTGCTTCCGGTCGTAATATCCAGTATTGAAGCACGTCCGGAATCAACCTCAATACCTTCACCCTGCGCTGGCGCCCCATCAATACCGGGTGTGCGGGCTTACACATTTACCGGTGGTTGGGTTTCTCCTTTCCTCAGCACCGCGGCGGCGAAAACCCAAAATGCCCTGCACGGTGGTTGCGGCCTCTCTTGCTCTCAGCAGCACAGCGGTTGGGCCACGATACCCTATATGCTGCCACCCCAGTGGTTAAAGACGCCGGGGGCGTACTCCCTTAAAGGAAGATTTTTTGTACCCGGTAGTGGCCACTGGCCGGTACTTTGGTCCGTCTGTAGACTTGTGAAATTCACTTACAGGCGGTTTGGCGGAGAACAGCAAACCTAGTTTGACATTCTTTTCGCCGGAAGGCCGCGTAAAACCTAGTTTTACGTGGTGACCTGCCTTCCCGGTAAAATCGGTTTTTCTGTTCTAAACAGACCGACTTTACCTTTTATTGTTATTCACAGCTTTAAGCTAGCATAACTCTTTGGAATTGTCAATACTCTAAGGTGAAATCACCCCTTCTGGTACAAACTGCGGATATATTCTTTTTCCGCTTCCGTGTGGCGGTCGCTCCCGCTATTGGGCCTGGCTCTGGGGGTTCTGTTGTTGTTTTGCCTTCTTTGTGATTTATCCGAAATTGCCCTAATTGCTTTTGTTTTCGCCGGCTGATCCGGCTGGATGTCATTTTCCAGCGCGTACCGCAGCCAGCCTCCTATTTTCTGAATCTCGATCCCCTGAGAGAGCTGCCGTTGAAGTTCGCTTAAAACCGATGCTATTTTTTTGGGCGGGTACCTCTCCAGAATTTCCTCCGTGAAACCTGCTGAGATATCAGCGCCGGCCACGTCTCGGACTTTTACCCGGAGATTTTCCCAGGCTGGGAGTTCTTGCGGGCTTTTGTCCTCCTGATCTTCTCCCTGGCTGCAGACTTCCATTTCGCTGCCGGCCGGCAAATCAAAAGCAGCTCCGTCAGTGCTGCTTGCAGTTTCACTGTTTGAATTTTCGCCCGCGGGCGGATCAACAACAACAACAGATCTTTTAACTGAGTATTCTTTGTCGGAAAGCTCTTTCCGTTCTTGACCGGAACATCCTTTCCGGTCCTTGTCGCCCAAGGCTTTCAGACTCTCAACCTTGGAGAGGTCATTGATATAATACACGTTCGTTTGATTCAAGCCTCTTTGAACCCAGGATATCAAGCCGTATTCTTTTAGCTCGTCAAGGTATTTGCGTATAGTTCGGTCAGTGCAGCCGGCGACATCAGCCAAACGCTCCTGGCCGGGAAAGCATTCGCTTTCACTCCAAGCAAAAGATAACAAAATAGAATATAGGCATCTTGCCGGCATTGACAGGTTTTTTGCATATAGCACGATGTTAGGGACTGACGTAAATCCTTTCTTTAATACAGGATCGAGTATGACTAAAGTTTTTTTATTATCCATTACTCTAAACCTCCCTAAAAAACAAAAGAAAAACAGCCCTAACAATATAGGCTGCTGTTGTTATCGTTTTAGTTTGTCCGCTCGGCGACCGGAAAAAGTCTCCTAACCCTTGCGGTCTATGGTTTTGGGCTACCTATTCTTGTCCGAATCTTGTCCGACAGCAATTCCGAATAGCCAAAGGAACCTAAGAAAATCAAGGGTTTCTTATAGATATGCTTGCCTGGCTTCCTTGAAATTAAAAAACCCGCAAAGCCTTGATATATCCGGCTTGCGGGTTTTTATTCTGGTCGGAGCGACACGACTCGAACGTGCGACCTCTACCACCCCAAGGTAGCGCTCTAGCCAAACTGAGCTACGCCCCGATAAAGAATGAAATGCATGTATTAAAAATTTTAACGTTTTTTTCAGCGAAAGTCAAGAAAAGAAAGGGCATCGGATTGATTGAACGATTTGCTTATGTTTTTTCAACTTTTTTTGTATATAAATGTGCCAAATTCAAGATGTTTACGATTGGCAAAGATCAATAATTTATACTGCAGCAGCGTCTTAACCAATTCAGGGGTCATTTTTTCTTTTGCCACAGTCCTGTCCCTGTCCATATATAGCGCTTCCTGCAAACTATCCAGGAGACCGGGCAAATTGCTCCTCTCCACCCTTATTCTTTTGAATCCGGCATTTGCGTATAGCGACGCGTATTCCTCCAAAGACAGAAATTCCGGCAACCCACAGACCCTCTTTATTTGTTGCCGGGCGTGATCAGGCAGTGAACTGCCGGCCGTCATTTCAATATCTACTATAATCCCGCCTGTCTTAAGTACCCTCCGGCATTCCTTCAATACCTGCCCCGCAGGCAAAAAAATAAGCAGGGATTCAATCAGGACAATGTCTGCGACCTTGTCACGAAACGGCATATCCAGCGCGTTCCCAACAATAAATTGCGCTTCCGCCCCCGTCCGCAGGTTCCTGGCCTTCGCCTTTTCTATCATCTTCTGTGATATATCCAGACCAAAAATATGGGCGCCGCGTGTTTTTGACAGGTAACAAGCGGTCTTGCCCGTGCCGCAGCCGACATCCAGTATGATGCTGTTGCTCGCTATCGGGATGTCCCTCAATACCTTTACTGAATGAGAAAACCCGCCCGGGTGCAAATTCCCGAAGCCCAGGGATGTTATTGCCTCAAGGTATGGATTCATGTTTCATCTCTTCCGTCACATTATTCTATATCCTATGTGACGGAACTGCTGAGGGTTACGCACAAAGACAATATGTGGACACGCCGGCATATACATAGGGTTTTCTTTAGCTTATCCAGCGTCCGATCACAAAAAGAACAGTTACTATAGAAAACACAAAAATGGAAATTGTTGAGTAGACATGGACCAGCCTGTGTTTATGCAGTATGTGGGCCAGGGTGATAAACCCCGGAAATAAAACTATGATGTACCTGGGCATCCCCAAAGGCGTGTTATCGACAACGGAGGAGAAAGGAATTAAAAAACCCAGCACCAGAAATATTAAAAAAGATTTGTCCTTAACATATTTAAAGCTCCTGATCACCAGGAATAAAAAAAGCAAAGCCATGACTGACTCAAAAAAACAGTAAAAGACACTGCCATAAATAAATTTAGATATATTTGTAAACTGTCCCGCGCCCGGATAGGCAAAATGGCGAAAGCCCCAGTATTCCCGGTTCAAGGAAGTGGCGAATGCCAGAGGATCCCCGGTCGCCTGCCATAAAACAGCCATAAATATTAAAAGCGAGGCTGGAATTATCAATAGTGTCGCGGATTTTTTTAAATCAAGCTTGCGACCGTTTGCTTCATAAAAATAATAGAGGAGAGCAAAAAAAGTTATGACGCCAATGTTTCTGGTTAGGGCCGCCAGCACGCCCAACACCGCGGCTGTAATGAATTTTTCCTTCCTGGCATAGTAAAAGGCGCCCAGTGTAAAAGCCAGTAAAAGAGATTCTGAATAAATTGACGAAAAGAATATCGCCGTAGGGAAAAACAGCAGGGCAAAAACCGTAGTCATAGCAATTTCTTCGTTGTAATCTTCTTTCACCAACCGGTAAAGATAAATACATGCTATGAATAGGGCAGTGTTGGAGATCAAGAAACCTGAAACAATATTGCTCTGTGTCAGCAAGGTCAGTGCCCTGATCAGGAAAGGGAACATAGGAAAAAAAGGGGCGCTGTCATAATCATATCCCTGCCCCGCTATTCTTAAAAACCACCCCGCGTCCCAGTGGATCAGTGAATCAAGCAAAACATGCGGATGCAGGTTGTCAACTACTGCCGGTAGAAAAGGACTGAACACATCTCTCGTTAGGTAAACCAAAAAAATAATAAGGAATTTATTTAAAAAATAAAGGTAACCAACACGTTTAATATCCTCTAAAATATTCATTTACCCCCCGGATGTTTTGGCAACCATTTTGCCTTTGCGGAAAACCCATAGCTTATTAAGAACAAAATTAAATGAAAAGGCTATAAAGGTGGCAAAAAATAAAGCCATGGTCTGTTTGAATGCTAAATTGAGGAATATGTAAAGGGAAACGCTGTTAATACCGAGGCCAACCAGGTTTACCAGTAAAAATTTAACAAACCTGCCTCCCTCGTTTTCATGCAGGCTTTCTTTAAAGGTCCAAAACTTATTTAAAAAAAAGCTGTTTATTATTCCGCAAAAATAACTAAACCCTTTGGCAACGGTATAAAACAACACACTTTCGGCAGGAAACATCATCAGCACAATGAAATATATCGCCCAGTCTATAAGAGTATTTACACATCCTACCGCCGCGAATTTAAACAATTGAAAAACACTTTCCATATGGGCTCCTTGTTGTTGTTCTTCCATAAGTCCTGATTTAAGTTCAGGTTCAATCCCGGCTTTTTTAAGTCCTGTTTTTTTAGATTAAACCTTGTTAAAATTCTTTTTTAATTTATACAATTCAATAAAGGCCTTTAAAATCACCGGCAGTTTAGCGCCGGTCTGGCTCCCGGCCGTCCTGGGATAATGGTTGACGCCTACCTCGGTGATAGTATATCCCTTTGATCTGGCCTTAGCCAGAATCTCAGTATCGATAAGCGCGCCCTCAGCTGTAAGAGTGATGTTGTCAAATATCTCCTTTTTGTACAGCTTAAAAGCAGAATCAACATCCGAGATTTTCAGTTTAAAAAGCATGTTGACCATAGCGCCCCACATGAAGGCGTTAACCCTGCGATGCAGAGGATCCTGCCTCCTGATCCGGTAACCGGAAACAATATCATACCTTTCAATATGAGGTAGCAGATTTTTTATTTCCTCAACCTTAAACTGCCCGTCACCATCAGTATAAAAGACAAGCTCCTTTCTGGCATTCTTAAATCCTGTTTGCAGTGCGGCGCCATAACCCTTATTAATTTCGTGGTGTATTGCCCGCACCTGCGGGTGTTTTTCCGCCAGCCTGTCGGCAATTTCAGCGGTGCGGTCCTTGCTGCCGTCGTTTACAATAATAATTTCATAATCATCGGATACCTGGCTGGCGGCAGCTAGCGCATCATATGTTACTTTCTCAACATTCTGTTCTTCGTTATAGCAGGGAAAAAAAATTGTCAATGGGTATTTTTTCATATCCTCCACCAATTTCATCTCACTTGTAAATGGGCCACATATTACCTTCGACATAATTGGCACGCATCCTCCCTACCATCTGGTAGCCTTTTGTTTAATCTGGTTAAGTTTAATTGATTTTATACAAAACCGGACAAAACAAAGGTATCTATTTACTATTCGACATGATTATCTCAATTTATAATTATTTCTGTATAACAAAAAAATTATTGTAACATAATAAGGTTACATTAAAATCTGGGGGGTGTCAAAAATGGAATGGTTATCAAAATTAGCTCTCGCGCTCGTAATAATTGGGGCAATAAACTGGCTGCTCGTCGGACTTTTTCAATGGGACCTGGTAACAGCGCTGTTCGGCGGTGAGATCCTGCGGTCGTCATCAGGTTTAAGCAGGGTGATTTATTCTCTAGTCGGTCTTGCGGGCATATATGCGATCTCATTTTTCTTTAAAGAAAACGCAGTGATTAAAAATAAAGAATAGCTTTCCATACTGCATATCCCAAGCATTTTAAGGCAATAATATTTTACAAATGGAATAAAGGAGGAATTGGCATGAGTTCAAGTTCCCGCAAAAAGGAAAAAATAAATCCCGAATTTCTAACGCCGCCCCTGGAAGACGAAGATAATTTGTGTTCAGAAGAAATGTCCTGCCCCAAATCCTGCGTTTCCGAAGATGATGAGAATTCTTCCTGTTAAAAGAGACCTTTTAAAGGTCTCTTTTTTTGCCTTAAAAAGAGGTTAAACAGGGGTTGCCTAGATTTTAATCTGGTGCTATATTTGGGTAAGTAACAACATAAAAGGAGTGGTGCAGCCATGGACTGCCTGAACAAGGGTAAAGTCAATGACTACCGGGTTAATTTCAATATCAACAGTAAAATCATCAGCATCGAAGTAACCTGCTGCGGCAGGCATATCGGTGAAATCCGCTTTAAAGACGGCGAAAGTAAAAAATGCCCGCTTTGCGGGACCACACATTCTATAAAAATCCAGCACAACCACTTTCATATCCGCCCAACAATGCCGAAAACAAATGAAATAGAGTCTGTTTATGCTGATAAAGCGCTTTAAGTTCTAACATTTGATCATTTTCTATTACGGAAACTTAAAAACACCCGCATAAACACCCTGGATAACAACAGAGCCATCATTTTCAAAAACAATGTCCGGATATGATGGATTCGCTGACCTTAGTATAATTTTGTCCTCTCCCTCTAAATATATTTTTAAGGAACTCTCTATTCGATTAATTAAAGCGCATACGACCTGCCCAATAAAATCAACATGGTCCTGACGCCTGAGCAAAACCAGATCTCCATCACATATCCCTTTCCCATCCATAGAGTTGCCCTTAACCTTAAGGGCAAATAAACCCTCGGCGGCCTTTTCCCCCGGCACGGGTAAATATCCAAGGATGTTTTGCTCCGGCCATAGAGTTTCACCGCCATGAATGACGCCCAGTACCGGAATTTTGACAGGATTCACAATGCAATTTTCGGGTTTGATTTTTGGGACAGTTTTTTTACTGCTCAAATTGTCCGGCTCTGATAGAAAATATGCCAGGGGCTTTTTCAGCGTTGCAGCCAGCCTGTAGATATCTTCAATGCTTATTTTTCGTTTCCCTTTTTCATAATAATTTATAGCGGTAGCGGTCAGGCCAAGCGCGGTCCCTAACTCATGCTGGGAAAAACCCCGGTCGATCCTGGCCTTTCTAATCTTATCGCCAATTTTGATATACATGGCCACTACCCCGAATCGTTTTAAACTAATTTGTATATTCTACCACCTTTTTTCGATTCCTTTAAAGGCTTTTCCATGGCGTGAACCTCCCTGGTGACCTTTAACCCGGGACTACCGGCACTGGCAAAAAACTTTCAATTAACAATAACTTAACTGTTGACATGGAAAACCAGTATTGATACACTTAGACACAGTAAATTAATAGTGCTCTTATCCGGAGCGGCGGAGGGACTGGCCCAATGAAGCCCGGCAACCGTTGGGGGGTATAAGCCAACCAAAAAGGTGCTAATTCCTGCAGAAGATATTTTCTGGCAGATAAGAGGAAAAGCGGTGATTTTAACCGGCCTCTTCTTGTTGGAAGAGGCCTTAAATTTATTATCAGCTAAAGAGCACTATATACGGGGGGGATACTTTTAAATGGCAATTGAGAAAACCTACGCCGAGATTAATGAAAAGATTAAGTCCGGCCGGGCTGTGGTGCTCACCGCAGAGGAAATAATTTCCCTGGTGGAGGAAAAAGGCATTTCTGAGGCAGCCAGAAGCGTTGACGTGGTAACCACCGGTACCTTCGGCGCTATGTGCTCTTCCGGGGTATTTTTGAATTTCGGCCACTCCAAGCCGCGGATCAGAATGCAGAAGGTCTGGCTTAACGGCGTCCAGGCCTACTCCGGAATAGCCGCGGTGGACGCCTATCTCGGCGCCACGGAACTTCCCGAAGACGACCCCTGCAACAACAATTACCCGGGTGAATTTCGTTACGGTGGCGGCCATGTGATACAGGACCTGGCAGCCCGCAGGCCAGTCTGTCTAAGAGCGACATCTTACGGCACTGACTGTTATCCCAGGCAGGAAATTGAAACCGTCATAACCCTGGACGATATTAATGAGGCTACTCTTTTTAACCCGCGGAACTCTTACCAGAACTACAACTGCGCGGTTAACCTGAGCAACAGGACTATATACACCTACCTGGGCATGCTCAAGCCCGGTCTTGGCAACGCCCATTACAGCAGCGCCGGGCAACTCAGCCCGCTGCTTAATGATCCGTATTTCATGACGATCGGCATAGGCACGAAAATATTTTTAGGCGGCGGAGTCGGCTATGTGGCCTGGAACGGTACACAGAATTTCCCGGAAATCCAAAAAGACGCTGCAGGTAAGGGCTATGGCCCTGCCGGAGCTACCCTTTCCGTCATCGGCGACCTCAAACAGATGGACGCCAACTGGCTGGTTGGCACAAGTATGCTTGGCTACGGCGCTTCCCTGACTGTAGGTTTAGGTATACCCATTCCCATATTAAATGAAGAGGTCATGCGCTGCGTTGCGGTAACCGACAGGGATCTTTACGCCCCTATTGTAGACTACAGCGAAGCCTTTAGCCAGCGTATCCCCGGCAACCTTGGTTTTGTCAGCTACGCTGAACTAAAATCCGGCAAAATCACAGTAAACGGCCGGGAGGTCCCCACTGCCCCCCTGTCCAGTTACCCCAGAGCCAGGCAGATAGCCGGCATATTGAAAAATTGGATCGAGCAGGGGGATTTCCTTTTGACAGAGCCGGTAAAACTGCTCCCCTCATACAAAGATAACATTTCCGCGAATACCCTGAAAATCGTATAACGTGTCACAGGCGTGTCACGGGGACGGTTCTCTTGACACGTTTGAACGTTTGGCAGGCGCGTCTACAGCCCACAATATTTTAAAGGAGTGAAAAATTTGGCGCCCCAAAAAATAATACTGCGTTTTGGGAAAGATATAGCTGACAGGCCGATAATCTACCGGCTTGTCAGAGACTACGATCTGGTCATAAATATTCTTAAGGCCAACGTTGATCAGAACAAAGAAGGCACAATGGTCCTGGAGCTCACTGGTGACAATTGCGACCTGGGTCTGGCATATTTAAAAACACAGGGAGTCAGGGTACAGCCCCTGGCGGAAGATGTATTCAGGAATGAAGAAAAGTGCACAAGCTGCGGCGTATGCACAGATATATGCCCCAGCGGCGCACTTTATATAGAAAGATCAACCATGGAGGTAAACTTTAACAGCGACAACTGCATTGTTTGCCAGATATGTGTAAAAGTATGTCCGGTAAAGGCTATGGAGGTCAGGTTCTAAGTTGGCATACACGGAAAGATCGTACCGGAAGAAATTCCGCCAGGACGACCTTTATCACTTTCAAGTAGTTGCAAAACAGACAGACCTGGATATAGGTGTCCGCAGGGAGAGGTTTTCACCTGAAATGGCCGGGTGGGTACAGGAAATGGTCCAAAAACAGCGTGATCTCCTCGAAAAATACATCGAGGAGGACCACGCTTTTCTTCATTCTCTTGTCCCCCTGCTTTTAAAACCAGGCGCGCCGCAAATAGCGGTTGACATGGCTGAAGCGGCCCGCCTGGCGGGCGTGGGGCCGATGGCCGCAGTGGCCGGCGCCTTAGCCCAGTACATCGGGTCGGCGCTGGCCAGGCGCTCCAGGGATGTCATAGTGGAAAACGGCGGGGATATCTATATGCGCAGTACCAGGCAGCGCCGTGTCGGTATTTTTGCCGGCAGCTCCCCCCTGTCGAACCGGCTTGCGCTATCGATTAGACCGGCAGATACCCCCCTGGGAGTTTGTACTTCCTCGGGTACCGTAGGACCTTCTTTGAGCCTGGGCAGCGCAGACGCTGTGGTAATCCTTGCCCCGTCAGCCATACTGGCTGATGCGGTAGCAACAGCCACAGGAAACCTGGTGCAGACAAAAGATGATCTGCAAAAAGCCGCAGAATTTGCCACCGGGGTCGCAGGAGTCAGCGGGGCTGTAGTCATAAAAGATGACAGGCTGGCTGCCTGCGGCAAATTAAAAATCGTATCGCTTTAACTGCAGTCAAAAAATTCGTCTTCCCTTATCGCGTTAAATACTACGGCAAAATAGCCCCAGTTAACCGCACCGGCCGGCGCATGGGTAGAATCGAGCAAACCGTCGGACTTTAACTTCTGAATTTCCGCTACAGGATCCCATGGGATCCCGCCGCGCAGCCAGTTCAATACCGCGGCGAATTCCCCCTAGGGCACTTCTCCTCCCTCATCGTGATCGGAAAAAATCAACCCGTCAGCTTTTAGTTTTGCCACCTCGCCGGCGGGATCCCACGGGCCGGAAAAGGAGCTTTTGCCTCTGCTGCGGTTTATAACTGCCGCAAACGCGCCCCAGGTAATTTTCTCGGCGGAGCAATGATCCGAGGTGATCAAGCCGTCGCTCTTCAGTTACCGATCTCTCCTGCCTGCCCATCGGCGGGAACCGGTATCAGTGTCAGTCCAAACGCTATGACCAAACCGGTTGCGATGGCGCCGGCTATCTGCTGCCGGAAAACTGGATCAGCCAGCTTGGCGGCGTCGCTCGCCAAGTCAATAAAAAGGTTCTCCAGGAGCAACGCCGGCATCTGCGTTAGACGCAGTACAGCAAAGTCCGCGCTTTTTTTCCCCCTGTCCCTAAATCCTGACGAACTGTAAAAATTGCTTACCTGTTTATGGATAACATCTCGCAGCTCCAGCGACCTGGCGCTGGCGTTAATATGGACGTAGCTTTCAAAACCAGTCCCGCCGCCGGCATTGATATGGAGTGAAAGAAAATAATCGGCGCCCAGCTTGTTGGCCAGATCAGCCCGCTGGGCCAGCTCCAGGTCAATATCCGCATCCCTGGTCAAAAAGACATCAACGGGGTAGGGGCGAAGCGCAGCACGCGTCTTGCCGGCGATGTCCAGGGTCAGATCTTTTTCCTGCAGCCCATATCGCACAGCGCCGGGATCAAAACCGCCATGGCCTGGATCAAGCATAATAATTGTCAATACATTAACCTGGTTTCAAAAACATACTCATACCTACCAAAAGTAATGTATTCATACGTTTTCCACCTACCCGACTAAGTAGGCGGCAGTGTCACAGGATTCAACTGCTGGGCCACAGGCTCTCGCCTGTGTTCCGGGTGGGCTGCCCCGCCGTTGCCTATCGCGAACGTAGTGCCCGGAGAAGATGTTACCTTCGCCTCGGTTCTTACTTGTAGCAACAGCCTTTCGCAACGTGTACTGCGCCACCCGCAAAATTTAAAGGTTTAACCTCGGTGAACCTGCCAGGAAACCAGGCTTTTCACCTTCCTTTTCGTTATTTTTATCATTATTATTTTTTAGGATGAAACCGGCCGCAGGCCTGACGGTGATGGCCCGGCCCGGCGAGGACCCGCTCCAGGCCGTCTTTGCCCACCGCCTTTAATATGTCTGTCACATCCAGTTTTCCCGGCGCCCGCTTAATCAGACCGGCGTATTGGGGAATAAGCACAGCGCAGCCAGTTCTGATCTCGGTTTTCCCGGTAATTAAGACATAAAATTTACACTGCGGGCAGGTGCGGGCAACCCTGTCCCGCAGTTCCGGCAGCATCATCCGGTGGCCCTCGTACAGAAAATTTTTCCGGTAGTAGTCGTGGATGTTAGACATGGCTATCTTCCCCGTCCCGATTGCCGCACACGCCATCCGGGGTAAGCGATACCGCCCGCAAAACGCTTTGTTCACCAAAGCGGTCCTTGATCCGGTCACAAGCGGCATGCAGGAGACTGGTCCTCTCTACCTCTCCGAACAGGTCCAGCTGCTCTGAGGTATTTTTAACCAGCCCGGCCAGGGATACCCCTACCATCCTTACCGGTTTCCACTCCGGCCAGTGCCGGCGCAGCAGCGCCACGGCCACCCTGTAGATATCATTGGCGGAAGCGGTTGGGAAGGCTACGCTGTGTGAACGGGACATCCACAAAAATTCAACATCTTTTAAGGTAAGGTTAACCGTCCGGCCCACAAAACCGCCCAAACGTACCCGCCTGCAAACAATTTCACACAGCTCCAGGATAACCACCTCTATCTGGCGGTAGCCCCGGTAGTCTCTGGG
This sequence comes from Pelotomaculum sp., assembly GCA_018435055.1. GTDB lineage: Bacteria > Bacillota > Desulfotomaculia > Desulfotomaculales > Pelotomaculaceae > Syntrophopropionicum. The sequence continues at coordinate 45,852 of JAHDOA010000028.1, read as the reverse complement.
GAGGGTAATCTGCCGCCCGATGGATTTGACCTTTTCCAGGGAGCGCGGGTCTACGGGGCTGTAGTCAATACCGTTGGCTGACAGGTACAGTACATGGCCAAGGAGGCCAAATTTTTTCCGCAGCGCCGGCAGGGGATAGCGGGCAAGCTCTCCGATGGTATGGATGTTTAAATCACGCAGCCTCTTCTCCAGGCGCGAGCCTACCCCAAAAAGATCCCGGACCTGGAGCGGCCACATCTTATCCGGCACATCGCCAAGGTCCAGGACCGTAAGCCCGTCCGGCTTCTGCATGCCGGCCGCCATTTTAGCCAGGAGTTTATTGGGGCCAACCCCAACGCTGCACATCACGCCGATCTCCTCTTTGATCCTTTTTTTCAGCTTTAACGCGATATCAAGAGATGAACCGAAAAGGTGACCGCACCCGGAAAGATCCATAAAGGCTTCATCGATGGAAAAAGGCTCTACCAGCGGGCTGAAATCTTTCATGATCCTGACAATCCGGGCAGAAAAATTAACATAATGGCTGTATTCGGGTTTCAGGAAAATACCTTCGGGGCAGAGGCTGCGGGCCTCCCACACAGCCATGCCCGTTTTCACCCCGCGGGCCTTTGCCTCGTAGGAAGCAGCCAGCACTATACCATGGCGCTTGGCCGGGTCACCGCCGACGATAACCGGTTTCCTCTTGAGCCGGGGCTCTATAGCCTGGTGCACGCTGGCAAAAAAGGAGTTCATATCAGCCAGCAAGATTGGACAGCGCAAAAAAACCACCTGCCAAACACATGTTCTAATTACATTATAACACGAACGGGTGTTCCTGGCAAAGTGGTTGTATTTGGATCCGGGGAATTGTAATAATAAACAATAAGACAGGATTAAAAGCGGAACGGGGACATACCTCTCTAACGGGTATTCCTTTGGGGTCGAGGAAGGTCCCCGGTTGGAATGGCGGGTTAAAACCCTCCCTGCAGAAGGAATTAGTTATCCTATGGTAATTATTTTATGCGGCCCGGTGAGCCGGGTGTTGATCTCCAGCATGTTGGAAACGGCGCCCAGCGCCAGCCTCTGGTTTAATTTATAGTAATTCAGGCAGGTCCCGCACACCAGGATTTCAGTGCCCTTGCCAGCCAGGACCCGCAGTTGTTCGAGTACCGGGGATCCTTCAACAGTCAGATATACACCGGTGTTCAAGAATAACAGCGCTGCGGGTGGCTCCTGCTGGGTGAGTGTTACCAGCAGGCTTTTCATTAAAACCTCGCCAAGATCGGCAGAACCCTGGCCCAGGCTGTTTGTGGTAATAAAATATACGTTTCCGGCTGTTGTCCCGGCTCCGGCTTTATTTCCGTCAACAGCTTCCTTATTTTTTATTTTGCTGTCCGGCACAGTAATTTCCAGGCGCCAGCAACTATCTTTTTCAGTAACATCCACCCTGCAGCCGGCATTTGCGGCAAATCGTGAAACATTTTCGCGGGCGGCAGCGTTATCTACAATAACCAGGATATTTTTGTCATTACCTGTTTCAACAGCTTTTTTTGTTTCAACAACAGGCAGTGGGCAAGCCATGCCCCTGCAGTCAAGCAGCTTACTACTCACAGGTATCTTCCTTTCCATATTATCTAATGCTGTTTTATTCAAAATTTTAATATAAATATCCTTCATATTAATAATAGAAAAATTTTATTCGATACCCGGCATAAACAAGGATTCATTATAAATGCTTTATCACCATTTCTAATTCGGGCGCGCCAAAATTGTACAGTTCCCCGCAAAAATGACAGCGCACCTCTGCTTTTTCCTGTTCTTGATATATTCTTTCAATTTCCTCCTTCCCCAGCGCCGCCAGGATATCCTTCACCCTGTCCTTAGAACAGCCGCACTTGAATTTAACCGGTATTTTTTCCAGAAAGCGCACTTCCAGCCCGCCGACTGCCCGCGCCACAATTTCTTCCGGCGACATTCCACGGCTGACCAGGCTGCTTACAGGTTCCATCCCTTTCAGACTTTTTTCCATGTGGAGCAGCGTTTCTTCTGACGCATCAGGCAACGACTGAATTATAATACCGCCTGACGCTTTTACCTGACAGTCAGGCCCCACCAGGACCCCCAGCGCAACCGCTGAAGGGGTCTGTTCCGAAGTCAGCAGGTACCGGGCCACATCTTCGCCAATTTCCCCCGACACCAGTTCAATACTACCCGTAAATGGTTCTTTTAGCCCCATATCTTTGGTGACGTGCAGAAAGCCTTTTCCCACCGCATCACCAACCGGCAGCTTGCCCCCCTCCGGGCAGGGCAGGTCAACATGTGGTTCCTGGATATATCCTTTTACCTCGCCCGATGCGTTGGCGCTTACTACAATAGCGCCCGCCGGACCGTCCCCGAATACCCGCAGGGTCAGCAGGTCGTCGCCTTTCAGGTTGGCGCCCAGCAGGAGACCCGCAGTTAAAGCCCGGCCTAGCGCCGCGCTGGCCACAGGCCAGGTATCATGCCTGCGCCTTGCCTCCTCAACAAGGTCAGTAGTTGTGGCGGAAAAAACACGGAATTGTTTATTTGCGCCGACACCCCTTACTAAATAATCACTCATTTAAAAACTCCTTTGTTAATATTCCCCTACCATTAAAAACCAGGTGGAAGACTGATAAACTATGCGAATTAATAGCCGGCCCGTGGTGGTGGGCCGGTCTATTCCCGTACCCGTCGCGAAAATATTAATTGTGTCTAATAACCGACCCAGTGAATTTTTTCGCCTTTTCTTCTTGGCGCCCGCGGGTTCTCATCAGGGTAACCGATGGTGACTACAGAAATAAGCTCCTTGTCCGTAATGCCCATCTCTGTATTGATCTGATCCTCCACATGTTTCATCGCGGTCATCCAGCAAGTACCCAGGCCTTTTTCTTTTGCCAGCAACAGAATGTTTTGTACCAGAGCAGCCGCGCTTAGCGCGCTGGTAATGCGATCGTGCTCGATATCCCACTTCTCCTTGTTCCCCATTTCTTTCTCGAGATTGTAGGTGTACCTCGGTATGTAAACCAGCAAAACTACCGGGGCGCCGCCAATATTTTTGAAAAAATTTAAGGTGACTTTTACAACATCTTCTGGAAAAAGTCTGTCAAGTGTAGGCTTAAATATTTCGGCAGCCAGGACCATATTACTAAGTATCTTTTCCTTTTTTTCGCCCCTTACGACATAAATATCCCAGTTCTGCCTGTTCGTGCCCGAGGGCGCCCACAACGCGTCCTGCAGTATTTCCTGCAAAAACTCGCGGGGGATATCCTTGTCCCGGTACTTGCGTATGCTACGCCTCTTCCGTATAATTTCACTAAGATTCAATATTCTGCCACCTCACTCTGATTTTTTACATTATTATAATAACATTCTTTACTAATAAAATAATATTATCTAAATTATTTCATGGGGGCGATCATTTGAACGGTAATTATAAATGGAGGAAACTTTTTTTCTTAAATGACAGGGGTCTAAAGCTGGCCGGCCTTTTGCATACCGGCCCGGTTCCAGGCGCCATAGTAATTGTATGTCACGGTTTTACCGGCAGCAAGGAAGGAGGCGGTAAGGCTATAGCTATGGCTGAAGAGCTTGGTGGACGGGGCTATTCCACACTGCTTTTTGATTTCAGCGGCTGTGGCGAAAGCAAAGGCAGCTTTGCGGACATCAGCCTTACCGGCCATGTCAATGATGTAAAATGTTCTGTTAGCTGCTGCCATAATCTGGGGTTTAAAACTATTATTATTGTGGGGAGGAGTTTTGGCGGGACTGCTGTTTTATGCCACGGCGGTACTGATAAAAGGGTGGCCGGGGTGAGCTGCTGGTCTGCGCCGGCGGAACCGTTCAGGCTTTTCTCAGAACGTTTGAAAGATAATGATAACCCGGTTTCTGAGAACGGTCTTGTGCAGCTGTCAGGACAAGGTGGGACTGTTTTGGTGAAAAGAGATTTTTTTGCAGACCTGAAAAATCACAATGTGACGCGCTGCGCTTCTTCGATTTCACCCCGCCCGCTGCTGGTTGTGCACGGGGAGGAAGATGATACTGTTCCCCCGGCGAATGCAGAAAAAATTTATTATGCAGCCGGACAGCCCAAATCTATAAGAATTATTCCCGGCGCCGACCACCAGTTCAGCGGCCATTACCATCAGGTGTGGCAGGCCTTTTTTCACTGGCTGGCGGCGCATTTTCCCGTGTAAGAGAAGAGAGAATGCAGGGCGGGCTTTAGCCGCATTCCAGCCGGGGTTCCGCTGAACGGCTTAATACCGCGCGCAGGAGGTTGGACCCATTTAGCCCCAAAGGGCTATTAGCTACAACACATCCACCGGATGTGGTTTTTTTTTGACTAAATTATTGCTTACGGGGGAAAATATGCCCGTTAGGGCTACTTATAGCAGCCGTGTAAATACCTGTGTTTATCCGCTGAGATAATCAAGCTGGTGCAAGTTGAATTCTTCTAGTAGCAGATTTTATTAAAGAGGTCGCAGCAAATGCTCCATTTTTTAAGAAGCATAAACAGCAAGGCAAAAAAAGGTGGGCCGTCAGGCCCGAGAAAGATCCCCCCGCCGCGTAAATTCAAGGAAATCAGCAGCAACCTGGCTGATAATGAGGCTTATCTGCGGCAGGAATTCGCTAATATTTCTGACATTGTTTTCAGGCGCTTCTACGCGGGAGAGGTAAAATTCCTGGCGGTCTGGTTTGATGGGTTGATCAACAACAGGGTGAGCCAGGACATTTTTCGCGCCCTGATGCTGGATATACCGGATAAAAGACTGTTGGAGGCGCCAAAAGAAAAACGCGCTGATTTTATCAACCTGCGCCTGATGCCATTTTATGATACCCAGAAGGCTATTGATCTGGAAGAAATAAAACACTGGATATTAGCATCCAAAATGGTCCTGCTGGTTGACGGCTGCCCCTCCGGTTTAATGATCGACGCCGAAAACAGACCCCAGCGCCCTATTTCTGAACCGATAGTCGAACCTACTGTGCTTGGCCCGCACGATGGTTTTGTGGAAAATATACGGGTGAATACCGCCCTCATCCGCAGCAGGCTCGGTGACGCCATGCTCAAGTCGGAAGACTACATCATCGGGCGGCGCACCAGCACGCCGGTAACCTTAATGTATGTGGCAGACATCGCCAATCCCGGGATTATTGAAGAGGCCAGGCGGCGGATCAGCAGAATAGACATAGACGGCGTCCTGGACAGCTCTTACATTAAGGAGATGATCCAGGACCGCGTTTTTACCGTATTTCCGTTGATTAAAGGCACAGAAAGACCTGATATTGTTGTGGCCGACCTGCTGGAAGGGAGGTTTGCCCTGGTTGTCGACGGCAGCCCCCAGGTACTTACCGCGCCTTCCATTTTTATAGAATTCCTGCAGGCCACCGACGATTACTATATCAATCCCATGGTGGTCTGGTTTATCCGCTCTCTGAGATATTTAGCAATCTTTATAGCCACCAATCTGGTTGGTTTATATGTGGCCTTGATTACCTATCACCAGGAAATGATCCCGATACCTCTTGTTTTTTCAATTGCCGGCACCAGGGAAATAGTTCCTTTCCCCGTTTTTTTTGACGCCCTGTTCCTCCTGATTGTTTTTGAACTCCTCTGGGAATCAAGCATCAGGCTCCCCAGGGTGGTAGGCGCGGCGATCAACATAGTCGGCGCCCTGATTCTGGGGGAGGCGGCGGTACAGTCCAGCCTGGTGTCACCCACCCTGGTCATTGTCATAGCTGTAACGGCTGTGGCTAATTTTGCCCTGGGTTCAGGTTACGATCTGGCCCTGGCGGTCAGGATAATCAGGCTGGCGATCTTAGCCGCCGGCGGCATCCTGGGTTTTTACGGAATCGCCCTGGTCTCGCTGTTTTTCCTTCTCCATATGGCCGGACTAAGGTCGTTCGGTGTGCCATATTTCGAACCCCTGGCGCCCCTGATTTCAAAAGAGATGAAAGACACAATTTATCGCGCGCCCCACTGGGATTTTAATGAACGGCCGGCGCTAATCGCGGGAAAAGACACTACCCGCGACAATACGCCTCCCCCTGCTCCTCCGGCTAACAATAGCTTTTTTAATGCCCGGAGTAAAAAGCGCTGAAAGGAGGGGCGGGTAAATGGAACCTGGAAAAATTTCGGAGCGGCAGCTGGCTTTGTTAATCACAACGACGCTTATTTCCACAGTAGTATTCTGGATGCCCCAGCTGGGCGCGCGCGCTGTTGAGCAGGATGTCTGGATCACCGCCCTTGCCGCCACTATCTGGGGGATACTGTCAGCCCTGGTTATTGTCGCCCTGGCCAGGCGCCATCCCGGCCTTACTCTAATTGAGTATCTTCCTTTAATCCTGGGCAAGCCCCTGGGGAAAGTTTTCGGGGGGTTATATGTATTCTGGTTCCTCTTCGTCGGCGCAATAGTTATTCGTGAGTTCGCTCATTTTTTAAATATTACCATCATGCCCAAAACACCACCGGCGTTTTTTATGGTTACTATCATGGCCCTGTGCTTTTATGCCCTGCGCGGCGGCCTGGAGGTGTGGGCCAGGGTCAATGAGATCCTGCTTTTCGTTGTGGTAGTGGCTATGGTGGCGGTTATAGTTTTGCCATACAACCATATGGATCTCAGCCGCCTCCTGCCCATAGCCGATCACCCGCCCGGCCTGTTAATTTCCACATCCCTCCTCTCAGGTTCCTGGCGCAGCGAGGTTATCCTCGCCGGGATGTTCATCCCGGCCTTATCCTGCTTTCGCCACATCTCGCGCAACCTGATTATTTCGGTTGTTTTTATCGGTTTTATCGTGGCAGGTGTGGAAATATCGGCTGTTGCGGTTTTTGGCGGTGTGCCCACAGGACAGAAAGAATTTCCGTTTTTCAGCCTGGCCAGGATGATTAGTTTAATCAGGATTTTTGACCGTCTTGAAGTTCTGCTGGTTGTGGCCTTGCTGCTAGGGACCTTTTTTAAAATCTGCGCCTTTCTTTACTGTTCAACTCTGGGTGTTGCCCAGGTCTTTGGTTTCAAGGAATTCCAGTTTCTGTTGCTGCCCCTGTCAGTCTTATTGCTGGCTATGTCGCTAAACTCATTCAAGGGAGTCCCTGAACTCACGGATTTTCTTTCGAATGTCTGGCCCGGCTACGGCCTGCTTTCATTTGGGCTGGTTATCCCGCTGCTGCTTTACCTGATTGCGCTTTTCCGCCCTGTAAGGCAGGTAAGAGAACCATGAAAAGAATTATTCCTGCTTTTTTTATAATGATATTGCCGTTACTGCTTTATGGCTGCTGGGATCGCGTAGAAATCAACGACCTCGCCCTCGTAGTCGGCGACGCGCATGACCAGGCCGAACTTGCTGGAAAAACTGGTATTGAAACAACTTTTCAGATTGCCAATCCAGCTGTAATGTCAGCCGGCGACAGCTCCTCATTAGGAGCCGGCGCCGGGGGAAGAGAGGGGGCGGGTTCTTTCTGGACAATACGCGAAACAGGAGAAACTATAAGAGAGGCCGTATCAAAGATGAACTACCGGATCCCAAAACAAATATTTTTAGGACATGAACGGGTAATCATTTTTGGCGATAAAGCAGCCCGCAGCGGGTTAACCCCGTTTTTTGACCGTCTGACACGCAGCCGTGAAAGCCGTGATACTAAATTCATTGCCGTATCAAAGGGGGACCCGGGCAAAATATTAGAACAGGAATCACCGATTTTCCAATCTACCGTCCTTTCTTTATATAATATCTTCCTGACTAAAGACGGCTGGCAGGGAATCATGGCGGTAAACATGGCTGATTTCGTATACCGCTTGAGCACCGGAGTGACCAGCCCGCTGGCGCCAGTAGTGGAGCTTGTCCCGCAGACCAGCCTGACCCCTAAAGAAAAACAAGCAGGTAACATTAATACTGTCGCCGTGACCGGGCTGGCCGCCTTCGACACGGACGGCAGGCTGGTCGATTACCTGAACGAAAGAGAATCGATGGGGCTGCTCTGGGTGATGAACAGGGCCAAAAACCGTGTCCTGACCATTCCCCATTTTATCGGCGGTATGGAGGAATTAGTCAGCTTAAATCTGGTTAAAGCCAAAAGCAAGATTAGCGTAAGTATAGGAGATGACGGCCTGCCCTTTTTTGAAATAAAAACGCACGTCAACTTTGATTTATTGGAACAGTTTGGCGGGCGCCGGGAAATAGTGGATGTCGGTATGATTTCGGATTTTGAAAAAACAGCAGGTAGTAAGGTGATCAATGAAATAGAGGCGGCCGTAAAAAAATCACAGCAGTTAAACACCGATGTATTTGGTTTGGGGGAGGAAGTAAGAAGGCAACATCGCAGGGAATGGCCGCAGTATAAAGAGCATTGGAAGGAGATTTACCCTCTAGTAAATGTGACTGTCGAATGCGAAACACATATCCGCAACCGGGAATTATCCGTTGGGGCGCCTGGCTCCCGTACAGAGGGGGCCGGACAATAATGGTCTATCTTTATATTATTGCCCTCCTGGCGCTGGCCGGCATAGAAGGCAGGCCCCTGATCCGCGATAAAAAGTGGGCCGAACTCGCCGTATTTTCATTTCTCATGACAGCCGGGACAGCAATAATTGCCATGAACACATTGACCTTTGAACCTTACCGTATTTCTGTAATAATTGATTCTATTTTCCGGCCTTATACCAGTTTTATAATAAATATCCTGACCAGTTTTTAGACCCGCTAAAAATCAGTCTTTTCCCTTTATCACGGCCAGGGGGACCAGCCGCGCTATCTTACGGGTCATGCTGATGGCCGCCAGGGTTTCCACAACCTGGTCGATATCCTTGTAAGCGTCTGGCGATTCGTCCAGCAGTTCTTTGTAATTGCCGCAGTTATAGAGCACGCCGGACATACTGCGCACAAACTGCTCTTTTGAGATTTCCCTTAGGGCGGCAGTCCTGGATAGTAGCCGCCCCGCCCCGTGGTTAACGGAAAAAAATGACTCGGCTGCTTTTTCCGTGCCGGTAAGGACGTAAGACGCCGTGCCCATGCTGCCCGGTATTAAAACGGGATGGCCGGTGTGCCTGTATACCGCGGGGTTTCCCGCGTGGCCGGGCGGCAGCGCGCGTGTGGCCCCCTTGCGGTGTACCAGCAGCCTCTGTCCCCCATGTTTTTCCCACTTGGCTATATTGTGGGCGACGTCGTAGATTAAATCAATTTCCGGTTCGCACTTCCCTCCGCCCAACACATCTTTAAAAGCCCGGCGGATTTCATGAGTGATTAGCTGGCGGTTGGCAAAGGCGTAATTAACAGCGCAGGCCATAGCTGCGTAATAATTTTTTCCTTCCAGCGAATCTGCCGGGGCGCAGGCCAACCCGCGGTCAGGTATTTCAATGCCGTGTTTGCCGGCTGCGGCGAGCAGAATCTTGCTGTAATCGCTGCAGATCTGGTGGCCGAAACCACGGCTGCCCGTGTGTATCATAACAGTCAGCGCGCCCGGTGACAACCCGAATATATCTGCCGCCGCCGGGTCATATATCTCACTGACCACCTGCAACTCGATAAAATGGTTACCGCCGCCCAGGGTGCCCAACTGGTCTGCGCCCCGCTTGTAAGCCTTACCGCTTACAGCGCCAAGCTCGGCCCCGGGCAGGCAGCCGCCCTCCTCGATTTTACTGAGGTCGGCCGGCATGCCGTAGCCCCGGTCGACCAGGCCGAGCGGTCCAATATGGACAGCCTCTTCAAAAATGTCTCTGGTAATATCACGGTTTTTACCCTTCCTGCCGACACCGGTAGGCACGTAATCTTCAATACGTTCCATCAGCTTGCGCAGGAAAGGAGGGGCCAATTCGCCTGCCGGGATCCCTGTCGCCAGCAGGCGCACCCCGCAGTTTATGTCCATCCCCACGGCGCCTGCGGATATAACACCGTCTGCAGCGCAGGCCATCACTCCGCCGATGGGCAAGCCAAATCCCTCGTGCATATCCGGCATGCCGCACACCGGCTCCACAACGCCGGGCAGGCTGGCGGCGTTGGCCAGTTGTTGCAGCGATTTGTCAGTCGCAATTAAAGGCAACAGATAATCATTGGCGTAGACAATCCCTTCCACTGCCATTTTACCGGAGCGTTTGAGGCGGTACCTGTTCTCTCCATCTTTTGTCAATTCCAGCATACAATACACCTGCATTGTTAATATGACATAAAATATAAAAAAGCATTGCTAAACTGTATCTTTGCTCTGGTTGCAGAGAAAGTCTCCATGGTGTAAAACCCGCCTGGCATTCCGGGGCGCCTGCCCGCTCCCGTTCAGATTTGAAGGCGGGATTCATCCGGCCAAAGATGCGCGGCTACAGCCGCACCCACAGGGTTGTGCGCACGTTCCGGCCGCGGCGGTTGAACCTCAGCTTTGTTTTTCAAACTCACTCTTGCCCACGCCGCATACGGGGCATACCCAGTCGTCCGGAATATCCGTAAAAGGGGTTCCAGGCGCTATGCCGCCATCCGGGTCACCCACCGCCGGGTCATATATGTAGCCGCATATCCTGCATACATATTTTTCCGTCATTGTGTCTTCCTCCTCTTTTTTGGTAAAAGCCGGCGCTGCGGGCGGGACACTTCCCTTTTTTACCTGCTGGTAGTAGGCATAGGTCATGGGAATACCTTCATTGAGAGTGTCGGCCTCTGTTATTTCGCCCACAAAAACCGTGTGTGTATTGGCGTCAAATTCTTGTATTACTTTAGCCTCTACAAATGACAGCGCGTATTCAGTCAAAAACGGCGCGCCATTCTGCCCCATCCGGTAGCTGACACCCGCGAATTTATTGATTTCCCGGCCCGATTTAAAGCCAAATTGGCCGATCAGGTTCAGGGGCGCATCCTGTGCGAGAATTGACACGGTAAATGTTTTGCTGTCTTTGATGTATTCGTGTGTAAGGTTATTCTTGTTGATGCTTACCGCAATCGTTGCCGGAGCGCTGGAGATCTGAAATACAGTATTGCCGATCTGGCCGTTTACCTTGTTTTCTTTTTTCGAGGCGATCACATAAAGACCGTAACTGATGTTGAATAAAGCCTTTGGATTCAAACTGGAAACACCCCTTTTTCATTGTTTTAAAAATATTATCCGCCGATAATATTAATCTTTCCTAACCGATTTCTTATTATTTTATTACTATGCGAAGAAAAAAGGCGCTTTATTAAAGCGCCTGGATAAGGTCACCATATGAAATGGGGCCGGGTTTAATGAATTACCGGTTAGTTTGAGTAGATGATTACGGTGTTAGCGCCGGCGTCGTACTGAACCGTACAGCCAAGCTCCTCTGCGATAAACCTCAACGGCACCATGGTCCTATCGCCCCTGATGGACGGCGGCGCGTCGAGCTGCTTTTCCACACCGTTTACTGCATACACCGGCCTATTAACATACATGTTAATAGTTTTATCACCGCTCACTATGTTAATCTGGTCAGGCGCAACCCATCCCACCTCACACCCGAGCGCTTCCGCCAGGGCTCTGAGAGGAACAAGCGTCCTGCCGCCGTTTTCCAACTGGACGATGTAAGGGTCAACATCAAATATGACCGGAGTACCGTTTAATATCACAGTTGGAGCAGTTGAAGCATTTGGCGTAGTTGGAGGATTCTCCAGTATCTGCATAAGGTCCATGCTGTTGGCGGGGGTCAACACAGGGATGCTTACCTGGATATTTTTATCAGCTGCGGCCTCCGCTTTAACCTCTATTAACAGGTCAAGCATAGTTGTCCCGGTACTGTAATCCTGCACATTAACCTTAATTGTGTCATTTGACTGTGAAGATATGCCGGTCTGGTTAAATTCACCCCGCATTAACCCGGTCACATTTAAGTTCTGCGCGGCCACGTTTGCTTGGACATCCACAGTGTACGTACCGTCCATTAAATCTTTGCCGCCGGTGAAATCAGCTTTGACAACAAGCTCGCCGCTGAACTCAGGCCCGCCGCCCAGATCCAGGGTCATGTTGAAGCTGTGTTGTCCCGGTGAAATAATAGGGGCTTCATATTTCAGCTCTTTTATTGTGACAATACCCGCCATCATATCCTTCACTTCTGCGGCGGTGTCTGGATAGCTGCCGTCGTTGACGCTTTGCTCAATACCATTCATTATCTCGTCCCTGATTATATCAGCAGCCTCCTGCTGTCCGCCCGCCGTGGCCACATAATCAGCCACCAGCGCCGCAAATCTTTCTTTTTCATCGGCCACTTTGTTTAATGCGGCCAGCGTCACATCTTCGAAGCCGTCCTGGTCTAAGGCGAAGCTAACCCGTTGGTTGGTCAGCGACACGTCAAAATACTTTTCAGGCACGGCTTCGGCAAAAAAGAGCATCAATTCCTTTATTTCCGGTGGAATATACTGGCCATTGCTCATATTTGTCCACATATTCGCATAGGCCGGGTTATCCATATAAACGTACGACGGCAATTCCTGGCCTGCCGGTATGAGCCCGCCTTGCACATTATTTAACAAGGACAGGATTTCTGTTGTCAGGATAAACTTGCTGTTGTCAATAAACATGCCTCCTGAATATTTACCGCCGTCATAATTAACAATATAATCCAATGCCATTTTATTCCCCGGGGAATCAAGTTTGTAGTCTAATTGCAAATCCGCCCCGGCTAACTTTGTTAATGGTTCAACAGTCGAAGCCAGTGCGCCGCTCAGTGTTTTTATCTGATAATATGCGGTACCGGAAGATGTTTTGTTAATGTCCCCTGCAGGAATCAGGTCAGCGCTTTGCAGTCTGTTGAGCATCATTTGCTTGGCTGTTAACTGTCCGGCCGCGCTGGTGGAAAACGCTACGCCCAAACATAAAATTATGGTTAGCACAAATAGGATATACTTTGTTTTTCTCATTCTTGTCCCTCCGGATAAGTTATTTAATCAGTTAACCAAAACACGGCTACCTGTTGAAACCCAGTACACCTCCCTTAATATACTTCGATTATCTTTAAATATCTTCTTTATTCTCAGATTTTCACTTTGTGTTCGGACAGCCTGTCTCTTGGATATTACATCTATGTGTATATCTGGATAGTGATGTGTAACTTAACCCAAGGCCGCATGTTTTTTTATTATGGCCAGTGGGATTCCACATCGTCTCCCGGCAGCAAACCTCCCATGTCTTCCTGGGTCTTCGCCCTAAATTCCTTCGTCCTGCCTATCCAAGAGGTGGAACGTCAGTCATGCTCCTAAGCTGGGTCTATGCCCTTATGGTGTAATTCAACCTGACTGTCCCGGCTCTCCGTTTTCAAGGTACGCTAAAAGCTTGTGGGGTTACTTTTTTAAAGCATTCACATCTCGTCTTGGATGGCTGCGGCATTCTCCATTTGGCAACGATGTGGTTTCCAGTATCCTGCCTATTTTTAAGGGTCAGCGTATTTATGCGGCCGCTTTCACCGAGTATTGAATATCTCCCATCATCTTCTCCGGACTGTAATCAACGCCTTTACTTAGAATGGCAAAGAATATCCGGATGAGCTTGCCGCAGAGGGCGACAATGGATTGCATCTTGTTTAGCGGGTTCTTCTCTCTTGTCAGGTTGCGTTGGTGCAGTTCCCGGAATTCCTGGTTATTACCCAGAATGGCTATCATGGCCATGAAAAGCCCGTGCCGTAATCGCTTCCGCCCCCGGCGACTGATAGTGGTCTTTCCTTTGTGCTTGCCGGAGCTGTTTTCTACCAGGTTACAACCGGCCAGTTTTTGTATCTGACGCGGGTCCTCAAATCTGTGGATATCTCCTATTTCACCGACAAAGGTCGTGGCCGTAACCAACCCAACTCCCTTGATACCCAGAAGCTTGACTGCGTTGGGCACCTGAAGCAGTAATTCCCACATCAGTTGTTCTAATTGTTCGTACTGCATTTGGTATAGTTCGTATTCTGCCAGCAGGTTCTGCAGGCCGGCTTGTGAGGCTATATTACCGTTGGTTCTGCCGATGCTGCTTACCGCTGCTTTTACCAGCGCTTGCGCTCTTTTCTTGCCTACGGATCGCTTTATGGATGTTCTCCATGTGGCCAGTATTTTGTCCTCGCCCGCCTCTATAACCATGGCCGGCGTTGGAAACGTTTTAAGTGTCAGCAGCGCTGTTTTCCCTGTCCACTTTTTGAATACCTGTTGAAATTCCGGGAACCGGATATCCAGCCAGCGAATGACCCTGTTGTGGACAGCATTCATCCGCTCCTGCAGCCGTTCTCTTTCTTCTACCGCTTCCCTTAGTTCCTGATAGATGTCTTCCGGTATGTACACATCCCGGTAACGTCCATCTTTCACTAACATGGCGATGGTCTTCGGATCTTTTCGGTCATTCTTGGTGGGGCTGTTGTCATCGAGTTCCTTGGTTCGTTTGACATGGAACGGGTTGACTATGGCCAGTTTATGGCCTATATCCTTGAGGTGGTCTCCCAAGGTAAACCAGTAATGTCCTGTGGGCTCAAAGCCTGTGATGGCTTCTGTCTTTTTTTGCTGCTTGCAGGTGTCTTGCATCCACCGGTCCAGTTGTTCAAATCCTTGGGCGGTGTTGCTGAATTTTAGCAACCTGGCCAACTCTATCCCCCTGTTATCAAAGGCTCTGGCAAAGTGGTTTTCTTTCCCGATGTCGATTCCGACCACCAAGGTTTCATTTTTGATTTGCAAAATCTTTGCGTTTTGTGTACGCTTCATATAGAGATGCCTCCTCAATCTGGTTTTGTGCCTTTCTTTTCGGGATCAGCACATTACCATTGTATTGATGGGCGTCTCTTTTTTCAAAGGTCATTTTGAATGATTACAGGAATGCTCCTTTATTCACTCTATATATTTATACTTTATCACAAATAAACCATGTTAAAAAAGGTATTATCAAGAAATGATATAAAATAAATCCGTTCTGCAAGGCATGCAGGCCAGGCTGATAATACTGCCACATAGCGTTCAGGACATAATTATTCTATCGGCACCTCAATATTTAACAGCGGCGCGTGCTGCTGCGCCCCGTAAATATCATGATCACCGGCGCCGCCCGATACGACGGGGCGGACAATTGTCGCTTTAATGGCGTTGGCCTGGGCAAATTCAATCACATCAATTACCCTGTCTGTCTCGATACCATATAGAACAGCAAACATTTTTTTTGTGAAAACACCCGATCGCCTGGCCAATTCAAAATTTTCCCTGTCTTTAAAAATAATATCGAATGTCAGCTCGTAAGGACCCGAGTTTTTGCTGCGGATGACTTCAGCCATTTCAGTAATCTTAATTCTAATCATTTTACCATCCTCTACCTGTTTACCTTAAATAATTTGACATGATTGACCGGATTATTTGGAATTACAGGATTTAAATTAATATGTTTTCCGACTTGGAATGCTGTTAAATAATTAATTTTTTATTAATCCTAATTAATCCTGTAAATCTGATTAAATCATGTTAATCCAGTCAATATGTTTTATTCTTTTTAGCGGCATATCAATGTCTAATGATTAGCATTAAACGTTTATTATCTCCATTGGAAAGAGTTCAAAGGGATCAGCCACCTCCATCAGGTGGTAAATATTATAATTAAAGACCTCTCCACCCCTGAATTCCGCTGGGGAAAACGGGAAGGCGAGGTTGCCCGCCGTTGCCGTACGGCCCGGATAACTGCTGTGCAGCATGGCGGAACGCGCAAAGCCGCAGATTGTATCCGCTATCTCCTGGGTTTTGCCTATAACTTCAATAACAATGCCGATTTCATGAGGGACCGCGTCACGCACCGGTTCCATAACCCCCATTACGCCGTTCTTGCCGTAAATCTTGAAGTTTAAAGAATAATTGCTGACCTCGCCTGCAAAATTGTCTCTGGCTCTTTCCTTGACAATTTCCATGACATGATCAATTTCCCTGATCATGACCGGGTCCCGGCAACCCGCGATGGTTACTGTCCTGAAGCCGGCCTTCTTTACACCCTCCAGTTTCACCGTATATTTTTGGGTCGGGATAAACCTGCTGCCCGTTACCCTCACCCGGTTTTCCGCAACCTGTTTAAACCTTGTCATTTTCAGATCCAGACAGCCGCCGGGGAGCGGCAGATATACCGGATCAGATTTCTCGTATAATGTGTGGGCGGCCACGGAAATCACCGTGCAAACACGAGCTGGATTTAATGTTTCCACCTCGAAGTATCCCACGCCGATACGTCCAAGCAGACAGTCGCTGCCGCTGCCGGGTGTAGAGGCAATAGCGCCGCATTCCAAAATTTTACCCATATGGATAGCCGGCCCGGGCCTGTAGCCTGCCTGGCAGGCCGGGGCGGCAAAAACCGAAGGGTCATAAGCGCGTCCGGCGATTACAACCTGTGCGCCTGTTTCCAGCGCGCCCACCAGTGGCTCGACCCCCATCTGTCCGACAATCCTGACCGCCTCGTCCAGATCCTTTTCTCGCAGCGGCGGCACGGGTCCCAGTGGCTTTACCTTATTCCGGCGCAATGAATCTCTCACTTTTTCCCGGTCAACCTCGGCATGTATTACCGCCATTTTGAAATGCAGATCCTTTTGCCTGGCTATTTCCATTACTAAATCCAGGTCTCTTTTTAAATGTGGTTCCCCGCCGCTCCCTCCCGCACTACCGATCAGCAGGGGAATTTTATTATTTACCGAGGCCTCAAGCAAGTAGCGGAGATCCCTGAGTACCGCGTTTCTGCTGGTGAACGGCGCCCCCGCGCCAAGATAGTAGGGTCCGGGGTCGGTGGATCCCGCATCCACAGCAATAGCATCAGGCTGGCGGCTCAAACCCTCTTTAAAAGAACTCAAGGGAAATCCATAGCCCAGTATGGCTGTGGGAGATAAAACCAGAAATTCCTTCAACGGAACAACCCCCTTATTTTGGTAACAATGGTTAAAGGGCGTTTAACGGGGTTTAGATTATTGCGTCTTTTTATTGCGGTTATAATACTGGGAGCTTTTTGATCTATGGTGCAGGATTCTTCTTCTAGCAGGAGAATACCATTTTTAGACCATTAAATAAAGGGAGAATAACATGAAATATTTAATTTTACTGGGCGACGGCATGGCCGATTATAAAATTAAAGAGCTAAACAATAAAACACCGCTGCAAAAAGCCCGGACCCCGCATATGGACCGGCTCGCCGCAAAAGGCGTGCTCGGGACCGCCTCTACCGTTCCGGCTGGATACCCCCCGGGCAGCGATGTGGCCAATCTCTCTGTAATGGGTTATGATCCGGCTGAATACTACACGGGGCGCTCTCCGCTGGAAGCGGTGAGCATGGGCGTGGAGCTTGAACCCGACGATGTTGCTTTTCGCTGCAACCTGGTAACACTTTCAGAAGAAGGCGCCTACGAGGAAAAAACGATGATCGACTATAGCGCCGACGAGATAACAACACCTGAGTCCGGGGAACTGATCCGGCAAATTGACAAAACACTCGGTACAGAGGATATAGTTTTTCACGCCGGTTTCCGCTTCAGGCACCTTATGGTCTGGAAAGGCGGTCCGGCCGGATGCAAGCTGACGCCGCCCCATGACATATCAGGGCGGGTGATCACTGAATATCTGCCGCGGGATGAAGGCGGCGCCACCCTGCTGAAACTGATGAAAGAAAGCTATAACTTACTGTCCGGCCATCCTTTAAATAAAAAAAGGGTTGACCAGGGCTTGAGGCCGGCCAATTCAGTCTGGTTCTGGGGCCAGGGGAAGAAACCTTCCCTGACAAGCTTCTATGAAAAATACGGCCTCAAGGCATCTGTAATTTCCGCAGTTGACCTGATTAAAGGGATCGGTATAAGCGCCGGGCTGGATATTGTTGCTGTGGAAAATGTCACCGGCACAGTTGAAACAAATTTCAGGGGCAAAGTAGCGGCGGCTCTGGATGAGTTGGCCAAAGGACAGGATCTAGTCTACCTTCATGTGGAAGCGCCTGACGCGGCGTCGCACAGGGGGGAAACAGGAACAAAGATTAAAGCCATCGAAATGGTTGACGAGATGCTGGGCTTGCTTTTAGCAGGGTTGTCACAGTTCGGTGATTATAAAGTGATGACCCTGCCCGACCACCCGACGCCGCTGAGCATCATGACCCACACAGACAAACCTGTGCCGTTTGTTATTTATACAAGCGGGCAGGATAACAAAAACGCCAACGGTGTATATGACGAAGAGGCTGCCGCGAAAAGCGGCCTGGTCTTCCCTGAAGGGCACAAACTAATGGATTATTTTATCCACGGCCGTTAAACACAAATGGCGGGATCAAATCCCGCCTCACAACTTTTAAAACCCTTTAGAGATAAACCTTGTTAATGGGGCGAACCTGCTGATTCGTGACACGATCGTGTCCGATCGTGTCACGAGAACCGTCCCCTTGACACGCCCTTCGCCCTTGACACGGTTTTAGGCCAGGTCGAATATTTTATGCAGGGCTTTGACAGCTTTTTCAGCGTCTTCATCCCTGATCACGCAGGAGATCCTGATCTCCGAGGTGCTGATCATTTCCAGGTTTATTCCTGCCCCGTAAAGGGCTTCGAACATTTTAGCCGCCACCCCGGGATTACTGATCATACCCGCGCCTACAATAGACACTTTAGCCACGCTGTCGCTATAGGTATAGCCGTCGGCGCCGATATCCGCCTGCAGCCCGTCAACAACGGCAAGCGCTTTTTTCAGATCTCCTTCGGAGCAGGTAAAGGATATGTCATTCCTCTCGTCCCGCATGGCGCTTTGGATGATCATATCCACATTAATTTTTTCATCGGCAAGCGCCTTAAATATTGTAAAGGCAATACCCGGCTTGTCCATAACATTAAACAGCCCGATTTTGGCTACATTATGATCACAGGCAACACCGGTTACCAAGAGCTCTTTTTCCAAGTTTTCCTCCTCCTTTACCAACGTCCCCGGATTGGTATTAAAGCTTGAACGGACATGCAGCGGCATTTTATAGTTCATCGCCATCTCCACGGCGCGGGGGTGCAGGACAGCCGCGCCCAGATTGGCCAGTTCCAGCATTTCCTCATATGATATCACATTCAGCTTGCGCGCTTCGGGAACTATACGCGGGTCTGTGGTATAAACCCCGTCAACGTCAGTATAAATTTCACACAAGTCCGCTTGCAGCGCCGCCGCCAGAGCTACAGCGGTGGTGTCGGATCCGCCCCGGCCCAGGGTGGTGATATCGCTGCTTTCCTGATCAATACCCTGAAAACCGGCCACCACAACAATATTCCCCTGTGAAAACTCTTTCCTGAGCCGGCTTGTGTCAATATTCAATATCCTGGCCTTGGTATGGACGCCGTCTGTGGCAATCCCCGCCTGCGGCCCTGTTAAAGAGATAACAGGAAAGCCGCGCTCCCTGATAGCCATTGCCAGCAGCGCAATGGAAACCTGTTCGCCGGTAGAAAGGAGCATGTCCATTTCCCTGTCTGACGGTGAATCTGTTATTTCTTTAACCAGGCTGATTAGATCATCCGTGGTATCACCCATGGCCGAAACGACCACCGCTATATCATGGCCCTCTTCCCGGACAGCGGCGACCCGCCCGGCCACACGACGGATCCGTTCGGGATCGGCAACAGAACTGCCCCCATACTTTTGCACTACTAACATGACAATCTCCTTTAGTTATGACTTAAACATGTGTTTTTTATGTTTAATAATAAATTTAATTGCTTAATCAGTCAAGCTGCCAATCAAAAAAAATATTGTGTCATATTTATTTAATTTCCAGAGCCCTGGCGCCGATTGGACTTGGTTTCAGCACCAGGACCCTTGATTTTATGCCATTCTGACGGAAAGTTTCGCCCATCACCCTGGCAATTAGTTCAAAGTTTGCATCCGCGTAGGCTATCACCGAAGGCCCGGATCCGCTCAGCGTCACGCCGCGGGCGCCCGCCAGCTTAGCAGCCGCAAGCACCTTTTTCAGCCCTGGAATAAGGGGCGAACGGAAGGATTGGTGAAGCCGGTCCTCCATGGCCGCGCTCAACATGCCGAGGTCCCCCTGGTGCAGGGCGGCGACAAGCAGCGCCACCCGCCCCACATTAAAGACAGCGTCCTGAAACGGTACCTGGGCCGGGATCGCTTCCCTGGATGTTTTAGTAACAAGGTTGAAATCAGGTATGGCCACAACACCCTTTAACCTGATAGGCGGCTCTATTTTTAAATATTTTATTTCTCCGCCGTCATTAACTGATACCACAATGCCGCCCAGTATCGCGGGCGCCACATTGTCAGGGTGTCCTTCGATAGAGCTGGCCAGCGTAACCATCTCTCTGACGGATAGTTTCCCGCCGGTCAGTATGTTTGCGGCAATTATGCCGCCGGCAATTGCCGCGGTGCTGCTGCCCAATCCCCGCGCTATAGGGATCTGGTTAAAAAGACGGATTCTCAGTCCCGCTATGGTGTAGCCGGCCTGAAGGAAAACACGCCTGGCTGACTGGTAAACCAGGTTGCTATCATCTCTGGGGATATCTGCCGCGCCCTCACCTGAAACTTCTATCGTTACTCCGCGGGCAACCGGGATCATTTCGACCACATTATGAAGTTCCAGGGCCATGCCGATGCAGTCAAAACCAGGCCCCATATTTGCTGTTGTAGCCGGCACCTGCACTCGGATCATTTCAGGCAAACCTCCTGTGTCAGTGTCCCTCAACCCTGATCATATTTGATACTTCATTTACCACCGGCAATTCTTTGATACCTTTCAGCGCTTCCTGCAGGTTTTTTTCAAGAACCTCATGTGTGATCAAAATAAGCTCTGCCGCCTTACCCGTGGTATGCTGGATCACCGAAGCCAGGCTTACATCATTTTTACCAAAAATATAAGCGATGCTTGCCAGAACACCCGGCTTGTCGGCTACACCAAGGCGGATATAATACTCAGTGGAGGTAAGCCCCATTGACTTTACCGGTTTTTCCGCAAAACACGTGCAGCCAATCATTCCCGTACAGCCGTGCGTCAGGTTGCGTGCGGCGTTCATCACATCAGCCGTTACCGCGCTAGCTGTTGGCAGTTCGCCAGCGCCCCGGCCGTAAAACATAACATCTCCAACTGCATCGCCGGTGACAAATATAGCATTAAAAACATCATTCACCGATGCCAGGGGGTGGGTTTTCGGCAGCAGGGCCGGGTGGACCCTTACCTCGATACCGTCCGCGCCGTCCCTGGCGATGCCCAAGAGTTTTATCACATAATTCAGGTTGGCGGCGTAGGCAATGTCTTCGGCGGTGATCCGGGTAACTCCCTCGACATGTACCTGATCCAGGGAAACCCTGGTATTAAACGCGATAGAAGCTAGGATCGCCAGTTTTCGCGCCGCGTCATAACCTTCTACGTCAGCGCTGGGATCAGCCTCGGCGTAACCCATAGCCTGCGCTTCCCTGAGGGCCTGCTCAAAACCAAGGCCTTCCCCGGTCATTCTGGTCAGCATATAATTGGTAGTTCCGTTAATTATACCGATCACCTGGGTGATACGGTTGGCGGCCAGGCATTCTTTCAACGGCCTGATTATCGGTATGCCACCTGCTACGCTGGCTTCAAAAAACAAATCCCGCTTGTTTGCTTCCGCCGCCGCAAAAAGCTCTTTGCCGTGCAACGCAATCATGTCCTTGTTGGCGGTGACAACACTTTTCCCCCTGGCCAGCGCCTCCAGTGAATATTCCAAAGCTGGATTTATACCGCCCAGCGCCTCAACGATAATGTCAATTTCAGGGTGCTCAAGAAGATCGTTGATATTTGTGGTCAGCAGCCCTGTGCTGATTGCCAGGCCGCGGTCCTTTGAAATATCCCGTACCAGTATTTTTTTTATCACAATGGGCGCCCCGGCTTTTTGTTCAATGCCCGCTTTGTTGTCATTCAGAATACGATAGACACCGCGCCCGACGGTGCCCATGCCCAGTAAGCCAACGCCGATTTCTTTTTTAGCTGCCAATGGCTCTCCTCCTTTATGTAAAACCCTTTCACAGAATGTGCCTGCGGATAATTTAAGCCTTCTGCTTGACATTATAGCATTGGCGCCGCATGCGGGCAACGCAAAAAAAATTGCAAAAGTATCTATGAATAACGGTGATATTCATTGAATTATTACACATTACCTATATTTTTATTTGGATCGCGCCTACGGTTTTCTGGATAGAAAAAACGTAAAAGGCAAACCGAGTCCGACGCCAACAAGCATAAGAATAATCGGCAGCCAAATAGGCCCCAGCAAATTTCCCATAATACTGAAGCTTGCCGAATATGCAACCCCGATAGTGCCCAGGTAAGCAGCAAAAACAAATGGCAGAAAGGCAAAGGAAACACTGTTTCCTCCCGCGTCCTTATATGCATCCCAAATGGCATACATATATATGCAGGGATAAAACATCAGCCATTGAAAATCGGTTACTGCAAGAGCCGCGGCTATATCCCCTCTGAAGCTCGAAACTATCCCCAGGTTTAAATTTGATTTAATGTTGACCAGAAATTCAAGAATAAGCAAAACCGCGCCCTTAAAATATTGCCTGTTTAAAAATTGCCCGAATCCAGGCAAGGCAATACTCCATAGAACAATTTCGGTTCTCTTATCATTAAATTGATTAAATTGATTTTTGTCAGTCATTATACTATTCCTTACCGGAAGATAATTATCACAGTATTATAATGCCGGTGAAGTGAAAAAATATAATGATTTATTGTGTTTTTATAAAAACAATATGAGAACTCTATAAACAAACTGACTTAAGAAATTATAAATATTATTTTCGGAGCTAAGAGAATGGTTCATAACGTGGAACTAATTATATCCGTCGTCGCAGCACTGCTGGCTTTATTGGCGCTGATATTTATTATCGACTGGCGTTACTTCCGGGACTGGGTAGTTGTATTTTTATTTAAATGTGTTTTGGACAGCCTCTGGGGAGACGCGGTTGTTAACACGGATAAATTAGAATACCCTTTCCGGCAGTTACCACATTACTATAATACCTGTCTTCTTTTTGAATACTGGGTTTTCCCCATCCTCTGCCTGATATACAACCAGGTTACCAGGGAACGCGGCGTCTGGCCGATCCTGTACTTTGCCGCGCTGTTCAGCGCCGGTATGACTGCGATAGAATACCCGCTGGAGTTGTATACCGATCTGATAAAATATAATCAATGGAGTTGGTTTACTACTTTCTATACTTTAACCATCACCTTCCTGTCTTCCAGAGCCTTTATCGCCTTCTACCGTTGGGGCTGCCACCATTTTAGCCAAAAGAGTTCCGGCATAAAAAGTAAAACCGGCCGCGCAGACCGGTTAACATGATTAGATTATTATACAAATCAGGCCGCCCGAACCCTCATTGACAATCCGCTGGAGGGTCTCCTGCAGCTTAATCTGAGCGTTTTCCGGCATGCGGTGCAGTTTGTTCTGGATACCCTCCCGGACCAGGTCATGCACTGACTTGCCGAAGATCTCTGAGTTCCAGATTTTTTGCGGGTTGTCTTCAAATTCCCTGAGCATATACTGTACGAGTTCTTCGCACTGCTTCTCCGTGCCGATAATCGGAGTAATCTCGGTAGTGATGTCCGCCTTGATCATATGGAGTGACGGTGCGCTGGCCTTCAGCTTGATGCCGAAGCGGCTGCCCTGGCGGATCAATTCCGGCTCTTCCAGGATCAGTTCGTCCAGAGTCGGGGTAACAACGCCGTAACCGTTTTCCCTTACTTCATCCAGGGCGTCGGACACCTTGTCGTATTCTTTTTTAGCGACACTTAAATCCCTAACAATGCGGAACAGTTCTCTTTCCCCTTCGATATTAAAACCGGACTGCTCGCTCAACACCTGGTAGAATAAGGACTGACTGGAGGCGATGCTGATATCAGCCGATCCGGTGCCGGCATCTATGCTGTGCAGCCTGACTTGATCCACAAAATCATAATCAGCCAGTGATTCCACCGCACCGTCAATATCCCTCAGGCGCCGTACGTTTTTAACAGTTTCCTGGATTGATTTTTCAAATTTATCGCGGAGCCAGTGCTTGATATCCAGTTCCTCCACCCACGGCGGCAGGTTAATATTAACCTCGTTCACCGGGAATTCATAAAGCAGTTTTTCCAATATATTCAGGATGTCCGCCTGGACCATCCGGGCACAGTCAACGGGAAGCACCGGAATATCATATTTCTCGCATAATTCGGCGGCCAGGTCGGCAGCTTCCTGCCCCGACGCGTCCGTACTGTTTAGGAGCATCAGGAAAGGCCGGTTGATACTTTTCAACTCTTCAACGACTCTTTCCTCCGCCTCTATATAGTTTTCTCTGGTGATATCGGTGATCGAACCGTCCGTAGTGATTACCAGACCCATAGTTGAATGTTCAGAAATGACTTTTCTGGTGCCCACCTCAGCTGCTTCCTGAAACGGAATCGGTTCCTCAAACCAGGGTGTTGACACCATGCGGGGGCCGTTTTCCTCGTCGTAGCCAAGCGCTCCTTCCACCCGGTAGCCGACACAATCAACCATGCGTATCTTTATATTTAAGTTCTCAGTAACTTGAATTTCAACAGCTTCATTCGGGATGAATTTCGGCTCGGTGGTCATTATTGTCCGCCCGGCGGCGCTCTGGGGCAGCTCATCCTTGGCCCGCTCCCGGTCGTAAACATTTTGTATGTTGGGAAGTACCATTAATTCCATAAAACGCTTGATAAAAGTTGATTTGCCGGTACGCACGCCGCCGACCACGCCGAGATACAGATCCCCCCCTGTACGCTCCGCAATATCGCGGAAAAGATCGTTCGATTCCATATACACACTCCCTCCTTAAAAAATTTGCCGAGGCAGATCTATATAAAAGATTGCATCCCTCCCCACATACAAAAAATCTAATATCATAATCCTTCCGTGAACCTTAGTCCACGTTATTTTTTTCCAGTGGCATACAATAACATTATATATATATGAGCGTGATGGACGAATATTCCCCAGATAATTAAAAAACCAAAATAATGGAAAAAAAATTGGGTCAGGATTGAATTGAATACTTCAAGCCTGACCCCTTGTTTATTTCCGCTTGTTTTACATCTCGCGGGTTTTATCCCTGGTCATAAGCCTTTTTACAGCGACAGCAGGAGATAGTCCAGCAAATAGCACCTGGTGGATCTGTTCGGTAATAGGCATCTCTATCGACAAGCTCTGCGCGAGACGCCTGGCAGCCCGTGTGGTACGCACACCCTCTACCACCATTTTTACCTCCGCGAGGGCTTCGTCAAGTGACTTTCCCCGGCCCAATGCTATCCCGGCGCGACGGTTGCGGCTGTGCATACTGGTACAGGTCACAATCAAATCCCCCACTCCGGCCAGGCCCGCGAATGTCAGCGGGTTAGCCCCCATAAACATACCCATGCGGGATATTTCGGTGAGTCCCCTTGTCATCAGGGCCGCTTTACTGTTGTCACCGTAACCGAGACCGTCAGCGATACCGGTTCCCAGCGCGATAATATTTTTCAGGGCGCCGCCCAGTTCAACCCCGCTAACATCAGTGCTGGTATATACCCTGAAAAAATCACACATAAACAAATCCTGGGCATATTCGGCGCTTTCCACACAGGAAGAAGCAACAACCACCGCTGTAGGAACCATCCGGGCCACCTCCTCCGCGTGGCTTGGACCCGATAGAACAACATACCTCCAGGTCATTGAAACACCTGCTTCCCGGGTAAAAACTTGTGACATGCGGCACAGGTTATCCTCTTCAATGCCTTTGGCCAGGTTGATCAATATCGCGTCGCCCGGTATATGTGGCAACGCTTTGCGGACAACCTCACGAAAAGCGTGTGAAGGAACGCCGAAAACAACGGCTTCCGCGTCATTTAACGTCTGCCCGAGGTCGCCCATTGCTTCTACGCCAGCGGGAATTGTTATACCGGGCAAAAAGGATTTGTTTTCCCTGGCTTCGTTTATTTCTTTAATTTGTTCAGGTATAATCGACCACAATTTTACTTGATAGCCCTTTTGGGCCAGGAGTACGGATACTGCCGTCGCCCAGCTGCCCGCGCCCAGAATCCCTATTTTCTTGCCCACTTGCCAGACCTCCGTTTAATTCTTTTTAAAAACTATCCTGGGTTCTGTACCAGCCAAAAGCCGTTTAATATTCGGGATATGCTTATATATGGCAAAGATCGCGGCAAACAGTCCCAGCGCCAGAAAAGGAGTCCCCAGTTCAAAGGCAAACATTAAAAATGGGATAAAGACAATTGCTGTAATAGAGCCTACAGATACGTACCTGGTAAGGCCGGTTACCACGATCCAAATCAGCATGGCGCTGATCCCCACCGGTGGAGATATGGCTGTGATAACCCCCACACCGGTTGCAACCAGTTTGCCCCCTTTAAATCCGAGAAAAACAGGCCAGCTGTGGCCGGCCAGCACTGCTATCCCTGACAGCGCCACAATCAGGTCGTTTCCATATTGTCCGGCCAACCACACCGCCAGCACACCCTTGCCAAGATCCAGGACCAGCGCTGTGATACCGGCCGCCGGCCCGGCGTTGCGCCAGACGTTGGTCATGCCCACATTGCCGCTGCCGCACTGGCGGATATCAATCCCCGCCCATAAGCGGCCCACAATGTAACTGAATGGTATAGATCCGATAAAATAACCAACTATAATAAGCCAGTAGTTTGACATATCTCTCTCCTGAATTCACACACGGGGACTGTTCTCGGGCGTCCCGCTCATGCAGGGCTGGATTGGACATACTTTTGTACCCCGCATATGCGGGGTGGGATTTATCCCGCCATTTCAATTGGAGATTTCGTCTACTCCATCTCCCTGGTCCTTTTGCGCAAGATAAAACGGAGCGGAGTGCCTTCAAAACCATATGCAGCCCGGACCTGGTTTTCCAGATAACGCAGGTAGGAAAAATGCATCAGCTCCGGATCATTTACAAATATTATAAACTTTGGCGGCTTTACCCCGCCCTGGGTTACATATAGGATTTTTAACCGCCTGGTTTTGTCGGCCGGCGGCGGGGTCTGCATAACCGCTTCCTTAAAGAGGTTGTTTAAATCCGCAGTAGCAATACGCGCCGCATGCTGCTCGGCGACAAAGTCTACAAGCTCCAGCACCTTTGGCACACGCCTGCCTGTGGTAGCCGATATAAAAATCACCGGCGCATACTTCATAAACGCCAGTTCCTCGCGAATTCTTTCGGTATACCGGTTCATAGTATGGTCGTCTTTTTCCACCAGGTCCCATTTGTTCACCACCAGCACCACCGCTCTGCCCGCTTCGTGGGCATAACCCGCAATGCGCTTATCCTGCTCAGTCACACCCAACGGGGCATCCAGCATCATCAAGACCGCATCACACCTGTCTACAGCCCGCAACGTGCGGATTACACTGTATTTTTCCGCAGGCATATCGATCTTGCTTTTACGCCGGATGCCTGCAGTGTCAATGATCACGTAATGCCTATCTTCCAGTTGAAACGGCGTATCCACAGCATCCCTGGTTGTACCGGGAATATCACTGACAATAACCCTCTCCTCACCCAGGATAGCATTGACAAGAGATGATTTGCCGACATTGGGACGGCCGATCACAGCTATTTTTATTACGTCCGGCGGATAATCTTCACCGTTACTGTCCGGCAGCAGTTCCACAAGCCTGTCCAGCAGGTCGCCGGTATTCAGGCCTTCCGCCGCTGAAACAGGTACCGGATCGCCGAGGCCAAGCCGGTAGAAATCAAAAGCGTCAGTTTCATAGTCAAAATTCTCTACCTTATTAGCAACGACTATAGCCGGCTTGCCGGAACGCCTGATCACAGCAGCCACTTCTTCGTCATTGGGATTTAGTCCGGTGCGGGCATCTACCACAAAGAGAACAGCGTCAGACTCGGCAATGGCCAGTTCAGCCTGACGGTGGATCCCCGCAGTGATCTGGCCGCTCTCTTGAAAATCCAAGCCACCTGTGTCGATAAGCGCAAAGCTGCGGCCCGCCCACTCAGCATCCTGATAAAGACGGTCCCTGGTCACACCCGGCCGGCTTTCCACTATGGCCACCCTGCCGCCCACTATTCGGTTAAAAAGGGTCGATTTACCGACATTCGGCCGTCCTACTATTGCCACCACCGGCTTAGCCAATTTTTCCAACCTCCGAAAAACAATTTGACAGGATTACAGGATTTAAAACGATTCAGTGGATTTAAGGATTAAGACACAATTCTACTGCAAAAAGTACCATTTTGCAATTTCGCAAAAATATTTATGATTAAAAATTACAATTAATTATATTGCAGGAGAAAAAATTAATAATTATTTTTTAATCTGTTAATCCTATTAATCTTGTTAATCCTGTCATCTGTTTATTGTTTTCATATCTTAATATTTTGCCCCAGTTTTAACAGAAACTAACTTCTATTATCAATAAACATCTCGGCATTAGCCGGGCTGTTTATGATGACGTCAACCAGTTGGCGAGGCCCCGAAACGGCGGCCACCGCTGCTTTCAATTTCCCAGCCAGCTCTTGCAGGCTGACATCGTCTAAAAACACCTTCTCGTCCTCTTTTAACATTACGGCGGGTAGCACTATCAGGTCACCGGCATCATCTGTCGTCTGGGCTAAAATATCACTCCCGGTGACCAGGCCGGTAGCCGTGACCTGTTTGCCGAAAAAATTATTCTCTATAACCTTGATCGAAACCTGCAGCCCGGCAATCTTATTTAACCTGGCCGCCACCGGCTCTAATATTTTATTTCCCAGGACGCCCGTGACCAGGACAATCCTTTGTGGCTCAGACGCATCAGGCAAGCCGCCCACCGCATCAGCCCATTCATCCAGAAAAAGCCGGGTCAGGCCGACTCCGTTTTCAAGCTGGGGAAAACCATCATATCTTTCCGCCGCTGGCGCCGTTTCCCCGGCCAGCAGGTAAAACTCATCCGAAGCAAAAATAAAAGGATGTTGGCGCCTGGTAATGTATTCTTTCTGCCTGTCGTGGACCCAGCGGACAAGCGCTCGGGCCTTTTCCCGGGTAAATGCGGCTAGAGGGTACAGGCCTTCTCTGAAACGGGTCAGTCCCACCGGCACCACAGCCAGCGATTTTACAGCCGGCCACAGGGTAAACAGGTCACCAGCAGTTCTCTCAAGTTCAGCCGCGTCGTTTAGCCCCGGACACAATACCACCTGGGTGTGCATTTCAATACCTGCTTCGGCCAGGAAACGCAGCTGTTCCATAATAGAGCCCGCCCGGCTGCTCCCCAGCATCCTTTCTCTTAAGACGGGGTTTGTGGTGTGGACTGATATGTAAAGCGGACCGAGCCGCTGCCTGGCGATCCTTTTCAGCTTGTTTTTACTGAGATTTGTTAGCGTTATAAAATTGCCGTGCCAAAAAGATAGCCGGTAATCGTCATCTTTGACATAGAGGGTCCGGCGCATGCCCGGCGGCATCTGATCAACAAAACAAAATACGCATTTATTTATGCATTTTATGGCCGGCCCGAAACCACCCGCGCCGAAGTTAATACCCAGGTCCTGGTCAAAATCCTTTTCTACCTCCAGCACCCATTCTTCTCCGTCAGCTTTTTTTAAATCAATAAAAAGCAATTCATCAGCTGCCAAATAGCGAAAATCTATTAAATCCCGCACCGGCATACCGTTAATCGCCGTTACCCGGTCCCCCGCCGCCACGCCCAGCTCCTCAGCGATGCTCCCGGGTTCCACCGCTTCTATTTTCAACCCGCGGCGCTTCATGGCATGACCCCCCGTCTTCACCCTTAACAATTATCTATAATTTCCATTATACAGTCAAGGAGGATTTGCCCCGGCTGTTTTTACCGTCAGCGCCCACTCAACCAGTTCGCCATATAAATTTTTTATGCCTATTCTGGACAGCAGGCAACCGAGAGGGACTAAAAGAGCAAAGCGGCACAACATTTTGCCTGACTGTAGAAATATATTATCTTGAAATCTATTGTCCACCATTCTCATTTCAGCATCTTGTATATTGTAAATGCGCAGGAAACTCTCCACAAGGCGGTAAATCATACCCCGCTCACCTTTAACAGAAAGAGCGTAAACTTTATTTCCGGCGCCGTCCTCCCCCAGGGAAATTATTTTCCCTTCCCCGCCTCTTATATTCAAAGACAGCAGGTCCCATAACTGGTCCCGGACCGGCAGTTCTCCCGCCGGCAGCCTGCCGGTGTGAATCGCTCCGGCCAGAGCCGCCAGCGGAAACCAGCTGTCGCTGAAATAAAGAATTTTCATAGCCATCATCCTTTACCACGTCCTTAACTTTTTGGACAAGATGTACCAGGCGAAAATAGGCGACCTGCGTACCCATTGTTACAATCGGCCGGCCCAGGTCGATAAATCCCCATCGTCGGGACAGAAAACCACCAAATTTCATGGTCAGGTTAACACTATTCATAACGTTAACAAACATGTAATCCTGCTGGGGTATGGCAAAAATATCCGCCAGATTCCCAAAAACGTTTTCAAATATCTGCGGCTTGCCGCGGCGTGCCGCCAGGCAAACCTCGTGGCCGTATTCGTCTTTGCCCATGTAATAAATATGCCCGTGCCGATCGGCCTCCTGGCGGTCAAAAAGCGGTAACTTCCAGAACATTTCCCTGCTGGGAACCCGATCCACAGGCAGCAGTCCCAAATGTATTGAAGCGGCGGTTACGGAAGAATGGCTTCCGCCATAGCAGTGGTAAATAACTTTCATTACCTTACCCACCGTAAACAAAATGTCTTAATGTCTTACTACGACATAGCTTCCGTTGCCCAGGTCGTGCACCATGGCGTCAAGGATTTTTGACAAATATCCCGCTATCTTTTCCAACTCCTCTTCGTCACGGGCAAAAAAAATGGGCGCTCCCCCGCTTACCAGTTCCTTGTTAAGGGAAATCACTGCCAGAATATTACTTATCTCACCTTGCACTGATCAATCGACCTTCTTTTTGGCTTTTCTGATTGAAGAACCTGCTAATAGCGGTTTACTGCTGGCGCTTTCCAGGACAGGAGTCAGTTTGACTGCCGCGATCAACTGCTCCATGTCCCTTTCCACCGGCATGATATAAAGGCCGGCCTCACCAGTATGGGGGTTCTTGCGCACCAGCGGCGTGTATTCGGGAATATCCACGTCTTTTTTACTCCCGAGGATAACTGCTGCTGTAAAGGCAATGGCCTTGCGCTGGCCCATGTCGTGGATGATCGACCTGGCGTTGCCGTCTTTTGGCTTTATCTTTACAGCAATGCCATTTTTTAATATATCTTCGCGCATATCTTTTAAACCAACATTGATTAAACCTATTTCATCGACCATCAGGGTCGGGCCATCGAAACTCAGCCGGGCCGGCACGACATCGCAGATATTTCCCAGTATCTCGCCCGACATGAGATTGCGGCTGAGCAGAATCGTAATCACAGCTACAACCCCTCCCGCCGGCAGGCCGCCGAACTGAGTCGCCAGACTGGTGGCAAACGCAGTCGCCATCACCAGGTAGTTTCTGGCCTCAAAGGTACGGGCTATTCCTTCGATGTAATCCAGCCCCCTTTTGATTAACTCTGTCCTTTCCAGGCTTTCCAGGGTGCGGCGTTCCATGTTCCTGATTTCACGGAACTGCTGAACTGCCAGGGCTAGAAAAGTCACCGCGGTATATTCCGGCGCCATGACGGCGGGGACCGCTACCGCTCCCAGCGCTGACGCTATAAAGCCCAGGAGCAGGTGCGACATGTAACCGTGCGGGTAACCCGGGTACTGCCTGTAATCACTCCTGAGCAGGATGATACGGGATAAAGTGCCAGCGAGGACGCCGGCTGTTATCACGATCAGATATTCAGGCATATGGCCGGCATCCTCCTTCCAGGCGAAAGCCTTGAATTTTACTTTTCTTTATCCTGCTCGCTGTCCGGCATGCCGGGTTTACGCGCTGCGCGGCGCGGGAACAAACCGGTAATCTCCCTGGCAAAGCCGGATATATTACCCCTGGCGTTGCTCAAACTGCCTGAATTAAGAAGGATAAAGCCCAGACCCAGGGCCACCGTAATACCCAATATCCATCCAGCTGCCTTCCATCCTCCACCTGCCCCCGTGGTTTTGCCCGGCTGGGTCGGCGCAGCCGCCGGTGAGCCGCTTATACCCAGCGCAACCGGGACAGCGTCGGTGAAAAGGGCGATGCCCTTTTCAGCCTGTTCCTTGCTGTTTGTATGGGTACCGGCTTCAATCAGCAGCGCCGTGGGTGAAAGATCCTGGTTATAATCCCCCTTGCCTACGAATATTTCCTTTACTACCTTGGGGTGCGCATTATTGGCCGCCGCCATCATCCGCTTGGCGAAATCCATATTTGCCTCCATGCGGGGGTTTTCCCTGCCGACAACCAGGCGCAGTTTGGCCACATCCTTGCCGTCTATTTCCGCGCGGTAATAGGAAGGATCCGGCACACCATCGCGATGCACGTCAAAAATGGCTGTGGGTTTGTCTTTCATTAAATTTGCGGCTGTCCTTCTGGAGCGGACATAGGCGTTGTTATCGTGCGGATCGTGCGCGGTCTGATCATAATTTACGGAGATCCCGCTGCCCTGCAGTTTATCCACCATGGCTTTGCCCACCTGGTAAATGCCGCCTTTGAAAGGTATGGCTTCCGTGCCGTCCGAAGGCACATAAGACTCATCGGTATGTGAATGGTAAACTGCAATGTTTCCTTTTTTTTCAGCATTTGTAGCTACAGGCACCTCCCGGGCGGTGAAAAAATCATTGTAGGCGACTATCTGGGCGTCCATGCCGGTAAATACCGCCTCCGCCATACCGCCCGTTACCTTATTAACCCGGTAACCTTTACCCTCCGAGGTGTATAGTTCGTCACCCACATAGACATTGCGGGACATCATGCTTAGCAAATTCCCCTGCTCATCTGCGATTGTGGTAAACGTACCGCCAATGTGGTCAGATATTTCATTATTGAGAAATCCCGCTGTGTTTATAACAGGCCAAAACCGCATGTCTTTGTTTGCGCTGTAAACCAGAAGAACCAGACCTGCCAGCAGGGCTGCTGTATATAAGATGAACCTGCGCCTCCGTTTTTTCATCAGATTTCGTCCTCCTTTTTATTGCTTCCCCGGCGATTTTCCGCACCGCCGCCAATGCCTGCGTGAGAGTCAGGCGCAGGTTTTTTTAAACCTTTAACCAGTTCCGGCGGCCGTCCTTCTGTTTTGGGGCCGCCTGAAAGTCTCTCCAGCGACTCCCCAATTAATTCAGCCAAAATAACCGCGAATATGCCCGCAAGCACAATGGCGTCAAAAGCGCCGGCGCCTCCGATTAGCATGGTATAGCTGGCAGGCGCGCCCTGGTTTATAAGCCATGCGTACTGAAATATATCCACCAGCAGGACGCCGAGGGTGGCTGCAATAAATGCTCCCCGCCTGGACCTGCCGAACAGGTAAGCGACTATGCCGCCCACCAGGGGATAAAGATAAATAGCGTCAATAACCGCCGCGCGGCCGGCGGGCTCCATTGTGGAACCGGAATTAATCAGGGAGCCTACCACGTATACAACAACAGCTGTGGCAACAGTCCCGACCAGAGCCCTGAGCCATTCTTTTCTTGTACCCGCCCTGACCAGAAGATATATAGCCAGCCCGACCGGGATCAGCGCCCCTCCCACATTCACAGCTGTGTTGAAGGGAAGAAAAGGCAGTGGGATATTGATGAATCCACCAAGTATGATTAAGCCGATTACTAGTAACGCGCCCCTGTCTGAAAGCTTCATCCGGTCAAGGGCCCTATGGGCCAGCCCGAGGTAAATAAGTATTGACACAGCAATTAGAACTATGATTCCTATGGCGTTCTGATCCAATATTTTGCCCCCCTTAATCATGAAAATTTCATAAATAGGCTGTCCAATCCAACTAAAAATATGCAAAAAAAAGAGCGGCTATTTACCGCTCCTGGTTTGTAAACAAGGTCCCTTTTGGCGGGATAAAACCTGCCCTACAGCAAACAATTTTGACAATCAACTGGTATTGACACCTGCAGCAAACAAAGTCTTACAAGGCGGGTTGAAACCTATCTTAGGGCTATTGCACTTGAAGACTACTCCTGTTCTTCTTTTTTATCAAAAAGATCCCCAACCATGTCGCCTATCGTTACCACATCCGCCGGCTCCTGCGCCTGGATGACAGCGCTTTCCCGGTATTCACGCTGCTGTTTACCCCTGTCGACCTCCCGGATTGATAGGCGAATGCGTTTTTCGCCGGTGTCTATATTTAAAACCTTAACATTGATCTCTTCACCTTCGGTAACCACTTCATCCGGCCTGGCAATATGCCGGTCCGCCAGATGTGATATGTGGACCAGCCCCTCCACACCGGGCTCGAGCTGTACAAAGGCGCCAAACGGGGCCAGCCGGACAACTTTGGCTGTGACAATGGAGTCCACGGGATACCTCTGTTCTACCGTGTCCCATGGATTCGGCAAAACCTGTTTCAAACCGAGGGAAATTTTTTCTTTTTCCCGGTCGATGCGCAAAACCATGACTTCAATTTCATCATTAACTTTAACCACTTCAGAGGGGTGGTTAATCCGGTGCCAGGACATCTCGGATATATGCAAAAGCCCGTCGACACCGCCTATATCCACAAAGGCGCCAAAACTGGTCAGCCGGCGAACTATCCCTTTTACCACCTGGTTTTCCTGCAGATTTTCCATCATTTCCTGGCGCAAGCGGACATACTCTTCCTCCAGCAATGCTTTGCGGGATAGGATTACCTTTTTCCTGCCCCGGTTCATTTCGATAACCCTGCAGGTAATCGTCCGGCCGAGGTACTTTGTCAGGTCTTCCACATAGCCCCTTTCTACCAGAGAAGCGGGCAAAAATGCCCGTACCCCTATGTCCACGATCAATCCGCCCTTGACGACATCCCTGACAACACCCTCGACGGACTCTGCGGCATCCATCGCTTCCTCCAGCCTGCCCCAGGATTTTTCAGTATCCGCTTTCTCTTTTGATAGGATTAGCCTGCCTTCATTGTCTTCAGCTTTCAACACATAGACATCTATCTCATCCCCGACTTTTACAATATCCTGGGGTGAACTAACCTCGCAGCATGAAAGCTCCCTGATTGGTACGACGCCCTCGGATTTGGCCCCGATATCCACCATCACTTCATCCGGGCTAACGTGAACCACCGTACCTTTGACAATTTCACCGGGACGAACAGCTTTCACCTCAACTGTGTCCTTCATTCCTTCTTCTTGTTCTTGTTCCTGGCCGTCCAAATCTACAAATTCGTCCATACGTTTCCTTACCTCCTCTATAATCCAGTCGGGTGTGGATGCGCCCGCTGTCAACCCCGCTGTAGTAACTCCCTTAAACCAGGCCGGATCAAGTTCATCCGCTGTTTCAATGAGATATGTGGCAGCGCCGGACTTGCGGCAGATGCTGGCCAGTTTCCTTGTGTTGGCGCTGTTTGCGCCACCGGCCACGATCATCACGCCGACATCCCCGGCAAGTTTCAGGGCAGCCGCCTGCCGTTGGCTTGTAGCGCTGCATATAGTATTGCAAAGCTTGTAACCCATGCCTTTTTCCTGGATAACCGCGACAATGGCGTCGAGGTTCTCCTGCATCTGAGTTGTTTGGGCTATAATCCCCAACCTAGCCTCACTATCTAAAAGAGCCGCTTCTTCCGGGTTCTCCACAACCACAGCCTTGCCGTTCGTCCAACCAACAATTCCCTGCACCTCAGGGTGCCCCCTGTCGCCAACAACCACAACCTGGTAGCCCTGCTCTGTAAGTTCACCCGCCAGCTCCTGTGCTCTGCGCACATTGGGGCAAGTAGCATCGATAATATTTATACCACGTTCTCTGGCTTGAAGCAGTACATCCGGGCGCACCCCATGGGATCTAATCACAAGGGCGCCTTCCTGTATATCACTAACATCGTCAATTACACGTATGCCCTTTTCCACCAGGGAGGCCACCACCTGCGGGTTGTGAACCAGCGGTCCCAGAGTGAAAACAGGGCCTTTGTTTTCTTTTAGGGTATCCATGGCCAAATCTAAAGCCCTCTTTACCCCGGAACAGAAACCCGCTTTAGAAGCCACCTTGATTTCCATATCATCACCGTTTTATTGTTCTCAAAAAAGATTCGCTCCATAACTTATATTTTCCTTCTTATATATAGCTTAATTCTGCAGGATATTTTATATTTATTGTTATTAATCTTATCCTAATATTTTGTCATCATAGATAATATCCGGTCCATGACCAGGTCACTGGCTTTTTCCAGGTCCGTCTTGCTGACTTTCCCCGAATTCTTGCTTTCAACAGGAGCGCCTATGATCATCCTGACCCGGCCAAAAACGCCCCTGGTGCCAATTAGGGCAACAGGGATCATGGGAACCTTCGCTTTGGCGGCCAACATCGCCGCGCCTAGATGAGGCTTCAGCAGGTCACCGGTATGGCTTCTGGTACCCTCGGGGAAAACACCCACCATCTGCCCCTCGGCCAGGAGCCTGAGGGCGGTCCTGATCGCTTCGCGGTCTGACTTGTCCCGCCGCACGGGAAAAGATCCGGAAATCCTTAAAACATACCCAATCACAGGTATATTGAAAAGCTCCGATTTGGCCATAAAGCACACTTTTTTTTTAAACGCGCAGATCACAACAACCGGATCCCAGTAGCTGACGTGGTTGGCCACCAGGAGGAATCCACCGCCGGCGGGCAGGTTTTCCCTGCCCTGCACATCCCAGCGCCTTACTATTTTCAATATAACCGTGGCCATAAATTTAAGCAATCTGTAAATCATGACCGTTCCTCTACTGCTGGAATACGCGCCATGATCATGCCCACTACCTCGTTTACCGAAAAGGATGTGCTGTCGATCGGTATCGCGTCGGCAGCCTGCGTTAGCGGATCTGTCGCACGGGTTGAATCGATCTGATCCCTGATCATTATTTCTTTTTCCATCTGCTCCTGAGCAATTATATTACCTTTGGCAGCAAGCTCTTCCCTGCGCCTCCTGGCCCTTTCCTGGTGAGAGGCGGTGAGAAATATTTTAACAGGGGCTTCCGGTAATACCACTGTACCGATGTCCCGCCCCTCCATTACCACCCCGCCACGGGAAGCCATGGCCCGCTGCAGTTCAACCAGGTGTTTTCTTACACCCGGCGCCATGGCCACCAGGGAAACATTTTGAGACACTTGCTGGCTGCGGATATCTCCCGACACGTCATCGCCATTGAGCAGCACCTTCAGCCCGCCGTCGTAATCGGGTAAAAGCTCAATTGACACAGTCCGCGCCAGTTGACTCAAAGAATCCTGATCCCGTAAATCTATACCTTCGCGCAGCGCCATCAATGTCACGGCGCGGTACATAGCTCCCGTATCAATATAAATATAGCCCAGCTTTTTTGCCAGCGCCCTGGCGACGGTACTCTTGCCGGCGCCTGCCGGTCCGTCTATGGCTATGTATGGTTTCGCCATCATTAAAGCACTCCTGCTATTAACTCTGTCCTAAATTTCATTTATTTACTTTCGACTAATTTATTTACTTTCGACAGATTAATTTATTTTCCTTTATTTTCATAGAAGGCAGAAAGGCAATAATCCTTTTTTTATTATTTTATCCAGGTTATTAACGGTTCAATTCCATGAATGGCGGGTGTCTATTTGTTGCCCCCGGGGCATAGTTTTATTTGCAGGCTGGAATCATCCCGCCAAAGCCCCTGCCGTAACTATTTGATCGTGACACCTTTTAGTAATTCACTGAACCCCGGGAAAGAAACTTCAATGCATTCCGCGCCACGCACCACGGTTGTGCCTTTAGCCGTCAGGCCGGCCACTGCCGCAGCCATTGCTATGCGGTGGTCGCCATGGCTGTCGCAAAAACATCCTGCAAAAACGCGGCCTCCCCTGATCATTAATCCATCCTCCAGTTCAGCCACATCAGCCCCGAATCCGGACAGCAGCCGGGCAACGGCGGCAATACGGTTGCTCTCCTTCACCTTTAATTCGGCGGCGTCACGAATTACTGTTTTCCCTTCGGCTGCCGCGGCGGCAACCGCCAGCACCGGTATTTCATCTATCAGGCGGGGGATCATTTCCCCTCCTATTTTTACTCCCCGCAGCCTGCCCGCGTAACGCACCCTGATATCCGCAACGGGTTCCCCCCCGTCTTCCCTCAGGTTAAATATTCTAATATCAGCGCCCATCATTTCCAGTACATCAATAATACCGCTCCTGGTCGGGTTTATCCCCAGGCCCCTGATAGTCAGGTCCGAACCGGGCGCCAGAGCGGCAGCCGTCAGCAAAAATGCAGCCGACGATATATCTCCGGCAACCCTGATCTTCTTACCCGTCAGCTGCGGACGCCCATCGATATACACGGTATTTCCCTCAATACCAGGAGCGGCGCCAAAATATTTAAGCATTATTTCCGTATGATCTCTGGAGCGGTATGGTTCTGTAACTGAGGTCTGACCATCAGCGAATAGGCCTGCCAGCAGTATGGCGGATTTCACCTGGGCGCTTGCCACCGGCGAAATATGCGCAACCGCTTTTAGAGGGCCGCCACGTACTGCCAGTGGCGCGCAACTGCCGCCTTTTCTTCCTTCAATAACGGCGCCCATCCTTTTCAATGGATCTGTCACCCTGGCCATGGGGCGCCGCCGCAGGGAATTGTCACCTGTGATCACGCTAAAAAACGGCTGCCCGGCCAGGATACCAAGAGAAAGCCGCATGGTGGTGCCGGAATTTCCCGCGTCCAGTATGTCGCCGGGTTCCCGCAGACCATCGAGCCCACGCCCGGCAATCCTTACCACACCCCCCTGCGGGCCTGTAATTTCAATGCCCAGCTTTCTATAACAATCAATTGTTGACAGGCAGTCTTCACCCGCCGAAAAATTTTCGGCGACAGTTTCACCCTCGGCCAGGGCCCCAATTATTACCGCCCGGTGAGATATGGACTTATCGCCCGGCACACTGATATCGCCCCGCAAGCAGCGGGCCTGTTCAATTCGCAGATCCAAAACAAATCATCTCTTTATTAATAATAGCTCACAGGGAAGGTTCTGGTGAACTTACCGGCAAAATTGCTGAAACGTGCCATGAGAACCGTCCCCATGACACGTTATTTTTTTCTGACGGTGTAACCCTTACCCCTGAGTACCCTGATGGCATTTTCCTGTTCCTGTTCGGTGGCGAACCCTACCCGGATCGTGCCGCCCTCACCCTCGCGCACCCTCAAAATTTCTATATTAGCAATATTGACACCGCTTTCAGCAAGATTAACAGTAAAACCGGCTATAATGCCCGGCTGATCAGGGACAGTTAAAATTATCTCAAAAAGCGCGGGCAGGTAACCCTTAATTTTGCTTGGCAGGGTAACACGTATAGCCCTGGCGTCTGCAAGGTTGGATTGAATTGTATCCATATCTCCCTCTTGTAACGCCCTTTCTAAAAGAGCGAGTTCACCTCTGAAATCCCGGATTATTTTGAGGACCTGAGTGCGGTTTGTCTCAAAAATATCCCGCCACATTAGAGGGCTGCCGGCGGCTATCCGGGTGGTGTCCCGGAACCCGCCGGCGGCAAAGGGCAAAACAGACTCGCTATCAGGCATGCGCGCCACCGTGTTGACCAGGGCCGCCGCCAGCAGATGAGGCAGGTGGCTGACAGCGGCCACTGCCAGGTCATGTCTTTCCGGTTCAATCTCAACAACCTTAGCGCCAACCCCAACGGCCAGTTTTTTTATTTTTTCCAGCGCGGCCGGTCTAGTATCAGCTGATGGTGTAATCAGGTAAAAAGCATTTTCAAATAAATACGGGTCAGCCCCGCCGACCCCATTATGCTCCGAGCCGGCCATCGGGTGGCCGCCTACAAAACTAATTCCCGGCGGCAGCATATTTTCCGCCGCCCGCACTACTTCAGCCTTGGTACTCCCGACATCAGTCACTACCGCTCCCGGCGCCAGGTGCGGCAGTATTTCGCGCAGTATTGACAGTGTGGCGCTCACCGGGGTGGCGATAATAATCAGGTCTGCGCCAGTTACTCCATCAGCCGGGGAACCGGCATACCGATCCACCGCGCCCAGTTCTACCGCCAGGCGCAAATCATCCACACGCGATCCCACTCCCACCACCTCTCCGGCTAGCCCCCTGCTGCGCAGGGACATGCCGAGGGAGCCGCCTATGAGGCCGACGCCTATTATTGCCACCTTTTCAAAATCAGGGTTCAAGGCATTTTCCTCCCCATTAAACCGGCAATTTTTTTCAGGTCATCCATCATCATTTTAAAATTTTCCGGGGTAAGCGACTGCGGCCCGTCGCAGAGGGCTTCCGACGGGTTAGGATGCATCTCCACAATCAGGCCGTCAGCCCCGGCGGCAATAGCCGCCCTGGCCATCGGCGGCACAAACCGCCACATGCCGATAGCGTGGCTGGGATCAACGATTACCGGCAGGTGCGACAGGTGCTTGACCACTGGCACTGCCGTTAAATCGAGGGTATTCCTCGTATAGTTTTCGAAACTGCGGATGCCCCGCTCACAGAGGATCACATTGTAGTTGCCGCCGGACATGATGTATTCAGCCGCCATCAGCCATTCTTCTATGGTGCCGGACGGCCCTCTTTTTAGAACAACCGGTTTGTCGATCCTGGCCACCTCACGCAGCAGAAAAAAATTCTGCATATTGCGGGCGCCAATCTGCAGGATATCCGCGTAATGCGCTACCATGGACACATCGCGTACATCCATTACTTCGGTGACAATTAAGAGGCCTGTTTCTTCACGCGCCTCGGCCAGGAGCTTTAGACCTTCCTCCTCCAGTCCCTGGAAGGAATAAGGCGAGGTACGGGGCTTGAAAGCGCCGCCGCGCAAAATGGCGCCGCCGGCGTCGCGTACCAGCCGCGCAGCCTTCATCAGCTGCTCCCTGCTTTCCACGGCGCAGGGCCCGGCCATAACATGAATTGTGGCGCCGCCGATTTCCAGGTCGCCGGCCTTGACTATTGTGTTCTCCTCCTGGAAGGCCCTGCTGGCCAGCTTATAAGGCTGCAGGATAGGCACTACCTTTTCCACACCCGGCATGGATTCCAGGTTTATGTCGCACAAAATACTCCTATCCCCGATGGCCCCGATGATGGTACGTTCTACCCCGCGTGAAAGGTGTATCTGGAATCCGATTTTTTTCAGACGGATTAATACTTCTTCTATCTCACCATCACTGGCGCGATGGTCCATCACAACGATCAATTGGCACACTCCTTCATTTCACAAATACATCTCTATTTTACCATTAAAACAAAAATAACACTCAAAGAGGAGTGTTAAACTAATAATAAGTATAGCAATTTATCGCCCCCCTGCCATGCTACCGTTCTACAACTGTTCCGCTCACCGTAAAATCCGTAAGCCTTTTTTCCCTGGCGGGAATCCGTCCTACCATACTGACCATACATTTTCCTATGGTTCACTGTCATTGATAATATTCTTAATTCTAGCATACATGCCACCCTCCGGCAACATAAGGGTCGTCAGTTGTGATATCATAGCATCCCTTTGCCGGGTGGAATCTATCCCACCATTCCAATCGGGGAAGATCATTCTTTTAGCAGGACTCCCTTTGTCCTTTAGTCTGGTTTAAGGTCTTCCCGCAAGCAGGCGGCCTCTTTCAGGTAAATATGCTTTATATCTTTCTGTGATTTGGCGGTGTTAACATGGACCAATATCCTGACGCACCTGGCCAGGCTGCCAGGAACATTTAATTCCAAGGTATTGAGAAGAGGTACGTATTTAAAACCCTTGTCCCTGGCGGCCCTGGCCGGAAAACAGGCGTCAAGGTCCGCTGTCATTGTAAAAATAATGCTGGCAATATCTTCAGCAACGACATCGTTTTCCTTAATTATAGCGTCCAGCAATTCTCTGGAAGCGGCAAGGATCTCCTTCTCTGAATTCTGTTCTACCGTGATTGCGCCGCGAATACCTCTTAATACTTTTTCAGTCAAACCGCTGCCCTCCCGGAAGTCCTCGCCATGTTAAGAGTGAACAGCTCTGTGGCCCAATCCGATCGCCACCTCATCCAGGTGCAGAAGCCCCACCCCAAAAAAGATCGCCACGCTGATATGGTCTTCTTTCCGGGCGATGCCAATTTTCCCGCCGACGTTAAAACCCAGGGCTTTAGGCATTATCTGTGACAGGGCCTCTCGTGTGGCGCCGGCCACGGCTCCCTCGTCAGCATGTTGCTCTTTGATTACGCCTTCTCTCTTTGATGCAACAACAGCGCGCTCAATAATTTTATTAACCGATGAAATAAAATCACCACCGTAATCAACGGCCGCTGTCCTAAAACCTTCTTTAGCAAAACGCTGCTTATATTCTTTTTCCTGTTCCCTGCTGCCGGTAAGGGCCATCTCTATCGCTACACCTGCTGTCTTGCGGCTACCGTAAAGTGTCATTAATATATACCACCTTGTCTTTCTAAAACATTATACTTAAAAGATCTTTTAAAAGCAAATCAGCCATTATTTGGACAAACGCACCACACCAATATGTCCCAGGCTCCCATTAACCTTAAAACTAAACCCGGGCTGCGGTTCGACCACCTGCCGGCTTACATCCAGCACTTCAATTTCAAACGGGCGGTCATACCGTGTCCCGTCAATCTGCAAAGTATCACCCTCGGCAACAGATACTGTTACATAACGGTCATTAAAAACCCCGGCCTCTTCGCCGTTTACAAGCAGCCTCGCCTGCGGCAGTGAAATAAACCCCTTCAATTTAAATGTGACCACAGGTTTGTTCAAGTCCCTCCCGGCAGCAACCTGTTGCGGCGCCTTATAATTATGGGAAATCACAGGTTCAACACCTTGCCTGTATTGGCCGCCGGCCAAAAACACCTGCGCTGCCAGCACCAACAAAGCTGCGGCGATTACTATTCTAATAAGAATGACATCCAGTATTTTGTCCCAGGACCTACCTGGCGGTATTTTCATTATAAACTCCCCGCAAAAAAACTTACCAGTAAAATTATATGTATTTTACTGGTAAGGTATTCTTGCGGGAAGATGTATGTAATTTACCTCAAATTATACTTTTTTTCGAGCCTAGCCCTTGATTCTTTCATCTCTTCATGAACTTTAAAAAGGAGTCTTTCAATTTCCGTGTGGTTCAATGAAATATACGCCGGATCGAGTATTTCTATTTTTCTAAAATCATCCCTGGCAATAAAGCGAATAATATTCTCCAGGGCATCTGCCTTAATAGTAAGAATTAACGGCGCATACGCAGTATCGCTGTTGTTCAAATCATCATATACGGTGTATACATCAGCGGTCACATCAATGTCAATAATTTGCATGCCCTGTAGCGGCACATTGCGAAATATGGCGATCTGCTGTTCCCGGGCCTCCTCCGCGGCTTTGTCAATAGGCTTGCCGCCAAACAAAAATCGCCCCGGCTTACCGGCGCCACTAAAATCAAGGCGGACTTTAAATAATATACCATCTCTATCAGTTATGCTGTCCATAGTCTGGCTATTTGACAACAGAATCCCTCCCAGCGTCATTGGGTACATTGTATTGTAATAATTCTATTTTACTGAAGGAATTCCTTCTTAATTTCGCCATTGCATACTATTTGAACCACAATTCAGACAGATAATAAACATACTATTATTATTTCTCCAGCCCGGACTTTTCTTTAAGTGTTTTTAGTTCATCTCCGGTCAGGTGGCGATACTGGCCAGGTTTAAGATCATCAATCCTTAAATCTCCGAATTTAATTCTTTTGAGACGCATTACCGGATGTCCAATATATTCACACATACGCTTTACCTGGTGTTTGCGTCCCTCGTGGATAGTGATCTCTAAAAGGGCGTTTCCTTCCCTCTCACCCCTGAGCTGGACCCTGGCGGGGGCAGTCAGGCCATCTTCCAGCGGCAGCCCTTTCTCCATCTGTTTCAGCTTTACCGGATCGGGTACCCCCGCCACCCGCGCCTGGTAGGTCTTAGGAACCCGGCGCCCGGGGTGGGTCAGGGCATAGGTAAGATCCCCATCATTGGTCAGAAGAAGCAATCCTTCACTATCATAATCCAGCCTG
Organism: Pelotomaculum sp.; assembly: GCA_018435055.1. Classification (GTDB taxonomy): domain Bacteria; phylum Bacillota; class Desulfotomaculia; order Desulfotomaculales; family Pelotomaculaceae; genus Syntrophopropionicum. Next base: position 1,855 of record JAHDOA010000028.1, on the reverse strand, counting down.
CCCACGGGGTAGACCCGGCTGGTATTATCCTTTAAAAGATCAGTGACTTTTCTTCTGCCTTTTTCATCACTCATGGTCGTTATATAGCCTCTGGGTTTATACATCATAATATACTGCCGGACCGGCGAGAGATTGAGAGTTTCGCCGCCGACCCGGATCCTGTCTACAGCCGGATCTACCTTTGTGCCCGGTTCCGTTACAACCCGGCCATTTACCTTTACCAGTCCTGCCGCGATCAGTTCCTCGCAACGCCGCCGCGACGCCACACCCGCCCTGGCCATAACCTTATGCAACCGCTCCATTGTTACCTCTATCCATTACATGGTATTAAGCCCCTGAATAGTGAATCCGTGGTTTTCCTGCCATATTATTCACCCAGGTTATTTTATCACCCGCAAGTAAAGATTTCAAGCCTGGCCCCCGTTAAAAGATCATCCTGACGATAAAGATAGAAGCTATCAAGGTGGTCAGGTCCGCTACCAGCCCCAATAAAACCGAATAGCGGTATTTTCTAATGCCGACAGAGCCAAAGTATAAAGTCAAAACATAGAAGGTCGTATCACAGCTCCCCTGCATGGTGGAAACGAGACGCCCCAAAAAGCTATCCGGACCGTGTGTTTTGATTATATCGGAGGCGATGCCCAGCGCCGCTCCGCCTGAAAGCGGGCGCATTACGGCGTGAGGCAGCACATCGGCCGGCAGGCCGACATAATTGAGCATCGGTGACAGCGCGGCTACCAGGACTTCCATTGCCCCTGACGCCCTGAATACACTTATGGCCACCAACATCGCCACAAGGTAGGGAATCGTCTTTATCGCAGTGGCAAAGCCGGCTTCAGCCCCATCAACAAATGTTTCATATACCTTTATACCGCGCACCATAGCCACCAGCGGGACAAACAGAAGAATCACGGGAATAGCCCAGCGGGACAGTTCAGCGATGATCTCAAACAAGCGCCCTTCACCTCCTGCCTGAGTAAATCAGGCGCAGCAGCCTGTCCACCACAATCGCGACAGACATGCTGATAGCCGTGGCCATTATGGTCGGCCCCACAATATCAGTGGGGTCGGCTGAGCCGTATAGCAGGCGTATACCGATTATCGTCGTGGGAATTAAGGTAACACAGGATGTATTCAGCCCCAGGAAGGTGCACATGGCCTCAGATGCGGTATCGCTGTTCCGGTTCAGTTTTTGCAGTTCCCGCATGGCGATCAGACCCATCGGCGTGGCCGCGTTACCCAGGCCGAGGATATTGGCGCTCAGGTTCATCACTATGGCCCCCATGGCCGGGTGGTCTTTGGGCACACTGGGAAAAAGGAACCGCATCAAAGGTCGCACCAGCCAGGCTAGCGCCCGCACCAGGCCGGCTTCCTCAGCCAGCTTCATGATGCCCAGCCAGAACGTTATAATGGCAATAAGGCTGAGCGATATTTTCACAGCATCGTTGGCGCCTTCGAGCGCCGCTTTAGTAACAACCTCAACATTGCCGTTTGCCGCAGCTACAACTATGCCGAAGACCATCAGCAGCAGCCATATAATATTTACCATACCTCATACCCCCATATGCCCGTGTTGCCCTATGTTACTTTATGAACCCGGCCAAACAAATAGTACAAAATATGGTAAGTTAGAAATCGTGCCACGGGGACGGTTCTGGTGACACGCTGGCAGTACGATTTTTACGCCAGGAGTACAAAACGGAACAAAACGTGTCAGGAATCGAGTAGACGGGGCCTCACGGCCCCAATCCCTCACAGAACCGGACGTGCGCTATTAACGCATCCGGCTCTTCACTTCATCATTCACAAGGCGTAACTGCCTCCGGCGCCTGGGTCAAATATTCTTACGTATGTT
>JAHDOA010000001.1 GCA_018435055.1 Pelotomaculum sp. | reverse complement strand
GTTGGGGTCTGTCTGTTAAACGGGCTCGCAGCACCAGGATTATACGACCTCCCTCCGCCAGCCGTAAGAAAGAGATTCTATGAAAGTCATTTTCATCCTTCCGATGGTGCCGCTTTAACGGCATGGATGTCTGTTAATCCAAATAATCCTGTTAATCCTGTCAAATTGTTTTACTCCGGTTGGTAACGCATTAGCTCGACTCCTGCCTCTGCAAACAGTTCCAGGGCCATCGGGTCGGGGTATTCGCCCTGGAATACCACCTTTTTAATCCCCGCGTTGATCAGGATTTTGGCGCAAAGGATACAGGGCTGGTGGGTCACATAATAAACGGAACCCTTGATGGCTGTGCCGTGCACCGCAGCCTGGATGATCGCGTTTTGCTCCGCGTGCAGGCCCCGGCAGAGCTCATGGCGCTGGCCGGAAGGAATTCCTTTCTGCTCCCTCAGGCATCCGATATCCAAACAGTGCTTTAAACCTGCCGGCGCCCCGTTGTAACCGCTGCACAAGATCCGCTTGTCCCTGACCACTACAGAACCCACCTGCCTCCTGAGACAAGTCGAGCGCGTGGCCACGACACTCGCTATATTCATAAAATACTCGTCCCAGCCCGGCCGGGCCGGGCGTTGCCGGTTTAGGCCAGCGGGCGGTCCCTGCATTTTTTCCACGTCCATAGATTCGCTCCTTACAATCGTGTCAAGGGGACGGTTAATGTGAAAGTTCGGGAATAAATGGATACTTTCATCCATTCTCCTGTGTCAAGTATTGTCATGGACGTTCTCCTGACACGCGACCAATCTCGATCGGGACATATCTAACAAATGTGTCCCCTTTTTGTTGTTGGTGTGTCCTCGTCCTCTACAAGTTAAATCTTTTTTGTTCTACATTATGAGTTGTGCGCAGTGGGCCGAAAGACGCAGGATTCAGGCGTTCCCTTTAGCCTTTTTGAGCATTAAGACGTTCTGTCTCACAAGTCTCACATCTCACTTCCCGCTTCTCACGTCTCAATACAGCGGGTACTTATCGCAAATGGCGGCTACCTTTGCCCGCGCCCCGGCCAGTTTGGCCGCATCGTCGCGGTTGACAACGGCGTAGTCCATTATTTCCGCAATCTGGACCATGTCATCTTCAACCAAACCGCGTGATGTGACTGCAGGAGTGCCGATACGGATGCCGCTGGCAATATTGGGCGGCTGGGGATCAAACGGTATCGCGTTTTTATTTATGGTTACGCCCACAACATCAAATAGTTCCTGGGCTTCACTGCCTGTAATATTCTTGCTTCTTAGATCAACCAGGAGCAAATGGTTGTCGGTCCCGCCGGAAACCAGTTCAAAGCCGCGCTCCAGCAGGGCTGAAGCCAGCGCCCGTGCGTTGTTTACAATTTGTTGCTGATACTCTTTGAAGCCGGGCTCCAGCGCCTCCTTCAGGGCAACCGCTTTCGCCGCTATAACGTGCATCAGCGGCCCTCCCTGGATGCCGGGGAAAACAGCCCTGTTGAGTTTTACACCGTACTTGTCGCCATATTTGCTTAACACCAGGCCGCCGCGCGGTCCCCGCAGGGTCTTATGGGTGGTGGTAGTAACCACATCCGCATGGGGTACCGGGCTCATATGCAGTCCCGCCGCGACCAGCCCGGCAATGTGGGCCATGTCTACCAATAAATACGCGCCTACTTCTTCTGCCACTTCCTTCATCTTGTAAAAATCTATTTCGCGCGGGTAAGCGCTGGCCCCACCTATGATCAATTTTGGCCGGCTTTCCATCGCCGCTGCAAAGAGCTGTTCATAATTAATCCGGCCTGTTTCCTTATCTACACCATAAAAAGCCGTATTAAAATATTTTCCGGAAATATTAATCGGGCTGCCGTGGGTGAGGTGTCCCCCGTGGGCCAGGTCCATACCCAAAATTGTGTCACCCGGCTGCAGCAGGGCAAAATAGACAGCGGTGTTGGCCTGCGCGCCTGAGTGCGGCTGCACGTTGGCATAGTCAGCGCCGAATAACTCCCTGGCCCTTGATATGGCCAGGCTTTCCACTATATCGACAAACTCGCAGCCCCCGTAATAGCGGCGGCCCGGGTATCCTTCAGCATATTTGTTGGTCAAAACCGAACCCTGCGCCTCCAGCACCGCCCGGCTGGCCACGTTCTCGGAAGCGATTAATTCTAAAGTCTGCTGCTGGCGTTTAGTTTCAAGCCCGATGGCATGGCTTACTTCCGGGTCAACCTCTGCAAGAACCCGCATTAATTTCATAAAAAATCCTCCCCCGACCGGCAGTGCTACCGGCTGAAACAATTATATTTTTGCTCTATGTAACTGATTTTATCTACCCGGGTGGCATGGCGGCCTCCCTGGAATTCTGCTCCCAGCCAGACCTTGACAATATCCCTGGCCAGGCCGGATCCAATGACGCGCTGGCCCATGGTGAGGACGTTGGCGTTATTATGTTCCCTGGCCGCCCTGGCTGAAAAAGTATCGTGGCACTGGGACGCCCTGACGCCGGGCACCTTGTTCGCGGCTATGGCCACGCCAATACCAGTACCGCAGCAGATCACGCCCCGTTCATAGTCGCCGCTTTGCACAGCTTCCGCTACTTGCAAGGCGATATCAGGGTAGTCTACCGGATCCTCGGAAAATGTGCCAAAATCTGTGTAGTCTATTCCCCACTCTTTGAAAATACCGGCGACCTGCTCTTTTAGCTTAAAACCACCGTGATCGCCTGCTAGAGCAACCCTCATCCTTAGTTAAGACCTTCTTTCCTGGCGTCTGGTGTTGTTCGTTAAAACATACATGCCGGGATCCCACGATTAAAACAGTGGGCCTCTGGCCGGCATTTTATAATATAAGTATACTAACAGGATTCTACAAGAAATACAATTTTCCCTTCAAAACCCTCCGGATAGATCATTTTTAACCATGGTCGCCGGTAGTCCAAAACCATCGTGCCAAGGGAACGGTTCTCCTGACACGCATGGGGACACCCCCGACCTTGCAGGGCGATCTTTAGCCCGCCAAAGATCTGCGGCTGAAGCCGCGCCTACATTTTCAGTCAAGCTTGTCCAGCACGCGTACGATCATCTCCTCCAGCTTGCGGGCGCATTCGCGGTAGGCTTCCAGGGTTTGTCCCAGCGGATCCGGCACATCGCTCCCGTGCCCGGCAAAATCAGCCAGGGCGAAAACCCTTTCCGCATGCCCGGGAAACAGACTATTTACCTGCTCACGATGTCCCCGCGTCATGGTTAAAATCAAATCCGCCTCACGCATTCTTTCCGCTGTTAGCATGGCCGCCCGGTGATCGCTTATGTCAATCCCCTTCCAGGCCATGGCCTCCACGGCAAAGGGAGAGGCGGCGTCTTCCGGTAATGCCGCCAGGCCAGCGGAATATACCTCAATATTACCGCCTGTGCCAAACCTGTCCTCCAGTAATCTGCCTGCCAGCCCCTCTGCCATGCAGCTGCGGCAGGTGTTTCCGGTGCAGACAAAAAGTATTTTCATCCTTAGAACCCCCTAATAAATTATAAGATAAAAAGATCTTAAACAAATTGACAGGATTAACAAGATTTAAAATTAGATTAACTGGATTCTAAAACATTTTAATAAATATCATTATTACTGACATACTCAAAGATAATAAATATTGGGAGTATAATCAAGTATTAGTTGAAATATATGTAATAAATAATTTAAATCCTGTAAATCCATATAATCCTGTAAATCCTGTCAAATTGTTTTTTCCTAAAAAAACAGCTTAACACCAATACCAATGAGGATTACGCCGCCTAAAAACTGGGCTCTTTCACCCACCAGGCTGCTCATAAAACGTCCGCAGGCCAGGCCGGCGGCAGTCATAATTCCTGCGACGAGACCTATTGTAGCAGCCGTAAGCAAAAGATCGACCTGCTGCGCGCCAAGGGTAAAGCCCACGCTCAGCGCGTCTATGCTAACGCTCGCTCCCAGCAGAACGAGGCCCGAGGCATTAAAATTAAACTTAAACCCGGCTTCCCGCCCCTTCCGCCTGCTATCCCATATCATCCGGCCGCCAAGGTAGATTAGCAGGGCAGACCCGATGAAAGACGCAGCCCGGCCCAGCAGGGCGCCGGCCAGTTCGCCTGTATACCATCCAACCAGCGGCATAAAGATATGAAATATAAGCACAGTAACACTGATGATCAACATTTGCTTGCGGTTTACCCCAGCCATACCAATTCCGAGACACAAGGAAAAGGCGTCAGTACCAAGCGCCACCGCCAGTACTATTAATGTAAAAAAGCTCATTTTGCATCCTCAGCTTCGTTTAGTTTCGGGAACATACCTTAGCAGCAGCTCTAAAACCCCAAAACACTGTCCCTGTATATCTATTATCTGCTAATGGGGCAACTTACACTTGTATAATACGGCCACCGGCAGCTTTTTTGAGCCGGTTCATCACCGCCAATCCCACCCCTTTTTCCTCAAGGCCTTCCGCCAGAATAACATCCACACCCAACTCGTTGAAACGGCGCAAGGCGGAGTATAAGCCGGCGGCGACGGTCTCGGGCCTTTCCCTGCGACCGGCGACAACTACCTCCCCCGCAGCGGAAAAATCGCTACTGTCGGAATACGTGAGAATACCTACCCGCCTGCCAACGCATTTTTCCGCACAGGCCAGCTGACGAATCTTCAGCGCCACTGCCGGCCCGTTTCCTGTCACCAGCAGGAGCGGGGCGCGGGGCGCGTAGTGTGTGTATTTCATTCCTGGTGAACGCGGACTATCTCCATCGTAACTGCCTGCTAAAACATCACTATCTATAATTACCTCACCGAGGCAGGCGCCCAATTCTTCTGGTGTTATCCCTCCCGGCCTCAAAATAACCGGCGCCTCTGCAGTCAAATCAATAACTGTTGATTCCACCCCGACCCCGGCCGGCCCCCCGTCCAGGACGGCTTCAATACGGCCGTCGAGATCCTGTAAAACGTGTGCCGCATGTGTGGGACTCGGCTTTCCCGACAGGTTGGCGCTGGGCGCGGCCACAGGTACGCCGGCCACTTTTATTAATTCCAGCGCGACCGGATGATCGGGCATGCGCACCGCTACAGTGGCCAGCCCGGCTGTGACCACTTCAGGCACCCCTTTGGCTGCAGGCAGGATAATAGTCAGGGGGCCAGGCCAAAAGGTGTCCATAAGAATTTTCGCTGCAGTAGGGACGCCTACCACAAGTGCGCTTAACTGACTGCGGGAGGCGACATGCACAATAATCGGGTTGTCCGGCGGGCGCCCCTTCGCCTCAAAAATCCTGGCGACTGCCCGGGCGTTTGTAGCGTCAGCCCCCAGACCATATACTGTTTCCGTAGGGAAAGCCACCAGGCCTCCCCGGCGCAGGATTAGCCCGGCCCCGGCTATGGCGTCCGCCTCCGGATGGTTTTGGTCAACCTTTATGTAACGTGTATTTATATGGTATGCAAACATGTCGGCAACCTCGCATTTAAAGTCCCGGGCATAGCGGGTATATATGTCGTTTTAAATTATAATGCCTGTTTTCCCCGTTTTCAAGCCACCAAAGATACGCGGCTAAAGCCGCGCTTGGCGTGTCAAGGGGTGGTGTCAGGGGGGTGTCAGGGGGACGGGGTTGTTGACAACTTTTCACAGTGTGTCAAGGGGACGGTTAATGTGAAAGTACGGGAACAAATGGATACTTTCATCCATTCTCCTGTGTCAAAGCATTGTCATGGATGTACTCCTGACACGGACACGTTTTGAAGCGAGGGTTCTTTTGTCGTACAACGGGACACTCCCCAACCTTGCAGGGCGGGCACGTGCCTCCATTCTCACATCTTATTTCCCACATCTCAAAGGGTATATCCCCGTTCCTTTATATCTTGCTACAACCAGTCGGTCCAGACCGGCCAGGTCCGGCCATACTTGCGCCTCCCAGAGGTGTGGGGCAAACAGCCCCAGGGCGCGGCGGCCCTGATCAAATCCGATTTCCATCAGAAGGCGCCCGTCCTTTTTTAAGAAGGCTGCGGCCTGCGGCACAAGCCGGCGATAATGCTCCAGCCCGTCTTCTCCTCCGGCAAGAGCAAGAAGGGGTTCAAACATTCTGACCCCCCCGGGCAGTCCGGGGAGGTCACTTTCTGCGATATAAGGCAGGTTGGCCGCTATCAGATCAACCCCGCCCGCCGCCGGACAGCCGGACAACGGCTGCAGCAGGTCACCCTGATGCAGGGATACCCTGTCGCTCACACCGTGCCTGATACAATTACGCCTGGCCACCGCCAGGGCCGCAGGGGAGCGATCGGTGGCGTAGAGCAAAGCCTTCTTGTTGTAATAAGCCAGGCTCACGGCAATAGCCCCGCTGCCGGTCCCGACATCTATCAGCGCCGGTAACGGCGGCATTAGCCGCAAAGCGTGTTCCACCAGCAACTCGGTTTCCGGCCGGGGTATTAAAACAGCGCGGTCGATATAAAAATCGAGGCCCATAAATTCCTTGTGGCCGGTGATGTAGGCCACCGGCTCACCGGAGAGCCTCCGATCAATCAGGATATTATATTGAACAGCCTCGTCATCTCTCAGAAGCCAGTCCCACTCACGGTAAAGAGCGGCCCTGGCCAGGCCGGTGACATGCGAAAGGAGTACCTCGGCGTCCAGGGCGGCTGAATCTATACCACGGTCATTAAATTTTTTCCTGGCTGTCTTAATCGCGCCTTTGATTGTTAAGGTTATATCCTTTCACCTCGCACACCCTGTAAGAAGGGCTGCCGCATCCATTTTAATCAACCTGTTTCAACCGCTCCGCCTGGTCGGTGGTGACCAGGGCGTCGATTGTCTCGTCAAGATCCCCTTCCAGCACCCCGTCCAGCCGGTGCAGCGTAAGACCGATACGGTGGTCGGTAACCCTGTTCTGTGGAAAATTATAGGTCCTGATCCGCTCGCTGCGGTCGCCGGAGCCAACCATTGATCTCCTGGTGCTGGCCACTTTTTGCTGCTGCTCTTCCTGCATGCGGTCAAGAAGACGGGCCCTTAAAACCTTCATGGCCTTGTCCTTGTTTTTGTGCTGCGATTTTTCGTCCTGCATGGAAACCACTATCCCCGAAGGGATGTGGGTAATGCGCACCGCAGACTGGGTTGTGTTTACTGACTGACCGCCATGTCCGGACGCGCAGAACACATCTATTCTTAGATCGTTGGGGTCTATTTCCAGATCCACGTCCTCCGCCTCCGGTAAAACCGCTACTGTGGCGGCGGAGGTGTGTATACGCCCCCCGGACTCGGTGGTGGGAATGCGCTGCACCCGGTGGACGCCGCTTTCAAACTTTAGTCGGCTGTAAGCCCCCCGGCCTTGAATAAGGAAGATCAATTCCTTAAAACCGCCGATATCAGTGTAGTTGGCGTTTAACACCTCGGTCTTCCACCCCTGCCGTTCGGCGTAACGGGAATACATGCGGAACAGGTCCGCCGCAAAAAGAGCGGCCTCTTCGCCGCCCGTGCCGGCGCGTATCTCCAGGATCACATTCTTTTCGTCGTTGGGATCCTGCGGCAGCAGCAACACCTTGAGGCGCTGTTCCAAGCTGTCTCTCTTTTCGGCAAGCTCGTCAAGCTCCGCCTGGGCCATTTCACATAGTTCACTATCGTCTTCTTCCTCCAGGAGGGTCTTTGCCTCCTGGATTTCCCTGGTAATTTTCTTATATTCACGATACGCAGTCACCAGGCCGGTCAAATCAGCATGGGCCTTGACATACTGCTGCCAGCGGGCCAGGTCTGCGATCACTTCCGGATCCCCGATTAAATTCCCCAGTTCCTCATATTTTTCTTCCAGGCTGGCCAACTTTTCCAGCACAGTTAATTCTCCTCCTTAAGCACCGCCTTAAAAGCGGAAAGCGCTACTTCCACCTGCCCGTCGTCAGGCGGGTTGGTGGTTAATTTCTGCAGCCACAACCCCGGGGCTATTAATATCCGGCACAACGGCGCAGTGGCATACTTACCTGATAGTTTAACCAATTCGTAGGAAATTCCCGCCACCACGGGCAACAGCAGCACCCGGGAAAGGATCCTCCACCACAGTACCTGTTTTCCCAGCAGGGAAAAAATCAGGATGCTGATTACTATGACGATTAGAAGAAAACTGGTGCCACACCTGGGATGCAAGGTTGAATAGCGCTGGATCTTTTCTACCACAAGCGGCTCTCTGGCCTCATAGGCGTTTATGACCTTATGTTCGGCGCCGTGATACTGGAAAACACGTTTGATGTCCGCCAGCCTGCCAATGGCCACTATGTAGATTACGAGCACGGCAATGCGAAAAAACCCTTCTATTAAATTCTGCACCAGCGTGCCGGGGGCGATTGTAATCAACAGATGTGCGGCCGCGGTGGGAAGCACCGCAAATAGCAGGATCGCCAGGCCAAAAGACAGAATAATAGTGATGACGATTTCCTTTATGGTCAGCTGCTCCTCTTCTTCATCGGCGGCCTGGCTGGCGGAAAAGGACAGCGCCTCAATCCCCATGATCAGGGATTCAATCAATACGATCGTCCCGCGCACAAAAGGCCATTTTAAAAAAGGTACCTTCTTTGTAACTGAGCCTACTTCTTTCTCATCAACCAAAATAGACTGGTCAGGCTTCCGCACGGCGATAGCGCGGCTGTCCGGACCGCGCATCATCACGCCTTCTATTACGGCCTGGCCTCCGTACTGGAACTGGGAACCCATGCCATCACCCCTTTAGTAAAAATAGCAGAGCGCCCGCTCTGCTATTTTCTTACTTCGTCAAGCCGTATTTTTTGCGGAATCGTTCAGCTCTGCCGCCAGTGTCGATTGTCCGCTGCGTGCCCGTATAGAAAGGATGGCACTTGGAACATATTTCTACCCGCAGTTCTTTTTTTGTTGAGCCGGTTTCAAAAGTCTCGCCGCAAACGCACGAAACCTTGGCAACACCGTATTTGGGATGTATTTTTTCTTTCACCTAAATTCACCTCACCGTTCTATTCGGAAAAAGACACTTTTTAATTATAGCACAAGCAATTTTAACCTGCAAGAAAAACAGATTCAAAAGACCAGGCAGATAAATTAGGCACTCATTTACTCGCATGAAAAACAATTTAACAGGATTAACAGGATTTGATTGGATTTACAGGATTTAAAAAATGACACAATATGTGGCTCGTTAAGCCTTAACCCCAGGGTTTCTAAGCGAAAAGGGCCTCAAAAAATATTGAATTAAATATTTTAAAAAAATCCTGTAAATCCTTATTTTATCCTGTAAATCCTGTCCATTTGTTTTTTCTGTTTGTTTTAACCCACCTACCGCACCGGCCGGCTGAAATTTCCTACCGTCAGTCCGGGTTCCGAGCGTAGAGAATCAATCATCCCGGGGATGCCGATAATTTTTCCGCCGCCTGCCGGCAGGTGGTCCATCAGCAGATCAGGATCTATATTCAGATTGCGCAGCTGGATCTGGTTTATTCCGGTGTCGCGCACCAGGTTCAAAATAGCGGCGACCTCTTCTGCACGGTCGGTTAGTCCGGGAAACACAAGCAAATTTAAAGACGTGTAAACACCTCGCGCCACAGCATACTTTATTGACTGCCTGACATCCGGCAGGCCAAAGCCCGATGGGCGGTGATAGGCGTTGTAGGTATCCTCCCTGGCGCTGATCATACTGACCCGGATGGCGTCAAGCCCGGCCCGGCAGATAGCGGCCACAGCGTCTTTTTGACCGGCGTTGCTGTTCATATTGATAGTGCCGAGGCTGGTAGCCTCCCTGATTTTTTTAATAGATTGGACTAATGTCCGGGCTGCCAGGGAGGGTTCCCCTTCACAACCCTGCCCGAAACTAATTATAGAGCCGTTATCGCTCCGCAGGTGGGGTATTGCGGCTTCAGCCACTTCTTCCGGTGTAGGCGCAAAATTTATCCTTGTCTGCGGGGAAGGGCAGCATTCCGCACTCTGCAGGGATATGCAGCCCAGACAGGCGGAGTTGCATGAGGGAGAAACGGGAATACCCCCCTCCCAGCGGCCATAAAAAATATTCTGGGCTGTGTAGCAGTGGTATTTGAGGCTGCAGTGGGCCAGCTGGCGCAGTATCCTGTTAGCCGGGTAACGCGCCAGTTTCTCTTTTACCAATGCCGGCAGTTCTTCTGTGTCATAAAAGGCGGGATCCCAGCGCCGGGGATTGTCTGTCGGCCTGACGGCGGCATAAAGCTCTCCGTCCCGGCACGCCACCGCAGTATACCCAAAAAGAGGCAATGGCCTGTCGTCTTTATCCCTGCTGTACGCCGGCAGAAAGACGCGGGTAAAGCCCTGCGGCAGCAGCGCGCCCACCGCCCATACCGGCCCCTCCTGCCACGGGTTGCGTTTCAGCAGGGTGAAGCGGCCGCTGCTGGTAATACCCACCGGTCTTCCCCCCGGCACCAGCGCCAGCGATGCTCCCGCCGGCAGTTTTTCCAGATCGTCCCCGGTTAATTCCACAAACCTGTCACCGGTTCTCCCGGTGGCGCCCAGGCTGTGGTGATCGTATAACTTCCCGTCACTTCCGGCAAAAACAAGACGGTACATAGTCTCCCTTCCCTCTATTCAGATTCTGGAATATTATAATCGATCCCCTGAGCAAAGGTAAAGCGGAATAGGAATACACTCTCTACACCCTCTAACGGGGTATTTTTCCGTGTCAAGAGCAGCGTGTCAAGAGAACCGTCCCCGTGACACGCAAGAGGGGCCGCTGTGAAAGCGGCCCCTCTTGTCCGGGTTTTTATCCGTAGTAGCTTGTGCGTTCAAGGTATGGCAGGGGATCCAGAGGCACACCGTTTTTCAGCACCTCCAGGTGCAGGTGCGGGCCTGTTGAACGGCCGGTGTTGCCTGACAGGGCAATGATATCCCCGGCGTCAACATTTTTGCCTTCTGTTACCAGCAGCCTGGAACAGTGCGCGTACAGTGTGCGCATCCCGCCGCCATGATCAACGATTACAGCCAGTCCGTATGTTCCCCGCGGGCCGGCAAATATGATCCGGCCGCCCGCGGACACACGAACGGGAGTCCCCTCTTCCACCGCTATGTCAATACCCTCGTGGGGCCGGCCGTCCCTCATCCCGAACGGTGAGCTAACCACCCCTGACAATGGCCAGGCCAGCAGCGGCAGGTCGCCCGGTTGGCCGGATACATGCTCCGCACCCCCGGCGCTATATGGGATACTGATTTTTTGGTCGACAGTGATGCTGTTTAAATTGGAGAGGTTGTTCCTTGCTCCAAGATCATTTATGTCGACCTGGTACATCCTGGCGATGCCCGACAGAGTTTCCCCCCGTTGAACACTGTGCACAATACAGCCCGCAGGCAGTTTCAAAACCTGACCCGCGAAGATGCGGTCGCGGTCCGACAGGTTGTTTGCCGTAGTCAGGCTTTCAACAGTAAGACCGTTTTTTCCAGCGATGTGCGAGAGGGTATCGCCCGTTTTCACTAGATAGAGAGCTTGCTGCGCATATTCGGCTATAACAGGCGGACAAATATAAGGAGCGTCCTTCACGATTAATTCATCAAGCCGCGCAAATGCGGGACTGGCCATCGAAAGGACCACCGCTGCTGTTAGAACCGCAGCCAGAGCCCTGCCCTTTTTTACCATGGTTTTAACGATTTGCATAAAAAAATCACCTCTTAAAAAGCAAGTCATTAGCGATCATTACCAAAAGAGGCAATCTTTATACCCAAATCTTTATAATTTATGCTTTGACCTTACAGCGAAGCTTCCTTTCCAGGCGCGTTCCGTCTGCCATTTGTGGATATTTCGGAACGCCGCAAATAATGGAACGCCTGCAGCAAATCGCTGTTGGTTTTGGTCCGCTTCATTTGTTCGACGAGCATCTCCATAGCTTCCCATGGCGCCGCGCCGACAGTGGCCTTGCGGAATTGCCAGATCATTTCCAGTTCATCTCTGGAAAGAAGCAGCTCTTCTTTACGCGTTCCTGAACGCAGCACATCAATGGCCGGAAACAGCCTTCTTTCCGCCAGGCGGCGGTCCAGGATCAGCTCCATATTGCCGGTGCCTTTGAATTCCTCAAATATAACGTCATCCATCCGGCTCCCGGTATCAATCAGGGCTGTAGCCATAATGGTCAGGCTGCCGCCCTCTTCCAGGTTGCGCGCAGCCCCGAAAAACCGTTTGGGCTTGTGCAGGGCTGATGGATCCACGCCCCCGGACAAAGTTCTGCCGCTGGGGGGCACCACCAGGTTGTGCGCCCTGGCCAGCCGGGTGATGCTATCCAGCAGGATAACAACGTCGTACTTGTGCTCAACCAGGCGTTTGGCCCGCTCCAAAACCATATCGGCCACTTTTACATGGTTTTCCGGTGGTTCGTCAAAAGTTGAACTGACTACCTCCCCATTAACTGAACGCTCGATGTCAGTCACTTCCTCCGGCCTCTCATCAATTAACAGGACCAGGAGATAAACTTCCGGGTGGTTTGTCGTGATACTGTTGGCGATCTCTTTGAGGAGAATAGTCTTGCCTGCTTTAGGCGGGGAAACTATCAGGCCGCGCTGGCCTTTGCCAATCGGGGACAACAGGTCTATAATCCGGGTGGACAGTTTATCCTGTCGTGTTTCCAGGGTAATCCGTTCCTGGGGATACAGGGGGGTAAGCCCGTCAAAATGCAGCCTCTCAGAGGCCAGCTCCGGGTCCTCCCCATTTACCTGTTCCACCCGCAACAGGGCGAAATATCTTTCGCTGTCCTTGGGACGGCGCACCTGGCCGGCCACTAGATCCCCGGTGCGCATGTCAAAGCGCCTGATCTGAGACTGGGAAACGTAGATATCGTCGTTGCTCGGCAGGTACTGAAACGGCCTGAGAAATCCATATCCGTCGGGCAGGATTTCCAAAACACCCTTGGCATAAAGGAATCCGGTCTTTTCCGTCTGCATCTTCAGGATTTCAAATATAAGCTCCTTCTTTCGCAGCTTATAATAGCCGGGCAGCTCCAGCTCCTTTGCTATTTTGTAAAGCTCGACCATGGTTTTGTTTTCTAGATCGGTATATTTCAAAGGCAACACCCCTTGCTAAGGTGGATACTAATCAATTTTATAACCAAAGGGAAAGTGTTTTATGCGTCCCGCCGCTGTTTATGCCTGATTATATACATCAGTAATGTGTACACAATGAACCAGGCCAGCGCCGCGTTTATAAAGCTGCCAAGGAGGAAGGGATATCCGTGCTCTACCAGCTGCTCCAAAAAATTTGCCACCAGCGTCCCACCCGCAAATTGTATATCGGGGCCGGGCAAATCACCAAAGATAGCTTTCCCAACAAACAGGTTTATCGCATAGAAAAACGGCACCGCCAGTTTGAAGAATATAACCGTGCATACTGCGGCTACCGCGTTACAGCGGGCGAGGCGGGCAACCAGATAGGAAAGGGGGATGCTGACAATCGGGATGGGAAGAAAATCAAAGGCAAAGCCCAAAGCCACCCCCTGGGCAATTTTTTTGGGAGAGCCGGGCAAACTGATCACCGTGGTATAGTATGCCCTGATCTTCTCTAAAACAGGGGTGGCAATCCTTTTCCTAAAATATATTATACTCTGGGCAATCACAATTATACTCCTTTTTTAAGATGAATCCCCGTTCCATTATATGTTTTTTACCGTCTCCCAGTCCATTAAAAATTTTTTTATGCCTGCGTCTGTCAGGGGGTGGTTAATCATCTGTTTAATAATTTTATATGGTACTGTCGCAATGTCCGCGCCCGCCCTGGCTGACTCAGTAACGTGGACCGGGTGGCGGATACTGGCGGCAATCACCTGGGTCTCGATCTGATGCAGGTCGAATATTTCTACAATATCACGCACCAGTTCTATTCCGTCCTCGCTGATATCGTCAAGACGGCCGATAAACGGGCTGACATAAGTCGCTCCGGCCCTCGCCGCTAAAAGCGCCTGGTTGGCCGAAAAGATCAGGGTGACATTGGTGGGGATGTTTTTACCGGCTAAAATGCTGGCCGCTTTCAGGCCCTCTGCTGTCATTGGTATCTTTATAACAATGTTGGGGTGGATAGAGGCCAGTTCCTCCGCCTCGGAAACCATACCCGGGGCATCCGCGCTGATTACCTCCGCGCTGATCGGGCCGTCCACAATGGAGACGATTTCCCTTACTACCTGGGCAAAGTTGCGGCCTTCCCTGGCGATCAGGGACGGATTAGTGGTGACGCCGCAGATAACCCCAAGAGAATATACCTCCCTTATTTCATCCACATTAGCGGTATCGATAAAAAGTTTCACCTGTTTAACACCTCCCTTTTCGTGCCGAGGGTCGTGCCAGGGGGACGGTTCTTTTGACACGCTTGCTGTTTTTTCCGCTTGCCTCAGGGCTGAATTTATCCCGAAAAAGATGGTTCCGCCAAACGGTTTAAACCGTATCCGGTTTTTACATTACACGGTTTTGCAAAACCCTGATTAACCCTTGAATCCTGATTAATCACGTAAATACTAATCGATCCAGTAAGTCCTGTCAATTTGTTTTACTTACGCCTTACCCGAGCTGCCGAAAATCCGCATCTTTTCCCTGATCACTAAGGTTGCCGCCTCTCTGGCGGGACCAAGCATCTTGCGCGGATCTATTTCTTGCGGGTTGTCGTCCAGCGCCTTTCGTGCAGCCCGGACAAAGGCCTCCCTGATATTCGTGTCTATATTGACCTTGCGCACCCCCAGGCGGATAGCCTCTCTGATGGCGTCATCGGGCACGCCGGAAGAACCATGCAGGACTATGGGGAGATTTACCATGGATTTAATCTTTTTCAAACGGGGAAAATCCAGTTCCGGTATGCCCTTGTACTGCCCGTGGGCGGTGCCGATGGCTACGGCCAGCGAGTCAACCCCGGTTTCACGCACAAAGGTTGCGGCCTCCCCGGGATCCGTTAGTAAAGCGTCGCGCTCGCTGACGGTGATATCATCTTCAGTCCCGCCGATCTTGCCCAGTTCGGCCTCAACGGACACTCCAACCGCCCTGGCGACATCCAGCACACGCCTGGTCAGCTTGATGTTCTCATCAAGGGGCAGCTTTGAGCCATCGATCATCACTGAAGAAAAACCGGCATGAATACACTGAATGGCCTGTTCGTAACTGGTACCGTGATCAAGATGGAGCGCCACCGGCACATGTGTGCGCTCTGCGGCCAATTTGGCCATGGCCACTATGTAATCAAGTCCCGCGTATTTTATGGCGCCCTGGCTCGCCTGCAGGATCACCGGGGAATTCTCGGCCCCGGCTGCCGCGACAATAGCCTGTACTATCTCCATATTATTGCAATTGAACGCGCCCACAGCGTACCCGCCGGCTTCCGCGTTTTTCAACATTTCAGCCACACCTGTAAGAGACATAAAAACACCTTCCTCCATAAAGCAGTTAAGAATAAGCGGTGCATCACACCGCTATGAATAAATCTATAATCAAGTATAGACGGAAAAGATTGAAATTATGTTTTGCTTCTTTTGCGACCTGACTTCTTGTGCTTATTGGTATTGGCCAGACTGTCAAGGCATTTAAAGCCATGGCGTGCCAGCTCAATTGTATCAACCTGCCGGATGACGTTTAAGTCTTCTTCTGTCTCCGCATAAATAATATTTATGCTATCACAGTTCTTGCAGTGCAACTCCAGGCAATCCGGGAAAAGTTCAACCTCAATTTCCAGGTTGCCGCACTGGCAGTAAAGATCACCTTGTTCGGCAATTTCATGCAGACAACTTAACACCTCGTACATGATATCGGGATTATGAAAATAATCTTCGCTGTTCATATCATCCGCCAGGGCATCCAGTTCCTGCTCCTGATTGTAAATTATCTGCTTCACCGCCGGTTCCGGTCCGATATAACCGAGTTCCAGACCGGTGTCGCTACATGAAAGGCGGATTATTTCCCCAGACCAGAGAAACTTGCCGGTAAATTCCATTTGATGCTTGGTTTCGCAAATCAGGCAGGGAACCTGAAGCCGGTAAAGCGCATGGTTTTTAGTGCTGATAATCAGCGCCGCAGCGCCACAGGAACAATTAATATGAATTGGATTACCTTTACTGATGGCGAACCGTGATAAATCGTGATACTTAATTATCCCACAAATGGGGCAGCGCATGGTCATAATGGAGTTTGTATTTATAAGCATGCTGTGTTCCCCCTAAATACTGTGAAAATTTTCACAGTATTGAAGATTCTTTAATTCCTTCGCCATACAGGGGAAAAATCCTTCTAAAAACGGCGCTTTTAACACCAAAAAGTCGACTAAATAGAAACATGGCCCGATTTCGTCTGAAATATGCAAGTCTGGACTTTAGCAATAATATTTTCCATCCAACATGCTAGTATCTAACTGGTACTTTTCACCACCCGTGCTGCAAGTCCGCTTCCGCGAGCAGGTCCCTAACCAGATAACGCACTTCGTATAAATCAAACGGTTTGTTAATATAACACTTTGCCCCTCTTTTTTTAGCCTCCGTGATAATGTCCAGCTCACTATAGGCAGTCATAATAACTACCAGAGCGTCGGGGACAATTTGGCGCAGTCCCTCCAGCAACTCCAGACCGCTCATGCCCGGCATTTTAATGTCCAGCAGTATAAGCGAAGGCGGCCTGATACTGGCCTTCCTTACAGCCTCTGCGCCGTTTGCAGCCGTTTCTACATTGTAGCCTTCCTCGGTGAAAGCCTCGCGTAGAAATCTCCGGACCCCGTCCTGATCATCAACAACAAGCAGATTATAAGGCAGGTCCATGCATCACACCCCTTCTAGTACAATATAACCTTTCGCCTGCAGGGTATTAGGTAACATTTCTTCAACTATTTCTAAATTCCTCCAGACGGCAAAAAAAAGTAGGGGTTCCTCATTTAAAAATAACCGGGGATATTTGTATTTAATGGAAATACCGAGATTGTAACCACCAGGGCAATTAGTGACAGAATCAATAGTAAAAACAGGGCCAGGTAAGGAGTAATAAACACCAAAACAGAACGTCCTGTTGAAAGCCGGTGGGTTGCCTTCAGGCCGACAATTAAAATAACGCTGCTCCATATCCATATAGCCAGGCTGGCCAGCATTAACAATACGCTTACGGACAGGTTCTCCAGGCCGTACCAGTATCCCAAGAACTGAAAAGGCGCCAAAAAGATATGAGGCAGTCCGGCCAGACCGGCTGCGGCAAAAACACCTCTGGCGCCGCCCCGCCCGCCCAGCAGATCAGCGACGAGGTGCAGTATGGCGCTATAACCAAACCATTTGACATAGCTGAAAACAAGGCTGATGGCTACCGCGACAGGCGCCAAAGAACGTGTGGCCGGAATAATGCCGCCGCTATCCAGACTCTGGCTGAAAACCCTGGCAAAGGTAAGCAGCCCCATTGTGGTACCAAGCAGGCTAATTACGGTAACAATCACGAGCGCCGTTACCAGCGGCGGGTTTTTCGCAGCTCTTTGCATGGTCTGCACAGGTTCAAACAGCACACCGTACACTATCTCCAAAAAACCCTGGGGCGCCCCGCCATCAGGCCCACCGTCGTCCAGTTGCGAAATTTTAGTTGTGTTACCCGCTTCCCACAACTCATCCCGTACAGCATTGTTTTCATTATTGTGTCCATTGCTGTGGCCGGCGTCTCCGCTCAAAACAAACTCCCCCTTTTTCCCAGTCACTGTAGCTGATAAGGGCTTCCAGCCTCATCCAGGTAAGGAAGAAAAGGCCGGACGGACTGCCGGAAAGCATTCGCTCCTGTTATCCCAAACAGCTGGCGAAAAATATTTTTGGGTCCCAGATTTACCACTGCAGGCTCCCCTGATATACCGGCCAGGGACCCGGCTAAAAGGACCGCGTCATGAAAATCGCCCAACTGGTCTACAAGACCCAGCTCTATAGCCTGGCGACCGGTATAAACCCTGCCGTCCGCCAGCGTCCTGACCTCGGAGATATCCTTATGTCTGCCCTGCGCCACGAATTCAACAAACTGGGTGTAGATATCGTCAATCATGGACTGGAAGATGGCCCGTTCCTCGGCAGTCGACGGCCTGCTGGCAGATCCCATGTCCTTGTGCGGGCCGCTTTTAAATGTTTCCGTGCCGACACCGATTTTTTCATACAGACCCTGCAGGTCATAGCGCTCCATAATTACGCCGATGCTGCCGGTCGTTGTCCCCGGATTGGCTACAATGCGGTCTGTCCCGGCAGCAATCCAATACGCGCCTGAAGCTGCCGTATCCCCCATGGACGCCACAACTTTTTTGCCGGATTTCTTGAGCCTTTCTACTTCCGCGCTAATTTCCTGGGCCGCCGCGGCTGTTCCGCCCGGGCTATTTAGACGGATTACAACGGCTTTGAGCCTGGGATCCCTTGCTGCTTCTCTTAGAGCTGCGGCGATATCCTCGGATGCCGCCGAATCTGCCAGGGATGTGCCGCCCGTACGGCCGCTGGCGATAACGCCCTCTATGTATATAATTCCCACCTCGCCTTTATTCCGGCTGTTTTCAGCGGGCTTGCCGGCCGGTTGCAAAACGGCGGCAAATACAAGGGCAAGTATGACTATGCCAAGCACTATCCCTGCAATAAACTTTTTCTGCAAAACAAATCATCTCCCCCTCAAACCTTTTGATTTAAATTTTGCCCTGAAATGTTTGCGAAATGCTATCTATTTTTTTGTGACACATAAAAAAGCCTTGGTTTTACCCAAAGCTGTCAAAAGGCAATTCAACTGTGATTTAGCTTTTTATATTCCTTTTTATATTCCATAGAAGCCCTGATAAACTCCCTGAATAGCGGGTGCGGCCGGTTTGGCCGGGACTTAAATTCCGGGTGAAACTGGGTGGCTATAAACCAGGGGTGGGTGGGCAATTCAATGAGCTCCACCAGAAAACCATCGGGCAGGGTCCCGCTAAAAGACAGGCCGTGCTGCGCCAGATCATGGCGGTAGGCATTATTAAGCTCGTAACGGTGCCGGTGTCTTTCCTCAATTAAATCCTGCCCATAACACTTATGGGCCAGGGTTCCCGGCCGTAGCCTGCAGGGATACCTGCCCAGCCGCATCGTGCCGCCCTTTATCTCATGTTCTTTCTGTTCCGGCAGCAGGTCAATCACCGGGTGGGTGGTTAACGGGTCAAATTCGGTGCTGTTGGCGTCCTGCCAGCCGATCACATTCCGGCAGTATTCCACTACAGCCAGCTGCATGCCCAGGCAAAGCCCCAGAAACGGCACATTATTTTCCCGGGCGTGGCGGATAGCTTTAATTTTACCTTCAATGCCCCGGTCACCAAAACCACCGGGCACAAGCACACCATCAACATTTTTTAGCCGCTCATGGACGTTCGACCGGGTGATTTCCTCTGCGTTAATCCACTCTATGGTAATGGCGGAGCTATGGTAAAATCCCGCGTGCCGCAGCGCCTCAGCCACGCTGAGGTAGGCGTCCTGCAGAGAAATGTACTTGCCTACCAGGCCGATAGTCGTATTATGACTGAGGTTTTTCAGCCTCAACACCATCTCCCGCCAGTCGTTCAAATCGGGGGGCGCAGTGGTCATACCGATTTTTTCCAGGACAATATCGGCCAAACCTTCTTCCTCCAGCGCCAGCGGTAATTCATAAATAGACTGCGCATCCACAGCCTGGATCACCGCTTCTTTGTCGATATCACAGAATAACGCCAGCTTCTCTTCCATATCCCTGGTTAACGGCAGTTCAGTACGGCAAACGATAATATCGGGCTGAATGCCAATCCCCCGCAGTTCTTTAACGCTATGCTGGGTGGGCTTGGTTTTTAGCTCGTTGGCCGCGCGCAGGTACGGGACCAGGGTGACATGAATATAAACGACGTTTCCTTTGCCCAGGTCGCCTTTCATCTGCCGGATGGCTTCGAGAAAAGGCAGGGATTCTATATCGCCCACCGTGCCGCCTATTTCTGTAATGACCACATCAGCGTTGGACTCACTGGCGACACGCCTGATCTGTTCCTTGATCTCGTTGGTGATATGGGGAATCACCTGCACAGTGCCTCCCAGGTAATCGCCCCGGCGTTCCTTGTTGATTACTGCGCTGTAAATACCGCCTGTGGTAACGTTGCAGCTGCTGGAGATATTAATATCAATAAAGCGCTCGTAATGTCCCAGGTCAAGGTCGGTTTCCGCGCCGTCCTCAGTGACAAAGACTTCCCCGTGCTGGTAAGGGCTCATAGTACCCGGGTCGACATTGATGTAAGGATCAAGTTTCTGAATGGCCACTGTCACTCCGCGACTTTTCAAAAGACGCCCAAGGGAAGCGGCGGTAATCCCTTTTCCCAGTGATGAAACCACCCCGCCGGTAACAAATACGAATTTGGCCATGAATATGTATGCCTCCTGTTATATCCTGGTAAGAAAATGGCATGAAAACCATCTCTCCCATTCTATCTTTTAATCCAACATAGAGTCAATAGAACGGGCAAATTTAAACCCCGGGTTAGCCGCGATAAAGCAGCCGGCCCGGGAACATATTTGTTGAAAACAAAAACAGCTGCCGCATGTAAGCTTCTACTTGCCGATACCGATTTTTGCCGCTACAAGATAACCCAGCAGTATGCCGAAAATACCCATGACCCCGGCCAGGCTTGGCGGACCGGGAATAGGCAGCCTGAACCTGGCAAAAATCAGCCCGACAATAAATCCGGTGATGGTGGTAAGGATGATTTCCCTCATTTTGAATCCTCCGGTTGGAGTTTGAAAATTTCACAGGATTAACAAGATTATTAGGACTTACAGGATTTTTTTTACATTCTTTCCGGGGCGTTGATGCCGAGCAGGGCCAGGCCGTTTTTCAGGGTTATCCTGGTTGCTTCCACCAGTACCAGGCGCGCTGCTGAAATATCCTTTTCCGGTATGATTACCCTGTGGCTGTTATAAAAGCTGTGCAGCAGCCCCGCCAGTTCGTGCAGATAACGGGCGATGCGCTGGGGGGCCAGCCCGGCGGCGGCGGTGGCCACCTCACCGGGGAAATCGGCCAGCTTTCTGGCCAGGGCCAGTTCGTACTCCTCAACCAGCAGGCTGTAATCAACACTGCCGGGGTCCGGCGCCTGTCCGCCCTGCTCCTCCAGCTGCCGCATGATGCTGCATATCCGGGCATGCGCGTACTGGATGTAATAGACGGGGTTTTCGTTGGATTCAGACCTGGCCAGATCGAGATCAAAATCCAGGTGGCTGTCAGCGCCGCGCATGACAAAGAAATAGCGGGCGGCGTCCCGCCCGACCTCCTCGATGAGGTCCTCAAGCGTTACAAACTGGCCGGAGCGCTTGGACATGCGCACTATCTCGCCTCCTTTATAGAGGCGGACCAGCTGCATGATCACCACTTCCAGGGCCGCCGGATCATATCCCAGAGCTTTCACCGCCGCTTTCATCCGGGGCACGTGTCCGTGGTGGTCGGCGCCCCAGATGTCGATAATCCAGGCAAAGCCCCGTTGCAATTTATTGCGGTGATAGGCTATGTCGGATGCCAGGTATGTCGGCAAACCGTTGGAGCGGATTAAAACTTCGTCCTTGTCGGCGCCAAAATCTGTCGCCTTAAACCATAAGGCCCCCTCATGTTCATAGACGCAGCCCTTCTCTTGCAAAAACCGCAGGGTGTCCTGCACCGCCCCGGCGTCGTGCAGGGATTGTTCAGAAAACCATACGTCATAATCCACACCAAAATTACTTAAAACATTTTTTATAGATTTAAGCTTTTCTTCCAGGGCAAAGGCCGCCAGCGCCGCGCGGCGATCTTTCCCAGCTGCGGCTGTGTAACTGTCGCCATATTTTTCCCTAAAAGAGATACAGGTGGCAATAATATCTTCTCCGTGGTATCCATCTTCCGGCACGGGTATATCCTGTCCGGCCAGCTGCAGGTAACGGGCTTCCAGAGAAAAAGCGAGATTTTCTATCTGGTTTCCCGCGTCGTTGATGTAAAATTCACGCGTGACATCATAACCGGTAAATTTCAGAATGGCGGCAATACTGTCCCCCAGCGCCGCTCCGCGGGCGTTCCCCATGTGCAGGAGACCGGTTGGGTTGGCGCTGACAAACTCTACCTGGACTTTACTGCCCCTGCCGATGTCTACACTGCCGTACCGTTCCCCCTGCGAAACAATCCGGGGCAAGGCCAGGTAGACCCAGCCCGGTTTAAGGTAAAAATTAATAAAACCGGGGCCGGCGATTTCCACCCGTTCCACCCAGGTCCCGGCAGAAAAGTTTTGCGCCAGGATCTCAGCCGCCCGGCGCGGCGCCATCCGGGCAGGCCTGGCCAGCAGCATCGCCAGGTTGGTGGCAAAATCGCCGTGGTCTTTTTCCCGTGGCGCCTCCACAGTAATTTGCGGCGCCTGATCAATTCTGATCAGCCCGCTATCGCGGGACGCCTGCAGGGAATTGGCCAAAGCTTTTTCCAGTCCGGCCTTCATTTCTTCAACTATATTCATTCAACACCCCTGTTTCTTCAACATTGTATCATTGCATGAAACCAGCCCTACAAGTGATAGCAAGATACCCGTAAATTATGTCCCACATCTAATATGTCAACGTCCAACAATTTATATCCCTTTGTACTCGTACCCTGCGGCGAAAGCGGCCTTGTTCACTTCCAGCAGCTTCGCGGGAACGCAGCCGGCCAGCGCCCGCTCCCATACCTCCCGCGCGAAGGGCAGGCGGCGGGCCATGACCCCTAACAGCACTACATTGGCGGCCTTGACATTGCCGCATTTTTCGGCAACGGCCAGGGCGTCCACAGCCACGACATGCCGCGCGGCTGAGCGGATATATTCAATAATGTCCGCGGGGTATTCCGCCGCTCCTACCAGCACCGGCACAGGCGGGATTTCCTGTTCATTAATGATCATCGCCCCGTCGGGTTTAAGGAACGGCATCAAGCGCAGTCCTTCCAGTTTTTCAAAAGCCAGTACCACATCGGCCCCGCCTGCGGGAATTAAAGGAGAAAAAACCTTTTCCCCGAGGCGTACCTGGGTAACCACACTGCCGCCCCGCTGGGCCATGCCGTGTATTTCGGAAACTTTTATGTCGTAGCCGGTTTCCAGGGCCGCCCGGGCCAGTATTTTGCTGGCCAGGATCGTCCCCTGGCCTCCCACGCCCACCATCAAGATATCAACTGGCTTAAGCATCGGCGTCTCCCCCTTTCACCAGGGCTCCCTCCTGGCATACCTGGACACACAAACCGCAGCCGGTACAGGATACCGGGTCTACCAGGGCTTTTCTATCCTGCATGGATATAGAGGGACAGCCCAACTGGATGCAGACCTTACAGCCGATGCATTTATCTTTTTCTACCCGGACAGCCGGTTTTGCCGCCCTGGTCAGTAGCACGCACGGACAGCGGGAGATTACCACCGAGGGCTCGCCTGCCGTTGTTTCCTCCCGGAGGACCGCCTGGGTTTTAGCCAGGTCCAGGGGATTTACCACCCGCACCCTTTTAACGCCAAGCGCCTGCACCAGCGTCTCCAAATCCACGGCCGGCGCCGCTGTCCCCATCAGGGTGCTGCCCGTGCCGGGGTGATGTTGATGCCCGGTCATGGCGGTAGTACGGTTATCCAGGATGATCACAGTGCCGGAGCCGTTATTGTAAACCATGTTTAAAAGCCCGGTGACGCCGGAATGCAGAAAGGTTGAATCACCGATTACGGCTACCGTGCTGCCGGACATGGCCGGGTTGGCCTTGCTCACCCCATGAGCGGCGCCGATGCTCGCGCCCATACAGATACAGCAGTCCATCGCCTCCAGCGGTGGCAGGCCGCTCAGGGTATAGCAGCCGATGTCCCCGGTAACAGTTAGTTTTAGTTTTTTCAGAGCATAGAAGAGTCCCCGGTGGGGGCAGCCCGGGCACATTACCGGGGGTCGCCCCGGGGCCGCCGGCGCCTCCGGGCGGGCGCTACCTTCCGCCGCTGTTTTAACAGGCGGCTTCAAGATCCCCGCCTCGCTAAATTTTCTGGCGAGAATTCCCGTGTCAAGTTCACCGCTATTTGGTATGAACCCCTTGCCCGTTGCCGCAATCCCCATAGCGCTTACCTGATCCTGTATAAAAGGCTCTAGTTCCTCTACCACAATCAGCCTTTTTACCCCGGCGGCAAAACGGCGGATTACAGCTTCCGGCAGCGGGTTGGTCATGCCGAGCTTGAGCACGGAAGCCTCCGGCAGCGCCTCCCGGACATACTGGTAGCTGATCCCGCTGGTTATGACACCAATTGATTTGTCACGCCATTCGATAAAGTTTAACGGACTTTTTTCCGCATATTCTTTGAGCAGGGCCAGGCGTTTTTCCAGGGCGTTCCTGCGCAGCCGGGCGAAAGCCGGCACCATCAGGTATTTCTGCGGGTCTTTCTTATAGGGGCGCAACTCCCGGGGCGACCGCCCGCCAATCTCCACCAGACCCTGGGAATGGGCTACCCTGGTGGTGGTCCTGAGCATTACCGGGGTATCGAACTGCTCGCTGATATCCAGGGCCAGCCCCACCATTTCTTTTGCTTCCTGGCTGTCGCCCGGCTCCAGGAGAGGAATTTTGGCAAAACGCGCGTAGTGGCGGTTGTCCTGTTCATTCTGCGAGCTGTGCATGCCGGGATCATCCGCCGACACCAGGACAAAACCCCCGTTAACACCTGTATAGGCAAAGGTCAGCAGGGGATCGGCAGCCACGTTGACCCCCACATGTTTCATCGCGACAAGCGTCCGCGCCCCGGCTAAAGAGGCCCCTATGCCGACCTCCAGGGCCACTTTTTCATTGGGCGCCCATTCGGCGTAGACACCGGGATAGCGGGAAAAATTCTCCAAAATCTCCGTGCTGGGCGTGCCGGGATAAGCGGCGGCCACAGTCACGCCGGCTTCATAAGCGCCCCTGGCAATGGCCTCATTGCCGGAAAGAAGCTCTTTCAAATCCATCACCTCTGAAAAAATAAATTCGCCTGCGCCGCTTTTGAAAAGCCTGCAGGTCACTTGTTCACAATTTTCGACAAACATGGATTTCCTAACAAAACATTGTTTCACAATGTTGTTAACTAACAAAAAACCACAAAGCTGCTGGCTTCGGATGGTTTAACAAACCTAAATAATGTTTTAATTAAAATTCCTGTTAATCCTGTGAAATCCTGTTAATCCTGTGAGATTATTTTTTTTTGCAGCCTATATTTACTAATAAAAACCCGGTACAGCAAGCCCAACGGCTTTCCGAACCGGTACAAGTCAAAAAGTTATTGTCTTAAACAGTTTAACAAAAACAGCCGGGTCGGACAAGGGGCCATAGTGATTTGTTTTTTATTTCACATAACCAGTGCAAACAACATTGCCAGAACTCCGGCGAAAAAGGTAATTACCATGGACAAAACAATCGCTGTCTTAATTACTTCGCTCTCGACGCCGAGGGCGTCAATAGTAGCGGCAGCGTTTTGTAGTTTGGCCGGGGAAATCACGCTGGCCAGCCCGCCGCCGATGGCGGTTGCCGCTGTTACCATCAGCGCGTTGACATGCAAGATTTTCGAGGTAATGATATGGTACTTGGCAAACATGGCGATGGTTGAAGCCTCGCTGCCGCTGACGAAACCGCCGAAGAGCCCCAGGTAGCCGCTGATAAAGGGGTAGGCGCCGCCAAAAGCCAGGGTCGAGGCATGCGAAAGGACCCAGATCATATTGGTTTCGTCACCCACAGGCTGCCAAACACCCGCCTGCATGCCGGAATTGTTCATAACAAAAGCAATCGCAAAAAAAATGGCGGCTGAAAATGTCGGTCTGGGGGCGCGTTTCAGCCATTTGCCCAGTATGCTGCCGACCTGCGCAGCGGTGGGCCGCAGCCAAATTGCGGCTAAAATGGTGCTGATCAATACCCAGGTATAGGCGTTCCATGTCATTCTGGTCAATATCTTTTGCCCCGGAATTATGGCAACCGGCATAGCCAGGCTGGTAAAGAGCAATTCTTTTAATGGCGGGAAATAATTTATGAAAAACAGCACGGCGATCAGGATCAACCAGGGAGACAGGGCTGTAACCAGGCGCATATTTTTTTCGACTGCCAGATCCTCAGCTGACAAAATGCTCCTGTCGATTATCGGCCTGCCCAACAGCTTCAAATACAGCAGCATGGCCAGTATGGTCATAAAGCCCGCCGCCACCCCGGTTAAAACAACGCCGTTTTTTAAAAACGGCATATATGCCATAACAACGGCCATACCGCCGTTGGTAACGCCTGCTATAAGACAGGGGACAAAACCCTCTTTCATGAGCTTGAACCGCCCCACGATCCAGAGCATGCCGAAACAAACCAGGGTAGACAAAATCGGCAGAAAGCGGGCAAAAACCTGGGCCGACTCAATTAAGGAGGCGCCGGTTAAATCGGCAAAGGCTACCAGCGGCGCCCCCAGCAGGGCAAATGTGCACAGGGCGTCAAAACCCAGCGCCGGCAGGGCTATCGCCACAAACGTGGAATAACCCAAAGCCAGCATGATCGGCGGCAATATAGAAGTTGGAGTCGCGCCGATAGAAACCAGCAGGGTCCCGGCGCCCACGTTAATCAGCATAATCTGTACCGCTTTATCTGCGGGCGCCAGGGTTTTCACAAATACCACTATTCTTTTTATGGCGCCGGTGGCCTCCATAAAGGTAATCTGCAGGATAGAGGTTAATACCATCAGGGAAACCGGAAAGGAAGCGATTATTCCCGCGAGGCTGGCTCGCATCCCAACCTCAAGTGAGGTATTAAAGAATAACAGGGCGATGAGCACCGCCAGTATCCATCCCGCTGTTCCGCTGACATCCGCCGCTGCTTTTTTCCAGGTCATCAGTACTACAATAAATATTATTGGCAGTAGTGTGAGGATAATTGATAAGATCATTGCCCGTCCTTCAGTACCACGTTTTATTGTTCCTAAACGGAACATACGACTTTATCTAATACTACATGGTTTGACAAATATCCTCTTTTTTTATCCCGCTTTTCCCTGGAGAGAATGTCAGGACCTGCCCCTTGCGCGCCCTGCGCCTGACAAAGCTGTTCATGCGTTTAAACGCTTCGGTAAGGTCATTGATCGAGGCCGAATAGGAGCAGCGGACGAAACCCTCGCCCTGTTCGCCGAAAGCGTTGCCCGGAACAACCGCCACCTTCTCTTCCTGCAGCAGCTGTTGGGCAAAATCTTCGGAAGACAGCCCCGTTGACCTGATATCCGGAAAGGCGTAAAACGCTCCGCGCGGCTCGCCGCAGGGCAGGCCCATCTCATGGAAGGCCTTAATCACCAGGCGCCGGCGGCGGTTGTACTGGTCCACCATCTTTTTCATCCCGCTTTCCCCGTTCCGCAAAGCTTCCAGCGCCGCGGCCTGGGCGGTCACCGGCGCGCAGAGCATGGTATACTGGTGGATCTTGGTCATGGCCGCGATAAAATCCTGGGCGCCGGCGGCGTAACCGACACGCCAGCCGGTCATGGCGTAGGCTTTGGAAAAACCGTCAAGCAGGATGGTCCGGTCGCGCATGCCGGGCAGGGAAGGCACACAGGTATGCTCGCCCACATAGGTCAGGCGCCCGTATATTTCATCAGAAATAAAAATAAGATCGTGCGCCCTTACAACCTCGGCTATTTCCAGCAAATGCTTCCGGTCTAATGTTGCGCCTGTGGGGTTGTTCGGGTTGCAGAGGATCAGCGCCTTGGTTTTTGGCGTGATTGCTTTTTCCACCATCGCCGCGTTGATCCGGAAGCCGTTTTCCGCCGATGTCTTAAGAAATACCGGCTTTGCCCCGGCCATGATAGTAACAGGAGCATAAGAAACATAGGACGGTTCCGGGATCAAGACCTCGTCTCCCGGACACAGGATGGTCCGGACAGCCAGATCAAGGCCTTCACTAACTCCCACCGTGATCAATATTTCATGTCGCGGGTTATAGGCGACCCCGCAAGCCGCCGCTATGTTCCGGGCGATCGCCTCCCTCAGCTCCAGGAGTCCGTGGTTAGAGGTATACATGGTGTAGCCTTTTTCCAGTGAGTACATACAGGCCTCTCTGATATGCCAGGGTGTCACAAAGTCCGGCTCGCCGACGCCCAGAGAGATAACGCCCTTCATTTCCGCGACCAGGTCAAAAAAACGCCTGATCCCGGAAGGCTGAATTCCCAGCACCAGGGGGTTTATCTTAGCTTTCCAGTCTGTGGTGTTTGTCATGGGGTAATCATCAGCCTCCTGTCTTCCTCACCGTCTTCTTCCACGAGGGTCCCCTGCAGTTTATAGGTTTTCAGGACAAAGTGCGTCGCGGTGCTCAGCACATGCTCCAGCGGGGCCAGTTTTTGGGTTACGAAAGCGGCCACTTCACGCATGGTCTGCCCCTCTATATAAACCACCAGGTCATACGCGCCGGACATCAGGCGGACGGTTTTTACTTCGGGAAAGCGGCAGATACGCATAGCCACCGCGTCAAACCCCAGGTCCCGCTGCGGTGTAATCTTTACCTCAATAATGGCGGAACCCTTTTCCTCGCCTACTTTATCCCAGTTGATCACCGTAAAATACCCCGCGATGATCTTTTCTTCTTCCATCTCTTTAATAATACGCACTACCTCGTCTTCTGCCATATCAAGCATGGCCGCTATCTGTTCCGCATTCAGCCTCGCGTCGTTTTCGATAATTTCGAGGATTTCCTTCCTTTTGCACCTGTTCCCTGACACAGTAATTCCCCCTTTCAGCAACAATAAAAAACTCCGCGCCCTAAAAAGGGACGGGAGTTGTTCTCGCGGTACCACCCTCATTGGCTAAAAAGCAAATGACCTGCTTTAAAGCCCTCTTAAACCTGTAACGGGGTTAGCCGGCGGCATCTTACTCTCTAACCATACATAAATTAGATTTCTGCCCGCAGCTCCGGGGCGGCTCTGACGCTCTTCTCTACCGGGCTCGCACCATTCCCCGGTTCGCTTTCGATTAACAGCGGCATTCTTCCCCATCATGGCTTTGCCAGTAAATTGAAGCCATTATA
The DNA here is from genome assembly GCA_018435055.1 of Pelotomaculum sp. Classification (GTDB taxonomy): domain Bacteria; phylum Bacillota; class Desulfotomaculia; order Desulfotomaculales; family Pelotomaculaceae; genus Syntrophopropionicum. The sequence goes on along the minus strand of JAHDOA010000001.1, from coordinate 12,568 downwards.
GCATGGGGTATTATTTGCGTCAACGGCCAAATTTTGCCTGGGCAGGAATCCTTTATATCTCCTGCCGCATTTTATAAAAATGCGGATTACATGGTCAGCGTGCCGTCGGGCGACTCGATCAACTTCAGCACATTTTCCTCCCTGCCGTCAAGGGCGTTAACATATATCAGGTAGTTATCCTCACCCAGCCGGCCCTGGAATTCATAGGCAAGTTTTTCTTCCTCCGAACCCAGCGGTATCAGTACAAGATTACCACCCCGGGCCTGAAGGCGCTGATTTAACTCCGCCATAGCCTGCTCACGGGAGATGCCGGCCGCCGGCAGATCACGCCGCCGGTGCGACATCAGGTAGCCGGATGTTTCCGCCCCTGTAATTTCCCCGTTATCCAGGGCTACCGTCACCTTAATTAAATCGGGATATAATACGACGCCATTCTGCAGCGCCGCGAAATTAAATGTTGCCGAATTTTCGTGCCGCTGGAAATAAGTTGCTTTCATATCGCCGAAACCACTGTTCTTTAGGAAGTCCAGCGCTTTCTGCCGGGCTGCATTTATATCGATAGACTGGTTTCCCACAGGACGCGAATTAATCATCCAGACCAGCTTGCCGCCTTTCTTCGATATATCCATAACATACTTTTCACTGTCACTGCCTCCGGCCGGAGATACCTCAACGCGGTAAGCGGGAATGCGTCCTTCCGCGGAGCCGGTTACAGCGGCCTGGTAATCAACACCCTGCTTCCCATCAATAAAAGACAGCGCCTTGTGCTGCGCTTCACCCGGGCCGACCTCCGCCAGGCCGCTCAAATCCCTCGGCTCTGTGCGCTCCAGGTGTTCCGAGAAGGGGCCGTCATAAATCAAAGCAGGGTAGCGCTGCATCCTTTGATCAAGAACCTGAAAATCGCTCTGAGCCAGGTTATCCGGGTTGTTCTGCAGGTTTTTTCTAACCTGCCGGACCAGCTCTCCGAAGTAAAAATTATTTTGAGCAACCTTATACTGCATCCCCTGCAGCTCCTGGTTTAATTCCATTGACTGCTGGTAGAGGCTGTTTAGCGCTTCCCAGTGTTTGGCGTCAATTGAACCGCCCTTGCCGACCTGCTTTGACAGGCTGTCCGCGTAATCACCCACCTGGGTAAGGAATTTGGCGGTGCGGCCGGACAGCGCGTCGTTTAACGGCAGCTGCCCGAGGTTGGACTGGGCAAAGGCGGCCTGCTGCCGGATATCCATCAACAGTGTGCTGTCCAGGCGGGGATCGGCGGCTACCATGCTCTTGGACAGAAGCACCTCAATGTTCTGGACCTGGGCAGTCATATCAAAAAAAGCCCTCTGATACTTATTGTTTAAAAAGTTTTCCAGGTTGCGGTTGGCCAGGCGCTGGTTATAACCCCACGAACCGGCGGCGGCCAGTGCCAGCAGGCCGATCACCACCGGTATGATCCACCTTCTCAAGATAAACCCCTCCTTTACCGCGCAAAAACATGGTTGCCGATTTGCGTCACAATATTTCTTGACCAGATCCAGGAGCTTACCGGCTTATACGGGTTCCAGAAAAAGAGCGCGCCGCCGGTGGGATCATACCCGCTCAGGGCCATTTGGGCGGCCTGAATGCTTTGCTGGGTCAGAGGCCGGTACGCCTGCCCGTTTGATATTGATTCAAAAGCGTGGTCCTGAAATATAACGCCGCTGATTGTGCGGGGGAAAGCAGCGCTCTTGGTCCGGTTCAAAATTACCGCTCCTACTGCTATTTTACCCTGGAGAGACTCATCCGCCGCTTCTCCCTCTATTACCCTGGCCAGCAATGTGGTATCGCCCCTGTCTGTCACCGCTCCCCTGGAAACAGCGGGAGCATTGTCAGGCGAGCTGAGCCCCAGGGCCTCCCTGGTCGCTCTTCCCACCACCCCGTCCTGTGGCAGTCCGTTATTACGCTGGAAGTTCTGGACCGCCCGGAAAGTCTCATAACCGTACACACCGTCTACAGGACCTTTGTAATAACCCCACTGGCTGAGCCGCTGCTGCACACTAGACACCTCATTACCGCTGCTGCCCCAGTAAAGAACCGTTCCCTGGGCGGCCGCCAATCCGCGCATTAAAATCATAGCCGCAAACAAGGCCAGCAGGCAGGGTACAGCGAAAACCAATATTTTCTTTGTAAATGGTTTCTTTTTATTAATGAATCCTCACCTCCCGGGATTTTTTTATATTTTTTCAATAAGCGCCTGTTTTTATGTAGCAATAAAAAATAAACCCCGGATTATCCACCCGGGGTTTATTTTTTGCATATAAGTTGTTTTTTAATCACACGCATCCGGCCGGCTTGGGCAGACCGGCCAGTTTACATGCGCCTTTGGCCGGACCCGGCGGAAATAAATCATATATATATTTCAAACTGCAGCCCGTATCCTTACACAGCCTGCGGATCATGGGCGCGATTTGATACTGCCGGTAATAATCACGCAGGTAATAAATTATTTTCCAGTGATCTTCATTAAGCTCTACTATGCCTTCGGCTGCAGCCAGAGCGCCGGCCAAATCTTCGCTCCAATCTTCCGGATTTATTATAAATCCTTCCTCGTCAAGCTCTATCTCCCGGCCGTTAATTACAATGTGCGGCAATGCGAAAACCTCCTCTATGGTCAGCAATAGCTCCAAATGAATAAAGGGGACTGCCTTCCTGGAAAAATCTTAAGTAACAAGATACCATGTTTGTCTTAGTATAGTCAACGCATTTGTTCTGAATAATTAAATATTGTATTGATCAGTCATCCCTTAATAAAATATTTTTATTAATATATTTAATATATTACTGATGCCCAAATAAAGGGAGAAGGTCCGCACCTTCTCCCTAAAAGCTACCATCCCTACAGAACTTCTGATTCCAGGGCAATACCGCACTTACCAACTGAAACTACGAGATGGATTACCGAAATTCCTCCAAACGTCCTCAACCTAATTTTTCCCATCAGCTTTCTTGAAAACACAATCCGAAACAAAAAACACTATCCATGGACTGGTCAACCTTGTCTTATACCCGAAATTTATTCAGACTCAACAAGCAACTAAACCACTGTCTCTGTAAGGATGGTGCTTAATACTATAGTACCACGGCATATGGCAAAAAGCAATGCTATAAAAAAAATTATTATTACCTGTGGTACTGCTCACCCCGGGCAATTTTAAACCAGCGGAATATTTGTTCCAGCAAAACAATGCGCATTAACTGGTGGGGAAAAGTAAAGTTTGAAAATGAAAGCAACATGTTCGCCCTGTCCAGCACAGCTTTGGACAAGCCCAGGGACCCACCGATAACAAACGTGATGTCCCCCTTCCCTTCCAGGGCAAGTTTTTCTAAAACCCCGGCCATTTCCTCGGAGTTATACATCCTGCCCCGCCGGTCAAGGGCGATCAGGCAGGTATCCCGGCGCAGGTGTTTGAGCAGGCGCCCGCCTTCTGTTTCTTTTACCTGCACGCATTCTGCCGGGGAAGGGTTGTCGGAAAAACCTTCATCGCGTACCTCATGGACCTCAACCCGGGCATAAGGCGTCAGCCGCTTCAGGTATTCGGCGGAGCCCTCAGCCAGGTACTTTTCCTTAAGCCGCCCCACCGCCAGGATGGAAATACGGTACATGCAGCATCCTCATTTTCTGCTAATTATCGCTCCCAGTGACTTGAGTTTTTCACCCAGGTTGTGGTATCCCCTGTCAATATAAGCAATGTTGCATATCTCGGTTTCACCTGAGGCGATCAGCCCGGCCACTATCAGCGCCGCGCCGGCCCGCAGATCGGTGGCCTTAACATGGGCGCCTTCCAGGGAATCCACCCCCTCGATAACCGCCATTCGTCCTTCAACTTTAATTCTGGCGCCCATTCTCTTCAGCTCATCGGCCACCATAAAACGGTTCTCAAATATGTTTTCCACCAGTACGCTTGTCCCGGGTATAACCGAAAGCATCGCCATCAGCTGAGACTGCATATCGGTGGGAAACCCGGGATAAGGCATAGTCTTTATGTCAATGGACTTCAGCGGCCTGTTCACAAATACCCGCAGGGTATCCCCGCCCTCAATGATTTCAGCATTGGCCTCGCGCAGTTTTGCGCTTAGCGGCTGAACGTGGGCAGGGATCATGTTTTCTATGGTAATGTCGCCCCCGGTAGCCGCAGCCGCAACCATAAAGGTACCCGCTTCAATCCGGTCCGGTATGACAGGAAAACGAATCCCCCCTGCAAGAAAACTGACACCGGAAATTTTTATCACATCCGTGCCGGCGCCCCGCACCCTGGCCCCCATGGCGTTTAGAAAATTAGCCAGGTCGACGATTTCCGGCTCCTTGGCGGCGTTTTCTATTAGTGTCTGGCCCCTGGCCAGGCAGGCGGCCATCATAATATTTTCAGTCGCCCCAACACTTGGAAAATCCAAATAAACCCTGGCCCCTTTGAGGCGATCCCCCGTACTGCCGCATACACACCCGTGTTCCAGTGAAAGGTTAGCCCCCAGCCCGGTCAGACCCTTAAAATGCAGGTCCATCGGCCTGACCCCGATATTGCAGCCGCCGGGCAGCGCTACCGTGGCCTGTCCGAACCTGGCCAGCATAGGCCCCAGCAGGAGGTTGGAAGCCCGTAATTTTTTAACCAGATGAAAAGGCGCCCCCGCGGACAACTCTTTGGGCGGAACAATCCGCAGAACCCCCGGGCCTTCCCAGGAGACGCGGGCCCCAAGGCTGTTTATTATTTCTATCATTACGCGTACATCGCTGATATCAGGAACATTTTCCAGTACAATTTCATTTCTGGCCATTATGGCCGCACATAAAAGCGCCAGAGACGCATTTTTAGCGCCGGAAATTTTTACCCTGCCGCGGAGGGGGATCCCTCCCTTGATTAGAATTTTGCCCATAAATTCCTCCTGGCTATAATCCCTATATAAATGTTCCGTTTTAGATTATTCGTCCCTTAAACATTTATTCCTGCCGCTTGCTCGAACAGGTCCGCACAAATGCGCGTGGCGGCCTTGCCCAGCGCGCCGCTATTTACTTGACGCCCATGCCCGCCGGCATTTTTCCAAACCGGCGTAATCCAGGTTTAAATGTTTTTGCATAGCATTTTCAAATTCCATCCCCGCGCCCAATGACCTTATTAAGTCATGCAAGGTTTCTTCACCATACTCGCCGGCGATATATCTTACGGCGCCAAACGCCTCCTGATATGCTAGAGACTGGTTGGGGAGGTCGTCAAAATTTTCCGCAATATCTTTCATGGAGTAAAAACCATGGTTAACGGCGCCAGCCGGATCATTAAATGTAAACCCGGTTAGTTTGTATTCCTCGTACTGCGCCATTCCCTCGGTAAACCAGCGGGGATAATTACCGCCGGTCAGGTAGTCGATCATCAGGTGGGTAAATTCATGGGCCATCGGACCCGCAGTTACAAAAGTCTCTTTGACGCCGTCCGGACTGTCTTCATAAATCCAGGATTGCGGCGCCAGCGCTCTTATGACCCCGGCATAGTAAACCCCTATGGCGTTTTCCTTGGCTTCCCAGCCAAAGCTCCTGTTCAGTTCCGCCCTGGAAGAGTGTAAAATGATCGGCACCCGGACGCGCGGCGCATAGCCGAAATCCTCCGTCACCGGGCGGTAAAAATACTCCGCCGTTTCCAAAACCAGCGCCGCATCGTTACGATCTGCGGGCCTGAATTTAACATAAAAATGCTCCGATGTCAATTTTTCCATGCCACAGGCGCCGGCAACGGTATAGACCTTGAGGATTTCCCTGACAGTCCAGTAGCTGCAGGTCCTGGCCGCCGCAGGAATCTTCCAGATGAAAGCGCTGAGCAAAACAAAAGCGGCCGTTAAAATTTTTGCGGCCTTTAGTAAAGCGCCTCCACGGCTGGCGGCGCCTGCATTGCCTGATATTATGTTTTGCGTTGTCACAGGTTTCATAGCCGGCCTCTCCACTGATCTAATCTTATTAGTTGACCAGTATAATTATAAGGCCGGCGCCGGACCCTTACCAGCGGTAAAATTTGAAACTAACGGTTGCGGGGCAGTCCCGGCAAATTCCCCGTGGTTTAAGGGCAATCTATTCTTTGGCCTGTTCCGCTTTCCATTCTTCAATTATTAATTTTACTTTTTCTGTTTCCGGCCCTCCTTTAGCCAGGGCGATAAATTTTTCCAGTTCTTGTATTCCTCCAGCATAGTCTTTTTTGTCATGTCCCAGAACATAACCATAGAGAAGGTGCGCATCCGCATAATCCGGATCTTTTTCAATTAATTCCTGTAGCTTAGCTATCGCCTGATCATTCTCATTCTTGTTGTAATAAATATAGGCGATCATATAGCGGGCCTCGGAATAGCCAGGATCAACCGCCAGCACCTGTTCATAGGTTTCTACGGCCCGGTCCGGTTTACCCGTATAAATATAAGCGTCTGCCAATTCCATCAAAACCGCTGTGTTTCCGGGCTCCTTTATCGCCTCGGCTTCCAGCCCGGCAAGTCTCTCCCGCGGGGTCTGCTGGGTTGTCCCGGGGTCCTGCGCCCTTCCGCCGGAAGGCTGCTTCTGAAAAAGGGCTGTCAGCGGGATTACCAGGCCGATGGCAATTAGGACAGTTATTATCAAGAAGATAGTTTTCCTAAACTTGCTTTTTGATCTGCCAAAAAACATATTCTCACCACCTCACACTAATTATAGCACTGCCGGAATGGTTGGCAATCCCCGTTAAAAGGCAAAAAGTTTGCCCGGGCTCACGGGTCCCGGGCAATATAAAATATTTAAATCAGGGCAGGTATTCCAGCGGATCACGCGGCACGCCTCCTACAATGGTTTCCAGGTGCAGGTGCGGGCCGGTAGAGTTTCCTGTTGAGCCAACCAAGCCGATGGTCTCTCCCCGGTCGACTGAATCCCCCACACCCACATATATTTTGGAAAGGTGCGCGTACCTGGTCACCAGGCCGCCGCCGTGGGATATTTCGATTTGCATACCGTATCCCCCGTTCCAACCCGCATCGATGACGGTTCCACCGGCAACAGCCACCACACTGGCGCCATAGTCGGCGGCCAGATCTATACCTTCGTGCATCCTTCCCCAGCGCGTGCCAAAGGAGGACTCCACAGCGCCGCTGCAGGGCCAGGCCAGTCTTACTGTGCTGCCCCTGGAGGCTACCATGGTGATTGCGCCCTTGACCACCTCCTCGGTCCTGGGTTCACTTTTTACAATCTGGCTAAGGACCTCCCTGCCGGTTTCCAGGCCATTTTCACGTGTAATCCTGTATGTTACCGTCCTTTCGCCAGGTACACCTTCGCTGATAATAAGCTTCTCCCCAAGCAACAGCCCGTCGTCATATTTAACATTGACCGGATAGGCAATTTTCTCGTCCACAGTAACTTCCCTGGTCGCTACGACTGTGATTAACGGCGTTTCCCGGCTCAGGTACAACACCTGATCGATGCTTAAATTCTCCGGGTCCATACCTGGATTGGTAAATATAATCTGATCCAGGTCGATATTTACGGCGCGTGAGATATCCCAGAGGTTATCGCCATCTTTAACCATGTACTGAACAATCTTGTTTGTCCCCAGTAAAACCATTTTTTTAGCATCTTCAATATCCATGGCTCTATCAATGTCTGTGTGAGTGTCGGCTATTTCAACGTTTTCTTTGAATGCTAATTGATCGGCAGGTTCAATGGGATAAACCGACTTCAGCCAGCCCAGCAGCGTCTCCGCTTCCTGTCTGCTCCTCAGAAAGACTTTTTCTTCCCCGTTAACCAGGATGGCCGCGCCCTGCATTCTAAATGTCAGGGCCCCGCTCATCTGTGCCTTGAGCTCCTCAAAACCCAAAATATCTTCAGTTTCATTCTTGACCCTGATACCCTTGTATGAAATCTCTTCTACATAGCTTACCGTACTGCCGGCCTCGCGTGTCTTATAGTCCACCAGTTCAGCCAGGGCTTTTTTAGCCGTGGTTTCATCAGCGGCAATGGCTATCACTTCTCCATTCACTTTGACCGCGCACGCGTTTCCAGCGAAAAGGGCATACAACGACAGCGTAACTGTCAGATATAGCACAACTCCAATCACAATCCGGCGCGGTATGGTTTGTTTCATAAACCATTTTTGGGCAATGAGCAAATATGCAAACAGAAAACCCCAATTTACCCGCCCCGGAAGGCGCCGCAGGCCTATTTGCTTAAGCGGCAAACGCTTCAGCTCCTTTCATTATATTATTATCAGGCGATTATTATTTACAATTTCAGGTTGGCCAAGCATATGTATGTAGAGAAACGTGGATATATTATAACACGGTAAAAAATAGCCGGTAAACAAGCTTTTGGCGTAGAAAACGGGCGCAAAACTGATTTAATCCAGCATAGCGGTGATTTTTTGCCTCACATGCCAGGTTTTTCCGACAAAAAAACACCTCGTCCCGGAAAAGGACAAGGCGTTACTTTATTTATTTTGTTTTATACACACCTGATTGCCCACAGTGCAGGAGGTTTTGCAGGCTGACTGGCAGGAAGACTGGCATTCCCCGCAACCGTGGTCCTTGACTGTCAACGCCTGGGCGGCGCTGTTAATTGTTTTTATATGTTTGCCCAAAGTTTACCACCTCACTTCCCTAGTCATTATAAATGATTAGCGGTAGGCGCGCAACCGGATGAAAACGCAAAATTTCCCCTAAAAAACAAAAATTTTAGCTTTGAAAATAATACCGGTTCACACGTTCACCTTTATGTCACTGGATTTTATCTGGCGTCGCAATTCTCCGCGCCTGCTGCCCCCCACAATACCTGGTGTAAAAAACGATATATTTCTACAATATATATTGTTTTATAATATGATTAATGTTAGGATATTACAGGGGTGTAGCATGTGGGTCTTTTTAAATTGATTGGCCGCATAAAATTTTATTACCATTACATCATCTCCGGGTTTTCCAACGGGGGAAGCTGGAAAATAGAAAATGTTACAGAACTAACCTGCAGGGAAACCCGCAAAATAATAGTTAGAAATATGTCCACATACGAAGAAATATTTGGTTACCAGCAAAGGATTTCGCAGCAATAACGCGACAGCAAGCAATATCGTTGGTGAATCATTTTATTTTTGCATCAGCCGCAGGATATAGGACAGTATAGGAATACCCCTCTGCGCTGCAATTGTCGTGCCATTCTATTCTGGTCAGAGTTACGTTTTCACAATGCATGCAGCGCGACAGAATATAAGCGACCCCCCAGGGTCTTTTGCTTTGTTTTACCAGATAGCCACAGGGACTGGTCAGGGTTTCGATATCCCTCTCGCTGTATTCAGATAGTACCCTCGACAGTCCTTTCCTTTCACAGTGACCGCAGCAAAGTTCTGCAGAATAGTTTCTCTTCATATTTACCCCCGGGACATTCCTCCAGCCATCCCGATCGGGGACATATCTCCACCCCAAAGGAATACCCTTAAGCTGAGAACTGTCCCCCCCATTCCACTGTCATTGTATCAAATGCAGCATCGGTTTCGTAACGTGGGTGTCTTCTTGCCTCTATCGTTATTTCCGCATTTGTTCGGCCTTCATGATTTTCGCCCACGTGTCTCTTAAGGATACGATGCGGTTGAACACAAGGGCATGCGCTGTTGTATCAACAGGGTCCACGCAAAAATAGCCGTGCCGTAAAAACTGGTAGCGGCTTCCCGCCGCCGCTTGTGCGAGTCCCGGCTCAACCAGGCAGGAAGTCAGCGCCTCGCAGGAATCGGGGTTAATACAAGCCTTGAAATCATCCTCTTCGTCCGGGTTTTCCCTGGTAAACAGGCTGCTGTATAATCGCACCTCTGCGGGGATGGCGTGGCGCGCCGAAACCCAGTGCAGCGTACCCTTGACCTTGCGCGTGCTGCCTGAACCGCTGCGTGTCGCCGGGTCGTATGTGCAGTGCAGCTCAATTATCCCGCCGGTTTGCTCATCTTTTACCACCCGCTCGCATTTTATAATATACGCGTGCTTCAGCCTCACCTCGCTGCCGGGAGCAAGCCGGAAAAATTTTTTTGGCGGGTTTTCATGGAAATCGTCGCGTTCAATGTAAATTTCCCTGGAAAAAGGCGTCTTGCGTGTCCCCATAGCTGGATTCTCCGGATTGTTTTCGGCGGGAAGCTCTTCGACCAGATCTGCCGGGTAATTGTCTATTATCAGCTTGAGCGGCCTCAGTACAGCCATAACGCGGGGCGCGCGGAAATTCAAATCCTGCCTGATGCTGTGTTCGAGCATCGCAATATCAACGACGCTGTTAGCCTTGGCCACCCCGATGTTCTCACAAAAATTCCGGATGGACTCCGCGGTGTAGCCGCGCCGGCGCAGTCCGGAAATGGTGGGCATGCGCGGGTCGTCCCAGCCGCTGACGTATCCTTCTTCCACAAGCTGCCGGAGCTTGCGCTTGCTCATCACGGTGTAGGTAAGGTTCAACCGGGCAAACTCGATCTGCTGCGGGTGAAATATGCCCAGCGTTTCCAGCGTCCAGTCATAAAGCGGCCGGTGATCCTCAAATTCCAGGGTGCAGATAGAATGGGTTATTCCTTCAATAGAATCGGATATTGGGTGCGCGTAGTCGTACATTGGGTAGACGCGCCATCTGGCGCCCGTCCGGTGGTGTGACGCCTTCATTATGCGGTAAATAACCGGGTCCCGCATATTCAGGTTGGGCGAGGCCATATCAATCTTGGCCCGCAGGACGCGGGTCCCTTCCGCAAATTCACCCTCCCCCATGCGGCGGAAAAGATCCAGGTTTTCCTCCACAGAACGTCCCCGGTACGGGCTTTCCCGCCCGGGACTGGTCAGGGTGCCGCGGTATTCCCTGATCTCTTCCGCGCTCAGATCACAGACATATGCCTTTCCTTTCTTGATCAGGCGGACGGCGTATTCGTGCAGCTGATCAAAATAGTCCGAGGCATAAAACATCCTGTCGCCCCAGTCAAAGCCGAGCCATTTTACATCCTTTTTGATCGAATCCACGTATTCGACCTCTTCCTTGACCGGGTTAGTATCATCAAAGCGCAAGTTACACAGCCCGCCGTTTTTGGCGGCGATGCCGAAATTCAGGCAGATCGATTTGGCGTGCCCGATATGCAGGTAGCCGTTGGGCTCGGGCGGGAACCGGGTATGCACCCGGCCACCGTATTTGTTTGTGTCAAAATCTTCGTTGATGATGTTTTGAATAAAATTGGCAGGCGTGTTGTAACCGTTTGCAGCCATTCCCCCGCTCCCTTTCATTATAGTTAAACAGGAATCTTTATAATACAATATCACTATTTTACCAGAAATAAACGTCCCGGTGGCAATATTTCCACAAATTGACCAATAATTCTGCCTGATATGTACTGGTGGCTTTTTTTTCAAGTTATCTATTCTTCATCGGAAACCCCTGGTAAAGGGTTCGCCTGCCCAGGAGTCGCCGTATTTGCAGTTAATTGATGCATACAGGGTGACTTCTTCGGTCCCGCCTGTGAAATCCCAAACTCTCTCAATAGTTGTGTTCGGCTGCATATACACATAACCCGATGTTAATTCTTCCATCCAACTGGCTTTTCTCCAGGCGTAAAACCTTAATTTGACCCAGCCTGCTTCGTCAAATGTCGATGAAAACTTTGCCCTTACTTTGTAGGGCTTGTTTACCTATGTGTTGCCTGAATGGGGTGTCATGTTTGTATTGGGCAGCTCTATACTGTCTGCTTTGAGGTTGCCCAATAATATGGGTTGGGGTGATGGTGGCGGTTGCGATGGCGGCGCCTGTGTCTTTTAGGAATTTTCCAATACGATTTGACTTACGCTTATACCATCATAAAACCGGGCTTATGCCCGGCTTTTGGCTTTAAAGCTATATTTCTTAATTTTTACCGGTACCGTTAATGACAGCGCCGGCCTCTTCAATCGAACGGATAGTGTATATCTTATTAATAATTTTGTCCAGTTTTTCTATTTCGTTGTGCTGCTTGACTTTCTCTTGCAAGGGCTGCGATTTGTCCCCGAACCTGGCCTCCAGGTACTTGCAAATGGCCTCTTGTGCCATTTTTACTCCTCTGGCTTCTCCCGCGGCCTCTCCTTCCGCCCTGGCCCCGGCCAATGCGGAGAGTTCGTCTCTGTACGCCTTCTCTCTTAATTCATACACCCTGCGTTCTCTCTTATTTTTTTGAAAGATTTGCTCAATGGTCAACGCTTTTTTAATACCTGGGTTGCTCATGGCGATTTCCTCCATTTCTTTCCCTTCCAGGTTGTTCAGGTACAGCATCCATTCTTCCAAGGCGTCGCTGGGCCTGCGGTCAAGCTCCATTATTTTCGGCAGTTCCAGAAAATGAATTTCCATGTCGTCGTTGAGCAGTTCTCCGGTGTCCTTTTCTTTTAACTGGAATATATGGTGGTATTTATTTTTGCCGGCAAACCAGCCGAACCCCAGGATATTGATGGCGATGGTTTTTCTGAGGCGCCTGAAGTTTTCTCCGCTGGAGAGTTGCCCGTAGTAGAGCCCGGCCCAATAATACAGGGTCCGTTTGTCGATGTTGTACTGGTTGGCTATCTGGACTTCTATGTTAATCAGGGCGCCTGCCGC
>JAHDOA010000038.1 GCA_018435055.1 Pelotomaculum sp. | reverse complement strand
TGGCCACCCGTCAGGTTGATTACTACCGGGTAAATCGGCTTTTCATGCCGGCGGTGATGTATGGCCGTGTATTCCAGAAGCCGCCCGGCCATCTTTCTGTCCGGCCTGGCCTGGAATTCAACCAGCATCAGGTATTCGTAAGTATCCTCACGTACCTTGACCAGAACGTCGGAAGTACGCTGAACGGCTACAGCCTCTTTGTCTTTGTCCACTATTTGCTCTATGGCCACGTCAGCGCCTCTGATGAAGGCGGCAATCTGGTCTATGTACCGTTCAGCCAGGGCTTTTATGATCAGGTCGTATTCAGCCAAAGGCGTCAACCCCTTTGTTGCATAATTATATCAAAAATACGTAGCAATGGATATGGACTTGGGTATTGTGTTTATATCTTTGTCGATTAGTCTGTATTTGCCGTTGCGGTAAGCGTAATGCTGCCCACAGGCTTTAACCAACTCGCTAGTCCTCAAACTTTGTTTTGTCGCGACCTGGCTGGCCGGCCAATTGGCTTTGCCGCGCCAGGTCGATCCTATTTTCACTACAGATTTTCTACTTCTAAGCGACATAATGAAACAGATGTCTTCTGTGTTATAGCCGTAGAGCGCTGCTGTTTCCGGCTTTTGCTTCAATTTTTCAAAAGTAAAATAAATGTTTTCATAACTACAACCGATATCCTCGGCCAGCTCCCGAAAACTCAACCTTGGTTTTTCAACCAGCAGCTTGATCACTTCCCGCGCCGTTTCACCCCGCTTACCGCTTTTCCTATTTTTTCCTTCAACGATTAAACTTTCAGTAGACATAGCTTCGCCCAGCCTCCTCTTTTCCACCCCGGGGAAATTTTCCACTTTAATTTTACCTAGTTTGCCCCACGATGTCAAGGGATTTTAGGGAAAAAATGCAGGGAAAATAAACATTTTTTACTAATCTATTTCAAAGTTTTTTAAAATAGATATAATACCTTATAGAATATTTTAATTAGATACTCATGCCACAGAGAACGAAAATCTATTGGAGTAGGATGATACAAAGATGCCTAGACAAAAATCACCGGTTTCGGGACCATTATCTAGTTATATTATGGAGATTTTAAATAATCGAGCTCTTTCCATCCGTACTATCGCTGCGGAGGCAAAAATTGATTACTCTCACCTAGCACGTATTCTTCGGGATCCAAAGACACCATCCCTAACCCCACCGCTACTAGATCGAATTGCCGAAGCGCTAGAAATTCCATGTTCACCTTTACTGGCAAAAGCTGGTTGGCTTGGGCCCAGAAGTGAAGTGCCTTTGGAAAAAAGGCATTTATACTCCTTGGTATTTACTAAGTTACCATTTGTTTTCAAATCCGTAATTACAGGGATGACTGAGACAATGGTAAATATTAAAAGTTTGTATTTGGAATATAATTATAAAAAAATCGGCAAACAACAAAAGGTTACCTCTACTGAAGTTGACACTATGTTTATTGGCTTTGTTGATCTCGCTTTAAATTACGCAGACATGCTAAAGGTTGATCCCGATGAATTATTCTGGGTTATGGAACGATTACCGGTTAAATTTAGTGATGAAAAACACACACCTTATTTGGCAAACAAAATAAAAAATTTTAACAATTTGCTTAATAAGACAAGTGAAATTATACAAAAAAAGAATTTTTCGGATAAAAACCTCTGGAAGCTGTATTATCAAATCAAACAATATGGTAATACTGAGATTGAAGATAAAGACATTTCTGAAAACCCTCTAATTCAAGTTGATTTTAGAGATAAATACGCAATTATCACTATAACAGTTCCTATTGAAAAATCGTCTGGTCTACTTGCAGCTTTACCTACTATTATTGAAGAATAACTTAAAAACCTAATAAACATTTTCGTTTTCAACCGCTTCCAGAAGCCACTTTCGCACCAGGGAATTATATGTGACATATTTTGCGTCCGCAATTCGCTTTATATCTTCAATTAGTTTTTGCTGTAATCTAAACGAAACCTTGATCATCGGATTATGATCCCTTTTTATCACACATCTTTTTCTTCTCATCGCAATCACCTTCCTTGAAAGAATTGTTTTGGGACATTGCTAATATCAGTTTTTTCGCTGGTCTAAATTTTAACTTATTTGTTATCTTAAGTGATTTCCCCTGCACAGTATTTTGACATGGATAAAAAACCCCCAGATCCTTAAATGCAACTGCCCGGCCAGCAGCAACATTCTCAATCACCACATTAGCGAAATGTCCTAATAGTTCGGCAACGTCTTTTTTGTAACAACACATACGTATACTTATCTCTTGTATAACATCGGGTGTATTAACCTTCCTCATTTTGGTAGTCACTCCTTTGGCGTTTTGTTTAATCCTTAATAATTTTACCCTACCCATGATTTTTTCGTGCCTTAAAACGAACGGTACAAATGTAAAATATGTTATTAGTTGGTAATAACCTAAAATTAAACCGGGTTTACACCCGGTCATGTGGTCAAAATGTTTTTTAACTGTGCTATTGCGGTTTTTTATTCCTCATAAACAGTTTTGCCTTTTTGAATTATCTCATCAAACAAAAAATCACCCTGCCTGGCTTTTTGGTACTGCTCAACTGAATATGGACGCGGTGAAATATCCAGGTCAACCCCAAAAGTTAGTTTTTTAAGCATCACGGCCTCGTCAAATCTATCCCGCCCAAGATCCGGCGAGACGATGGCCAGATCGATATCGCTGTCCTTATCGGCGGTACCAGCGGCCAGAGAACCATAAAGAATGGCTTTTTTAACCCGGATATTTTTAGATCTAAGTTCTTCTAAGTATTTTTTTATGCTTACTTCAATTTGCTTTTTAGCCATTTTAAAACCTCACTCGTTTTTTTAATAATATCCTCTGAAACCGCCCGCGTGCAGTTCTTAGCCAGTTCCTTTCGATCCTCGGCATACCTGGACTCTATATAATACTGTGAGAGCAGAACAAAAAGATCCTTTCTTATTTCATCCATTTCAGAAAAAATACCAGCATTCTTCGCCAACGCTACTAAATCATGTTTCCTGGGTGGCGTCTTATTATACTTATCATAATATACAGCTTTAACAGCCTTTTCAATGGCCTGCTGGCAGAAGAAAAGGCAATGCAGGTATTTCTTGTTATTAAATAAGTGCCCGGCTACCTCATGGTCCTCATCAGCAATCTCAATCCAATTTAACGTTTGTGGTTTCAGCTCTTCCACCACCTTCCCTTAAACAGTTCTTACTTAAACTAAAAAATTCTGCGAAAAACATTTAAGTCCTGCATTCCATGTGCTGTCCCTAACCCCTACCCTTCGCGTCCCGGACTTCCCGGATAGCGGCGGTTATGTCAACCAGCTCGTGGTGTATCCAGGCGTTACTTAACCCGCACACACCGGGGGCTTTTACTTTATTCTGTTTCCGTTTTCCCTGTCGCCGCCAGCGCCAGCTTTATCTCCAGCGCCGCCTTTTCTTTTACCAGCTCGGCGATTGTGTTTTGCAGCTCCCCGATCCTCTCCAGTCCTTCCCTTTGCGCCGCCAGAACCGCCTTTTCCTTTTCAATCTCAGCCATCTCAGTGGCTCTCTGCAGGGCCTCACGCATTTTCACAGCCTGGACATCCAGGGCCGCCTTTGCGTCCTCCTGCGCCCGTTTTTCGGCCTCCTGCGCCTTTCTTGCGTCCTCTTGTGCCCGTTCAAGCTGGACGGCCAACCGTTCATTTTCCTGCCGGTATTTCTCCGCCTGACCAGCCAGCTCCGCCAGTTCTACCGCTCTCTCTTTCGCCGTTGCCGCCGCTTCTTCTGCCAGCGCCGCCAGTTTCGCCGCCTGGGCCTGCGCTTCTTGCGCCCGTTCCAGGGCCTCCCTTGCCTCCCTAACCTCTTTTTCCGCTGTCTCACGGGCTAGGGCCGCCTCTGCCTGCGCCGCTTCTACCGCCGCCCGGGCCTCCCGGGTGGAGGCCTCCGCTTTTTCTGTCGCCTCTTGTGCCGCCGCCTTTGCGTGGATAATTTCGTTTTCCAGTTCGGTTATTCTTTTTGCGTGAGCCTCGTTATTGTCTTGGCCTGCTTTTACCAGGGCAATATAGATTTCCTCCACCCTGGCTAAAAAGTGGCGGAGCTGCTCGATCTCTTTTTGTCGGGGCATAGATTCCCGGGCCTGCGCCGCTTCGTAAAAAGCCACAAGCCGTCCCAAAAAATCTTTTTGAGTAGTACCCGCCCCCGCCGCCAGAGCGTCAAATTTGGCTTTGACGTTCTCGTCGATTTTCGCTGAAAAAACTATGTCTGCCAAAGTAAGTTTTACCCCCTTTATTTTATTTATACTTACTATGGTAAGTTTACTTACTTTTATCTTACCACAATATAAGGTTATTGGCAAGCCAAATTTCGGGAGATTTAACAATTTATTTTTCACAATTCATGCCTACCGGGTGTGGTTTCGCCACAAGATACCGTTCCTTCATTGGGACCCACCCTCGACAAGCACCATCCATAGCGTCCACCCAGTGATAAAACTTATAGAGATACCCCTACCGTTTCAAGCTATCTCTGCGTACAAATGAAAATGCTACTCATATTCACAAAGCTTAATCCCCGCCCTTAGTCCTTGTTCAAATGCCATTCTTAGCTCGATCAATGTAAGTTCCGAAAAGGCCTTTATGATGTTTTGAGCAGCCTTTGGCAAAGCTCCATGCAGCTCTCCTATCGCGTTTTCGTATTTTTCCACAGCTATTACATACTCCTTCGTTTTTATAGCATCCGCCGGCAGCCAGTCGTAGTTTTCGTCTATATATTTATCTATCACCATTTTTCCTCTCCTTTAGATATCTGCGTGAATCATCATTATGGTTATTTTTTAGTAGTAGTTGCTGTGGTCAGTGTGGATAACGTAAAGCGTTATCCAAGCCCTGTGCGTCAACCCGTAGGGTTGTCCACAGGGCGGCACTGTCCACAGTAACCGGCAGCAGCAACATCTTCATCTGACGCCATTAATAAAGGTAAGTTTTTAACCCTTTATAACCCGGCAACTTACTAAGGTAAGTATACTTATCTATTACTTACCAGGCGTCTAATATTTCCACTTCGCTTTAAGCACCTTAATTCTTATCCCCCCTACGGCTAGTTTCAGTACCTGGCTTTTTTTTGACTCACTAAAAACCAGAAACACCACAACTAGGCTGTCCCGCATTCCGGCCGGCAAGTTTGAATAAGCGCTAACCCGCTGGGCAAAGTATTTCATTGAGAGCTGATTATCCACAACCAGGACGTGCAGCAAACTATCTTTTTCATAATAGGTGTCAGACAGACGGGAAACCTTGATTAGCTCACCGTAACGCGCCGCCATAAACCTCTCCAGCGCCTTTTCCCTGGCCAGGTACTCGATACCCATGGCCAGGGCAAAATCAGTTAAAACCAACTGGTTGATTACCGTACTCTGAGCAAAACGGTACCGCGACGAGTGCCAGCTGTCAGTCAATTCGATTACTTCACCGCCTCTGGGTGTCAAAATGTAAAACAGTTTACCCGTATCCAGGCGGTAAGATTTAATAAATCCATTCCCGCGCAAGATGGCCAGCCTGGCGCCGCATTTTTTGGCCGATGCACAAAAGATACCGGCCCGTAGGAGTTGTTCCACCGTACAAAAGCGCCATTTCGACAAAAATTCAAGTGTTTTAATATCCCTTTCGGTCAATCTCATCCCAAATTATTCACCCCTTTTAACTGGCGATAGAATAAGCAAAAAACTCACCCCTGGCCCCATGCCGTTTAAGAAAACCTTTCCTGCCGGTGGGACAAATCCAGATAGTTTTAGTTCCTCCAAAGCTTCTTACTTTTTCACGCACCTGTTTCGCGGTATAACTGCCGACGTCTGCTTCAACGTAAACTTCTTTCCCTTCATCGTCAATAAAAGAGGCGTCCGGGACTTTGACGCCACCGCCGCCTTTATAGACCTTTTTTTCAATTTCAATCACATCGCCTATCTTGTAGGTTGCCCTTGCGCCTTCGCTCAACCGGTAATAAATTTCGTTAGTCCTGATCTGGTGCAGGATCTCGTTTGATTTGCCGGGGTTTGTAAAAACCTTTTTTCTGTCCAGGCCGCATTCCGGCCCGGTGGCCCATCTTTTGCCTTTCTCTTCAAGATGATAAATCCTCATATAATGACCAGCTTTTTCACCGGGAATAGTCCGCTCTCCGATAAAGCCGGCTTTTTTTAGTCTCTCCAGCCTTTCCAGGCATGTCCTTTCTTTAGCGTCCGGCCAGTAAGCATTCTTGATCTGGTTCATTGATAACGCCCGGCACCGGGCCAGGTCGGTCAAGATGTTTTTATCCCGGTCGGTTAATTGTTTGGCTTTACTGATTCTCGCCAACCTACATTTCCCCCCTCTCTGCAGCCTCCATCATTGTCTTGCCGTCCGGCTTAGTATAAATGGCAGTCGTATTGACGGAGGCGTGACCCAATACCTGAGCTACTGTAACTAAGTCGGCTCCACTCCGTAGCATATTTGTGGCAGCCGTGTGCCGCAGGGTATGCGGATGCAAGTCCAGGCCGCCAAAATAGCCCAGGTTTTTAATCATTTGTTGCAGGCAACGGACAGTAATATGGCCGCCCTGCCGGTTCGGAAACAGATAAGGATTACCCTTCGAACACCGTTTCTCCCGCTCCGCCAACCATTCCCGAAGCGCCTTGCGGGTTTCCGGCGGCGCAGGCGCCTCACGGTACTTGTTACCCTTGCCGCGGCGGATGATTATTTTCCCGTGGCGCTCACCCAGGGCCAGGTCGGATACCTGTAACGCGACAGTTTCGCTGGCCCGCAGCCCACAGCTGATTAACAAACGCACCAGGGCAATATCCCGCAGCTTGCCTCTGCGTTCCACTTCCCGCAGGAGCCTATTTTGTTCGTTCCGCTCTAAAGCTTTTGGCGGCAATGGCTGGACCCTTACCTTCCTTGGAAAAACGAGGGTACGAGTAGTAAACCCCTCCCCCTGCGCCCATTTCATAAAACAATACAGGTTGGTCATACGCCTGTTTATCGTACCGGGCTTTAACCGGCGGACGTTCTGCATATAACTCTGGTATTCCCTCAGGTCTAAGTTGGCCACATCCCCTGGTTTAAATGGCACCCTGTTGGTTCCCTCAAACCAACGAACGAAATCGGCCAGGTCAATCCTGTAACCGCTGACCGTGCTGGGCGACAGATCACGATCAGCAAGTTGGGCAAAAAACTGCTCAAAAAAATAATGCGAAGCATTTTTCACGTCTTACAGCCCCTTTCTACAGGTAAAAACAGCTTAATTAAAGCCGTTTATTTCGCATTAAGCATCTAATACGAATAAATAATGTGAAACTTTACGCTTGCGGTCGATAGGTAAACCTGAAAAATACGAGCAAGGCGAGTTATTTTTCGGGTTTACTTATCGACTGCCGGACAGGCAGGCAGCCCGCAGGCAAGGGTGTAAAATTTTTAGCGATAGCGCGGTCTTAAAAATTTTACTCCCTTGCCGGTAGCCGGCCACCGGGACCACCGAAATAAACCACCCAGGCCCCGCATGGCTGGCGACAGCCGCAAAGGGGGTCCGGGGGATTAATTAATCCCCCGGCGGGGTTGGGGGATAAGTGAGCGAAGCGAACTAAGGGGGAGGGGCGGCGCCCCGCCCCCTTAGCGGCCCGTAGTGCAGCCGGGAAAAATGAGGGCGGCAGCCCGAATTTTTTCCGGCGAAACGCAGGGGCGCTGGACCAGTCAGCCGAGCGATAGCGAAGGCAGGCGCAACGCTTACTGTCCCTGCGAGCGATAGCGAGCATAGGGACAGTTGGCGTTGTGACTGGTCCCACTCTTTTAGGGTGTTCCGCCAGGCGGGATACCCTAAAAGAGAAACGCTACGGCGGCAAGGCCCGAGGTGGCCCGGCCATGGTACTCCTAAGTGGTGCTGATAGGTGGTACCGCCCGGCGGAAGCCCGGCACCACCTGAAAGCACCAGGCAAAGCTGGTACGCAGTACCAGATTTTGCCTGAAAATGCCGGCTGCTACATGGAGATATCTTCCAATTCGATGCCGGCGTTTTCCACTTTGCCGGGCTGCTGTCGGGCATGACCCTCTCCATTTTTTTGCTCCTGCTTCCCACTTTCCACTATTTGCCTCTTTAAATCGTCGATAATCTGTTTTGCTGTTAAGGCTCCCCTGCTTTGTTTTTTTACCATGGCCGGTTCCGGATATGGGGCCTGCTCCAGCTGGTCCTTATCGGCTTTGCTGATCAGATGGGCATGGTTAAGAAATTTAGCCATCTCCCCCCGCCTGTACATTACTGTTTTGCCAAACGGCAGCATTAAAAGTTGGTTGGGATGGATCATGCCTTTTTCTTCCAAGTGCGTACTTTTGCCCTCGGTGATATTTCCCATATTTCCCGCGTACCGTCCTGAACGGCTCCGGCTTTCGCTCTCTCTTCGAATCGGCACACTACCCGATTTTTTTATATAGTTTTCAACGTCAACCGGATCGTCCACCGAAAAGATTATTTTGGTTTTGGTGTTCGTCCCTATTGTGTCCGCGAATCCCATCCCGATGTTTCTGATGTCCCCAAGCGCCTGGTTGGCCAGCACAAGCGCGTAATTGGCGCTGCGGAATTTTTGAATGATGTCTCTAAAGGCCTCGCAGGCCATTGTCTGAAATTCGTCGATGGCGATAAGCGCGATACGGTCGGCCTGGGTCCTGAACGCCGCCTGCGCCTGGAGGTCGAGCGCAATCATTTTACCTAAACCTGCCGCCAGCTTCGGCGCTACTGATGAGCGCAGGTCGAAGTACACCACGTCACCCTTCTTCAGTACACCGGCCAGGCTGATGTCTGACTTCGGCTTGTTGATCTGTTCCAACCGGGCGTAAGGCGTCAGCGCCGCCCATAGCCCTTTGATATGGCCAGCGTCTACTTTTTGTCCGATTATTTCTTTCATCAATTCAGCGTCAGCCAATATATTCCATATGTCTCGCAGGGTACATATTACATCCCTGTTGATGAAATACTCCAGCAGTGGTATGAACGTGGCTTGCTGGCTATAAGTGTAAAACTTCGCGGCGCCATCGTACACCAGATCTAGCGCGGTCAGTACCCGTTCCACTTTTGACAGGACATTGCCTGATTCGATAGGGTTGTAAGTGTTGCTTTTAATATCCGGATGGAGCGAAAACAGGTAAAACTTTTTGCCTGTTTTTTTCGCTTCTTTGGCTAAAAGCTGAATGGCCTGCTTGTCTCCCTTGAAATCGACTACCACCACCGGCAGCCCCGCCCTGATAGCCTGTACGCAGATCGGGACCACCATCAGGCTGGTTTTTCCTGTCCCGCTGCCGCCCAATATGTGCATGTGCTCGGTCATTTCAGCCCAGGGTATTCGCACTGGCTGCCGGCGGTCATCACAACCAAGCAACACCTGGCCGGCAGGAGTGCGTTCGGTTTCCTTTTCGACGTTGTAATTTACTCGTTTAAAGCGTATTTTGCGGATGTCATTGTTGAGATCCTGATTCCCTTTATCCCAAGAATTCCGCAACCTTACTGCCAGGCCGCCAAAAACCAATAAAAGATTTTCAAACAGCCAGATAGTTCTTACCTCCGGGTTATTAAGCTGGCTGGCCGGTTTAGTCAGCCAGGCCAAGGCTGTGGCCAGCGGATGACGCCAGTACCAGTTCATACCGTCAAAGGCATGTTTGGCGGCTTCTTCTTGCGCGTCAGTGGCAAAATAACTAAAGCCTTTTAGCCATTCGGGGACACCGTGCAGTACAGCCGCTGCCGTACCCAAAAGCCACACGTCCAATATAAGCGCAAGGATAACGCCGGACGCTACTGCAACCGCAAGTATGGCCAAGCTATATTTTTTTGTGTTTTTTATTTTGTTAATAAAGTCGTTTAACAATATAATCACTCCCTTTGATACAAACTGCGTATAAATTCTTTTTCCGCATCCGTGTGGCGGTCGCTCCCGCTTTTAGGCCTGGCTCTGGGGGTCCTGTTGTTGTTTTGCATTTTTTGTGATTTAACAGCCCGCTGATCCGGTTGGATGTCATTTTCAAACGCGTACCGCAGCCAGCCCCCAATTTTTTGAATTTTAGCGCCCTGGTCAATTTGCCGTTGAAGCTCGCATAAAACAGAAGCTATTTTTTCCGATGGGTACCTCGCCAGAAGTTCCTCCGCAAAACCCGCTGAGATATCAGCGCCGGTCACGTCCCGGACTTTTGCCCGGAGCTTTTCCCGGGCTGGGAGTTCTTGCGGGCTTTTGTCCTCCTGATTTTCTCCCTGGATGCAGACTTCCATTTCGCTGCCGGCCGGCAAATCAAAAGCAGCTACGTCATCTGTGACAGTGCTGCTTGCAGTTTCACTGTTTGAATTTTCGCCCACGGGCGGATCAACAACAACAACAGATCTTTTAACTGAGTATTCTTTGTCGGAAAGCTCTTTCCGTTCTTGACCGGAACATCCTTTCCGGTCCGGACCGGAAAGGATGTTCCGGTCCTTGTCGCCCAAGGCTTTCAGCCTTTCAATCCCGTTTAAATCACAAATGTAGTAAATATTCGTTTGATTCAGCCCCCGCCGGACCCAGGATATCAAACCGTACTTCCGCAGTTCCTCCAAATACTTTCTTATTGTTTTGTCGGTGCAGTCGGCGGCCTCTGCCAACCTCTCCTGCCCAGGAAAACATTCGTTCTCTTGCCATGCAAACGAGAGCAGGATGCCATACAGGCATTTTGCCGGCATTGACAAATTTTTTGCATATAGCACGACGTTAGGGACTGACGTAAATCCTTTCTTTAATACAGGATCGAGTATGACTAAAGTTTTTTCATTATTCATTACTCTAAACCTCCCTAATAAAAACAAAAGAAAAACAGCCCTGAAAAATAGGCTGCTGTTGTTTTGGTTCTAAGGCTACTTTACCCCGGTAATCTTTGTAGAACATTGCAAAAATATTTACCTTGTGATAAACTTTTTTTGAGGTGGAAAAAGCTGTATGTACCAAGGAACAAACAGGCACTATCCCACCTAGAATACATAACCTAATCAAACTTGCCAAAATTACCAAAGGAGAGCATATACCATGTACTATTTAACTCCTTCGGAAGAAAAGTCGCTGCATGAATTTTCTTCAAAAATAAAAAGCGCCTTAAAAGAAAACCTTTTTGATTTAAAATTATTTGGCTCGAAATCGACGGGAAAATTCCACGACGAATCAGATATTGACATTCTAATTTTAGTTAATAGAAGAGATGAGCACACCCTGGATATAATAAGCGAAATCCTCTTGGACGTAGAGCTAAAATATGATTCGAGGCTATCTCCAGTGGTATTAACTGCTGCAGAATTTATGCAAAACCAGAAACACCAGACACTATTCTACAATGAAGTGGCGCGAGACGGGGTGACTCTGTGACCCTGACCATTCACGACCTGGCTTATTACCGTTTGCAAAAATCGCGTGAAAATCTAAAATCAGCAGATATACTTATTAAGGCCGGAATGTATGGTGATTCTCTCAGCCGCTCTTACTATGCGATTTTTACCGCAGCGAGGGCATTGCTGGCGTTAAAACAGTTAGACAGCAAAAAGCATAGCGGTGTCATTTCCCTTTTTAACCGGCACTATGTTAAAACAGGCATTGTTGACCGCACAATAGGCAAGGAATTAAACAAAGCCCGGCTAAGAAGGGAATCCTCCGACTATGCTGACTTTTACCTGGTTGACAAAAAAGAAGCCGTGAATCAGTTTGAAACCGCTAAAAGATTCATTGATGCAGTTGAGAATATACTTTCCGGGGAACAATGACAAATAAATAGGGACAACCCCTGTACTAGTCTTTGTTATTGACATTGAAATACTGATGCACCTGCGTTTCATGAAAAAGGTCAGGGCGGAGGTGTCACTCTACGACCCGATTGGTGTCGACAAGGAAGGTAATGAGATTAGTCTGATTGACGTGCTGGGCACCCACCCGGAGGTGGTATCTGAAATAGTAGAAAATAGTTTCGAGCGGAGGCGGCTCAAGGAAAAGGTGCTGCTTCTCTCCGGCCGCGAGAAAAAGGTGCTCGAGCTCAGGTTCGGCCTGAAGGACGGCGACCGCATGACCCAGCGGGAGATCGCCCGCAGCCTCGGCATATCGCGCTCGTATGTATCGCGCATAGAAAAACGGGCGATCACCAAGCTCGCCCGGGAATTTACGGCGGAAGGCTGCCAGTATTAACGGCAGCCTTTCCGTTTAATGGCCTTCACAGTTGACGTTTTAAAAGAATATAACTGATTTATAGCCTCAACGTAGCGATTAGCCTTTTTGGATTTAAAAGCATGTCCAGGGCGGTGTTTATATCACTGGCTATAACATCCGCGGCCTGAATAGCTTTCGCGGAAGTTCCCTCCGGCCCCATGATCGTTATGCCTAAAGCCGAGCTGGAGAGCATTAAGGTATCGTTGGAGCCGTTGCCTACCGCTACAACACTTTCAGCGCCCAATACCTCGACATACTTTTCTTTTTCCGGCGCGCCTATCTCAGAACTGAGTATACTAATGCAGCCGTTTATACCCCGGCATGAGGTCCTGCAGAGACCGAAAGTATCCGCCGTTATAATATGCACATCCAGTTTCTCCGCAAGCAAATTCAGCCTTTCTTCAACGCCGGGGATCAGGTTTCCGTCGCAGGCCATTGTGCCGTTGAAGTCCAGCACAATGTGCTTCAGTTCCAGCGTCCCTTCTCCCGGAATAGTGATCTTCAGCATCCTGTCACCTCCAAAACCTCATTATGTATTATAGAAGCTTATCCCCGGAAATACAGCGCCGGTTTTCCTCAATAATTCAGGGTTATCTTTTTAGGATTATTACCGATAAATAATATATAGGTTTGAATAAATATCGGGGGGTTTTTATGGGACACGGGCCTTTGTTATTTTCGCTGTTGTTTTTAACCGCATTTGCTATTTACTTATTCTTCGGTATATTTGTTATTCGTATGAACCCGAAAGCAGGCTTGAACAGATTATTTCTGGCGGTTTCCATCTCTTTGTGCCTGTGGTCTTTTGGGTTTTCGATAGCCAACTCCGCCGCAAACATAGAAATGTGTCTATTCTGGCGGCGCATTTCCGCTATTGGTTGGGCATCCGTATACAGCTTACTGCTGCATTTTTTATTATTACTTAACAGTGAAAAATGTTCTCTGAACCGTTGGCGGCTTTGTTTGCTATTGCATCTTCCTGCCGTTATCAATATGTATGTTTTTTCTATTTCCGGGGAGATGGCCAGAGCCCAGTATAATCTGGTAAAGATGGATTACGGCTGGGTTAATATTTCGGCGCATAATGGCTGGGACCTCTTTTTTTATTTTTATTATGCCGGATATGCGCTCGCCTGCCTAGGGATTGTTTGGTATAGGAAACGAAAAACGTCCGATGATATTATCCGCAAACAGGCCAACCTTATCTTTATTTCCATTCTCGCCGCTTTATTGTTGGGAAGCCTGACGGATGTGGTTTTGAGTTCCAATTTAGCCAGTCCCCTGCCGCAAATGGCGCCCCTGTTTACCCTCATGCCAGTTGCGGCCCTGCATTATTCAATTAAACATTATAGCTTGATGCAACATGAAATAACCGGAATTAAGGATCGATTAATATTTAATATTGAAACCAGCACAAAATTGTATCACCATTTAACCATTGCCTTTATCGCGGGAGGGTTTCTGAGTTTTACACCATATTTTTTGCCGCATATGGTGAATAGCGAAGAAAGTTTAAAATCCATGCTATTTACGAGCGGACTATTTTTTATACTGGGATTGGCGATTCTAGTATTTCAGTTAATAAAATCTGAGAAAATAAAAAGTAACCTAATAATGACGATCGTTCTTTTCAGCATCCCCATAATTACCCTGAGATTTTTAGAATATGCCATCATAACTGTCTGGGTCTTCCCTATTATTTTCATGATTATTTCGCTCGTATTCAGCACACGGACACCCCTGATTCTGGCAACAGCCGTGGCTATTATTACGCAAATACTGGTTTGGATATACGCGCCCAAAGAAGAAGCAATACGGATGGATCAATTTGATTATATTATGCGGATCGGCATATTTATTATCGCGTTCTGGATAGGCTCGATTGTAAATAGCATTTATATAAAGAGAATGAAGGAAAATATTTTCCAGATAGAAATGCAAAAACTTATCTTGAGGATTTCTTTTGATTTTGTCAGTGTCAATCAGGCAAACATTGATGAAATGATCAATAATATGCTGAATAAAACGGGACGTTTCTTTCATGTGGACCGGACTTATGTATTTATGATTAATTACGAGGACAGCACTATGACCTATACGCATGAATGGTGCAACGAAGGAATAAATCCTGAAGTAGGGACCATTCAAGACATACCGTTGGACGTGTTTCCCTGGTGGATGGAACAATTGAAAAGTAAAAAACTGGTTTATATTGAGGATGTAAGCAAGCTGCCGCCTGAGGCCGCTGCGGAGAAAGCCCAGCTAACCCGGCAAAATATTAAGTCCGTAGTAGTAATTCCCATTGAGGAAAATGGGAAATTCCTGGGCTTTATTGGATTAGATTCTGTTGTATCATTTAAGCGATGGTCGAACTATCACATCGAACTGCTGAGAATCCTGGCTAACCTGCTGGCGGACGGGCTAATAAAAATTAATGCTGAAAAAGAGATTGCATTTATGGCCTATTACGACCATTTGACAGGTCTCCCCAACCGTACCTTGTTTTCGGACAGACTAAATCAGGCCCTTCACCTGGCCAGACGGACAGAGAAATTTGTCGGTGTCATGTTTATGGACCTGGATAGTTTCAAGACGGTGAATGATACTATGGGGCACAGCGGCGGTGACTCGATTATTAAGGAGGTGGCGCGGAGCCTGGTGCAGTGTTTGCGGAAAACAGATACTGTTGCCCGCTTCGGCGGGGATGAATTTTTAATTATCATCGACAACATTTCGGATAGCAGGCATATCGCCAAAATCGCCGGCAACATCATGGGGTTGTTCGAAAAACCATTTATTTTAAACGATCAGGAATTCTTTATTACCAGCAGCGCAGGGGTTGCTGTTTATCCGTATGACGGTGAGGATCCGGTAACATTAATTAAGAATGCTGATATCGCCATGTACAAAGCCAAGTCCAGAGGTAAAAATCAGTATGTATTATGCACGGCGGATATGAAGGAGGACATGCTGAAAAACATGATGCTGTCCAACAGCCTGTACCGGGCCCAGGAGCGGAATGAGCTGGCAGTTTACTACCAGCCGCAGGTAAGGCTGCATACGGGTCAGATAACCGGGTTGGAGGCCCTGTTGCGCTGGAAACACCCGGAATTGGGCATGGTGCCCCCCGGCGTTTTTGTGCCTTTAGCCGAAAAGAGCGGTTTGATCCACAGCATTGGCGAATGGGTTCTAAAAACAGCAATCAGTCAAAATAAAAAGTGGCAGGATATGGGGCTGCCTCATCTGCGCATGGCGGTCAATCTTTCTGTCAGTCAGTTTAACAACCCGCGTATTGTTGATAGTATAGATAGTATTCTTAAGGGAACGGGATTGAGTCCCGAGTATCTTGAAATAGAAATCACAGAAAGCATCGCAAATAAAGAAGCAAAGCATACGACAGACGTTTTGAACAGGTTGAAAAAGCTGGGTGTGTCACTTTCTATTGATGATTTTGGAACAGAATACTCGTCTCTCAACCGGTTAAAAATGCTCCCCATAGACCGGATTAAGATTGATATGCAGTTCATACATGGCATCGAAGGCGGGGAAAAGGATCAGGCGATCACCAAAGTGATAATTAACCTGGCCAAAAGTTTGGGGCTTGAGGTTCTGGCCGAAGGCGTGGAAACGGCGCCGCAGCTGGCATTTCTCAGCCAGAGGATGTGCGATGATGTGCAAGGATACTACTATTATAAGCCCATGCCCGCTGCGGAAATTGAAAAATTGTTGCGATCCAGCGCCTGGAACAAATTCGCCTGAGGCGCACGGACTGCCCCCTGATGCAGAAGCATGCCCGGGCCGCTGACAGTAACAGCCCCGACCAGTCTGGCTATCTTGAAAAATGGTGTTTCGGCAGGATTTCACACCAGGTCCATGGCCATCTGCCCCGGCCCAGGCGAAAGGAGCAGCAGTTCCAGTATAATAAATTCCATAATTGCACATAATATCAAATACAAATTAACAAGGGAGGCAGTATTATGGAGCTTAGTGCACGCAATAATTTGAAAGGCCGCATCAAAAATCTTAAAAAAAATGATATCAGCGCCGAAGTGCTTCTTGATGTGGGAGGACAAGAAATGTGTGCAACGTTGACAGCCGATTCAGCAAACAGGCTTGGCCTAAAGGTTGGTGACGAGGTAAGCGCGCTCGTCAAGGCAAGTACTGTAATTATTGGTAAATAAGTGTTCTTTTATCAATAGATTACATGGGTTGAGGAATGCAAAAATGGCCGAAAAGGCCATTTTTACATTCTCCCGGCAATCGCGCCGAAGGGATATAACTACTTTCTTCTGTATATTCATTCTTTGATTGGGAATCAAACATGTAATATATTATTAAATAAAGTGTCAACTAACTTGCAGGACAATGAGCATAATGGTAATAACCGGGAAAACCAGCATTACCATATAATCGACAAAGCGGAAATTCAGCCTTCTAAGGTAAGTTCGCCTGGGGTAGACTCTGAAGCCGCGTGATTCCATGGACACCGCCAGTCGCTGGGCTTTGAGCATGGCTCCGTAAATCACCGGAAACAACAAGCGGCTGTACATGGCAATTTTTTGTCCCCAGGGCACCTTCTTCAGATCTACCCCCCGCAGTTGGACCGCCGTGACCACATTGACCAGCTCGTCCCGGAAAACCGGCAAAAAACGGAGGGCGATGAAGACCATGAAGGCCAGTTCATAGGGCACTTTCCACTGCACCAGGCCCAGGATAAAGTCCCTGGAGCTGAAGGTGGCAAGCAGCATGGCGGCAGCGGTGACCACCACAATGCGCAAAACCACGCCGGCCCCCGTCAGCAGCCCCCCGGTGGTCACCAGGGGCAGCGTACCCACGGCCAGCAGCACCCGGCCCGATGGCGAGAAAAGGCACTGGATCAAAAACAGGAACAGCATCAAGGACAAAAACGGTTTCAAGTACGACCCGATGGCGCTGAGCTCAAAACGGAAGGACAGCAGCAGCGCTACTGTCACCGCCAGCAGCAGCAGGAGGTGGAGCGGGCTGTTATAAACCAGGGCCAGGCCCGATAGGCATAGGGCCATTACCATTTTGGCGCGGGGATCAAGCTTCATCGGCAGCCTTTCCCTTCCGCCTGCTGTCTTCTATGACGCGGCCGTTTTCCAGGACAATAACCCGTTCCGCCACCCTGTCCACAAAGGCCGTATCGTGGCTGACCAGGATCATGCCCCGGCCGGATCGGGCAATTTTTTTCAGATAATCTTCTAACAGTCTTTTGCGGTAAGCGTCCAGGCCGGTGGTGGGCTCGTCCAGGATCAGAAAGTCAGGTTCGTTGGCCAGTACGGCGGCTATGGCCAGGCGCTGTTTTTCGCCATGGCTCAGGTGCATGGGAAAGGTATTCCGGTAGGCGGTTAGTTCAAAATAATCCAGGTAGAAACCAACTCTTTCCGCCACAGCAGCCGGCTCATAGCCCAGGTTGGCCGGCCCGAAACCCACTTCTTCGGCCACGGTGCCGCAAAACAGCTGCAGGTCGGGGTTCTGAAAAACATAACCAACGCGACGCCCGATCTCCGCCAGGGAGAAATCTGCTATAGGCCGTCCCGTCAGGCGGATTTCTCCTTCTGTCGCCTGCAAAACCCCGATCATCAGCTTGGTCAGAGTGGTCTTGCCGCAGCCGTTAGGGCCCACCACGGCCGTTATCCCGGCCCGGTCAAATTGAAGGTCGATTTCTGTGAGCACGGGCTTGTCGTGCTTGGGATATGTAAAAGATACTTGGTCTATTTCTAAAAATGCCATGGCATTTTCTCCTTCAGGGAGTGTCAGGGGTGTCAGGGGGGTGTCAGGGGCAGGTGTCAGGGGGACGGGGTTGTTGACATAAGCAGGCGCGCAATACGCGCTCCTGCAATCGGGATGGCAACAAAATGAACGTCCCTCTGTTTTCGGGACGCACCATTGGCCGCCTGTTTGTTTCTTAGAGCAGGCCCCTGGTGTTCAAAAAAACCCGGTCGGCCAGGAACGACGCCGTCGGTTCATCGCAGAGCAGCGTCCCCTTTTCCATCACCAGCAGGCGGTCGGCAAAGGAAACGGCTTCCAGGTTGTGTTCGACGGCGATGACCGCTTTACCCATGTCGCGCAGCCGCTGCAGGGCGGCGGCCACCCTTTTCTTGCCGGCCCGGTCGAGTTGGGACATCACTTCGTCCAGGAGCAGCACCGGCGGATCCAGAGCCAATACCGCCGCCAGGGCCACCAAGTGTTTTTCACCGCCGGAAAGCTTGTAGGGATTGGCCTCCCGCAGGGCGGCGATGCCCAGGAGATCCAGCGCATGGTCCACCCTCTCCCGGATCTGGGCGGTCGGCAGGCACAGGTTTTCCGGAGCGAAGGCGATTTCGTCCTCCACCGTGGGCGAAAAAAGCTGCGTTTCCGGGTCCTGGAAGACCATGCCCACTTCCAGGGCCAGTTCGGCGGCTCTCAACTCCCTGGTGTCCTTGCCGTTCAACAGCACGTCCCCGGACATCACCCCGTCCCGGTTGTGGCGGGCGGCGCCGCTGATACAAAAACACAGGGTGCTCTTGCCGCAGCCGCTCAAGCCAGTCACCGCCACCATTTCTCCCCCGGCCACCTGAAAACTGATATCCTTTAACACCAACGGCCCGCCCGGATGGTAGCGATAATTCAGGCCCCTTACCATCACAGTCTCCATAAAAAGATTTGCCTCCTAAACCCCCATGACCATGAGGGGCACAACCCATAATATTTTCCTAATATTTTCCTACTTTTGCCCTTGCATCGGGGATTGATTGATACCGAGGTAATCCATAAGAGCAGTTTGAAACAATTTTGAGTAATTCACTCTCTGCGCCTCTGCAATTTCCTTTAGCCAGGCAGGTATAGTCAAATTAGTTTTTACAGCCCTATTGTCCAGGTCATTTCTTATGAGGTCAGGAAAAACAGTAACAGGAGATACTAAATACCCTACTGCATCTTATAGAACGGGGTTGGGCCAGCCTCACCCTTCCTGCGCGTCCGGGCCCCGTTTCTGCAGTTTCCTGATCTGCCGCAGGATTTGAAAAGCCACAACGCCGCCCAATCCGCCGGACAGGCACGCCGCGCTGAAGCTCAAGACCAGGGGGACTACCGGCAGGCGAAAATACACAAAATTTACCATAACGGTGCCGGCCGCGTTGGCCAGCATCCCCGCCAGGAAGGCGCAGGGCAGGCAGCAAACCCGGTGGCCGATAAGCAGCAGCCCCAGGTCGGCCAGGATGCCCGGCGCGGTATAGGTGAACAGACTCAGCGCCCCGTGCGAACCTACTATACCTGTACCCATGACCAGGATGGCCTGGACAAAACCGATAAGGGTCATTGTCCACCGCTTGCCGGTGATGCCGTAACCCAGGACCAGCCACATCATGTAAAAACCGCCCGCCACAGCGCCCGAAGGGATAAAGAGCGGTCCGGTAATGATGTGGGCCAGGGGGACGATGATCGGTTTGGTGGCAACCCCCAGGGCGGACACCATGGCGATGATGATCAAATCGTAAAGAGAAAACCGGTCAAAAAATTTTTGACTTAAACCCAAAATTTTCACTCCTCAAACGAAACGAATCATGGGGACGGTCCTATTGATTCTTTTTGGCACAGCGGTCCGCGCCACCCCTCTCCAGGGGAGGGGAATAACTCCGCGACCGGAGGACGCCGCACCGCCGGCACAGGCAGCGGACTCAAGCCCCGGCGATGGCCCTGACTGCCGCCAGCGCTTTATTTATGTCTTCGATGGTGTTGAAATAGCCGATACTGAATCTGATCGTGCCAGTCCTGAGTGTCCCCAGAGTTTCATGGGCCAGGCAGGCGCAATGCAAGCCGCCCCTGACAGCGACGCCGTATTTTTCGTCCAGCTCGGCGCACACCTCGTGGCAGTCCTTTTGATCAATGGCAATGGATATGACGCCGGTCCTTTGCTCCAAATCGCCGCTGCCGTACACCTTGACCTTATTTATTTCTTTAAGCCCCTCAAGCATGTACCGAACCAGCTGTTTTTCATGTTCCCGGATACTGCCGATACCCGTCTCCAGTATAAATTTTATTCCTTCATTCAACCCGGCGATGCCGGGGGTGTTCAAGGTCCCACTCTCGTAGCGGTCAGGCAAAAAATCCGGCTGGTCCAGACTTTCAGAAAGGCTTCCCGTGCCGCCTTCCTTCAATGTGTCCAGGGTTATCCCCTCGCCCACATACAGGCAACCCGTGCCCTGGGGCCCCAGCAGGCCCTTGTGTCCCGGAAAAGCAAGCAGGTCGATATGCATCCCGCCCACGTCTATGGGAGTGTTCCCGGCTGTCTGGGCGGCGTCCACCATGAAAGCGATGTTATGCTCCCTGGCCAGGCGGCCCAGGAAGTCCATGTCGTTGACCGTGCCCGTTACGTTGGAGGCGTGGGTGACCACCAGCAGTTTTGTGTTGGGCCTGGCCTTCACGGCAATGTCCGCGCCGTCGGCTTTCCCCTCCGGGTCAGTTTTGACAATGGAAAGCTCCACACCGGCGGACTCCAGTTTTTTCAGGGGACGCGCCACCGCGTTGTGCTCCATGCCGGACAGGAGCACGTGGTCGCCGGGCGCCAGCAGCCCTTTTAAGGCCAGGTTGATAGCCTCGGTGCCGTTGCTGGTAAAGACGATCCGCAACGGGTCCGGGATCCCAAACAGCCTGGCCAGGTTCTCCCTGCATTCCATTATTATCTCGCCGGCCCGCATGGCCATCCGGTGGCCGCTTCGCCCGGGGTTGGCCCCGTATTCTTTGACGCATTCGGCCACGGCCCGGTACACAGCCTCGGGCTTGGGCCACGAAGTGGCCGCGTTATCAAGGTATACCATGCCAGAGCACCTCTTTATTCACTGAATTCGGACGTATACCTTGCTTCCGTTTTCCTGGTTTTCCTCTTTGAAAATACCATTGATGGCAATCCCCAATTCCAGCGCCGTACGCTTTACCAGCAGGCGCCCGCTCTCCTCAAAACGCAGGGCGAAACCGCATCCCCCGGGAGATACAGCGTGGGGGGCGCGGATCATGCCGAAATACCGGCCGTCTCTATTCAGTATGTTTTTTATGCGGTTTACCTGGTGCACAGAGGAAAAGACTGCTAACTCATAGGCCATGGCATCCTCACCGCTGCGGGTTTTCCCTTACCCGCACCGACGCGAACAGTACCTGCTCGCCGACCTCCAGCACTTCAGCGGCTGCCGAGTAGATATGATCGTGGAGCCTGATCTCCACTTCACGATCCTTCCCGGTGAGAATAAGCTTCCATTGGCCCGGCGAGGTACGGAGCTCTTCGAAAGAGAAATTGCGCCGCAGCACACTGCAGCCTGTGGCCCTCTCGATTCCCTGGGCAAAGAAATGCCCGCCGGCCACTGTCGCCCTGACCGCTTCACCCCGGGCGACGCCCAGGGCTTGCAGCGCTTTGACACCTGTCCTGAGTCCCAGGGTCAGGCCGACGTTGACGGTATCCCAGTGAAAATGCCGGGAACTGGTGATCAGGTCGTGCCCCATGCACCAGTTCAGCGGCGTCTCCGCCAGAGGGAAAGCGTCATAGTGGGGGATATAGATTTTGATGTCCAGGACGGGCGTACCGTCAATAGCGTCCAGCCCTTTGACATAAAGGCGGTTTTTTTCCAACCTGAGGAGTTCGACGACGCAGGAACCCAGGGCTGAAGGGCGGGACGGCGACCGGCTGGAGTAAACCCCCTGGCAGGCCGGCTCACTGACAAAGGGGATGGTGATGGGTGGTTCCTCCTGTTCCCATTCGATCAATTTGAACCAGTCTTCCCTGCGGTGCTGGTAATAAATTACGTGGATGTGTGAAAAGTATTCCACCCCGATCAGGGCGTCGGTGAGATTTTCCCGCATGTAGATCATACTTTCGTTATTGTAGTCATAAGTCCTGCTGCATTCTTTGAAATCTGAAACCACCACACCCACCGGCTGAATGGTGACTGGTTCTTTGGGAACAACAACCATATTCGTAAACCTCCTGTCGTTGATCAAAATTGGCTCCCCGCAGCCGGCGCCGTGCCGGCGGCGGGTTAAAAATAGCCGCTAAAAACAACCCAGGCCGCAGCGCGTTACCCTGTAGCCTGATTCATCGCACACACTGCCCACCAGGGCCAGGTTAACCCCCAGCGACCCGGCCAGCCTGCGGGCCTGTTCACAGTCTATCATCAGCGGCCCGGCTTGCTGTTCTTCCAGCATCACTTTAATTTTCTCCCTCTTTTCCAGGTAGGAGGAAAACAGGTCTTCCAGGCAGTCTGTCAAACCCTGGGACAGGTCTCCGGCAGCCTTTTCTGAGAAAACGGGCATATGGGGACGGAAGGTCCTCACCCCGTCCGCGAATCTCCTGCCCTCTTCTTCCGCCAGGCCCTGCATAACAACGGCGTCCGCCCGGCGCACCCATTCCAGGCCCTGCCCCCGGCCAGGCGCAGGCGGCTGGACCAAAACGACCTGTACGGCCCAGGGAAAGTCGGCCATGCCGTCACAGCCTGTCAACAAGATTTTTTCATACTTCTTTTCCCCGCCGGGGAAAAACATGGAGCGCACTATTCTTTGCAGCTTGTCCCTGGTCCCCCGCAGCTCCAGCAGGGGTTTGGACAGATCCAAACGCCCCAGTTTTTCCTTCACCTGGGCTTCCTCTTTCTCCGGCTGACATAACTGCAGCTGTTTGTCCGTAAAATTATCGCAGTAATTCAGCTTGAGGACTTGAAAACTATCAAATATTTTTAAGAAGCCGAACGCAAAATTATTGTCGGCTATTGCTCCCATGTGATTGAGTGCCACTGCCAGCATATTTACCAGCCCACCCCTTTCTAGAACGTGTCAACTTTATTGCCGCCCCGTTCGGCAGGCGCTGTGGTTACCGGACAAGTTTTATGTTCACACTGCTCTGTGCCCGCTTTTACCCGAGGGCTTTGGCGATAACCGTGACGGCTTCAGCCCTGGTGGCTTCCCGCAGGGGAGCGAAAGTACCGTCTGGATAGCCCTGCATAATCGAGCCATACGTCACTGCGGACACGGCAGCCCTGGCCCAGCCGGAAACCTGGCCGCTGTCGGTAAAGGTAATATCTGCAACTGCCTCTGGAAGCCCGGCCGCCTTGGCGATCATCATCGCCATCTGCTCCCGGGTGATGGGGTTGTCGGGGCCAAAGCTGCTCTCGCTGTAGCCGCTGACGATGCCGGCGGCATGGGCGGCGCCGATGTAGTCCCTGGCCCAGTGGCCGGCGGTATCGTCGAACACCTTGCCGGAAGCGGCCGGCAGTTGGAAAGCTTTGACCAGCACAGTGGCAAATTCCGCACGGCTGATCCTGTCGCCGGGTTTGAAAGTGCCGTCGGGATAGCCGCTGATACAGCCCGATGCACTTAGCTCATAGATGACGCCGCTGGCCCAGTGGGAGGCAGGAACATCGGAGAACGGGCCCGCGGGAGGCTGGTCCGCTGAAAGAAGCGTCTCTTCCTTGGCCAGGGCCAGCACCGCGAACTTGGTAAAGTGGTCCACGGTAACCGTGACGGTGTTGCCGGATATGGCGCCGCCCAGGTTTACCCACTGGGCGGAGGTTTCATCGTAGTAATAGACAGCTGGCGTCTCCCCTTGCGCCAGGGCGTCCGGGTCAAAGGTAAAGGTCAGGGTAACCGGCTTGTTGAAACTGTAGGCCGAAGCGCCGTCCACGGTAAACTCGAAGACCGAGCCGAGCAGCGAAAAGCCTCCGGGAATCGCCGGCGGACTGTTCACCTTCGTGATCGCAACTTTTACCTCGGTTGTGCCCGATAATGCGCCGGCGGGGATCTCCAGGGAAACGTCGCTGCCGAGGCTGAATTTTCCACCGTCAGCGGGGGTCACGCTGGCCGATCCGGTGGCGCTGCCGGCCGCTGGCGTGGGCCCGCCGCCAGGACTGTTGGAACCAGGACCGGTGGGGCTGGCGGTATCAGTTGTGGCTGCTACGCTCGGTCCGTTGCTGCTCCAGTTACCGGCAGCGTCGCCCGCCTCCACTTTGAATGTGTAGGATGCGCCGGCGGACAGGCCGGTAACATTGCAGTTGCGCGCACCGGAAGCAACGGTCGTGTATACTGAGCCGTCTTTGAAGATCCTGTAGCTTGTCACCCCCACATTGTCCGTGGCGGACGTCCAGGTAAGGGTCAGGCCGGTCTGGGCGACGTTGGAAGCTGTAAGGGCGCTTCCGCCGGGCCAGGCGGGCGCGGTGGTGTCATTGTTTCCGCCGCTCCCGCCGGAAACTGTCAGGATTTTGGTGTCTACGTTCTTATTATAGCCGGCAACAACGATCAAGTCACTACCGCTAAAACCCGGAGGCACTTTGAAGCTTGCGCTGTAGTTGCCCATGGCGTCCGATTTTATAGCGTCAAATACTATAATGCTTTGGTCGCCGTCAATTACTTTGATGGAAACCCACTGGTCCGCATCGGCCATGCCGAAAACTTCTACGGTTTCTCCCGGCGCGGACACGGCGGGACTGAGGGTTAAGGTCACGTTGGCGGCGCAGGCCAGTGAAGGCGCAAGGAGCATAGCCATCAAAGCCACCACCAGTATTGCCACAATCTTCTTGGACATGATGTTCATCCCCTTTTTTGGAATCGTTCATAACCACTTTGCCAAACAACAAAAAAATTAAACCATAACCTTTACGCTCAACCCGCCATAACCTTTTGTGGTTAATGGCGGGTTGATTCGTATCGGTGCTGTAAAAAGAGACTTTTTTGCTTAACAAATCTACATTGGATTCTGGACAGATCACCAAGTTTTTGGGATTTAAAGATCCAACGCCTTCACAATCACTGTGGCGGCTTCCGCCCTGGTAGCGTTGCCCACAGGCCGCACAGTATTGTCGGGATAACCGCTCATAATCCCGTTTTCCACCGCGGCGGCCACGGATTCCCCGGCCCAGACGGAAATGCTGCCGCTGTCGGCAAAGGAGGTTTCTCCTGCTGCCGTGGCAAGTCCGGCTGCCTTGACGACCATTACCGCCATCTGCTCCCGGGTAATCAAGTCGTCCGGGCCAAAGGTGGTGTCGTCATAGCCGTTTACAATCCCGTTGGCGGCTACTGTTGCAATGTAATCCCGGGCCCAGTGGGCAGCCGTATCTGTAAATACTTTTCCGTTTTGAGGCGCCAGTTTGAACACCTTCGCCAGCACGGTGGCGAACTCGGCCCTGGTGATGCTGTTGTCGGGCCTGAAGCTGCCGTCGGGATACCCGGCGATGGCCCCCAGAGACACCAGTTCGTTGATGTTGCCCTCAGCCCAGTGGCCGGAGATGTCTTTAAGAACTTCCGGCTGCTGCTGTACTTCTTCCTCTTCCCCGGCTGCCAGTACGGCAAATTTGGTGAAGTGGTCCACCTGGGCGGTGATGGTAGAACCGGATACGGTACCACCGAGGTCTACCCATTCTGACGCTGCTTCATCGTAGTAATAGACAGCCGGCGTTTCCCCAGCGGGTAAGGAGGTTGTGTCAAAGGTAAAGGTCAGGGTGACCGGTTTATTGAAACTATAGCCAGTATCGCCGCCCGCTTTAAACTCGTAAACTGCGCCCAGCAGCTTGAAACCTGAGGGAGCGGCCGGAGGGCTGCCCACTTCTTGAATGGTGACGTCCACTTTGGTTGTGCCCTTTAAGGCGCCGGCCGGGATATTGACCGAAACGTCATCTCCCAGGCTGATCTTGCCACCGGCGGCCGGACTTACGGAGGCTGCCCCGGTAGTGGAGTTAACTGGTTGCGGAGCGTTTGAGCCGCCGCTACTGCTACTGCTGCTTGTAACGGTCTGGGTGTAAGTGACGAATTTGGTGAAGTGCTTGGTCCAGATTACCAGGTCGTTGCCGACATCAATCCTGCCTTCACCACCCGAAGGCAGGGCGTCGCCGGCTTCCTGCGTGTCAGCGGTAAGGATGGTGGTTATTTTGGTGAACTTGCCGCCCCTGCTGTAGCCGGCATCTTTGCCTGC
The DNA here is from genome assembly GCA_018435055.1 of Pelotomaculum sp. GTDB lineage: Bacteria > Bacillota > Desulfotomaculia > Desulfotomaculales > Pelotomaculaceae > Syntrophopropionicum. The sequence goes on along the minus strand of JAHDOA010000038.1, from coordinate 75,549 downwards.
CTGACCCGGGATCAGGATTCTTACGGCCTTGTTAAAGGTCAGCGGCACATCGCCATAGCCAATTTCGATCACGGCGTTGACTGTGGCGGTATTTCCGCTGTCTGGCGTCACTGTTACGGAATCGTTGGACTGCACTGTCGGTACATGGACGGTGCCGCCCCACCCTTCGGGAGCGCTTATTGTGGTTCCCGCAGGAATGCTTACCTGTATCGGGTCGGTACTGACTGAAGTATTTGCCGCTATGTTCAGAGCCGGTAACGCTGCATTGACCATGCCGGCCTCATCAGGCTGGCTCACCGACACGATAACTGTGGCGTCGGTCACGTTGCCGGGTACTGTGATGTTGACAGCATCCGGTGTCTCCTGTGTTACGATAAGATTCTTATTGGCGCCGTCGTCTGCGATCGTCACATTCGAATTAGTAATCGGCACGGCTGTGGTCACGGTGACGCTGGGGCCGTCGGCGCTCTCGTTGCCCGCCGCGTCTAGCGCCTGCACGGTGAAGGTGTATTCTGTGCCGGCGGTCAGGCCGGTGACGTTGTAAGTCCTGGTGGTACCGACCGTATCAATAACGACACCGTCTTTGCACACCTTGTATCCTGTCACTTCCACATTGTCGGACGCTTCGCTCCAGCTCAGGGTCACCCCGCTCTGGCTTACGTTGGAAACTGTCAGCGTTTTATCGGTCCATGTGGGCGCAGTGGTGTCGGGTTCTGCTGCGGTGGTCACGTCGACGCTGGGACCGTCGGCGCTTTCGTTGCCCGCCGCGTCCACCGCCTGCACGGTGAAGGTGTATTCTGTGCCGGCGGTCAGGCCGGTGACGTTGTAAGTCCTGGTGGTACCGACCGTATCAATAACGGCACCGTCTTTATACACCTTGTATCCTGTCACTTCCACATTGTCGGACGCTTCGCTCCAGCTCAGGGTCACCCCGCTCTGGCTCAAGCCGCTATATGTCAGCTCTTTACTGGGCCAACTGGGCACGATGGTGTCGTCTCCCGGGGTGGTGTCTACGGTAATGGTCTTGTTGGCGACGTTGACGCCGTATCCCGCCACTACCGTCAAGGACCCTGCGGCAGTGCTTGGTATCTTAAAGGTGCAGCTATAGTTGCCCTCGGCGTCCGATCTTACGGCGTCAAAGACAATGACGCTCTGGGCGCTGTCAAGCACTTTGATGGAAACCCATGTGTTTGCGTCGGCTGTGCCGCTTGCGGTCACGCTGTCCTCCCGCTGGGCGGTGTACTGGCTCAGCTCCAGGGTAACGTTGACAGTGGAAACCAGTGTCTTCACGTCGACGCTGGGGCCGTCGGCGCTTTCGTTGCCCGCCGCGTCTAGCGCCTGTACGGTGAAGGTGTACGCTGTGTCCGGACTCAAATCGGTGACGTTGTAAGTCCTGGTGGTACCGACCGTATCAATAACGACACCGTCTTTGTACACCTTGTATCCTGTCACTTCCACATTGTCGGACGCTTCGCTCCAGCTCAGGGTCACCCCGCTCTGGCTCAAGCCGCTATATGTCAGCTCTTTACTGGGCCAGGTGGGCGCGATGGTGTCGTCTCCCGGGGTGGTGTCTACGGTAATGGTCTTGTTGGCGACATTACCGCCGTATCCCGCCACCACCGTCAAGGACCCTGCGGCAGTGCTTGGTATCTTAAAGGTGCAACTGTAGTTGCCTCCGGCGTCCGATCTTACGGCATCAAAGACAATGACGCTCTGGGCGCTGTCAAGCACTTTGATGGAAACCCATGTGTTTGCGTCGGCTGTGCCGCTTGCGGTCACGCTGTCTCCCGGCTGGGCGGTGTACTTACTCAGCTCCAGAGTTACGCTGCCGACGCCACCGCCGCCCTGACTCGTTGTCGTCACTGTTATACCGGTGACATGCTTATAAACAATGCCAATGCCCCAGTAGACGCGCAGAGGGGTTTCGTTGTTGGGTCCGATGGTGATGGGTTGCCCGCCGATATCATAGGTAAGAAGGTATTTATTGGCTGGATTCAACAGTTCGGCCACGCTCACCGGAGCTATGGGATACGTGTCCGCATCAGTCACGTTAATCTGCGCTTGCCAGGAACCATTCGTTATATCTAAAGCCGTTAGGATATCCTTTAGGGCCACCCCTGTGCACGTTTCAGTCCCAAACTGTATTGTCGTCGGCTGCATTGACCTTAGCTCGGGAGCTGTAAAGGAAGACGCCGTCACAGCAGCCCCGTCTACGGTAAATATCACCGGCCAGGAACCTTTATGCTGCATTACGGCGGCATCCAGATACCCTTCGGCTTTGATCACAACGGCATAATCTTTTTCGCTGTCAAAGACAGTGCCCTCAATGGTGATAGCCCCGGCGGCAACGGTATATTTCCCTTGGATGGAGTTCCCGTCCACGGTCACGTCGCTGATGGCGGCCCGCCAGGCCGGATCATCCGTAAAAGTCAGGGTTACGGGCAGGCCTACATCATTGTTTGCCATGTCGGCGCTCAAGGCTGGAGCTTGCGCGCTGGCCGGTTTCGTAAATACTTCAATGCGATCGATCCACTTGACATAGTTTTTGTTGCTAACCAGATCCTGTTCAGTCTGTCCGAAAAACAGCCTGGCCGAGTAGTAATCGTCGATCTGGTTGAAATTCAGCTGGTTCTTATCCTCAAACTCCCCGGATTTTAACGCCAGCAGCGGTAGAACCGGTTCGCCCCCCTGGGTAGAAAGATTGTCGGCTATATTCGGGTAATAATAACGCTGCATGTCCAGCAGGTATTCTTTGGTAAGTGTTCTGGCATAGTCGTCGGTGCCGGTAAAGGTAAACTTGGATACGTTATCGAAGTCGATACCGGCTCGGGTTAGAATATCGGTCAGCAACACGCCTTCTGCGGCGTAAAACAGCACCTCGGAGCCGTTGTCGACCGAGCTGTAGATACTTTTTACCTGTTCCATGCCTTGTAAATCGCTGATTGGCAAGGTGGCCGCGGTGGTAACGCTGCCATTATCATTAATCGTAATTGTAAGTGTATAGGTCTTATCACCCACCGTGTTGGTGGCGCCAGCGGACCCTGCCAAAAGCGACCAGAGGAAACCGGACAGCAACACGGCAAGACAGATCAGAAAGCTTCCAGTTTTGATTTTGCAGTCTGCTTGATTAAACACTATTCCTTTTCCCCCTTTCAACTAATTGCCGTATTAAGTTTTGGCTGTAGCCCATGGGTGTAACGTCCTCCTTCACTGTCTTTAAATCGTCACAAATATTCGAACCACGTCTGGTTTTCAGACAGCCTAACCCAGGCGAGGAACAACTGACGGAACAATTCCGGCAGTTGCTTCCGCCGTTGTTGATTCTTGATGCAAAGCCAGGTTCATCACTATTGCAGAATCGTCGGGTTGGAATCCACTGAGTTGGTTAGTTCGTCAACGATATAGGCCTTGACCACATCTCCGGCTTGTACGTTGAAGCCTGCCTGGGCTTCGTCAACAATGTCAAAGTCCGCCCTGGTAATGTTGATGCTTAACTGAATATCGCCACGCAGATGGGTAAAGACCACGGCTTCCTGCCCCTCATGCTCCACAACCGGTGTTAGCTGCGCTCCAAAATATTTCAGGCCGGTGACGCCGGTTTTAACAGTCATGGTTTTGATCCCGTGGATTGTTTCTCCCACTTCGTAAATCGATTCATCCGCCACAGGCTCAACAGTGTATTTTCCTTCATTGGGCTGCAGCGATGTTATTTCCAGGCCTTCCGCCGCCGCCATCAAAACGTCGACATCCCTGCCTGCGGGAGTGTAGTCCGTTGCCCCGGCTCCGGTTATGTTTACGCCGGTGCTGGGAATAATCACTTTGGCGTCGACGTAGGTGACGGTCACCCTCTTGCCTTCCGGTATGTTGGTGCTTGTCTTGGACTGGGTGTTGTTATAGGCGGCAAAGTACTGGCCCAGATCCTTTGTGATGTCGATCCTGGTCCCGTCTTTGCCCACCAGCGTAACAGAATAATCTCCGCTCAGGCTGCCGGCCAGATCGCTCAACCAGACTCCGTTGTACCGGTAATACATCGGCTTCTCATACCCGTAGGGCGGGGCGCCGGCCTCGGGCACCTGTTCGTGCATTGCTATTAGATCCGTGTAGGTGTAATTTGTCGTCGCGCCTGTTATGGCGTTTTTCACATAGAAATACGTGTCCTCGGTGTATTCGAAAGTTATCTCTTGTTCAGCCGGCGCGCCGCTTCCCACGGTGATCAGCTCCGGGCTGGTCTGGCCGGAGGCCAGGCTCGCGTTGGTGACCCGCGGCGCTTTTACCGCATACTGCATGCCGGGAACCAGACCCTTGATTGTAACGTCGTTTCTTACTTTAATCGCGGGGTTCTTATCGCTGACACATTTTATAACACAGCCGTTGTTGCCCGATAACAATGACCCTTCCGCACTAATCACGGCGCCCATCATGTATTTCATTACCGTGGAATTGGCATCGCCTGTGTTTCTATACACCCTCAGATAGCCCGAGTGGTTGTCGGCGTCCTTAAATACGCCTTCGGGGTCGTTCACGTTGTAGTCATCGGGGTTGGCGTACTCCTCGTGAATTTCATAGGTGACGATGGGGCGCAGCGGCTCTCTGGTGCTTCCGCTGCCGCTGAGGGTTGGCTCGGTTAAGCTTTTTATGGTATCTTTATAATTTGAGTTGATCACCGCCACTGCGGCGTCGGCGTGATAACCGTCCTCCTCGGCGTACTGGACGACCAGATCCTCGGTAATGGCGGCGCCCTGCAGATCATCCAGCAGCTCGCTCAGCAAAGCTCCTTTGCAGGTAACCGTTTTTATGACGCCATGGTCGTTATAGGTATAGGCCTCCTGGGTCTCATAGGCCTCCAGTTCCGCTTTCGTGTAGTAATAATACTGGATCTCACCGGATACGGCATCTTTCACCGCAATGTAAAACACCGAATTGGCGATGTCTCCCCCGGAAGCTTTACCGTCGCCGGGGGCGCCGCCTCCTTGGGCTACATCGCTGATTGCGGCGCCCACAACATTTTCGATCAAAACATTTGCTTGCGTTTCCCCGGGACAATATAATCTGAGGGGCGTGTTGCTGCCCGATACGCGCTGGTCGTCTTGAAAAGCGTCAAAGGCCACAAAGCACTGGCCTATTTCATTATAATCGATGGTACGGCTGGAAACAGCCGGCCCGTTGCCATCATTGACGTTGACAACCAGACCCTTTTCTTCAGGAACAGCAATACCCAGCTTTTCCAATAATACGTTCAAAGGAACGCCTTTAAGACTCTGAGTAATCTGGGTACCGCCGTTGTCCCAGGAGTAAGAGGTTTCATAAATCCCCAACAAGGCTATATCCGACAGAGATATGGATTTTACCGTACTGTCCTGGGTAATGGTGAATGCCGGGGTATCCAGGCCCACCCTGATTTTGACGGCGCCTTTTACAAAGTTGCAGTTTGACTGTTCTGTAGCTTCCTTTTGCCCATAGACAAATGTAGGACTTGGATCGTATATGGCTGTAGTTACCGTTGGAACCACAGTATCGGGGCCGGGATCTGATGTTGTAACCTTGTCCTCATAAAAAACCAGGATCGGATCGACAACTGACCCTACCGTACCATCCGGTGCAATGTAATTGCGGCTGGCGTCTTTTCCAAAAGCATCCTCCACTATTTTTGAGTAAAAATCAGGGGCGAGGGCTGTCGCCTCAAGAGCGACAGGAGAGCTTGTCACGTCTACCCCCAGGGCTGTCAATGCCGTCTTCAGGTTGATTCCTTCCGCCAGCCGGTATACATATTCAGGCGTCCCATGGTTATCATAGGAGGAGTAAAGTGTCGGACCAGTCCACGAATCGCCCAGGCCGAGGCCGTTTACGCTTTTGTTTGCTTTCAGATCATCAACCTGGTCCTGACTCAGGTAGATAAAACTGCCGAGCAATCCCGCTCCTCCGGTTATACCACTGCCGCCTATCACCAGTCCGGGTGCGGAAGAATTGAGCGCATCTAACCCGGCGCCATTATTCTGCGCCGGCGCTGTGAACGCTTGCCCCGTACATAAACACAGCATAAACATAATCATGACGATACTGCTTATGAATTTTTTGGGTTTAACCAATCTCATGAATTTGATCTCCTTCCGTTATTAATATTCATCAGCCACTGTGTTCCGGCTCCTTTCTGTTGCCACCACATCTCTCAATCCTCAATATAAATGAGGAAATGAGGCGCGGGGGAAAGCCTCCACGCGCCTCCTCCTTAGCTGCTGCGACATCTACTGCAGCAGGGTCGGGTTAAAATTCGTGTCGTTGGTCAGGTCATCCACCATATAGACCCTTACGATATCCCCGGCCTCGACGTTGAAGCCGGATTGGGCCTGGCCGACCAGGTCAAAGTCCGCTTTGGTGACGTTGAGGCTAAGCTGTACGCCGTCGCGCAGGTGGGTAAAGACCACGGCTTCCTTTCCGGCATGCTCGAAAACCGGAGTGATCTGCGCGCCGAAATATTTCAGGCCACTGACGCCGGTCTTGACGGTCATGGTTTTGATTCCACCTGTCTCGCCCGTTTCGTAAACCGACTCGTCCGCCACGGGATCAACCGTGTATTTGGGGTTGCCCGTCTCAGGCGTAATGATGGTAATGGCACAGGTGTACTTCAGGAAGTCGCCGACGGTCGCATTTTCGATCAAGGGCGTCCCGCCGTTGAATTGTGTCTCGGTCTGGCCGTAGACGAAGCGGTAGGCATTCAGGGTGTCGCACACCATATCGTCAATGTCCTGACCAGCTTCAAACTCGATAAACCGCTTCTGGTACCCCTTGATCACGAGCATGGCGTCGATGGGCGTCTTGCCCGCGGCTTTGTTTTCCTCCGCGGCGATGTTGGGATAGTAGTAACGGTCTGCCCCGTAAAGGGACGTGTATGCGTAAGTGCGGGTGGACTCATCCAGCGCGTTCAGCTTAAGGGTCTGACCCTCTCCAAAACTGACGCCGGCATTATCCAGCAGGTCTGTCAGCCTGACGGCCTGGGCCGCCTTGCCGATGACCGCGGTGGGATACCTGTCATAGCCGGTGTAATAGATGGTTTGCTCTCCGGCAAGAGCAATCATTTCCTCCCGGCTGTATGTTTTGACCAGGGCGGGCGTCCCGTTCTCACCGGTCTGGATATAAACGGACAGATCCGCATATACTACTTGAAGATCTATGGTCACGGCGCTTTCCGGCATGGTAAAGGTGTACACGCCGCCGCTGATCGTATTGTATCCACCCGAGGTGGTGGAGATGGTTTCCGTGGAAACCGTCCCGTTGCCCGCATCCCTGACGGCAATGCCCTCCAGGGAGGCTGTGATAGCGCCTTCCATGCGGGTTACCGTGACGGTCACGGTGGAACCGGCAGCGATCTCACCCTCTTCCAGGCCGGATGAACTCACGCTCACGGTCCAGATGGGGTCGATGCCGGGATCCACAGTAAAGGCATAGGGATCCCCGCCCGCACCGGCGTTTTCAAAGAGCGCCGTGACGGTGACCGCACTGGAGCCCATGGTGAAGGTGTAGGATGCGTTTTCTGTTACCGTGGTCACGGGATAGGCGATGCTGTTGGCGTCAATGACGGCAACGCTCTGCACCCGCTTGCCGGCTGCCAGGTCCGAGATAGTAATGGTCACGGTCTCGCCCGGCTCAGCCTCGGCTGCTGAGGCGGATACGTTCGCCAGCGCGCTGTCGAAGCTAAGCGTGATGGTGTGGGCAACCGGTCCGGGGCCTGACCCGTTCTGCCAGGCCAGCACCGGATAACCGCCGTTGTAACCATTGCTGTCATAGGCGAAGGCAGAGCCCAGAGCGGCGGGCATGGCCGGCCCTTGCAGTTCCTCTTCGGTCCTGGCTGTGGTGGTGCTGCTGTCTCCCGCTCCTGGAAGGGCGGTGGCGCTGAGGTAATAGCAGTTGACAGGGCTGACCGCCTGGCTGCCGACAATGTTTCCGCTGGTGCCGATGGTGGAGGCGTATAACACCTGCCCGATGCTGTAGCAGTTTGTGATGGTGGCGGTGCTGTTCTGAGTTTCGCCCGCAATGCCGGCAAAACGGGTGGGTATGTTGCCGGAAGTCGCCGTAGAGACAATGCTGCCCGTGTTGTAGCAATTCACAATAGGGCCGCAGCTCTTGCCCGTGATGCCGCCGGCATAGGTCTTGCCGGAAGAGGTGCCGGTAACATTCCCGGTGTTGTAACAGGCGCTGATGGTGACATTGTTGGCGAACTGACCGCCCACAATGCCGCCGGCATACTGATAGGCCTTGATGTCGGCCGCATTGCAGCACCCGGAAATGGTGGCGTAATCTCCCGCGAGGTCAAAGATGCCCGCGATGCCGCCGGCCCGTCCGCCCTGGTTGCAGTTGGACGCCGTAACCGTGCCGTAGTTGGCGCAGCCGGTGATGGTCACGGGGGCGCTCGACGTACCCGTTCCCATGCCGACGATGCCGCCCACATGGCCGATCCTGCTGGTTCCGCTGCCGCCCGGGCTGGCTCCGCCGGAGGCGTAAATAACCGCGCGGTTCGCAGCGTTTTCAATGGCGCCGCCGTTTATAAAGCCCGCAATGCCGCCCACGTATTGTATGCCGGCAACCACGCCGGAAACCGTGATGTTTTTGACGGCGCCGCCCGGTCCAATATAGCCGAAAAGCCCCTGGTAGGAAGCGTTTACATTGGTATAAAGGCCGCTGATAGTGTAGCCGCCGCCGTCAAAGGCGCCCCTGAACTGGTTTGTGCTGGTGCCGATGGGCGTCCAAATCTCGGCCGCGCCGGCAACGGTGGGCACGTTGAAGGTGCCGGAATAGTCCGGGCTGCCATCCTGGAAGTACTCATCCGCCGTAGTATAGAGGCCGTCTTCATCCAGGGCGATGTCGCCGCCAAGAACGACGGTCCGGCCCTCAAATGTATCGCCACTGTTCACAGCTGCCGCAAAGGCGAGAAGTTCTTCCCTGGTGTTGATGGTAAGAGATGAAGACCCATTGATGGTCTGCGTTACCGCAACGTCGCTGTACCCGCTGGCCGTAACTACTATACTATAGTCGCCAGCTGTGCTAAACACATCGGCGGCAAGGTTGATGCTACCCGGGCTCACCGTGTACTGCTCACCGGTCAAAGGTGTGCCGTTGATGGTGATCCCGCTGATGGCAGTCCGCCAGGCTTCATCATCGGTGAAGGTGATATCTACCGGCTGGCCGATGTTGTTGTTCGTGCTATCTGCACTGAGGGCCGGCGGGGTACCTTCTTCCTGTTGTAACAATACGATATCAACCTCGTTTACCCATTTGCAGAAGCCGCCGGCCGAACGCTCAGTCACTGTCTCCTGCCCCACACATATTCTTATCGACGCTTCGTAATCCATATAATCCCACGGGGGCCCGTCATTAAACCGGTCTGTGTAGGATTTCAGGGCCAACATGTGCGGATGATATCATGTCCACCGACTGGCTGGCCATGATGAGCTACCCCCTCTATTTTCTCCAGGACGACGATGAATACGGCGCCCGCATCACTGCAGCCATCGGCAAAATGGCGGATCTGGTATCCACCTATCAATATGTCAACGGCGGACTGAACTCGGGCTGGCCCGGAGCCAGCAGCGAAGGCTCCTTTGATGAGCCGCTTACCGCCGATGATTACGGCATCGGTCCCAACAGCATGGCGGTGATGCTCAACGCCCTGGTCCTCTTCGGCACCACGGCGGAGGACCTGGAGAACGAGGTCTGGCAGGAAGACTATGGCACTCTGATCACCGCGCTTCTGGGACTGCAGACCGAGAACGGCGCCATACGTTATTACAGCAACAGCGAAAATCAAATGGCCACCTATCAGACGTTGGGCGCGCTGGTGGAATTGTATACGGGCAAGAGCTGCTTCGTCAATGCCCGGGAAACTTATTTATCCCACTACGTTCCGACGGTCAGGGTAGCCGGGATGGCCATCGACCCCAGTGTGACCATGGCCGCGGGGAATACGGCTGTCGCCGCCGGCGACAACAGCTGGACCATAAACGTAGTCACGGGGACGGTGAAAGACGGCCTCTCCGCCGAAGACGTCGTCCTGACCGGTCTTCCCCCGGGACTGAGCGCCGCTGTGACCAAAGGCACGGGCAACACCATCCTGGTAACCGTATCGGGAACGGCCGGCCAGGCCGTCAACAGCCTTACCACGGTTAGCGTCGTGGTCAAGGGCGGCGCTGTAACCGAACCGGGTATGGCCGACTCGCTTCCCGTAAGCGTGCATCTAAGCCCGGCCGCGCTCAGCGCGGGGCAAGTAACGGTAACCGGCGAGCAGAAAGACATCACTTTGGACCGCTTAACCCCCGCCGCCACTGTTGTAGTTCCGGAGAGCGTCACCGGCGCCAGAATAAACCTGGCCCCGCTGTTGGCCGTGGCGGGCGGGGGCAAAACAGCCGCCTTGCCCGCGGATTTGACCATACAAGCGGACACCGCGGCGGGGCGGATCCGGGTTGAGATCCCGGCCGGGACGGTAATCTCGGCGACGGCTTCCTGGCCAGGCGTCATAAACGTACCCTCGGTCAGGTCCAACGACAGCGTGGCGGTGATTCCCGATTTCGGCAAGACTGCCACGGTAAATTCAGTTATTGAGATAGGCTTTGACGACACGCCCCTGACCTTTGACAAAGCGGTGCGGATACTGGTACCCGGCCAGGCCGGCAAGGACGCGGGCTATTACCGGGGAGGCAAATTCACCAGAATCAGCAACGTGATGAGCGCCGACAGCCAAGCGGCCGGAGACGCCCTGTTAACCGGAGGCGACGGCAGGATAGACGTGGGAGCAGATCTGGTGATCTGGACCAAGCATTTCACCCGGTTTGTCACCTACACCCAGAGCGCTGCAAATGGAAGCGGCGGCGAAGGCGGCGGTTCCGCAAACGTCACGGTAAACATACGGGTGGAAGGCTATAACGACACGTTGGCGCCCAGGACCTCCGTCAGCGTGGACAACTTCGACCTGACCCACGGTAAATAGCTGCTATCCTGTCCAGGTTGTGGGGCTTACAGATGTAAAAACGATTGCCGCCGGGATGAATCACTGCGTGGCCTTAAAGAATGACGGCACCGTTTGGACCTGGGGGCAAAATAAGTTCGGGCAGCTGGGCAACGGTACCAAAGAGAACAGCTCCGTACCGGTTCAGGTGGTGGGGCTGAGCGACGTTAAGGAAATTTCAGTCAAACGCAATCACATGCTGGCACTGAAAAATGACGGCACGGTCTGGGCCTGGGGCTGGAACTTGTTCGGACAGATAGGGGACGGCACCACTACATCACAGACTGCTCCCCTCCAAGTTGCCGGCCTGCCCGGCGAAGTAAAGCATGTGGCAGCCGGAGACACCACTTCTTATGTGTTGGCGGGCGACGGTACGGTCTGGGCCTGGGGAGGCGGTTTTGACGGTCAGTTGGGCAACGGCCAAACTCCGTGGAACAAATGGAAATCGGCCGGACAAGAATGGCCTACACCTCCGTGGACAACCTCCCGGCCTGGAAATTCGTGGCGGCGGGGCCGCGTCATCCGTGAAAATCAGCTCTACACTACCCGGAGCGGCCCCCGGGGCCGAACTGACTGCCGGCGGCGCCAGTTTAATCTGGGTGGGGATCAATTTGTTTTCGAGATTTTCATCGCCCAGTTGTCCGCGATCGTTCATGCCCCAGCCCCAGACCGTGCCGTCGTCTTTTAAAGCCAGCATATGGTAACTTCCAGCGGATAGTTCTTTGACGCCGGCCGGGTCGGAGATTTTTACAGGTAGCGGCTCATCGCCAAGGCTGCCGTTGCCCAGCGCTCCATGGTAATTAAAACCCCAGGTCCAGACTGTTCCATCCTCAAGTAAAGCACAACCAACTTGAATTAATTTAACTCCTGTAATTGTCGATATCTGAATTGGCACAGAGCTATTACCGCTAGTCCCGGTACCAAAACTCCAGCCCCTGTTGTTGTAACCCCAAACCCAGGCTGTGCCGTCGGACTTAATGGCCATCGTGGTGTTGGACTGGGATGTAATATACTTTACATCTGCAAGTCCGGTAACCTGAACGGGGGATGAAACTGAATAAAAAACATTTACTTTTACTGTGTGGAGGAAAATGCCCCCAATCCCTTTGTGACGCCGTATAGTGCGCTGACGGTGCCGGAAGGGGAGGCGATATCCCTGAATGTAACCGGGGTCGGCGCCCCGCCCCAGGCGGTAGAATGGTATTACGGCTACAACAAAGACAGTACGTATGAAAAAATTTATCAGAAACTGGAAGGAAAAACCGGCGCGGCGCTGGACATTGCCATCTCCCAGGATGCTTTGAACCTGGGTTATTTGAACGAGACCTACGGGCAATATTATCTCTGTTTTTACGCCAAAATCGGAGGATATATTTCCAACCAAGTCTGGGTCACTGTAAATGAGACCTCCGTCACCGGGGCGAGATCCCTGGAGGCCAGCAATTGGGGCAGTTATGCCGGAGCGCGCCAGTGGCTGAATTTGGGCGCCGCCTTCGGTAATACGGTGGCCGCCGACACGCCGGTGAAATTCTACCTGACCGCCGTGGCAAACGGGACGCCTGATACGGCTGTCGCTGGCACGCTACTGGAAACTACCGTCGCCGCCGTCCCCACCACCGCCGCCTATGGGGAAAAGGACATTGGCTTTTTGGTAGGGCCGCTCCCCGCCGGCGACTACTGGCTGGCCCTGCAGCTGGGAACGGGCGAAACCGCCTCCTACCGCTACCGGCCCTTCACTGTCTACCCCGGCGTTAAGGAGTATGTCAAGGCCGCTCTGGACAAGATGATCTCCTATTATCAAAATATATGGCTGATACAGAACGGCAAATATGTGGGGCTTTCCGAGCGTATAGACCAATTCGGCACGGACTGGATAGTCTGGATGCTGTGCAATTACGGCCATACCGTCTCGGATTCCCTGATGGCCGGCGAGGACGGCAAGACTTATCTGGACAGTTTGGAAGAGATTTTGAGTAACCGGGAGCAGCGGGGAGATGAAAATTCCGCCAAGGACGGCTTCCGTTTTGTCTGCGCCCTCTGCGCCGCCGGCGCCGACCCCCGGGATTTCAACGGCAGGAACCTGGTGACCGAACTGCTCAGCCGCGCCTATGACAAAAATGGTTCCCTGAAACTGGACGAGAACGGCGCTTTGGTGGGCGAGGTCGATATTCTGTCGGCGTCTTATCTCATGCTGGGGGCGGAGATCGCCGGGGCCACCGAGGCGGAAGGCTATACCGACGCCCTGAAAAAGGCCGGCATCAAACGAATCCTCCCGAACGTGGAAAGAGCGGTCAACGCTTCGAGAAGCCGCCGTCCGGGGTGATTACAGGCGCTCCGATGGGAGAAGGGGCCGTGTTCACGGTCACAGCGCAGGAGGCGGTGAAGCCGCCGTCGGTCGTGGTGACGGTGATGGCGGTATCACCGGGGGAGACCGCGGTGACCGTGCCGTTGGCATCGACCGTGGCCACGGATTCGTCGCCGGAACTCCACTGCACGCTCTGGTCGGTGGCGTCGAGCGGGGTGAGGGTAGCTGTCAGACCGCCTGTTTCACCGGCGTTCAGAGCGAGCGTCTTCGGTGACAGGGTGACACCGGTGACAAACACGTCTGCCGTAACGGTATGACGGATAATTATACCGGCGCCATTATTCAATCCCACGGCTTAGACCTCATTCCCGCTGCCGGAGACTGCCTTTAATTGTCCTGCGCCCATACCGTTGTCCATGGCCCGCCAGGCTGTCCCGTTATAATGGAGAATAATTCCTGAATCTCCCACGGCGTAGACATCGTTGAGGGCGCTGCCCCAGACTCCCTTAAGGTTACTAGTGGAACCGCTGTCCATGGCCGTCCAGGCTGTCCCGTTATAATGGAGAATGGTTCCTGAATCACCCACGGCGAAGATGTTGTCGGGGCCGCTGCCCCAGACGCCGTAAAGGGTTTGGGTCGTGACGCCGCTCAAGTCCACGGCTGTCCATTGTCCATCCTTATAATGGACGACAGTTCCGCTGTCGCCCACGGCGTAGACATCGTTCGGGCCGCTGCCCCAGATTCCGTATAAGCATTCGGTCGTGCCGCTGTCCATGGGCGTCCAGTCCGTCCCGTCATAATGGACGACAGTTCCGGAGCTGCCCACGGCATAAATGTCGTTGGGGCCGCTGCCCCATACTCCCCAGAGGAATTCATTCTTGGCGCTCTTGTATACTTGCGACCAGGTATCCCCGTTATATTTGAATATATACCCATAACGCCCTGACTTACCCACGGCGTAGACCTCGTTCGGCCCGGCCGCCCATAAGTCGGAGACTTGACTTAAACCTAGGATATCACCCTTTGAGGTTTCCCCGGTTTCCCCGTTATAATGTACATGGTCTTCTCCAGATGTGCTGGAGCCTCCGGCCCAGACATCGGTCGGCGAGACTGCGAATACGGTTTCCAGTGTAAATTCCCCCAGGCTGGAATCGTCCACCCGGGTCCACCCCCCGGCCGCCCGCGCCGGCAGGGGGCCTAACAGCCACACCGCGACGAACAGGGCCAGGAACAGGGCCACGGCCCATCCCGGATAACTTCTGATCTTGCTCATAACTTTTTCCTCCAATAAGAATATTATGAAAGTCCGAAAACGTATTATCTTACCGAATCCCTCCCCTCTAATAGAAGAAAACCGGGGCGGCACGGAAAGCCGCCCCGTTCCTTAATTCCTGCTACAGAGTAAAGCTTACTTTGTCGGCGGTGTTATCGATCAAGCCGTTCTGATAGTCAATGGTCTCGAGGAAGCTGCGCACCACTTCTACTGTGCAGGTCCCTGTCTTCCCCGTGACGTTGAGGGTGACATTGCCGGAAGCATCGGTGTAGCCGCTATCTATTAAGTTTCCGTTCGCATCGCGAACTTGCACTTGGGCACCCTGATAATTGGTGAAATCGTCAATGATCCAATTATAAGGAGACTGGGATTGATCATACTGGAATGAGGCTTTCACATTGACCGTCAGATTGTTGCCGCTTTTGTTGACGCTGGTGATTTTGGCATAGTAGGCCCCATCACCGGCTTCATCCATGTCATCGTGGTAGAAGTGGATGGTATCCCCGTCAGTAACATAGGCGGTGGCGATGGAAGCCCCCGTTACGGGACTGGATTTTTCCAGCGGGAACTGGCCGTTGATCCGGAACATCCAGCCATTCCAAGCATAGCGGCTAGTGGGCGCGTAGGTGCGGTAAGGGTTGGAGCTTTTGTCGGTGATGGAGTAGACGTAATCCTTGCTGGAGTCGATGGGATTGCCGTCGTAATCGTTGAATGAAACATTATTATTCGTATCACTTTGGACTGCCAAGAGGACATCTCTGACATAGAACGACTTGGGGGTGCTGCCGGCAGTCAGCGCAACATTGCTGACTGTTTTATAAAGGTTATTGCCGCTAATTTTCCGGCTTTCCAACACCAGATTGACGTGAATGGTGCTGTTGGAATAGGTGGGCGCCGTCCCCTGGACATAAGAAGCACTGGTCGTAGTGAAATAATTCTGGGCCAGCGCGGGAACGGCCAGCGCGAAGACAAGCATCACGGCCAGGGCCAGCATCAACGCTTTGCTCATGGTTTTACTTGTTTTCATAAAGATCACCTCTCCCTTTCGATTATTTGATTTTCATGGATTGCTTTTTCAACAATTTTTGTCGTAATTGTTGAAAAATGCTGGTCAACTTGCTACCATGTTTTTGAGAGCATTTGTTAAAGATTTACCGCGTACACCGCCAGGAGCGCTTATTCTTTTGCAAATGCTCTTTCTAATCTCTCAACGAAACCACCCCCTCGCAGCGGTATACAGCTTCAATCCACCTCAAAAGCACAGGTTACCAGGCTGCTTCAATACGCTTCCTACAGCTTGAAGGACTTCTTTACCTCCTCCACCAGGACGGGCTGGCCGTTCCGGATAGCCACCCGGATCTCGCCGTAGCCGGTGCCCCGGATAAGTTCGATAAGTTTTTTTTCCTTCTCGTTCAGTTCTCTTTCGGCGACGTTTTCTTCCACGGTCTTCACCTCATCTCTCCGTTTTTCACCCGGCACAGGTTTTCGGCAAACCCGGCCAGGCCGGGACGTTTAAGATTCTCCTTGCAGGGCGCCTATGGCCTGTTCCCGTATATCATGGCCGAAACGGGCGGTCCAGTGGCCGGGCTGTTCTCCAGGCAAATATGAAACCCCGGCTTTTCCAAGAAAACCGGGGCGTTCTTTCCGTAAGGGCCGGCGCTGCCGCAGGTTCACCCGCGAGACTGCGCGCTGCCGCAGGTTCACCCGCGAGACTGCGCGCCGCCGCCACAAAAAGCTTACCGCCTTTCCTTGGAAGGCACAAGCACGCTGCAGGGGCAGGTATCCTGACTCGCGGGAGGTTCGCTCGCCGCTCACAGTGGCCGGACCGCCCGGGATTCGCACCCGGTTCCCCTTTTCGTCCGCATCTTTGACGGACAGCCCCTGCAGCCGGTTATTCAGTTGTTAAGAAAAAAAGCGCCGCCCCGGTGAGGGGTAGCGCTTCCGTTCTTCGGTCAGACGCAACCTCAAAATTTGACGATATTTGCTTTGGCTACAGTTTATCACATTATTTTCCTGGATTTCAATGCTATATTTAAACAAAACAGTAGATTCGTTCAACAAAAATAGACATTCTTTACCCGGCAGGCGCCCGGGGAAATATTTCAGTTATCTATGTCAAATATTTCTCTGTAATCCCCTTAATAAAAGACCTGATATCTCCTAAGTCTTCCTGCAGGATCTGATAAACCCGACCATCATCTACTTCCTGGTAAAGATGGACGATCCTATTCCTGAACCTAATCATCTGAATAAAGCGCAGTCCCTGCTCTTTTCCAAAAACGCCATGTTCCATCAGCAGCTTTATATAGTCGCCTGAGGCCGCAGGGATCCCCCACCGTTCTCTGGCCACGATATGGCTTGCAATATCTATCATAGCCTCAATTATTACCTGAAGATTATACTTCACTGAATCCGCAAAATGGAAACTCGCCTTGAACTCTTCATGCGAAAGGGCGGCGGTTTTCTCCAGTTTCTTAAGCGTATTCTCCATAAATAAAATTTTTTGCTGAAGGATATCTTTATCAACCATTGGGAAGATACTCCTCTCTCAGCGCTTTACGGCTCTCTTCAGCAAAACGCGCGTAGTGAAAGCTGTAATTCCTGTACTCTCGGAGAACATGCTCTATAAAGTTGGAGTTCAATATATAATCTCCTTCATATACCAACAACCCTTCAGATAAAACCCGAAACTGCAGCGCTACCGGAGCACAATTCAAGTTAACAAAATCAATCCTGTCGGATTTTAACAACGAGGATAGGTCAGCTTCTATTTGTAATTCATGTTGTAATTTAGTTTTTCCCCGGAAAATTACACCAAGGTCCAAATCGCTTCCCGGATGTTCATACTCTGTACCACAAGAACCAAATAAATAAACAGCCGCCACTTCAGGATAAGCGGCAAAAAAATCTTTTAAAGCCTGCAACCGATCCGAAGAGACGTTTCTCATGGCAAACCACCTCTTACCATAATATAACATACTTTAACGCGATCAGACTAGTTATGCTTGTTGCATCCCGCAAAATCATGTTTCACCTGCTACACGGACATTCCCCGGGTCGCCGTGTTACTTTGTGCAATCCGGGCCCCGTCTGAGCAGCAACGCTTTCCGAGGGAGATGATGAATTTGCCGATACCGCCCTGCTCTTCATGCCATATCTTTCATAAAGCCATTGGGCCAGCTCCAGCCCGTATTCGGGATACAGCGCCATGTTGCAGGCCGCCCCCGGCAGGTCCTGCAGATCTCGCAGCCGGTCTCCCGCGCAGAGGACGGCCGTCACCGTCACGCCGCACATCTCCAGGAGCCTTTTGTTCTTTGACGTTGCCGGAAAATGCCTCAGTTTTCCGGTCGGCCTGGTATCTAAAGAGTCAAATCCCTGCTGTATCATTTACTCGCTCAACACCCCGGCGACCTTCTTCAGTTTGCCTTCCACCCCGGCAAGCCTCAGGCTCTGGCTGTCCGTTTCCGACCTGCCGACCTGGTTTGAATGCTCTATGGCCTTTACCACCTGATATATTTCGTCCTGCCTGACTTCCACTCTTTCCATCCTGGTTTCCAAGCGATTCAGGTTGTTCTGTATATCTTTTTGTATTGTTTCTATACCTGCAACTCTACCTTCTATGCCTGCAACTCTACCTTCTATGCCTGCAACTCTACCTTCTATGCCTGCAACTCTACCTTCTATGCCTCCGACTTTATCCTTTATGTCTGTCAGTTCCCGCAGTACAAGCTCTTGAAACTCTTCATTTTTCATATCCTTCACCTCCGGGCTAAAATACTTGTTAACACCCAACCACCTCTTACCATAATATAACATACTTTAACCCGATCAGGCCAGTGCTCCATGGATTCAAAAGGAATAAAATCGCTGCCTTCGGCATTGCCAAATGACGGCGTCGGTGTACCATTCGCCATTCTTTACATCGGTAAAGCTGTTGGCGCCGTTGATGGGAGGTTCTCCTTCCAGGCGCTACAGCACCGTTACCAGCATGGCCCTGGTCATCGGTTCATTTGTGCTGAAGGTGGTGTCGCTGGTGCCGCTGAACAGGCCCTTCTGCACGGCGAAGGCCACACTGTCATAGAACCAGTCGGCCGGTTTCATGTCGCTGAAGGGGTTTGTCCAGACAGGAACCGCCGCATACTCGACATAGCCCACGACGTACGGGACAGGTGGTCTGTGGTAAAGGCGGCCAGGCCGGTCTCCGGGTCCTGGCTGATTTCTGTGTTTTCCATAACGGTCGCCAGGCATTTCGCTTTATAGGAAAATGCTTTCGTTTTCAAGCCTCAACCAGCCCGTATTTGACCTTGATCCGGTCGAGCTTTTCCAGCATGGGCCTGGCGATGAACCACAGGAAAACTACGGTGGCGGCGGCATGAACCAGATCGAAGGGGATGCCCTGCAGATAGGCCAGATAAAACATCTCCGGCGTGGGGCGGCTCTGGAACATCAGCACCGCCGCCGGGTTCATGATGCCGCCGTAAATGAAAAATGTGGCCAGCCCGCCGAAGGCGCACAGCGCTGCCGTATTCCGCCGCAGGATGCCCTTGCGGAACAGGACGCCCGCCAGGAAGCCGATGATGCCGAAGGCAAACATCTGCCACGGCGTCCACGGCCCCTGGCCGAAGAACATGTTGGATACAAAGGCGGTGACCGCGCCCACCAGAAAGCCCGCTTCGCCGCCGAAGGCCACGCCGGCGATGATGACGACGGCCGTTACCGGCTTGAACTGGGGCAGCATGAAAAAGGCGGCCCGCCCGGCCACGCCGACGGCGCAAAGCACCGCGATGACGATCAGTTCCCGGGCCTGGGGCCTGCGCCGCTCAAACACCATCACAAAGGGGAGCATGGTCTCCAGGATGATGAGCATGCTGATGAAATAATATTTCCTGTCGCCCAGATAATAGACGCCGGTGTATATGGTCAGCGGTATGGCCAGCAGGATCATGGCCATGGCCGCCAGTGTGCGTTTTGAAAGATGGCGTTTGTCCGCCGCTGTCTGTTCATTTGCTATGGGTGAGTCCGTCTTTTTTTGAAAAAAGGTCTTGTAAAGTGTGCCGAGAACCGCTGCCGGCGCCAGGATGGCCAGGGCGTAGCGCCAGACGACGGCGAGACTGCCGGCCGATCCGGCGGACATGTCTCCCCCGGCCGCAAGTGTGGAGAGGTCGCCCATATGACCGGCGGCAAAACCCCCGGTGATGAAAAAAGCCAGCGCTGCCAGGGCCGCCTTGACTTTACGCCCCAGGGGAGGATTTTTTGCTTCTTCCGCACACCCTGATCCGGTTTTCTTTTCTTCCGGCGATTCACTTTGCTCCCACAGGGAAGGGCAGGAGGCCGCTTCACTCTCTGCCGGCGGCTGGATGACAAAAGGCGCTGCATCTCCCCCGCAGGCGGCGATCACGTCCTCCGCCGTCACCGCCCCGGGCAGTTTATGCCGCGCCATGCGGTTGGCGGCGGTGGTATAAAAGCTGTTGCCGGAGAAGAACCGGCGGGGCGCGGCCGAACTGACGATATTGCCGTCAAAAAACAGGGCGCAGCGGTGGGCATATTGGGCGCAGAATTCAATATCATGGCTGACCATGAGGATGGTGACGCCCCGGCGTAAGAGATCATATAGAATTTGGGCGAACACCTGCTTGAATTCGCCGTCCAGCCCCTTGGTGGGTTCGTCCAAAAGCAGGATCCTGGGCTGGAGCAGCAGCACCTTCGCCAATGCCGCCCGCTGCTGCTCGCCGCCGGACAGGTCGTAGGGGTGCCTGGAAAGCAGCCCCTCCAGGCGGCACAGCCTGGAGACCGCCCACACCCGGCCGGCCTTTTCCGCTCTGGACAGCTTCTGCTCTGAGATTATTTCCAAGAGGTCTTCCTGCACCGTCTTTTTGACAAAAATAGCCTGGGGATTCTGGGGCAGTACGCCCAACAGTTGATGGAAAAGCTGCCGCCGGCCGTCCTTGGACAGGTCCTGCCCATTGATCCGCACTGTCCCCCGGTAGGGCTTGTTTATGCCCGGAATCAGCGACAGGGCCGTGGTTTTGCCGGTACCGTTACCGCCCACGACGGCCCAGAACTCGCCTGGAAACACCTTCAGGGATAATCCCTTCACCACGTCGGGCGCGTCCTTTTCGTAGCGGAACCACACCTCCTGGAATTCAACGGCAGGCGTGCCGTTTTGCTCAGGCGCCGGCCTGTTTTCCGCGGGTACTTCGCCCAGCGGCTGCTGCTGCGCGAAGGCGTCCAGCCAGGCGCGCCCTTCCCGCACCGTGACGGGGCAGGGCAGGTCGTTGGCCACACCGGCATAGATCCGCATAGGCGCCGGCATGGCCAGAAACATGGCGTGACGCCGCTCCTTCAGCTGTCTGCCCACATCCTCCGGCGCGCCGTCGCAGATGAGCCGCCCCCCGTCCAGCACCAGCACCCGGTCCGCCAGGGGAAGCGCCTCTTCCAGCCGGTGCTCGGTGATAATGACGGTGACGCCCAGCTCGCGGTTGATCTGGCCCACGGCAGCGAGAAATTCCGCCGCCGCAATGGGGTCCAGCTGGCCGGTGGGCTCGTCCAGGATCAGCGCCGACGGCTGCATGACCATGACAGAGGCCAGGTTGAGGAGCTGTTTCTGCCCGCCGGATAATTCGCTGACATTTTTGTAAAACCAGGTCTGGATCCCGAAAAAGGAGGCCATTTCCGCCACCCGCATGCGGATGGACGGTGTGTCGAAGCCCAGGCTTTCCAGCCCGAAGGCCAGTTCGTGCCATACCTTGTCGGTGACGATCTGGTTGTCCGGCGATTGCAGCACAAACCCGATCCTGGCGCTCTGCGTACGCCGGTCAAGGCTTTCCAATGGCGTGTCCTCGAAAAGGACCTCGCCCCTGCGTTCACCGTGGGGCGCAAGTACGGTTTTCAACTGCCGGAGCAGGGTAGTTTTGCCGCAGCCGGAAGGACCGCAGAGGGCGACGAACTGCCCCTGCCCGATGGAAAGGGAAAGGTCGCGCAGCGCCGGCTTTTTCTGCCGGGGATAGGAAAAGGTCAGGTCCCTGATCGTATAGCTTTCCATTTCCGGTCCTCCTTTATATTGATGACCACCGGCGCGCTGCCCAGGGCCAGATAGCAAAGATACAGGCTGACGGGGTAAAGCTCCAGCCACACGCCTTTCATGGTGGGAAAGTAGCGGTAGTAAAGGCCGCCCAGCGTAGCGCCGGCCAGGATATACCCGCCGCAAAAAAGCAGGAAGAGCAGGGCGCTTTTGTCCCGCCTGTCGAAGCGGTAAATGGAAAAGGCGGTGCGCCCCGGCAGGCCGTAACCCCTGCTCCTCATGGAATCCGCCGTCTCGATGGCGTTTTCCAGCGCCCAGGTGACCATGATGGAGAGGATCCTGACACCGTGCTTCGCCCGCTGCAAAATGCTCCCGTTGGATATATCCCGGCCCACGCACTTCTGGGCGTCGGAAACCACCTTGAACTGAGCCCTGAAGCGGGGCACAAAGCGCAGGGCCATGGACAGAATCAGCGACAGGGCGGGGATGACCCGCCCGAAGAGATAGACGAACTTGTCCGAGGTCATCACGGCGTTGTAGCAGGAAAACCAGCAGATCACCGTGATGAGCATCACCGCCGCCGCGATGCCGTAGACGATGGATTCCAGCGTCAAAGGATTGCCGCCCCGCAGGTAGGTGAGGATGGTCCCGCCCTCATGGTTGAAGGCGGGGTTGACCAGCGCCGTTACAGCCAGCATGGGCAGCATGTATTTTAAATTAAAGCTCAATGCCTTTTTGCCGTTTAAATAGACTGAATAGATAAAAGCGCACAGCAAAGAAATACCCAGGCAGACCGGGTGCATAAAGAACATGGAAAACAACAGCACCAGTGTGAAATACAGGAAATTGACCACCGGGTGGTAGGCGGAAAAGGAGTCCCGCATTACTGGCCTCCGATGGCGTAATATCCGCCCACGTCACGGCCCAGGTCACAGGTATAGACCCATTCCACCACGTCGCCGTCTTTCAGCTGATAGCGGGAGCAGCCATAGTTGGGGAACCAGCCGTTGACCTTGTACATCCAGCCGGAAAGCTCGCCGCAGTCGAATTCGTAGAGGTTGTTGATGCCCTCGATGTAGGCGCTGTTGTATATGGGGGTATTTTCAAACTCCATATGGATCTTGTTTTTCTTCATCTCCCGCAAAAGCAAGTTGAACACCGATTCCCCCTCGTAGAAGGTAACCCTGGCGGCCGGGAAAATGACCCCGTCCTCCGGTACCAGCTCCACCTTTTCCGGGTCCAGCCATTTTATATTATTAAGGATGGTGTCGCAGCGTACCGACAGGGTGCAGCTATAGGCCGTGTCTTTGATCACGGCGTTCTCGGGCTCTACGGGTACGGGCTTGCCCTCCGGCACGGGACCGGTGAGGTATTTGTCCTTGCCGGTGGCTTTGTCGATGGCCATGCCCTGCTGCCCGGAATACTCCGCCGATCCCTCCTCCACTCCCGGGGAGGATTCATCGCCGGCAAGGGAGGCCGCCAGCGCAAGCTTCTCTTCGGCGGTAAGGGGACGGCCTTTGTCGGAACCGGGCGCGGCGGATTCCGCGGCGGGAGACTGCCCCGGCGCCGGTGCGGCCGGTTCGTTTGAATTGCCGGGCGCACCCGCTGTCGCCGTACTTGCCGGTGTGTCCGCCCTGTAGGAGACATCCCGGCCTGGGTAATTTCCACCCCAGAGAAAGGCTGCGGCAAGTACGCCAAGTATTACCGCCGCCGCTATGATTTTTCCCTTATACTGTTTCATATCCCATCCCATCCTTTTTTACAGAAGGCTGGCCGCGCCCAGCAAACGGAACAGCATGCCGGCGACCTCGCAGCGCTTGATGGCCGCCCCGGGCCTGATCTCAAGGTCCGCCCGGGAAAGGATGTCCTCCCGGTAACAGAAGGCCAGCGAGGGCCGGGCCCAATCGGAGGCGGTGATGTAATCGGTAAACTGGGCCAGCATGTCCCGTACCGCGCCGGCGCCAAGGGCGGTATCCAGGCCGCATAGCTTGGCCGCCCGGGCCACCATGACCGCCGCCTCTTCCCGGGTGATGGTCCCCTCCGGGTTGAAGGCGCCGGCGGAGACGCCGCTGACGATGCCGTAGCTGTAGGCGGACCCCACGTATCCCGCGTACCAGCTCTGGGCCGGGACATCGGCAAACACGCTGCCGGCTTTTTCGGAAAGCCCCAACCCCCGCACCACGATGGCGGCAAACTCGCCCCGGGTCATGGTGGCGTCCGGGTCAAAGGAAGTATCTGTTTTACCGCTGATAATGCCCCGCGCCGCCAGCGCCTCGATCTCGGCCCGGTTTACATGGGCGCTGATGTCGGGGAAGGTCTTGCCCGGATAGACCGGCGGCACGATCTTGACGTCAGCGTGTTTGCCGGGAAGCCCCGCCCCGGTGGTGTTTGTTTCCACTACCGGAGCTGGGGACTTTGCGTCATCGGCCATGCGGTACAGGCTGCTTTTACCTTCTTGCGCCCGCTGGGCGGCGACAAGCCCGTAAAAGCCCTGCTCGGTGGCCATCTGGTTTGAGCCGCTGCGGTCGGCGGTATGTAAGAAGCCCTCCCCGGGCAGATAGAAGGTCAAAAGGTTATCCAGCAGTGTGTTTCCGTTCTTTACAAACCGCTGGTCGTCAAGGGGCACGCCCAGCTCGGTGAGAGCCACGATGACCTGCACGCAGCTCTCGGAATTGCCGGCGCCCCAGCCGGCAAAGCCGCCGTTTGCGTTCTGCAGCCTGGAGAGACATTCCAGGGCTTCCCCGGTAACCTTTTTCACGTCGTCCCTGTCCTGGTACTTGGCCAGGGCCTGCAAGGCCATGCCGGTGATGTCCGGGTCGGATTTTTCATCGGCGGCGCTTGCGCCCGCAATCCCGCCAAAGAGGGAGAAGCCGCCGTCGGAAAGCTGCCGGGACAAGATCTCGTCCACATACATAGCCCGGGTGGCCTGGGTCGCCGCGACGGGGTTCTGCGGCATCGGGTAACTACCTGAGTCAAGGGCGATCAGCGCCCAGATAGGGCCGTTGATCCCCTGCCAGATGGTCTTGTCGAAGTCGCCCAGGGGCATCAGCAGGTTGTAGCCCGCCACATCCCTGGGATCCTTGCCGATAGAAGTCAGCGCCACCGTCAGGCGGGAATACTCGGTGTATTTCTTGTCGTGCAGCACGCCCTTGCGTTCCTTGACATAGGCTTCCACATTGGCGTAGTAGTCCCGGTAATACTTCTCGGGTACTTTGTATTCTGAACGTGCCAGCCCTAAAATTGCCCATTCCCCGCCGATGGACCCCACCTGGGGAGTTTTTACCGTGTTATAAATGTACTGAGCCGTGTCCTCTATGGCCGCTTTTACTGTTTGATTCGCAGCGGCATGAGCTGCCTGGCCTCCTCCGAACAGAATCATCAGCGCCACTAAAAGTGATAAGCCTGTTTTCATTACCCGCATGGCCTTTTACAACCTCCTTATTATTTTCGTTGTCTTTTTTACAACCGGCCAACCACCGGCAGATTACGAAACAGTCATTACCGGGGCTTGTTGTTTGCTCTTGCTTCCTTTTTTAGCCGGGGTTTTTCTATGCGCGCCTGCTCTCCCTGTCCCAGCCCGTACCAGCGTCTCCGGCTTACCGGCTTTACCCCGGCTTGCTCGAGAATCCTGGGCCAGCTCCCCAGGCGCGACTTGATGTAATCGAAACCGGGCACGTCCGCCTTGGTGGGCGGCCGTCCCAGCTTTTCCGCCAGGCAGCGCAGGCGCTGATAGATCTGTTCATCGCTTTCCGTCCGGTAAATAGCGATATGCCTTCTGCGCCAATCATTTTGGGCTTCGATTTCCTCCGTGTCCCGGCCTGCCGCCATAGGGCGGCGGATCTGCTGTCCGGCTTCTGCTGATGGGCGTTCCTCTTTCACCAACAAATCCCTCCTTTTAATTAATGAAGAGAAAAGTACGTTTTTATAATGTTTCCTTAAAGAAAAAAGCACTGCCCCGGTAAGGGGAAGCGCTTCCGTTGTTCGGTCAGCCGCATCTCGCATCTGGCAATATTTAATTCAGCTATAGATTACCATATTGGTTTCTTAGATTTCAATAGTTTACATTACAAAAAATACAAAAGATTTCTGGCTAAAGCCTGGTATGCATAAAAAAGGCAAGCAGGCCGTTTTAGCGGCATGCCGGGAGGGTAGCCCGCTGCAAGCGGCTGCCCCCCTCTCTTGCCTTTTTTGCTTATTCTGTGAAGCCTGCGACAAACCGCTGCAGGATCGCCGCCACTTCGGCCCGGGTGGCGCTACCTTCCGGCGCCAGGGTGCTCGCGGTGCGGCCGGTGATCAACCCTTCCGCTTTGGCCCACTTCATGGCGGTCTCCGCCCAATCGCTGACCTCCGAGGCGTCGGTATAGGCCGACAGATCGGCTGCGGCCGTTACGTCGTAACCCTTGTGACTGGCATAGCGGTGCAGGATGGCCGCCATCTGCTGGCGGGTAATGCTGTCGCCGGCGCCGAACAGCCCGCCTCCGTAACCCGCCACGATGCCTTTGGCATTGGCCCAGAGGACGGCGTCGGTGTACCACTGGCCGCTCCCTACAACGGTGAAGCTGTTGGCGCCGGTGACGGGAGGTTCGCCTTCCAGGCGGTACAGCACCGTTACCAGCATGGCCCTAGTCATCGGCTCATTCGGGCTGAAGGTGGTGTCGCTTGTACCGCTGAACAGGCCCTTCTGCACGGCGAAGGCCACACTGTCATAGAACCAGTCGGTGGTCTTCACGTCGCTGAAGGGGTTTGCCCAGATAGGAACCGCCGCATACTCGACATAGCCCACGGCATAGCGGGACAGATGGTCTGTGGTAAAGGCGGCCAGGCCGGTGGCCGGGTCGTAGGTGCAGGTCACTTGTTCCAACTCACCGGCGTCGCTGAGGTACCAGACGGTGACGCCGCCCGGGTCTTCGCCTTCTTTGAGGGTATAGGGCAGGGAAACTGTGAGCTTGTTGCCGCCGAAGCTGCTGATGCTGCTGCCGCCGCTGGCAATGGTGATGTCGTAGACGGGGTTGTCTCCTACGGCTTCCTGCTGGGCCGGGGTCAGGGCCGTGTTGTCTACGCTCGCCAGGTTTACTGTTACTGTGCCGCCGGCTGCCTGGGCGGCGATGGCGGCCAGCGTTTCATTGGGGATGGCTACGGTTCCTACAGGCGTCTCTACTATCAGGTCGGCGTCGGTATCGGAGGCAATGGAGGAAAGCGATTTCTTTGGCAGTTCGATGCTGACCTTTTTAGCCTCGCCGGTGATCTCGGGCCTGATGAGGATGGCGGCGCTGTTGTTTTTCTTGGCGTCGGCGATGGCGGAGGCCAAGTCGGACGACGAGACGGCTGCTGACGCAACGCCGTTCGTCGCGGTGGCCTTGGGGGCGATAGCGCTCGAACCCGGGGATGTGTGAGACGTGCCACCGGAGGCATCGCTGACATTGGGATCTCTGTCCCCGGCCTCGAGCCACTTGTTCCAGAATGTGCTGTCGCCCATTGCTGGATAACCCGAGCCGCCAAGATTTCCCCAATCATGTACTTCATAAGCATAATCGTTTACGTAATGCCAAACTACTGCATCGCCATCCTGTAAAACACATTCCTTCAGGCCAAATAGGGGATGATCCCCGTTGACTGTGTACATCCAGCCCGAGCGGCGACCGTTCGTCATTTCGCTTAATTCATATCCGCCACAAATTGAGGGAGCGTAGATCGTCTTGACATAGTTCTTGTCCTGCCCCAGTGCCACCAGGCCGGCATTGTCCAAGGCGCGGTCAAACAGATCGTATACAGTTTCGCCCTCGTTCATAGTATAGCTGGCCGTTTTTATCCAAGTAACATACTTCGCGCCATGATAACCGGCTTCGCCTTCGCTTAAATCAACATCGCCGTCAGACAGCGTGGAACCGATAAGCCTGAAGGACACTGAAATTTGATTTGCCACCGGACCCGGATCCGGGCTGGAACCCGTTTCTTTCCATATTGCCGTAAGCGTCACATCACCGGTCAATTCCGCGCTGTAGGCGGAGTAGTAAGCCTGACCGACGCCTCTCCAGCCGACAAAGGTATATCCGCTGCGCGTTGGCGTGGGAAATACAGAGCCGGCCATGCCCGCGTCATAGGTCAAGGTAACGCTGTCCTGGCCGTTTACCTTACCGCCGTTGGCGTCGAGCGTGACCTGGCTGATGACAGGGACCTCGCCGGTATCGGCAAGCGTCAGATAATAGATAACGGGTTCCTTTGCGCCCTCCTGTATGATTACGCGGATCATTCCATGGGAGGGAATTTCCGAATAGGTCGCGTTTCTGGTGCGGCTGCCGTTTATATAAACGTTGGCGGTGTCGCCGGCGTCGACCAGCACGGTGAAGCCGCCGCTGACGCTCACATTATAAGAGCTGATTCCGGCGCTCAGGGGGACAGCCTGCCCGTCCACAGTGATCGAACTGGGCGCGCCGGTTTTCCCGACGGCGTTCATACCCTCGACCCTCTGAACCATGTTGATTTCAGTAGATTTTTCGCCGATACCGCCGTTATTGATATCACTGACGGTCTGCACCTTAATGTGGTGAATCCCGTCTGGGAAGCTTACCGGCTGGCCGGAGGCGTCCACCGCCCAGGCGAGGTCCATCCCGTCCGTTACGCTTAAGAATATCCGTCCGTTTCTCTCAACGCTCCCTAAGTAGGGGTTCCCGACCGGTTCCGGCCCCCCACAGAGACCGACGTCGGTATAACCGAAATCGGGAAACTGCGGCAGGGTGTTGCCGTATTCGTTTTCTCCGCTCTGCGCCGACAAAGACACCCCTCTGAGGATGATCGAGCTTTCCGCCCCCTCGGGCCAGTCAAAAAGCGGATAATTCTTCTTGAGAGGATAGGAATAGTCGCTCAGGCTTGTCACGCCGTCCGCCGTGACCCGAGTTTTGCCGTTGAACGTTCTGGAATAGGTGATGGTTTTATCCCAGTCCGCGCAGTCTTCATAGTGGAGAGAACCGGCTAGGGCGTACCATTCTTCGCCGTCCTCCGATACCCATACCTGTCCCGGCTCCGCGAACTGATTGCTCCCTTCCACGGAATTGCCGTAAGTGATAAAGTCCACGCCATACGGACTGTTGGGATTGTCGTAGATCGCGTCCTTGTAATAATAGGTGATATACCCGCCGAAATTGCCGAGGGAGGTGGGGCCGCTGTACATCCCTCCGGTCGAACTGTTGCTTCCTACCAGCGAGGACACACCGTTAAGCCCATAGGTCAGAAGGAATGTACCCCAACCCATGCCGTTCGTGTACTGGGAATTGATGCAGAGGTAATCGGTAACGGCGTCCGGCATCCCGCTGTACAGCTGGCTGTGGCAGGTGACGGTGTACGTGGAGGTCTGATCTTCAAAGCCAAGGACGATCGTATTGGCAGTGCCCATCGCGCCGCCGGAGGTGTTCAGGGACAGGGAGCACTTGCCCTCCGCCGTGACCGTCCAGGGGGCGCCGTTCAGCGTGACGCTGACGCCGGCGGGAACCGTGATGTCCATGAGGCCCTTTTCCTCGCCGCAGCGGATCACAACGTGGGCGTCATACTCGTCATAGAGCGGCTGCTCCATTATAAACTGGCCGTTTTTCATCTCCGCCCTGCCGATGACCGGCGCGGAGGAAACACTTATTTCCTGCTCGACGGAGTGTCCGCCATAGGAAATGATCACCTTGTCCTCTGCCAGTGTCAGCGGACCGGAGGGGGATACGGCATAGTCGCGCACTTCCATCTCGCTCCCGTCCTGCAAGTGCGCCATGACCACCATGCCCTGGGGGTCGAAGCTCTCGCCGTACAGATAATCCGTCCTGTCGGGAGGCGCGGCAATGGAGAGGCTCTGTACCGTCTCCAGCGCGGGGTCCTCATATGCCACAGTGAAGTTAAGGGTGAACTTCATTCCGCCCGGGTTAAAGTCAGTATTGCCCCTATATAGAAACACTTCGATGGAAGCGCCTTCGTTGGCAAGCGCCACGGAATACCCGGTATGGTTAAGTTTTAAATCCGGTCTAAGCTTGGTAACCACATCCATCGGTCCCGCCAGCAACCATGCGCCGTCCGCCCTAAAACTGTGTCGGGAAAGGCTGGGATACGGTATGTTGCCCACGACGACTTGGTCTTGAATATCAAAAGCGGACGTGATGCTATCGCCTGTTTTGGACTGCGCGCTCAGTACAATATTGTAGGTGTAATCGTACATTTGGTTATCGACCAAACTCCATGTACCCTCGGCGCCCACCACGTCGGCGCCGGAAACAGTGATCTTGTTGAGCCGGGCGCCGTTGTCATAGCTCAGATCCAAGGGAATATCCTGAGGGGTCTCGGAATCCCAGGCAGGAACGTCCATGACCGAGATCCCCGTCAGGGGCGTGGTGGTGACAGAGATATGGCTGGGGGTATTTCCCTGCTCCAGCGTGTTGGTAATGACCAGGTAATAATACGATGTCCCGACGTGGGCGGTGGTGGGCGTATAGGCCGGCGAGTCGGCGCCCGGCAGCGCCAGGCCCCCCTCCACGTTGTCGGTCCCGGACACAAACCACTGGTAGGTCACGGCCCCCAGCCCGGCGGACCCCGGGTCGAGGTTGGTTATGGTATATTGCAGCGCCGCGGCAGGATCGCCGCACAGGTAAGTCGCGCTCTTGGGGAGATGAGAGGCAGTTGTGTTGTACCCCGGTTTTCTCGCGATAGTGTAGACGTCCTCGCCATCCGTATAGGAATCGGACAGGAGCAGGTAGTGTACCTGCGATTGATGAATCAACTTGATGACATAAAGCTCTGTTCCGAACAGGGAGCGCCACTCGGGGGCTGTTTCCGACGAATAAGCGTATGCCGACAGGTTCAGGCTCTGATGATACCGTCTGTTCGGGGGTGTTCCCTGGGAGCCGCTTGACGATATTTTCGTTTCTCCGTTGAGGTTTTTCTTAGTGACGGAATTTAAAGATATTTGATCTAATGAAGAAAATTCGGCTTGGCCACAAAAAGGCAAGATGAACGCCTGCCCGTCCGGAAAATCCGCCGCGATGCTTGCCGGCGCGGGCAACGGGGTAAATTCTTCAATAACATTATAATTAAAGTCCAGTCCAAAAAGCGGATCGCCGGTGTCATCGTTCAACTCGTCCACCAGCGGCGTCATGCTGAACAGTCCGGCGAACTGCCCCGCCACGCTGACGGCAAGCTCCTCCGCGTCAGTCTCCTCCCCGCCGGCGGTAAGGACAGCCCTCAGCATATAGTCCCCCGCCTCCTGGGGCGTCCAGGCAAAGTCCAGGGTAATCCCCATGCCTGCCGCCAGGCTCTCCACGCCCTGGGCTTCGTCCAGGGGCGTCTCTGCTTTGCCCCACACTTCGTACAGGGCCACGCTTAAAGCCGCAGCCTCCTCAGCGCCGCCGTTTTGGACCGTGACCTGCACGGTGTAGGCGCCGCCAGCCTCAATGCCTGCGGCGGGTGAAAGGCTCCCCGCTTTACCCGCCATGACGCCGATGTTCTCCACGCCGACGCCCTGGCCAGCCCGGGCAAGGGCCTGCACCGGCAGCAGCGACAGCAGCGACAGCAGCATGGTCAGGGCCACCAGCAGGGACATGGATCTTAAAAGGCTGCGCCCGGCCCTTCCTTTGGATAATCTGCTCATTTACATCCCTCCATTGTTTTTTTATGTGTTGCTCACAGTTGGTAATGTGGGTTCCAAAAACTTTATATTGAGTTGCGCCGGGGGCTCGTCTCATTTTAGGCTGTACTGCTCCGCCACCTTGACAGGGCGCCGCAGGCCGGGCGGCCTGCAGGCAGGTTCGGAGTGGCGGAGCGTTTTTGGCAGACAGACGCCGCCTATCTTTGCTGTGCAGCCTGCCTCCGGGATGAGTTTGCCGGCCGGCTACAGCTTGAAGGACTTCTTCACCTCCTCCACCAGGACGGGCTGGCCGTCCCGGACGGCCACCCGGATCTCGCCGTAGCCGGTGCTCCGGATCAGTATGATAAGTTTCTTTTCCTTCTCGCTCAGTTCTCTTTCAGTGTCGTCTTTTTCCACTGCCTTCACCTCATCTCTCAGTTTTTCACCCGGCGCAACAGGTTTTCAGCAAACCCGTCCAGGCCGGGGCGGACCTGGTTCTCCTTGCAAGGGGACTGTGGGCTGTTCCTGGCACATCATGGCTGAAACGGGCGGTTCAGCGGGGGTCCCCGGGCAAACATAAAACCCCGGCTTTTCCAAGAAAACCGGGGCGTTCTTTCGGTAAGAGCCGGCGCCGCCGCAGGTCCACCCGCTGGACTGCGCGCCGCCGCCACAAAAAGCTTACCGCCTTTCCTTGGAAGGCACAAGCACGCTGCAGGGTCAGGTATCCTGACTCGCGGGAGGGTCGCTCGCCGCTCACAGTGGCCGGACCGCCCGGGACTTTCACCCGGTTCCCCTATTCGTCCGTATCTTTGACGGACAGCCCCCGCAGCCAGATATTCAGTTGTATGCAGAAAGAAAAAAAGCACCCCCCATGAGGGGAAGCGCTTCCGTTGTTCGGTCAGCCGCATCTCGCATCCGGCAATATTTGCTTTGGCCATAGCTTACCATACCGGGTTCCCGGATTTCAATAGTTTATATTACAAATAGTTTTTTAAAGTTTTATGGATTTCCTGGTCTCTTCTACTCTTACCGGTTGCTTATTCTACACAATTATCTTGATTTCACCGTATTCAATCTTGCGGATAAGTTTCAGCAGCTTTTCTTCTCTTTCAGTTAAATGGTTTCCATCAGGTTCACTCTTCATCGTGACTACCTCCTGACAGAAACAAAAATGTGGAAATTTCACGCCTATCACCCTTAAACTTCTCAAAACCAACACCAAGTCTACAAAGAACCATCATAATAAACACAACACCTCCCTATCCTTCGTAGAGCATTGCGGTGTTATAAACAGGCAGGTCTTCTGGCTCAAGCGTCATCACCCTCCCCGCCTTCCCGGTTTCCCAGTGGCATTTGAGGGAGGACTCCTCTTTTACAGCGGCGGGACCGCGCAGGCCTTTCACCTGCTTCCATAACCAATTAACTTGAGCGTCAAGCTATGATTATACCTGTTTACTTATTATTAATAATTAACAACCGTTTTTTGTCAATATTTTGGGCCTGCCAGATCCAGGGTCAGCCGTTGTTTTACCCTGTTAAGGGCAGCCTGCCAGTCTTCCCTCAGCGACTGCAACCAGGTAGTCTTTAACGCCCTGTGTCACCGCCCGGTACACCGTGTGGCCCACCAGGTAGCCCAGTTCTGTGGCCGCCCCGGCGTAAGGAAGCGGTTTGCCCCGCCCGGTGCAGGCGATTACAATGGCGTCGGTGGTGGTGCCTGTGGCCATGCCGCCGTCCGGCAGGCGGACGCCGGCCTGAAAAATGGCCCTGGTCTTGGCCTCCGTGGCTGTGATCACCGCGTTGACCATGGCCGCTCCGGTCAGGTTTCCGTCAACCAGGACCACGATGTTGATCGTCCCGGGTGCAGCCGCATTTTTACCGAGGGCGACAGGGATCCCGGCGGCACAGGCGTTTCCTGTGCCGGCCGTGCAGGCGACGGCCACCGCCAGGCCCTTTCTTATTCCCGACCGCACCACTGTTTGTCTCACGTCTACAGCTGTCATCAGCCCCACTACACCGCCGTCCAGGCCTATTTTCGCCGCCAGGCTGGCCAGGTCCTGATCCGGCTGATCGCAATTGTAGCTCTTTCTGACTGTATGGTTGATAATGTGCCTGGCCCGCCGCTTCTCTCCGCCAAAGGCCGCGGAGCTCAAGACCCTCAGCCAGCGCACGGAAGTAATCAGGAAAGTCCTGTCGTCGACCAGATAGCAGCTGATGCCATTGATCGGAATATTTTGATCGAGCGTGCTGAATTCTTTAAACAACCCGCATCACTCCAGGTTACTCAGAAAATTTAATTTGAGTTTGAAATATCACTTGACCTCAATTACCTTAAACTGCTTTGACACAACAGATCTCCGGTGGTTATCCCAGTCGAAGAGCAGCACAGCTTGTTGTAAACCGCTATAGCTGAACAGGGTCTTCCCGCCGTCGACCACCACACTCTGCGCCTGACTGAGATCCAGCTTTTCCTGATTGCCTGTCTGATTACAGACCCAGACAGGCAGACCGGTGGCATGGGAACACCTTTCCCAGCAATCGCCCGGACCGTGCTCACCCGGAGGCCAGGCTGCCGGCGCCACAAGGACTTCGGCGCCCTTATCCTTTAAAGTCCGGGCTTTGTCCACAAACCAGGAATCGGCACAGACCAGGATCCCAGCTTTCATCCCCGGGCAGGAAACAGGTTCCAGTTTATCTCCCTCTGTCACCCAGGACTCAGGACCCATCTTGTGGGATCGCGTTTTCCGCTGACGCCCCAGGACACTTCCTGCCGGGCCGATAACCAGGCAGCTGTTATAATAATTACCTGTGGCCGCGTCTTGCTCTGCGCACCCAAGAAAGAGAGTCAGCCGATACCTGGCAATTAATCTATTAATAGGCGCTAGTAACTGTTCCGGTTGTATATCAATGTTAAGTGTTTCGGTTTTTTCAGCAAAAAAATAGCCTTGCAGCGCCATTTCCGGTGTAATGATCCAGTCCGCCCCCTCTGCCGCGGCCAAAGCGAAGGCCCGCCGCAACAGGGCCAAATTGGCCTCCTGCGGTCCACTGCTCAAATTAAAATGCAATAATGCCAGTCTCATTTCTTTTTTCCTCCTGTTTCCGGTGTTCCTGATACCACTGAATACATACCTGTTTCAGCACGCATTCCGCCTCATAGGACTTACCGGCGTAGCCGAAGCCGTACCAGCGGGCAAAACAGCCTCCGCCGTACAGGGAAAAAAGGGCATTACCGGCAAAAAACCATGCTCTTCCGAATCAATGCCGCAACTGCCTGTCGTCTGCTTTCATCAATACCATACGCTGCATCTCCCAACAGGAAGTCCTCGTCTCCAACCGATGAGTAAATTCCCCCCTTTGCATCCACAAAGACGCAAAGATTAATCTCTTAACTGTTTTACTTTTCAACCATATACTTATTTAACGCTCGATGCCGTCCCGGGCCGGCACACCTTTTTCATAGTAATGCTTCACTTCCACCATCTCGGTCACCAGATCAGCCACTTCAATGACCTCCGGCGGCGCGTACCTGCCGGTGAAAATCACTTCCACCCCGTCCGGCTTGGACCTGATCACCTCCAACATTTCTTCAACAGTGATGAGGTGGAAGAAATGGGCGGTGTTGATTTCATCAAAAACAATGATATCGTATTTACCGGAGAGCATCGCATTTTTAGCCTTTGCCAGACCTTCCCGCGCCATTTGCACATCCTCCGCCTCCGGCGGGTTTTTTACATGGATGAATGTGTCTTTGCCGTACTGCTCGATGGTGATATAAGGTTGGCACATCTCCGCTGCTTTCAGCTCGGAGTATTTCTGTCCTTTCATGAACTGGCCCACGTAAGTCTTCATACCCCTCCCCATGGCCCGGAAGGCCAGACCCAGGGCCGCCGTGGTCTTGCCCTTGCAGTTGCCGGTGTAGACCTGGACCCACCCTTTTTTAATATGCTCCTTGTTCAACTCATTACCCTCCTTCTTTTTTTGCCGCCCCGGCATTAAGCAAGACTTTTCCTTATGATTCCACGCCCTTCCTGCCTGAAGAAAGCCGGAAAACAACCAGGACCAAAGCGAACACTACCAGAGCAAGGCCGACTGACCATATATAGGCCCTATTCGCCTTGCTTTCCGCAGCCAATTTTAACATTAATATTTCGCTGCCGGCACTATTTTCCATGCCTTTTTTTCCAGCCACGATCAAACCTCCGCCGCGGGACTGCGCAACGGCATAGCCGCTGCCCGCGCCGGCGCCCTCCACTGTTTTCTCCCAGACGAGGCTGCCGTCCTCAGCAGTTTTGACCATGTACAGGTCGTAGCCGCCGGCAGACTCTATTTTGCCCGTCAGGACATAGCCGTCTGCCACCCGGCAGGCGCCGTAAAACGAACTTCCTCTGGCGCCGCCGTATGTTTTTTCCCAAATTAGATTGCCTTCCCCGTCAACCCGCGCCAGGTAAGCCGCCAACCAGCCGCCCGCGTCGCTGGAAACCTCCTTCTCGCCGGCTATTATGTATCCGCCGCCAGAGGCTTCCAGCAACGACCAGCCGTATTCCGAGCCGGCGCCGCCGTATGTTTTTTGCCAGACCATGCTGCCGTCGCTGTCCGTCTTCAGGAGGTACACATCGGGATTCCCCCCGCCGAAGGGCTCCGTGTTGCCGGCGATAAGAAAGCCACCGTCAGCCAGCTGCAATAGGGAATAGCCGCAGTCGGAAGCCGCCCCGCCGTAAGTTTTTTCCCAGATTATCTCCCCGGCGGAATCTATCCTGACCAGGTAGACATCGTATATGCCGACGCCGTAGGACTCGGTCCCGCCGGCCAGGATGAAGCCGCCGTCTTTCGTCTGCTGCACGGACCAGGCATAGTCACAGCGCGCCCCGCCGAATACTTTTTCCCACAATGGGGCGCCTTTCCCGTCAGTCCGCACCACGTACACATCATGGTCGTACGCGTCCTTTGACTTGGTTTCACCGGCAACTATGTAACCGCCGCCGCTGACTTCCCTGACGCAGTGGCTGTCGTTGTAGCCGTAGCCGCGGTAAGTTTGCAGCCAGAGATTGCTGCCGCCACCGTCGTATTTGGCGAGAAAAACATCGGAGCCGGCCCCGCCTGAATCAATCCAGCCGGTTAAAATCAAGCCGCCGTCTTTCGTCTGCTCCACAAAATGGCCTTCTCCCCGGCTAAAGGCATTAGACCATTCCACAGCGGGAGAAGCCGCGGCCGCACCCGGCCGCTCAGCGGCGGAAACCCCCGCCAGGGCGCAGATGAATAGCAAGGACAATAAGAACAGCAGCATTTTCCTCATCTTCAAGTGGATTTGCCCCCTCATATATTTTCCAGGTACCGGACATCCATTTTTTTATGGAAGTACCGCAGTATTTTAATGCTCTGGCCGCCCAGTGCGGCGCAGAAGATCAGGTTGCCCGCGGCACGCAGGGAATCAAAACTGAAACCGGCCGCCCAGATAAGAAAATATGACTGGAAGGTCAGCGGCCTGATAAAGACGCTCCACTGCCAGATGTCCATGATGGCCCCGTATAGGTAGCCCCAGACAAAACAAAGCACGGTGATAGTTTTATATCCCGCCCGGGGAAACAAATATCTGACTGCCGCCCCGGACATGCCCACCAGGCCCCAGCAGATCATCTGCCAGGGCGTCCAGGGCCCCTGGCCGATAAAAAAATTGGATATCAAGGGCGTCATCGCGCCCACAAAGAAGCCGACCCGCGCTCCGAACACAAACCCCGTGATCTCCACCAAAAACATGGTGGGCTGCAGAAAGAGCAGGGCTACGCCGGTTACCATTCTGCCCGCGGCGCAAAAAGCGGCCAGCATGGCGATGAGCGACACCTGCCTCGCGTTCAGGCCAGCCTTTTTCTCCATCCCCAGCATGAGCAGGGCGGCAGAAAAAATACCGGCTATGGTTATGTACAGGCCCCAGGTTGTCCCCGTCACATCGTCACCCCCGGGCCTTCAGCCACGACCGCGCCGCCCGTGATAAGGGGGTAGATCCTGTCCCGCGCCTCGCTGAAAGTGAGCACGCCGTCACAGATGCCCCGGCACATTTTGCACAGCTGGGGGGAATAAAAGACCGATTTACCCAGTACATCGTGCTTTTTACCGTCGCTGACCACCCTGCCGGAAAACATCATCACCGCCCGGGCGGCATACTCGGCGGCGAACTCCACGTCGTGGGTCACCACTATCACCGTGCGGCCTTTTGCCGCTTCCTGCTGCAGGAACCTGCCCAGTTCCGCCTTCAGGCGGAAGTCTACCCCCCTGGTCGGCTCGTCCAGGATGATCAGCCCGGGGGAAGTGACCAGCACCGACGCCAGGGCGACCCTCTGCCTCTCGCCGCTGCTCAGATCCCGCGGATTTGTCCGGCGGTACTGCGCCAGGTTGAACCTTTCCAGCATTTCATCGACAGCGGACGTATCTTTCAGGCCGAAATTTTTCAGGGTAAAGAGCAGCTCGTCCTCCACTGTGTCCTGGAAGAGGTAGTCATTGGGATTCTGGGAGAGGTATGCGATGTGCTTCCTGATCTCCTTGAACCCGTTTTTACCGACGTCCTGGCCGAAGACCTCGACAGTGCCCCGGTCCGGCCTGAGCAGGCCGGTCAACTGCCTGAGCATCGTCGACTTGCCCGCGCCGTTTTCACCCAGGACTGCTACAAATTCCCCCTCCCCGACATCCAAACTGACGCCTTTTAAAACTTCCTGACCACCCGGGTAGGTAAACCACAGGTTTTTCAGGCGCACGGCGCATCTCCGCCCCGTGTAGTCAGCAGGGCAGGCATCGCCTGCTCCAGGAGCGGGACGCGCCGCGCCGGTTTCTTTAATATTTAGACAGGAACGAAGCAGTTTCCTGCCCTCCTTGACCGTCAGCGGCACGGCCGGCGCCTGCAAACCGGCAAAAAACCTGGCCACCGGCGGCAGAAAAGGCGCGCATCCCTTAATGGTTTTGCGGGCTACTGCCCGGGCGCTCCCGTCACAGGCAATTCTTCCTTTATCCATTAATAAAACCCGGTCCGCCAGGTGGTAACACCGCTCCAACCGCTGCTCGATCATGACCACGGTAAAACCCATTTCCTCGTTCAGCCGCTTGACCAGGTTCAGGATGTCTTCCGCCGAAACGGGGTCCAGCTGGGAAGTGGGCTCGTCCAGGACCAACACGTGCGGCTGCATGGCCAGGACGGAAGCCAGGGCCAGCTTCTGCTTCTGCCCGCCGGACAGATTGGCCGTAAAGTCCCCCCTGATCTGTTCCAGGTCCATGAAGCATATCACCTCGGCCACCCGGCGCAGCATCTCTTCGTTATCTAAACCCAGGTTCTCCAGGCCAAAAGCTATTTCTGCCTCGACATGGGTCTGCACGATCTGTTTTTCCGGGTCCTGGAAGACCATACCCACTTGCCTGGCCAGCTTCCTGCGGTCCATTGCCCTGATGTCCCACCCCTGAAAATAAATCTTCCCGCCGATCCTTCCCCCGTAAAAATCCGGGATCAGGCCTGCCAGCGCCCTGGCCAGCGAGGACTTGCCCGAACCGGAGCCGCCCGCCACCAGGATGAATTCCCCGTCTTCGATCTCCAGGCTGATATTATTCAGCGCAGCTTTTTCAGCTTCAGGATAATAGTAAGTCAGATTTTCGATTTTATAAAGCGGCAATACTTACACCCCTCGCTCAGAATAAGCGGTACAGACAGGTAAAAAAGCACAACAAACAGGGCTGCCAGCGTCGAGCTGCCCCCGACCAGGGCGTCCGCCACCGGGTAAAAGGCATAGCGCCCGCATCCGTTGTGCAGCCCCCAGGCCGCGGCGGACAGGGCCAGCAGGCTGCCCCCCATGCTGAGGTAATCCCTGGGCCGCAGCAGCTTCCGGCTGTATACCGAGCGCCTGCCGCTGCCGTAAGCCCTGGCCTGCATGGATTCGGCTATCTCCATGGAGCCCTCCAGGGAGGAAAGCAGCATGACATTGTAAAGGACAGAGTATTTCTTCACTCTCTCCCACAGGCTGCCCTCTTCAAAATCAACGCCGCGAAGCTGCATTACTTCTTTTATCCGCTTCAGGTCCCTGACCATGGCGGGAAACATCCGCGTAGCCAGGGCCACCATCAGCGCCGATTTGCCGGCCGCCCGGGAAAAGAGGTTCAGCACATTGTCCGGGTTGACCATCAGGTTGTAAAGGCAGAATATGCTCATGATCACCAGCAGCCTGAGACCGGACACGGCCCCAAAATAAATGGCTTCCATCGAAATGTCCAGCCTGCCCAGGAACGGCACAGCCGGGCCGTGCCAGATGATCGTGGCGCCGGCCCTGATCACCAGCGGGTTGACAACCATGACAACAAGCGTCATCAAGACGCCAACTTTTAAAAACCCCTCCCAGGCCTCCATGCCGTCAACCCCATTAATTAAGAGGGCCAGCAGGAACAGCAGGGATAAAAGATAAAGGGGATTGTCGTAAAGCAGGCTCAGAACAAGAAGCACAAGAAAGTACACCAGGACTGCGGCCGGGTGAAAGCTCTGCAAGAATAGCCCTTTGTCCTGGTAGTAAAGCTTGCCAAACAAATTTGCAGCCCCTTTGCTTTTATTGTACCAACTCATCCCAGCGCGGCTGGGGTTGTTCCATACTGTTGCTGTACCACCAGATCACCCTGTCCCCGGCTTTCACCGGATGCTTGTCAGCCATATGCATAGGAACGTCGCCGTTCACTGAATACATCCAACCCGACACGCCGCTATTGGCCTGCCCGCTGATGGAATAGACAAAATCAGGCCAGGTCGGCATAGTGGTGTAGGGGAGGCCGGTTGCCTCAAGGGCGCCCAGGGCGTTAATCCCCCACTTATTGTCTTTCTTCAAAAGGACCTGGCCCGCCTGGTAAAGCTGCTCGCCGTTTTTGCCGACTACGGCAATCCATACCTGGCAGCCGCTCTCAGGCGATACTGCAGGCGCCGTAACCGTTGCAGCATCGTCCGCAGGGGCAGGCGCCGCACTTTCCGGGGAAGCGGCGCCTGACGCGGCAGCCTGCTGCTGCGGCGCCGGATCGCCTTCCTTTGCTTCAGTATCAGGCAGGCCTTTAGCCGATCCGGGAGAAGCCTGGTCCGATCCGGCGGCAGGCTGGTTCTGGTTTGCCGCGCTGCCCTGAGCCCCGGCATTTTTGTCGATGCTTGCCGCCTGCTGCCCCTGCCGGTCTGAGCTGAAAACCTTGTTCATACAGATGGCCGGGATAGCCACCACGCCCAGAATGACCAGAAAAGCAATAAAATATATCAGCTTGCGCTTCATCCAATCACCTCATCAACAGATGCGTATTATTCAATTTCCACCGAACTAACGAAGATATCCCCGCATTGCGGGTCGGATTAATCCGACTAATTTATAGTTTTATTTGGCGGGATGAATCCCGCCCTACAGCATAATTATGCGGCTGGGTACTTTTCTCATGTGCCTGATCCGTCAAAAGGTGTGCGACTGAAGCCACGCCTACTTATAGTTGTTAGTTATCAGTCGCCGGGTGTCAGTAATTCCTGCGGTTCTGCCCGGTTAATGCCCGGCGGTTTTCAGGTTAGCCCTGCGGCAATTTTTGCAGCACCCGGTACAGCACCACCGTGGCCTCGGCCCTGGTGGCGCTGCCGAGCGGCACGAACCACCCTTCTTCCCTGCCGGCCATCAGCCCGTCTCTTACAGCCAGGGCTACGGGCGATCTCGCCCAGGGAGAAATCTCCGCGCTGTCGCCGAAATCTGACGGCAGGCCGGCTTCACCGGCTTCGCCGGCAGTCATACCCACGCCATTCTTGGCCATATACCGCACCAGCATGGCCGCCATCTGCTCGCGTGTGACCGGTTCGCCCGGCGCAAAGCTGTTTTCAGCGGTCCCGCAAACCAAACCGGCGCTAGTTGCGGCGCCCACCATGCCCCGGTACCAGGCGTCCGCCGGCACGTCGCTGAAGCATCCCGCCGCTGCGGCATCGGGATCCAGCCCGGCCATACGGGCCAGGATGGCGGTAAATTCCGCCCGCGTGATCTTTGCCTCCGGCGCAAACTGATTTCCGCCGACGCCGGCCACGTAACCTGCCGCGGCCATGTATGCAATTTCTGCCTGCGCCCAGTGCCCAACGGTATCAATAAAGACTATTTTTTCCACGGGCCGGAGGACGGTTTCCAGCAGGGCGTACTTGCTGAAATGGTCGACATTGAAGCCGACAACCCTACTGGCCGGATCGTATGTGCCGCCCATATCCTCCCACTGCCCGCTGTCTTCATTATAGCGGTAGGCCTTTAACGAAGCGGCGGCGCCTTCCTCCAAACCCGCCGGCACAGGCAAAAACACCATGCAACCGGGGAAATGCGCGATGTCCCGCGGCGTGCCGTCTTTATCCAGGACCTGTATGGTCAGCTCATAGATTTCTCCGGCCAGCTTCAGCCTGGCGGTGAAGGGCTTTGCCAGTTCCTGGGCGTCTTTACTGCTGAGCTTCTGCGCGGCAAACTTTATCATTGCCGTTTGGTCGGCCGTCATT
Organism: Pelotomaculum sp.; assembly: GCA_018435055.1. Classification (GTDB taxonomy): domain Bacteria; phylum Bacillota; class Desulfotomaculia; order Desulfotomaculales; family Pelotomaculaceae; genus Syntrophopropionicum. The sequence goes on along the minus strand of JAHDOA010000038.1, from coordinate 33,867 downwards.
TCCTTTACTTTAAGGCAGTCCGGCGACAGTATAAACTGCGCCCCCTGGATGGTAACGGCCAGCGGCACGCCGGCGTCCAGGATTTTGGATATCTGGTCGCTGGAGAGAGCCATTGAGGCGCCGTTGTCATTCGCTGCCAGGGCAACCTGGCCGGCGGCGCCGGCGTTTTTAATAGCGGCATTCAGGTCGCTGTCTCTAACCGGTTCCGGCAGGCCGGCAGACGATACATCCCCGCCGGCAGCAGGCTGTTTCCCCAGTTCGTCCCACCTGGGCGGCTGCTGGTCCATGCTCTCACTGTAATAGAAGATGATCTTGTCTTTATCATTGATATTATATTTATCAGCGCCGACCCCCGGGACCGAGCCGTTGACAGTATACATCCAGCCCGACATGCCGCTGTTGGACAGCCCTTCAATGGAGTACACAAGGTCCCCGTAAGACCACGAGGAGGTCTCATAGGCAAGGCCGGAGGCGTCCAGCGCGCCCAGCGCGGTGAGACCCCACTTGTTTGACTTATCCACGGATACACTGGAAGGGCCGTATAATAGTTTATTATTCCTGCCCGCCACGGCCAGGCCGACGGTTATTCCCGTCCCGTCATTTCCGCCGCCGGAAGATGATGATCTTACAGTAACCTTCGCCGACGCCGTCAGTCCGTTATAAACGGCATTGACCTTCGTCTCGCCTGCTGCCAGTGCAGTGACCAGGCCGCCGCTGTCGATTGAGGCAATGGTGTCACCGGCCACAGACCACACCGCGTCCAGCGTCACGTCAGAAGAACCTTCCGCGTTCTGCCAGACAGCTTTAAACTGTATTGTATTGCCTATATTTAAGGTTGTGTCCGGGGGGCTCAGATAAAACTGGGTGTCCATTAAATTATAGGCGCTGAGGGCCCAGGTGGCGTCCATGACGTTCTTTGACGTGCCGAAGCTCCCGTCGTCGTTCAGGGCGTCGTTCATCATGTAGTCAACGGCTGTATTACCGCCGCTGTCCCATGTTTCAGGATCCATTCCAAGGGCATCCAGGGCTACAACCACTTCCGCAGTGTCAATGACCGGGTCATCCCACGCCGAACCCAAAAAACTGCCGTCACCCTGCTGTTGAGCCTTTATCCAGTTCAGCGCCGCTCCGATGGCGCCCTGTATCTCGCTGTCGCTTCCGTCGGGATCCAGGTATTGCAGGGCCCGCACCGCCTGCGCCGTGGTCATGAAGTCAGGATAAAAAACATTCTCCCCTGAACTGCCGAAGCTGCCGAAGTCCAGATCGGCAGCCGTCGTGTTCTGCGCCGCCAGGATGCATTCCTTCGCGTAGACCTCGTCTGCCACACTCAACTTGCCTGCCCTGCCTAAAAGGTCATAGGCCGGTATATCGCTGTAAGGGCTGCCGTCAAGGCCGGCGCTGCTCTCCCTGTCCTGCAGTATCTGCACCAACTGGCCTGCCAGGCCGTCTTCCCCCAGCGCCACTGCTGCCGCCAGGTCCTGGGCCAGGCGCTTGGCAGGAACTTTGGACGGGTCTGCGGCTTTTGATATGTCGTCGGATATTGCGATTATTACCGCTTCATCGAGGCTTGTCCCCTCGTATTCCCAGGTGGCGACATCGACACCCGCCTGTATCAGCACATAAAGGGCGTAGGAACCTACCCCATCATCGGCGTTTACCAGACCGTTTGTTGTGTATTCATTATGGAGAAACTTAATGGCGCTGTCTGCCGGTGAAACTGCCGCCCCCGCCGGATTAACGCCGGGCGCCGCGAACAGCGTCCCCACGACCATAATAACGGCCAGCAGCAGGCCCAGTTTTCTAAAAAAACCTTTGCTTACCTGGTACAAATTTCAACCCTCCCAATATCTATCCTGGAATCTCAGGCTTTATTTTTTTCTATTTATTATCAATTTGATCCGCCAGGCGCATGATCATGGAGGCGGCCTCTGCTCTGGTCACCGCCTTTTCCGCCTGGAATGTCCGGTCGGGATAACCGCCGGCAATCCCTCTGGCGTACACTATGCCGACAGATCGCCCGGCCCAGTCCGGGATCAGGTTGTTGTCGGCAAAATCGAGGACTTTAGGCTCTGCCTGCCCCAGCTTCATTTCAATGACCCGCGCCATCATCACCGACAGCTCGGCGCGGTTCACCGCCTTGCCGCCTGCAAAGCTTAAAGACCCGTCCTGCTGCGGGCAGCCCGAGACAAGGCCTTCTCTCAACGCCACAGCGGCGGCTTCCAGCGCCCATACGGGAATGTCACCGGCGTCTGCAAAGCTGTCATTGATTAACTGCACATCCTGTGCAGAAGCCGGCGCCGGCTGCAGCAGCCGCACTATCATGGCGGCTATTTCGTTTCTGGTCACCTGCGCCTCGGGTTTGAAAGAACCGTCAGAGTAACCCGCTGTAATTCCTTTTTCAGCCATACGGGAAATGGATTCCCAGGCCCAGTGGCCCGCTGTGTCCTTAAATGACGGCGGCGCAGGCTGGACGGCAGACTTAGTTTGGCCGATTGTCGCCGGCTGCTCCTGCTGTGCCGGCTGTACCTGCTGAACTTGCGCCTGTACCGCTGGCTGTGTTTCAGCATCTTCCCCCAGCGCCCTGCACGCCCAGAGCACCCAGACGGCGTCCATGGCGTTCTGCGACTGGCCGAAGCTCCCGTCAGGGTTCAGCGCCTCGCTCATCAAATAGTCGACAGGGCTCTTGCCCGCGCTGCTCACCCATGTACCGGGATCGATCCCCAGCTCTTTCAGGGTTACGATCACATCGCAGGTGTCTATCAGCGTGTCGTCCATGCCGGCCATAAAGTTGCCGCCGGGCTGCTGCTGCCTCTTGAGCCAGTCCAGGCCGCTGCTGACAGCCTCCCGGATCCCGGCGTCACTGCCGCCGGGGTCCATGCGGCTCAGCATCCGCACCGCCCCTGTGACAGCCATGAAATCAGCATAGAAGAGGCCGTTGTCTGTAGAGCCCCAGCTGCCGCGGTACTTATCTTCCGTTCCGGCGTACTGCATCCCCAGGACGTAGCTTCTGGCCAGGCCGGTGTCCAGCCGGTCGAGCAGGCCGATCCTGCTCAATATTTCAAATGCCGGGATGTTGCTGTATACACTCAGCGGCCCGTTTTTATCAAACCCCTCGCTGTCCTGCCTGTTTTTCAGCGCCAGGAGCAGCTGGTCCGCCAGGTTTTCCCGGCCGAGCGTTTTCGCCGCCGCCAGGTCCTGGGCCAGGCGCTTGGCGGGAACCTGGCCGGCGTTTGCTATGTCGCTTTGGATCGCGCTGATCACAGCGTCTGCCAGGCTGATCCCGTCATGATTCCAGGCGCCGGCATCAACACCGGCCGTGGCCAGTAGATAAAAAGCATGAGAGCCCACGCCCATATCCGCGTTAATAACGCCGTTTTTTGCGTATTCGTTTTTAAGGTACTGCGCCGCCCGGTCCGCCAGCAGCGGCTCTGCCTCCGCCCGGTCAAATGTGACCGCCAGCGGCAGGAATATTAAAGAACAAACCAGTATTGTCAGGAATACCAATCGCCGGCTTAAAAATCTTGTCTTCATAGCTCAATAATACCTTTCTTTAGATTACTTCGCCCTGTATCCGGGCAAATTGCATATGGTACAAATATCTCTATTACGCCGTAATACTCCCACTCTCTGTCCATGCCATGACGATTTTATCTGACCGTGCGCACTGTGGCCACGCCTGCCGCAAAAAGGAGCAAAGCGTAACCTGCCAGCACCGCCAGGGAGAGCGGTATGATGCCATGGCCGGAGGCAATGGCCCGCAGCAGGTAGCTGGCGTGGGTCAGGGGCAGGACGTTGATAATCAAGCCAAATACCTTCGGCAGGCTGTCCGGCAGAAAGAACGTACCGCACAGGAAAGACATCGGTAAAATTACAAACGTGGAAAAATTGGCCATGTCCTCGTGAGAATTGACGACCATGGCGGCCACTACCCCCAGGCCGGAGAAAACCAAGCAGGTCAGCAGCACCACCAGCAAGAACCAGCCGTTCACAGCCAGGCGCGCCCCGAACAGGAAAGCCAGCGCCAGGATGACCAGGGCGTCGATCAGCCCGCGCACGCTGCCGGCCAGCACCTTGCCCGACACAAAGGCGGCGGCGCTGATCGGCGCGATCAGGTATTCGTCCATGGTCTTGTAATAGAGCCGGCTGATATTAAGGTTAACACCCACGGCGTTAAAACTAGTGTTCATGGCGCCCAGCGCGATAATCCCGGGCACAATAAATTCCAGGTAATTGCCGCCGTTGATCTGGATATTCCGTCCCAACCCCCAGCCGAAAGCCACCAGGTAAAGCAGGGGGCCGACCAGGCGGGAAGAAAAGAACTTGCCGAAGTTTCGCCTTAAAACAACCATTTCCCGCCAAAATACGGTGTAGAAATCGATCTTCAGTCACCTACCTTGCGGCCGGTTAATTCAACAAACACATCTTCTAAATTGGCTTCGCGGATTACCACATTATTTGCGGAACTCCCGGCATATTGCAGGGCCTGTTCCCGGCCGGCGAAAAACCGGTATTCATTATCGCCGTGATTGAGTGCCTCAACGACGACCTCCCCTACCTTTTTTTTCAACTCTGCCGGAGTGCCCAGGGCAATCAACCTGCCGTGATCCATAATCCCGACCCGGTGGCACAGCGCTTCCGCCTCTTCTATGTAGTGAGTGGTCAGCAGCACGGTCATGCCTTCGCTGTTCATTCTTCTGATTAAATCCCAGATATTGCGCCGTGCCTGGGGATCGAGCCCGGCTGTCGGCTCGTCAAGAAATAATATGCCGGGGCGGTGCATCAAGGCCCGCGCGATCATCAGCCGCCGCTTCATGCCGCCTGAAAATTTGCCCGCCAGGTCATGGGCGCGGCCGGCCAGCTCCACGTAGGCGAGCAGCTCATCTATCCTCTGCCGCCTCTGCTCTCCCGGCATTTTATGCAGACGCCCGTGCAGTTCCAGGTTTTCCCGCGCTGTCAGTTCCTGGTCGAGGTTCATGTGCTGGGGAACCACGCCGATCACCTTTTTAACCTTCAGCAAATCACCGGTTACCCCATAGCCGTTGATTGACGCGCTCCCGCCGGAAGGTTTAGTGAGCATGGTCAGCATCCGGAATGTCGTTGTTTTGCCTGCGCCGTTCGGTCCCAGCAGGCCGAAGATCTCTCCCCTGTCAATTTCCAGATCCAGCCCGGCGACAGCCTGAATGCTGCCGTAATCTTTGGTCAGCTGACTTATTTTGATAATCTGCCCGTCACCCCCCCAAACTTGCCTGAAAAATGCCAATAATAATGGCCCGGCTGAAAGGATGCTAAATAAACATGCGCTGCATTATAACCAATTATTTTAGAAGACTGACTCCAGCATCTTAACAACCTCGTCATATGTCCGCACCATAATGCCGTCCCCGGCCCTGTCCCGCTTAATAACCACGACAGGAATATTCAGCGACAGGGCGGCCGATATTTTGGTGTCAATTCCTCCTGCTTTCCCGCTGTCTCTGGTTACTACCACCGACGCCTTATAGCTTTTAAAGGTAGCTCTGTTCATTTCTTTGGAAAACGGCCCCTGCATGGCGATGATGTCCCTGGGCGCAAGGCCCAGTTCCTGGCATTTCTTAACAACCCTGTGCTCAGGCAGAACTCTTACCACTATCCTGAGACCCTCATCTTTTATGCTATCCAGAAAGATCTCCAGGTTGTTGCTGCCGGTGGTTAGAAAAATGGTGTCCCCCAGGCCGGCTGCTTTATGAGCGGCCTCTGCCCACGAAAAAACAGGGTTTATCAGCGCGTTGTCAGCAAGTCCTATTTCTTCCGGCATATAGCAAAGGCGCAGGATCCCCCGCCGGTCGCACACTTCCTTTACTAGTTTTGAGGTCCTGCCCGGGAAAGGACAGGATAAATCAACCACAGCCTTGACAGCTTTTTGCTCCAGCAGGTCGGTCAGCTCTTTCCGGCCCAGTTCGCCGGTAACTGCCTCCCGGCTGCCGTCATGCAGAGCTTGCCTGCGGCCGTACCCGGTGGAAGCTATCGTAATTAATTTATAGCCTTTTCGTAAAAGCCTGTCTGTAATTTCTCTTCCTTCTCCGGCGCCTGACAACAATAGGATCATTGCTAAAGGTTAACCTCCCAGCCTGGTGAAATAAAAACGCCCTAGCCGGTCAATTGACTAGGGAGAAAGCAGTATCACAACCATTCTAACACCTCCCCGAATTGCATCGATGCGGTAGTCGGAATAGGCAGGATACTGGATCAGGCTCATCACAAACTAAAGTTCAACTAATTTTAGTTTATTCACCGTAACAGTATTCGGCTCGGGTTCACACCGAGTCAGTATTAAGCCCGGTCCCTCGAGACCAAGCACCTATTAAAAAATATTTACTTTAGGAACTAATTCACCTGCGGTGACCTGCAGGCTTACAGGTCTCTTATCCACAATTTTCGAAAAGCATAATTTTCTTAAAAACAAAAAACCTCCACACGTTTGATGCGGAGGTCGTTGCCTTAACCAGGACATTGTACAAGGCCGTTATTCCTTCCCATCGCTCGTGGGTAATGGCGGAAAACAAAAACAAGCAGATATCCTGGCTCAAGTTCATCACTCACTCTGCGCCTTCCCGGGGTAAACCAGTGGCATGCTGCAGAAGAGTTCCCTCGTACAGTGGCGGGACCGCGCCGGCATTTAACCGGCTTCCCTGCTTATCCTTATCTTATCAGGTTTTTTTCACCTTAACATAAAAGGCAACATGTGTCAACAGGAACCACAAAAATCCGCAGAACAACACCTATTGAGCGTGATCCAGTACAATGGCCGGCATAATACCAGTCCGGGCCGGTAAGAAGCAATGCCTGGCCTCGCCTTTACAGGCATAGAGCCCCCTGCGATTAATACTAAGAACACCTTTTTAATATTTTTTGCTTTACTATTTTCCTGGTCCTGCGTTTATTTTTGTACCGCTTAAATTCAGCACCGCCATAGGGTCCGTACCGCCACTCCAGTAGACATCAGCCCCGATCATTTTAGCCCAGTCCCTGAGGGGGATCCAGAACCGGCAGCTGCATTCCGGCAGCCAGAAAGGGGGGCTGCCCATCTGGAATTCATTGTTATTCACAATTGCAGTATTATTATTGGCAATGAACCTGACTGACTGGGTACTATTCAGGCCCAGGACGGCATACTGCAGCCCATCAATTTCTTCAATTTCTAAAGACAGATTTAAAAGATCGCTTAACTGTTCCAGTGAAATATAAAACGTATCGTCCTTAGTCACAGCCGTTAACTGTACCGCCTCCAGGTTACCCCGGTAATCCGCGCCCGGCTCCTTTCTTAAAACAGCCACCCGGGCTCTGGGCAGCGGTTTGCTTTCCCAGAACTCCGCCCATAAGCGGCGGCTATCTTCCCTTTCCTCCAGCCCGGCCTTGATCAGAATCGGGCAGCTGAGATTATTCTTAAACCGCATGTCCATCGTCCTCCAGCTGACACTGGCATCTGTGCCCAGCGGAGTATAATGCACCGGCAAATAATGCGGGTGCCTTTCAATTATTTCCAGGCCGGCGCCGCAGGCAGCCTGGTATAAAACCGTCGAGGTCCGGCAGACGCCCCCGCCGATGGTCAGATTATCCAAAATATCGTACCCGATAATGTAACCCCTCTCGGCAGTCCTTTCTCCCACTACATCATCAAAGGAAAATATTTTATTTGGCGCCAATATGAACCCGTCGGCATACCGCGCCGCCACCCCGGCGTTAAAGACATTCGCATACTCGCCTACAAATACAATGGAGCTGGAGGAGAGCTTATTTACCGCATACAAAGAATCACCGGATAATTCACATATTCTGACATTTACATTCAATACAGTGGCCGGTAAAGGCTTCCACAATGGCAATTCCCCGGGAGGGCCGAGCAGAATTGACAGTGATTTTGCCTCCCAGGCTACTGCATACCCCAGAGCCCCGGCAATCCATTTAACAGGCAAAAATATTTGCCCGTCCCTGCAGGCGGGCGCCACATCCATTTGCCGGGGCTCACCGTTAACATAAAATACTTTTTCATTCACTGTAAATTCTAAATCAAGATCGGAAGAGTGTATCTCAATTGTCTTCGTCCTGCTGTCCCACAGAATATTTTTTTCATCAATACCGAGGGCTGTGGCTGCCTCCTTGTAAGGCGCCAATACCCTGCCGCCGGCCAAATATGGGGCTGCGGCCATTTGATAAACGGCATTGTTGACTGCGTAACCCTTACCGCCAACCACAAAAATGATTTTATTCAGTGTTGAGGCAGACGATGCCTGAGGAGAAACAGAAAGTAAAACCATAACCGCGCTGAGAATTAAAAACTTCTTGATTACTTTTCACCCCAGTCAACTAATCTACTTGTACCAGTAATGGGTCAAAACTTTGTTTTACACCACAAATACAAATGTGGTCCCTGCTTGCTCCCGTCGAACCAGCATAACCTATTCTTACAATAACCCACCCCCCAAATGGTAATTATTACAAAACTTAGTTTAGCAGAAATAATTTCCATAATCAACCACCTCTTTATAAAAGATAGCGGCGAAAAAAATCGGCTCCCGTCTTTATGGAAAGGGGGAGCTCTCTGCAATTTATAGAAATGTATTCCACCCCGCTGACGTATATTTCACCTGAAGTAAATGAATAATAAAGAAATAATCATAAATCGGAGGGATGGATCATGCAGGAAAATGTTACAGTTTACACAACCCCTACCTGACCGCACTGCACCCACGTGAAGGAGTTCCTTTCACAAAAGGGAGTAAAATACCGGGAGTTAAATGTTGCTGCAAACGAAGCCGCGCGGGAAGAAATGGTCAGAAAAACAGGGCGGATGGCCGTGCCCACGATCACGGTTGGAGAACAGGTGGTAGTGGGTTTCAATAAAAATGAACTGGAAAAGTTAATTTAACTGAAAAATGACGCGTGCGGCTAAAGCCGCACTTATAAGAGGCGCATACCACCTTATATATCATAAGCGGGTTAACCCTGCAGCACTGCAGCCGCACTTACAAGAGGCGCGTATCCGTGCTACCCGAAGGCATTCCCCGGCATACAAAAATACATGTAGGGCGGGTTTTAACCCGCCAATCTAATCGGGGGGAAGGTGTCCAATCGGGGACATTCCTCGACCCCAAAGGAATACCCGTTAGAGAGGTGTGTCCCCGTTAGAAACTGAAACGGGGCAAGGGGCCTGTCACCCGTTCCCCTGTCCCCCCTTGTCTAGTCCAGCTTCAGTATGCTTTCCGTTATTTCGCGAAAAATTGGGGCGGCGGACTCACTGCCGCTGGCGCCGCCTTCCACCAGTACAGTGACTACATAGCGCGGGTTTTGCCGGGGAGCGTACCCGCTAAACCAGGCATTTGTTTGCTCGCCGCTGCTCCCCACCTGTGCCGAACCTGTCTTGCCGGCGCTGCCGCATACTGGTACTGCCGCCTCTGTCCCGGTACCTTCATCGACTACTAACTCCATCAGGCGACGCATGATTTCGGCGCTGTCTTGTGATATGGCCCGGCTGCCGGTGTCCAAATAAAACTCCCGCGCAACACTGCCGCTGCAGCTGCGGATTTCTTTAACCAGGCGTGGCTCCCTGTATATCCCGCCGGAAACAATTGTGTTCGTCATGGCCGCAACCTGCAGCGGCGTCACCAGTACCGGCCCCTGGCCGATACTGCAGTTAACCAGGTTGTAGGGCTCTGCTAAATGGTTCAGGTCCTGGCGTGTGTCATTGACAACCGGGTATCCGATAATGTTCTGATTGTCCAGGCCCAGCCGCCGGGCGCATTCAATCAGCCTTTGCGCGCCCAGGTCCAGCCCGATTTTGACAAAAGCAGGGTTGCACGACTGGGCAAAGGCACGTGAGAGATTAATATCACCATGTCCCTCATCTTTCCAGCAACGCATCAAGTCCTCATTTGCACCGCGGCAAGTAAAACGGCTATTCATTATGGACGGGTTGTTTTCAAGCGCTGCCGCGGCCACTACTATCTTAAATACTGAGCCCGGCTGGTAAAGCGCTGCGCAGTGGTCAAAAGAGCTACTTGCCGCCGCGCCGTCAGTATTTTGCTCCGGGTGAGCCGGGTCAAAACCCGGCCGGCTGGCCATAGCGAGGATATCTCCAGTGCCTGCTTCCATTACCACAACCGCGCCGCTGTCAATCTTCCGGTCCATAGTATCTTCCACGAGCTGCTGGATGCGGGAATCCAGAGTCAGGACCACATCACGCCTATCCTTGTCCGGCGCCTGTTCTTCCAGCTCAAATCCAGGGCCGCCGAGCAGCTTGTCTTTGGCGTCTTTGAAAACCCGGATCGCCCGCGCCGGCCTGTTACCTTTTAAATCCTCCTCGTACACCATCTCCAAACCTGTTTTACCCACCAGGTCGTCATACCGGTAAATTTTTTCGGAATTGGTTACTAAATCGAAGTATTCCGCGTAAGTCGATACTTTGCCCAGGTGGCCTAATGTTTGTGCAGCAAGAGAATTTTCACCGTATCTGAACTGCACCGGCAGCGCCATTATGCCTGTCCAGCTCTTTTGCTGGATGAGGCTTGTCTGCTCAGAGGTAAGGCTGTACGGCAGGTAACCGGATCCTCCAGCAAGGCAGCTTTTTATAGCTACTTCATTTACACCGAGGATCTTCGCCAGGTCTTTAGCGGCCCTATCTTTATCCTTAACGACCTCAGGGAAAACCACCACCCTGTTTTCGGTTTTCCCTTCGTTGAACGGGACTAAATTACGGTCGAGGAATTTACCCCTGGGGGTGTCTTCCAATGAAACGCTGAGGCTGCCCTGCTCCAGCGCCAGACAGGAATACACCTCTCCTTTAATGATCTGTATCCGCCACAGCTGAATGGCAAGCCCCAGAAAACACATAAAGAAAATAACAAGAGTAAGGACCAGCCTCTTCCGCCTCAAAATGCCCATGAAATATCCTTCCATTTTAAGGTATATGGTTAAAGCTTAGCCCAAAGCGCCCCTGTTTATACAAAGCGTGTCAAGGGGACGGTTCTCTTGACACGCTCTCTTGACACGCTCTAGACACGCTTAGGTAAAATATTCCAAGATACCATTCAGGACTCGCTATGAGTGATTTGCTAAATCTTGCTCAGTAGAATTCCCATTAACTATATGCGCTATATGATAAGCCCTTCGTGTCACAAGAACCGTCCCCGTGACACGCGTGTCACGAGAACCGTCCCCTTGACACGTTTACACTCGCATGATTGAATACGCGGGGACAGGTTTGTCCACTGGAATGCGTACTATTTGCTGGGGGTGCGGCGCGGCGTCCACGGCGGCGCCCTCTTTATTAATAATTCTGGTAATTTTTTGTCTGAAGCTTTCGCCCCGGGGGACCATAATTTCTACTTCATCCCCTACAGCGAAACGGTTGCGCTGTTCAATAACCGCCATGCCGCTGTCACTCTCATAGCCCCTGACCAGCCCGGCAAAGATGTGGCTCCTCCTGTAGATCTCCCCTGCGTAATGCTGGCCTGCCGGGCCGGGGCGACCAAATAAAAACCCGGTGGTATAATCCCGGTGGCTGACTTTGCTGATTTCCTCCAGCCAGGTTGGGTTAAAACGGTAATTTTCCGGGTCGCTGATGTAAGCGTCAATGGCCTCGCGGTAAGCCTTGACAACCCCCGCCACATAATTGACGCTTTTCATCCGGCCTTCGATCTTGAAGCTGCTGACGCCGGCGCCGGCCAGCGCGGGGATATGTTCGATCAAGCAGAGATCTTTAGAGCCGAGTATGTAGCTGCCCCTGTCGTCCTCCTCGATGGGGAAATACTCGCCGGGCCTTTTTTCCTCCACCAGGGCGTATTTCCAGCGGCAGGACTGGGCGCAGTCCCCGCGGTTGGCGTCGCGGCCGGTCAGGTAACTGCTCAGCAGGCAGCGGCCGGAATAGGAAATACACATGGTGCCGTGGATAAATATTTCCAGTTCCAGAGCGACCTGTTCCCGGATTTCCCGAATTTCCAGCAGGGTAAGCTCCCTGGCCAGGACGATGCGGCGCACGCCGAGTTCCTCCCAGAAGCGCGCGGCAGCCCAGTTGGTCGTGTTGGCCTGAGTACTGAGGTGCACCGGCAGGGCCGGGTAGAGCTCCCTGATCATCCTGTTCACGCCGGGATCGGATACGATCACCGCATCAACCTCTAACCGGCAAAGCATGTCCAGGTAGTCGGGAAGGCCTTCCAGGTCCCTGTTGTGCGCAAAAATATTTACAGTAACGTATACCCGCACGCCGTGCTCGTGGGCAAACCTAACGCCGTCCGCCAGGTCCTCCTCCGTAAAATTGCCCGCTCCAGCCCGCAGCCCAAAATGCCGCCCACCGAGGTAGACGGCATCGGCGCCGTAGAGCACGGCGATTTTTAATTTTTCCAGGTCGCCGGCGGGGGCCAGCAGCTCTATTTTCATTGCTCGCACCTCTCTCTATTGGCCTCGTGCTCAGCCAGGGTTGCAGCAAACAAGTGTGTGCCGTCAGGCCTGGCCACATAATAAAGATATTCCGTAGCAGCCGGCTGGACCGCCGCTAACAGGGAATTGCGGCCGGGCATGGCGATCGGGCCGGGCGGCAGCCCATAAATTTTATAAGTGTTGTAGGGTGAATCGACTTCCAGATCACCGTAGTATAGTATGGGCTTGGTCTCACCGAGCGCATACTGCACGGTGGCGTCCACCTGGAGAGGCATGTCTATCCGCAGACGGTTATAGATTACTCCCGCTATTAATGCCCTTTCTTCATCTACCATCGCCTCACGCTCCACCATGGAAGCTATAGTCAGCGCCTCATGCAGGGTAAGGCCGTTCTTTTCCGCCTGCGCCTGGTAGTCCAGCTCCTCTATCACACCGGCAAAGCGTTCCAGCATGGTGTCAATAATTGATATTTCGCTGCTTTCCCCGTCTACCTGGTAGGTATCCGGAAAAAGATAGCCTTCCAGGCGCCTTTCTCCTTCAGGCAGTCCCTTGATAAAAGGATAAGAAAATTCTTCTCTGGCGACCGCCCGCAAAAACTCTTCCTTGTCCGCCAGCCCCTTTTCAGCCAGCAGGTCGGCGATTTGTGCAGTCGTATAACCCTCGGGAACTGTGAATGACTGTTCCGCCTGGCATCCTTTAACCAGCTCTTTAAGCAGCGCCGGTGTGGAAAGGCTGTCGCTGAGCGTGTATTGCCCCGCCTTGATGCGGCTGTCCAGGCCGCTATACCGGGCATAAAGGCTGAAGGCCAGGGGGCTGCGCACCAGTTTGTGCTGACTCAAAATGTCACCCGCCATTTGAGCGGTAGCGCTGGGGGGTATGGTGACTACGACTTCCCTGCCCCCATTTGCCTGCGAAACCGGGCTAAGCGAGTTCAGTAGATAAATTGCCGCCAGAATAATTACAATAAACGCTAACACAGAATAGTTGCGGTATTTTCCCATAAGTTTATTTTTTTTTGTCTTATTATTTTTACTTCTCGACAAAAATCCCATAAAACCTCACCACTATCGGGGACTGCCGCCGCCGGGCGGTTTGATACCGGGGATGGGCGGCCCGGCGGCAGGCCCGCCGGACGGGCGCCCATCATCCGCTGCGCCCGGCTTCGTTTCTATGCCCGGCGCTACCTGCGGCGCTACTTCAAGAGTCCCTACGGCTATGACCTTGTTCACCGGGCTGTAATCGCTGTATGATTGGGCGTCCCTTTTTTCTTCCCGGCCATTCCGGTAAACTACCCGCTCCGTAAAGGCCATGAACCCGTTCGACCCTTCTTTTTTCACTACCTCAGTACCTTTGGGCAGGTTCGGATCGTTTTCGTAAATCACATTATATTCCAATTCCCTGGTAATATAAGCCTGTACCTCCACGTCTCTTTTATAAGTAGTGTTGCCGTGGATATTAATCGTAATTTTTCCGTCGCCGACATATGATTTAATATACACATAGTCGGCGGTGTTATTGCTAAACTTGAAATCCAGCGCGTCATAGACAACTGTGGCGTCACGCCCGATGGGCACGTAACTGATCGGCATGGAGTGGTTATAACGTTCGACAATCTCCAGGTTGGCCAGCAGGACGCTGTTGTAAAGGGTTGTCGACACCTGGCAAACGCCGCCCCCAATGCCATCCACCAATTCATTGTTCACAATCACCGGCGCTGTCTTGTAGCCTGCCTCAGAACTGCGCGGTCCGACAATCTCATTAAATGAAACCACTTGTCCAGGCATCACCAGCAGCTCGTCAAAAGCCCGCCCGGCCACGCTGATATTATAAGTGCGGCTGGTCGCGCCGGCGTCAAAATAGGTGGTATAACTGCCCAGCAGGCCGTCAACGTGCATGGCTTCCAGCTCCGCTGTTGTGCGGGCCGGCGCCAGCGGCACCAAGGATAATACCACTTCCTGCTGGTTATCGGGCAGAATAGCCCCGGTGATGTCTTCCTTTAGTTTTTCCAGGTCTACACCAGTACCGTCCTGGCTGGGTGACACGGTCACCCGGCCTCCCGCGCCGATCTGAAATGACGCGTCCACAGGTGCGGAAATAATTTCCCCGGTCAGACCTTTTATGCGCTGCTCCAGTTTTTCCTCGTTATAGACGGCAGCAGCCTTCAGTGCAAGGCCTTCCTTTTCAATTTGTTTTATTTCACGCCAGCGTTTAACCGGCGAGCCCTCTTTGCCTACCTTCAGCGCTTCCGTGATCACAGCTTCCTTATCCAGTTCAAATCCCAATTCATTTAATAATAGCGTAGCATGCCAGCTTTGATAGCGCAGGATAATTCTTTTCGCGCGCAGATCTTTTTCTATTTCCGACAGCCTTAATAGGCCCTCTTCTTTGTTCAACCCGCCCAGATCGGTACCCATAAACTCCACACCGCGGCGGATCTTCTCCGCCGGCGCCCCAAAAAACCCCGCGCTTAACGATGCCAGCGGCAGGATAATAATAATAATGGCAGCAATAATAATGACGGCCAGGCCGGGGGCTTTAACCCGCATTTATTCACACCCTTTAACCGCAAAAAAAGCCGGCTTGCATGAAGCTAAAACCAGCTTATTTTCCCCAGTTTATTATTCTTCATCGGCTTCGATCATTTCCTCGTAGGCGTCCGCGACCTTTTCCCATTCATCGTCATCTTCGATATCCACCAGCAGGTCATTTCCATCTTCATCTTTGGTTAATCTTAAGATAATGGCTTCATTATCGTCCTCATCGGCAGGCAGCAATATGGCATATTCGGCGCCGTCCACCTCAATAATCTCGATCAGGGTAAAGTCGTGCTCCTCCCCTTCTTCGTCGACCAGGGTCACAATTTCATCAGGCTCAGCCAATACGATCCCCTCTTCCCAAGTTTATTGAAAAAATTCTATCTAAAAAAAGTTATCCTGTCAAGCAAAGTCGCTTATTATAATAATTCTGCAGGCCTCTATTTCGCGCAGCGGTCTGCCGCGTCCAGGTAGTTTTGCAGAATCAAAACAGCTGCTATTTTGTCAATGACCTGCCGCCGCCCGGCCCTTTTCACATCCGCGTTTATCAGCAGCCTTTCCGCCTGGGCCGTTGTCAACCTTTCGTCCCATAGTTCCACCGGCAAGCCCAGCGCTCCGGCCAGCCGGTCCGCGAAGACGCGGGCTTTTTCCGCGCGCGGCCCGGCAGTGCCGTCCATGTTCAGCGGCAGGCCCACCACCACCTTTTCCACCTCATGTTTGACTGCTAGCTCCTTGATCCGTCTGAGGTCACTTTTGGTACCGCCGGCGCTGGCAATCACAGCCAGCCCCTGCGCCGTCCAACCCAGCGGGTCGCTTAGCGCCACGCCAATTCTTTTGTCTCCCAGATCCAATCCCAGGACGCGCATATTAGATCACCTTGATGCAAAAATCAGGGCAGGCAGCGGCGCAATAACCACAGAAGACACAAAGGTCTTTGTCCACCCGGGCCTTGCCGTCTTTAACGGCCAGCGCCCCGGCCCGGCATCTTTTGGCGCATTCCCCGCAGCCGCGGCACCATTCTTCAATATGAAGGCGCCTGGTCTGGCGCCTGACAGCTGATTTTAAAGTCTCCGGGATCTTTTCCCCGCTGAACAGCAGGGTATTATAAGCCACTTCATGTACTGTGCTCATCCCTACCGCCACCGCGTCTATTTCCGGTATGGAGAGGACAAAATCAAAAGCCTTTTCCGGCCGGGTGAGCAAATTACCGCCGCCCAGGGCCTTCATCGCGTAGATCCCCTTGCCCGCGCTGGTGGCTGTCTTGATGGCGGCCAGCATATCCTCCCTGGTCCCGTCCGCTATCCCTATCCCCGCATAATTAATCAGGGGGTGGATTACGTCAATTTCCGGCACTGCCGCAGCGGCCAGTACAGCCGCCACATGGTGGGTGGATATGCCGGCGGCGCGGATCAGCCCTTTTCTCTTAGCCTGCAAAAGGTATTCGTAGGCCTCCCAGTGGCCTTTTATGGTTAGAGCTGATTCCTGTTCATGGAGCATGAAAATGTCAATGTAGTCCCGGTCCAGCTCTATGAGCGCTTTTTCCACGCTCTTCTGCATATCCTGCCGGGTGTAAGCGTAACATTTCGAGCAGATAGCCACATCGCCTGTAAAGCCGCGCAGGGCTTCGCGAATATAGGGATAGGTCCGGTAAAGCTCGGCCGTGTCGATAAAATTTACGCCGCTTTCCAGGGCTTTGCGGATTACGGCAGCCCCTTCCCGTACAGGCAGGTTGGCCTGGAGAGGGCCGATGGTCAGAGCGCCGAAACAAAGCCGGGACACCAAAATACCCGTCTGCCCGAGAGACCTGTACTGCAACTCTAGCGCCAACTCCTATTTATAATTATTCCTGTTTAAGATAACTCTTAACCAGTTCTTCTAGTAATTCATCCCGTTCCAACTGGCGGATCAGGTTCCTGGCGTTACCGTAGCTGGTGATATAAGCCGGGTCCCCAGACAGCAGGTAGCCCACCAGCTGGTTGATCGGGTTATATCCTTTTTCCATTAAAGAGTTATAGACCTGGTGTAGAATATCCCTGGCCTTTTTAACCTCTTCGGCCTGCACCTTAAACATCATTGTCTTATCTGAAAAATCCGAAGGCATCTACCGAAAACCCCCTTTTTTTATCTATTCGCCTTTCCTAATAGCTTTCCTCCCTGCAAAAATATGCCTGCCGGAAAAGGTTAATTGAATATATTTACAAAAGAAAATGATGATTGAGAGGCCTGCTTGACTAATATATAATTACATAGAAATTCAATATATGAAGGGTGACGAGCTACAAATGATCATGCGCAAAGCAAAAATTACTGATGTTGAATCGATCCACGCCCTAATCACATATTATGCCGATAAGGGTTTGATGCTGGCCAGATCACGCAACATGTTGTATGAAAACCTGCGCGAATTCACCGTTGCGGAAGACCAGGGCAGGGTGGTCGGGGCCGGCTCACTACACATTACCTGGAAAGATCTGGCGGAGATCAGGGCCCTGGCTGTGGCGCCCGAATATGCGAAAAAAGGGGTCGGGCGCGGCCTGGTCGGCAGATTTATCGACGAAGCGCGCGAACTAGCCCTGCCGCGTCTTTTTGCCCTTACTTACCAGGACGGTTTTTTTGCCAAATGCGGTTTTAGAATTATAGAAAAAGATTCCCTGCCGCAAAAAGTTTGGAGGGAATGTGTTGACTGCCCGAAATTCCCCAATTGCGAGGAAATTGCCATGATTATTAATATTATTTAATACTGGTTTTTAGTATATTTTAAATCCGGTAAAACATGGCCGGATTTTTAATTTTCTTTTACCTGTGCCGCCACGACTTGACACACCTTTTCGACGGCTTCATTCAGCCGGGACGGGTCTTTGCCGCCGGCCTGGGCCATTTCGGGCCGGCCGCCGCCGCCGCCGCCCACCACTGCGGCAACTTCTTTGATCAGTTTGCCGGCGTGCAGTCCGCTTTTCAGCAAATCTTTACTGACCGCGGCCACCAGGCTCACTTTATCGCCATTGGCGCTACCCAGTACAATTACTCCCGAGCCAACCTTATCCCGCAGGAGGTCCACCATACCGCGCAGGCTGTCCATATCCGGCGCCGCGGCCTGCCCCGCCAGCACCTTAACCCCTTTAACCGTTTTCACGCTGTTGAGCAGGTCATGCACCTGGTATTTAGCCAGCCTGGCCTGCAGTGTTTCGTTCTCAGCTTCCAGTTCCCTGTTGCTATTCAAAAGGCCCTCCACCCGGCGGACGACTTCGTGCGGCGCTGCCTTTACCAATCCGGCTATCCGGGCCAGTTGTTCTTCCCTGTCATGCACATACTGCAGGGCGGCCTTCCCCGTTACCGCTTCGATCCGGCGCAGACCGGCGCCGACGCTGCTTTCCGCCACCAGTTTGAATAAGCCGACCCCGGCCGTATTCTTCAGGTGGGTACCGCCGCAAAGCTCCATGCTGAAATCATCCATCCTGACCACCCTTACCCGCTCGCCGTATTTTTCACCGAAGAGGGCCGCCGCCCCCATTTCCCTGGCCTCGTCCACTGAGGTTTCAAAAATATCTATTGGCAGGTCGTTTAAAACGGAATCATTCACTATTTCTTCAATTTTTTTCAATTCATCGGCGGCCGGCGCCGTGTAATGGGTAAAATCGAAACGTAACCGGCCCGGTTCCACCAGTGAGCCAGCCTGGTTGACATGCTCGCCCAGGACCATTTTCAGGGCCTTATGCAGCAGGTGGGTGGCCGAGTGGTTGCGGCAGACCGCCGCCCGCCAGGCCGTTTCCACCTCTACTGTCACCTGGTCGTGCTCGCGCAATACACCTTTGGTGACCCTGCCGCGGTGCACGATCAGGTTTTCCACCGGCCTGGTTACTTCGTATATCTCCACATCCAAATCAGGAGCAGTTAAGCGCCCGTGGTCGCCCACCTGCCCACCGGACTCGGCATAGCAGGGAGTGACGTCCAGGATGAAGGCAATTTCCTCCCCGGCCTCAGCCGACTGCAGCCTCTGCCCGTCCCGTAAAATACCCAGCACGCCGGCTCTGGCCGCCAGGGTTTGGTAGCCGACAAAATTAGTCTCGCCCAGTTCTTCGCGCAGTTGTTTGAAGAGGTGGCCCTGTTCCGAGATATATTCGGTTTCCTGCCTGGCGCTGCGCGCCCGCTGCCGCTGACCCTCCATAGCCAGGCTGAAACCGTCCGTGTCTACTGAAAAACCCTGTTCCCCGGCCATCTCCTGCGTCAGTTCCAGGGGAAAACCGTAGGTATCATAAAGTTTGAAAGCATGCGCGCCGGAAATCACGGAACTGCCCTGCTTTTTTGCTTCGTCCATCAGCCGGCCCAGCATTTCCGTGCCCTGGGCCAGTGTTTCCGAAAAACGTTTTTCCTCGTTGCGGATGACGCTGAGCACGTGGTCCTGCCGTTCGGCCAGCTCGGGGTAGACCGGGCCCATCTGACGCACGACGGCCCCGCTCACCTTATAGAGGAAGAGTTCTTCGATGCCGAGCAGCCGGCCGAAACGGGCCGCCCGCCGCAACAGGCGCCTGATCACGTACCCCCGGCCTTCGTTGGACGGCAGCGCGCCGTCGGTGATGGCAAAGGTAATCGCCCGGCAGTGGTCCGCGATTACTTTTAAGGCGGTGTCGACCCTGCTTTCCCGGCCGTATGCCAGGCCGAATAACCCGGCTGTATAGTCCATAATTTCCCGGAGCAGGTCGGTGTCAAAGTTGGAAGGAACATCCTGCAGCACTGAAGCCACCCGTTCAAGGCCAAATCCGGTATCGATGCCCTTGCTGGCCAGCGGTGTGTATCGGCCTTCTTCGTCCCGGAAATACTGGATAAACACTAAATTCCAGATTTCCAGGTAACGGTCGCATTCGCAGCCGACGGCGCAATCAGGCGAGCCGCAGCCCTTTTCCGCGCCCATATCCACATATATTTCCGAGCATGGGCCACAGGGGCCCACACCGATCTCCCAGAAATTGGTGTCTTTGTCCAGCCGGACAATCCGTCCGGCTGGAACACCCACAACCTGATGCCAGATGTCAAAAGCTTCGTCATCATCCAGGTAGATGGTGACCCACAGCTTATCCGGCGACAGGCCCAGATGCTCGGTGACGTATTCCCAGGCCCAGGGGATAGCGCTTTCCTTAAAATAATCGCCAAAGGAGAAGTTGCCGAGCATTTCAAAAAAAGTATGGTGCCGCGCAGTCCGGCCGACCGATTCAATGTCCGGCGTGCGGATACATTTCTGGCAGGTAGTCACCCGGAGGTGGTCCGGCTTGGCCTCGCCTGTAAAAAACGGCTTGAAAGGGACCATCCCCGCAGCCGTCCATAAGATACTCGGATCATTTACCGGTATGAGGGAAGCGCTGGGCAGTCTTTTATGCCCCTTGCTCTCAAAAAATTTTAGGTAACTCTCTCTAATTTCATTACCCGTCATCAAATTGTAAAACCAGCCTTTTTATCTATATTTTCGCATAATAATTATACAAAATGTTCCTGTAAAGGTCAAACCAAATTAGCAGGGTGTCAGGGGGACGGGGTTGTTGACACCACCCTCCAGAACAAATTCGCCCTGCGGCGACCTGCAGGCTTACAACGCAACTCGGGTTGCTTCTCTCATAAATTCTCCAGTTTTATTCCTACCCGGGTTTGGTCAAACCCGCCCTGCACCAGGTTACCTTAAATGGTTTATTAATAATATGCCTTTGCCGGACTAGATAGTTTCCTTGCCTATCCCCGTACCCATTCACTCTTTCCATGAAAGCCCAATATCGCCGCTAATGTAGCCCCACAGGTCACTTATCCCGGGAGAGGTAAAAATTAAAAGGGGAAATTTAAAACCAGGCGATGGTTTTTCGGAAAACAAAATTGACGATCACCCGGAGCACGGCCGCGACCGGTACGGCCAAAAGCATGCCGGGCAGCCCGTACAGTTCCCCGCCCGCCAGCAGGCTGAAGATCACCGCCAGTGGGTGCAGTCCTACCTTGTCCCCAAGGATTTTGGGGGAGATGATGCTGCTTTCCAGCTGATGGATAATCAAAAAGGCGGCTGCGACTTTCACCGCCAGCCATTTTGTTTTCAACAGGGCCAGGCAAACTGCTGGGACAGCGCCAATAATTGGGCCGAAATAAGGAATCAGCTCGGTCAATCCGGCAAACAGGCCCAGCATCAGGGCAAAATCAACGCCCAACAGCGCCATCACTACTGCGGTCATCCCCCCCACTATGGCCGCCACCAGCAAATATCCTTTAATAAAGCTGCCCAGCACCCGGTCGATCTCCCGGAATAGGCTTACGGCCTCCTCCCGCCAGCCCGCTGGTAATAAGGAGAGGCCTTTTACCCTAATTAATTCCAAATCCCTGAGAATATAGAAGGACAAAACCGGGGCCAGCAATATTTTGAAGATACTGCCGACCGCCCCCACAATAGAGGCCAGGATATTTCGCACCTGCTCCAGGAGGATATCCTCCAGCCAGTGCAGCCTTTCATCAAAAACCTGCTTCAAGCCGTCAGACATCCCCAGGCCGGAGTAACGCTCCTGGATGGACAGGGTCAGCTCTTTAGCCTGCAGCGTATACTGCGGTATCGTATCCACCAGGCTGTTCAACTGGGCAATAAGCAGCGGGAAGCCGTACATGAGAAAACCGGCCACGACCAGAAATAAGGCCAGGTAGGCCCAAAGGATCGCAGCAGCACGCGGCGCACACCGTTTGCTGATGGCGCCGACCAGCGGGTTAATCATGTAGGACAGTAAGACCGCTAGCGCAAATGAAAAAAACAACCCCCGCAACAGGTATAGTAAATAAACAACAGCTACCGCCAGGGCTGCCAGGATCAACAGGCGTAATAGTCTTTTTTCCTTCCACCTGGCCAGTAAATTCACCACCGTGAAAAAAATGAGGAGATTTTATTCTCCCCATTTGTTTCATCATTTAATCATCTTGTTTACCGATTTTGCAACACCCCGCATTACCCTGCGCGCCCTGCCCCCGGCCTCTCTGGCGCTCCTGCCTGCCATAGCTTTACTGATATAGCCGCGGTGCTCTCCCATCATCATGCAGAGTGCCGCCCCGATGACTCCCCCGGCTATAACACCCCTCCAAAAATTAGTCCGCATAAAGATCCACCCCCATTAAATTTATAACAAGAATTCATTTTGCGGGTCCATTGACACCAGACTACCGTCCTCTGCTAATTCGTAAATCTGCACACCTTCTTTATTTATGCGGTATTCCACACAGCAATCCCAACAGTAATACTGGTCGACACCGACTTTCCCATTGGCTTTTCCGCCGCAAACCGGGCATTTCAAGTTGATTCGTCCCCCTAAAACTTAGAATAAACACTTTCTATGAACTTTATTTGCTATTATGTCCACTACGTATATAATTAATGCGATAAAATCGGGGACATCTCCCGGCCCAGAGACAGGTCCTACACCGACAGAGGTGTAGGACCGTTCTTGACAGGGTATGTCCCCCTTTTTATGACAAAGGCGCCCTGTTCCACTATCCATCCGGCCACATTGTGGCGCTAAAAACCAACCTGTAATTTCTTCATATTCCTCAACTTATAAGGCGGGCTGAAGCCGCGCCTGCAATTTAATTCCCGCCCCCTGATGAAAATGCCCCGGTACAAGCTGTACAAGGGACTATCCCTGTCCCACCCTTTCTACTACCCGTCCAGCTATATTATACGGCTGAGGTTGTACCTTAACCAGCGGAGGCAATCGTGCCCCCGCCGACCAGGTAGTCGCCCTGGTAAAAAACTACCGCCTGGCCGGGAGTAATCGCGCGCAGCGGCCTGTGAAAATGCACACGCAGGCGGCCGTCTGGCAGGGGTACAACGGTGGCGGGCGCCGGCCGGCCGTTGTAGCGGATTTGCGCGGCAAGCTCCACCTGGCCGGCCAGTTGATCATACAGGACCATGTTAATATCTTCCGCGATTAAATCAGAACCCAGGATCGCTTTCTCCGGCCCCAGGGTAATGACGTTATGTACAGGGTCGATTTTTATCACGTAAAGCCTTTCACCCGCTGCGATGCCCAGACCCCTGCGCTGGCCGATGGTATAAAAGGGTATGCCCTTGTGCTCCCCGATAGCCTCCCCCCGCATATTTACAAAGGAGCCGGGTTTGATATCCTTCGTCTTTTCACGTAAAAAATTGCGGTAATTATCGTCCAGCACAAAGCAGATTTCCTGGCTTTCAGCCTTGTCCGCCACCCGCAGGCCGATGTCCGCAGCCAGTTTCCTCACCTGGTCCTTGGTATATTCCCCCAGTGGCATTAAAGTATGGGCGAGCTGGCGCTGGGTCAGCCCGTACAGCACGTAGGTCTGATCTTTTTTTCGGTCAGCCGGCCGCCGCACCGTGTAGCGCCCGTATTTCTCACTGAATGCCAACCTGGCGTAATGACCAGTGGCTATGTAATGAACGCCCAGGCTCAGCGCCCGGTCAAGCAGCGCCGCAAACTTCACGTGTATATTGCAGGCGATGCAGGGATTGGGCGTGCGCCCCCGCAGGTATTCGTCCATAAAATAACCGATTACCTTTTCTTCAAAAATATCGCGAAAATTCATCACATAAAAAGGTATGCCGAGCTTGACGGCCACACTCCTGGCATCCTCAACGGCTGTCAGGGAACAGCAGCCGAGATGTTCATCCCCATTTTCCACCTGGCTGGTATCCCAAATCTGCATCGTCACGCCGGACACATCATAACCCTGTTCCAATAACAAGGCGGCGGTGACAGAACTATCCACACCGCCGCTCATCGCCACAATAACCTTTTTTTTGTCTTTCAAAGGATCACGCACCTTGTTTTTTTCTGTAATCCTCAATTGCCACGTGCATAGCCTGCGCCGCCATGTTGGAACAATGCAATTTCTGCGGCGGCAGCCCGTCCAGTTCTTCTGCTACCATCCTGTCGGTAATTATTAATGCTTCCTCAATAGTTTTTCCCTTGGCCATTTCTGTAAGCATACTGCTTGAGGCTACAGCGGCGGCACAGCCAAAGGTTTTAAATTTAATATCTTTAATAATGTTATCCTCAATTTTTAGATAAATCTTGGTGATATCACCACAAGTCGAGTTGCCCACTTCTCCAATGCCGTTTGCGTCAGCCAGCTCACCGACATTCCTGGGGTTTTCAAAATGATCCATTACTTTTTCTGAATACATTACTATACCTGGTTAATGAAAACTAAACAAATCTAGTTTATGCAGGATAACCTGGATTTATTTATTTCTTTCCCGCCGACTAACGGGAGGCAGTATCACAGAATTCAACTACTGAGCCATGGACCTTATGTCCAAATTCCGGGTGGCTTAAAATACCACCCCAATACTCATCCTAATGCTTGATAGGTTGCCTCTAATTCTCTTTCATGTCAAACGCCAGGTTGAGTGCTGGGCGCCTCCCGGAAGGGGGTGTTACCCACCGCCTGATAGTGACTTGCGGCAACAGCCTTTTCTGCGTGTACTGCGGCGCTGCGCAAAATCTATGACTATGGGTTTAACTTGCTCACATTTGTTTTCTGTGGCGCTGCCAAAAAACCAGGCTTTTCACCTCTCTTTTGGTTTGTTCTTTAAATAACGGCAATTGTTGTTTTTTGCTGCTGCTTCAAACCTCCCCTTAGGTCCTTATACGCCGCGCAACCTTTGTATTTGTTAGTCTCTCCGTCCTCGCCACCGGCGCCCGTATCATGTCATACGCTAACCTGCCTCAAAACTTGTTTGTCTCATCGGCCTCCCGGCACAAATCTGCCAGGGTAATGGAATCCAGCACTCTGGCTATGCCGTCCCGCACTCTCGCCCATACTGTCCGCGTTATGCAGTAGTCGGCTTCGTTACAGTTGCCGGGGTCTGTTTCGCTGACACAGTGTACGGGCGCAATGGGACCTTCCAGGGCGCGGATAACATCGCCTACTCTGATTTCCGAGGGCTCCCGGGCCAGGAAATAACCTCCCTTGGCCCCGCGCATGCTTTTTACCAAACCAGCTTTCCTGAGCATAGCGATAAGTTGTTCCAGGTAGTGATCAGACAGGTTTTGGCGTTCCGCCACAGTCTTGAGAGAAATAGGGCCTGAGCCGTAATTATTAGCCAGATCAAACATTGCCTTCAGACCATAATGTCCCCTGGTGGAAAGCCGCAAATAATCACACCCTTTTTCTAGTCTTTTCAAGGGATATCATAGCACGGCACTAGGGTATTGTCAATTATAATCGGGAGTCGAAAGTCAGGGGTGTCAGGGGGACGGGGTTGTTGACACCAGTAGAAAAAAGGTGTCAACAACCCCGTCCCCCTGACACCCCCTATTTTAAGTCGTCCAGCGAAAAAACAAACGGGTTGAAATTTGTTTCGTTGTCGAAATAATCCTCCTGTTCTACCCGTTTGAGCCAGCCGCAGGCGGCATAAGTCACTGGTGTCGCCGCCATCTCAAAAAAAGTCTTGAAAACATAATTGCTTATCGCCATATGGAGCAAAGCCGCCCAGGGAATAAGCCCCGTAAAAGCGATAGTCACGAAAAGAGAAGTGTCTACTGCCTGGCCTGCCACCGTTGAACTGATGGTTCTCGTCCACAGCCACCGCCCGGAGGTAAGGATTTTCATTTTTGCCAGGATGAAGCTGTTTACAAACTCTCCACAGAAATAAGCGACCAAAGACGCCAGCACTATGCGGGGCGTCTGCCCCAGGATAGCATTGTATGCCGCCTGGTTACCCCAATCCGGGGCAGCCGGCAGAACCCCGATCAGCCAGTATACAAATGCCATAAACGCGCAGGCCACGAAACCCGACCAGATTACAAACCGGCTTTTCTTAAAACCATAAACCTCCGTCAGTATGTCTCCAAAAACGTATGCCAGCGGGAAAAGCACTGTAGCCCCATCGAAATAGAACGGCCCCAGCTGGGTTACTTTTACCGCCACTGTATTACTGATCAGCAAAATTACCACAAAAGCGACCATCACAAAAGGAAACAACCTGTACCGCATCATAGAACCCCCTTGTTTTGATAGGCGGGTTGCCGCGACCGCCGGACATAAAAAGCCCGTTAAGGATTGGGGGAGAATTGACTTGGGGGCTTTCTATGTGATAAATATACCATAAAATCCGGCGCAAATAAAAATCATATACCCTGCGGCCTTAGCCGTTCATAAGCCACTGATTTAATTCCCTTCTATTGGACA
This sequence comes from Pelotomaculum sp., assembly GCA_018435055.1. Taxonomy (GTDB): domain Bacteria; phylum Bacillota; class Desulfotomaculia; order Desulfotomaculales; family Pelotomaculaceae; genus Syntrophopropionicum. The sequence continues at coordinate 7,747 of JAHDOA010000038.1, read as the reverse complement.
GACTTTTTTTCATGCACGTGCAGGGTTTTTTAAAATAATGTATAAAGGACGTAATAAGGAAATATTTATCCTAAAAAATGCGCCAGGTGGTTTTGCCATGCCAACTTACAATTATCCAATGGTACATATCGAGAATCTGGCTAATTTGAAGGCGTCTCTGCTCATTTCAGACAAGATTTCCTGCCGCGTATATGACAGTGATGGATTAATTACAAACAGGCACCGGAACGGCAATTATAGCCTGGTCGTAAAACAGGATGTGGTGTATGGCGACCTCCGCGTCGACCTTGCTGTTTACGAAGCCCCGGCTGCCGATACACCACGTTTGGCGCTGTCTCACGGTACTTTTAGAAATAATGTGCGCGGCTTGTATTACGACAATCCGGATTTTGATAATCCCTGGGCCATTGACAGGTGGGAAGAGGAAGAAATTTTTCTTCTCTGGGGATTGACGACGACCAGCCAGCGCGCCGTGCCGAAGCATTTCCCGGTATCTGTATTCGACAACCTGGAATTCTGTGAACTGTTAATCCTGTTTAACGGCGGTTACGTGGTCATTAAAGAAGGCCGGGACGCCCCGGATGCGGCCAGCAAGAAAAAAATCGCCCATCTGCATGACGCGCTAACCATGCTGACAGGCCGTTGATTTAACCAGAGCAATTAGTTTTAGGAGTGGCCATAGAACCATAGGTCCGGAGTGGTTCATTTAAACCAGAGCGATTAGTTTTAGGAGTTGTATATATGTTTGCAACAGAAGCGAAAGAGCACCTCAAAATCCTTTTGGCTGATCCGGAAGTCCCCACCGTGATGCTGTGGGGTCCCCCCGGGGTCGGCAAGTCCAGCATCGTCCGGCAGATAGCCGCTGAAAGCGGCTGGGGTTTCCTCGACCTGCGTCTTTTACTCTTGAACCCGATCGACCTGCGCGGCATCCCCTATCCCAACAGGGAAACCAGGCAGGCGGACTGGCTCGCCCCTTCCTTCCTGCCCCATGTCGAGCGCGACGGCGCGGCCGGGATCATGCTTTATGACGAGATTACCTCCGCCCCACGGGCTGTGCAGGCTGCCGCCTACCAGTTAATCCTGGACCGGCGTGTCGGCGAATATCTCCTGCCGGAGGGGTGGCGCCAGGTGGCGGCTGGCAACCGCGCTCAGGATAAAGGCGTCAGCAACCAGATGCCCGCAGCGCTGGCCAACAGGATGATTCACTTTGAAGTTACCTGCTCGCTGGAGGACTGGAAGCACTGGGCGATTCCCAACAAGATCGACCACCGGGTGATCAGCTTTTTGAACTTCCGGCCGGAACTGCTCTACCGGTTTCCCAACCAGGCCGCTGAAATCAAGGCCTTCCCCACCCCGCGCAGCTGGGAGTTCGTGCACAAAATCCTCCCTTCCTACGGCCAGGTGGGCAGGGCTTTCCCGGCTATCTGCGGGGCGGTAGGCGAAGGCCCCGCCACAGAATTTACCGCCTTCTGCCGGATGTTGGAGCGGATACCAGACGCGGAAGAAATCCTGGACGGCAAGATCACCACAGTGCCGGATTCCCCCGATATGATTTACGCCTGCATCGGGGCTCTGGTCAGCAGCCTGGCCAATAATAAGACCGCGTCCCGGATGGGCAACTTCTTTGCCTTTATCTCCATGCTGATGATCGAGTATCAGGTGCTGGCGATCAACGACGCTGTAAAAGCCGGCCTGCGGACTGATCTGGTGATGCTGCCTGAATTTCGCGACTGGCTGACTAGAAACACAGACGTCCTGGTGGGAGCAGACTAGCATTTGGGGGGTGAGCCGGTGCCGGACTCTCATTATTTAATCAGCAAGGCCAGGGCCCGGATGCTGATGAAGTATCCCTTTTTCGGTTCCCTGGCCCTCTTCCTGCAACCCCGGGAGGACTCTTCCACGCAGACCATGCGCACCGAAGGTTTTGATCTCATTTATCACGATAGTTTTGTCCAGAGCCTGTTCAATACCGGCGGTATCCCCCGCTTGATGGGCGCCCTGGTGCACGAAGTAATGCACGCCGCCCTCCAGCACATCTGGCGGCGCGGTACCCGGGACAAGGACCTCTGGGACATGGCCTGCGATTATGTCGTCAATCAAATCGTCATAGAACAGGGGCTGCAGCTGCCGCCCGGCGTTTTCTTATCTGAACGTTTTAGAGGCATGTCGGCAGACGCCGTGTACAATATCCTGCTTGCAGAACTGCCGCCCAAATCCCAGGGCGAGTCGGGCAATGCCTCCCAGTCGGGACAAAGCAGCGCGGATAAACACCAGCATAAAAAGCCTGACGGCAGCCTGCTGGACGACCATTCCCGGTGGGACCAGAACAGGAGCGGGAAGGACGAGTCCAGCGACGCCAAAAAGGAAGCTTTGACCTGGAAGATGCGCACCGCCCAGGCGGCCCAGGACGCCCAGCAAAGGGGCCACCTGCCCGCCGGGATGATTCAGCTCATCGAAAGTATTCTGTACCCCAAACTGGACTGGAAGCAGGCTCTGGCTTCCTTTGTCCAGCCGACCCGCTCGGACTACACCTTCATCCCGCCCGACCGGCGTTTCGACTATGTATTCCTGCCGGAGTTCGGCAGCGAGGGGCTGGAAGAGGTCGTGGTGGCCATCGACACCTCCGGTTCGGTATGGCGTTTTTACAAGCAGTTCATCTCGGAAATGGTCAATATTGTCTACTCCTACCCGGAATTCAAGGGCTATATCGCCCACTGCGACACAGCTGTACAGCTCTTCCAGGAACTCGACCCGGACAATATCCCGATGAAGTTTAAGGGTAGCGGCGGGACAGACTTCCGACCATTGTTTCAGGAAATAGAAAAACGCGGCATCACCCCATCGCTGATGGTCTTCCTTACCGATGGAGACGCGGACCTGCCCAAAGACCCGCCCCACTACCCCGTACTGTGGGTCCTGACCGGGGAAAATTGTCCCGTCCCCCACTTCGGCAGCGTGGCTTATATGTATTTGGTGTAAGCGCCCGGGGGCGCTTGTGGCTGCCTCTAAATAAAAAAGACGTCTAAAATCCACCAACTCGCCGCAGGCAACCTCATTTAAGGCCTGCTTAATATCAGCGATCCCGTCTTCGCTGAAATTATCCCCGCTCACTACAATCTCATCAAGTATCCTCCTTAATAACTCAAATTTTTCCGCTCTAGAAAAATCTATAAATCCCTTCATAGATATAATCATCACCGATGAAATCGTTACCGCCGCCGGTTATCTGGTACTTGACATTCTAAAATCAACGAAATAGAATAAAATACATAAAATGAACCTGCATTCATATTTTATCCGCCTTACTCTGAACAGTCTTAAGGAGTCTTGCATGGTCTACAAAAAAACAAAAAAGGCATTGGAAAAACAACAATCGCGGAAAAGGAGAATACTCAGCGCCGCCTGGGAACTCCTGGAAACAAATATGAGTGGCGCGTCCGTTAAGTCAATTGCCAAAAAAGCCGGCATTGCCACCGGTACTTTTTACCTTTATTTTAAAGACAAAGACGCCTTGATCGAAACGATGCTAAAGGGAATTTACCAGGAGCTTCTTGATCAGATCAAAAAGGAACGGGCCCCCTATACCGACGGCTTCGACAAGCTGGAAGCCACTATGAAAGTATGCGTCAATATGTTTTTGGAGAAAAAACACCTGGCCCGTATCCTCCTGGATTTAACCCCGCAAAACAGTCTCGTTTTTAACACCAGATATGCCGATATCATCAATGATTTAATCCGGTTGACCAAAATCGATTTGGACGAACTGCTGGAACAACAGCTGATACCCGAGCAGGATACCCAGGTCAGCGCCACTGCTTTTGTCGGCGCTTTCCGGGAGGTTATTTTATACTGGATCAACAGCGATGAACCCGTGAATGCGGAGCTGGCCTATCGCACGATAATTGACTTCAACCTGCGAGGTTTGGGGAAGGGTTAAGTGATGGAATATCTATTGATAGAAGCCTTGCAAGTAAGCTACAGGCAAAACAATCAACACACCCCTGCGCTAAAGGATTTCAGTTTATCTCTCCCCTTTGGAAGTATCGGCGTGCTGATTGGGCCTTCCGGTTGCGGCAAGAGTACCCTGCTCAGCGTTTTAGCTGACCTGAACCGGAATTACCAGGGGACAGTGCTGATCAATGGCCGGTCACCGCAAGAATGCGCCACCACCGCCTTAATTCTGCAGGAATACGGTTTGCTGCCCTGGAAGACCGTGGGGGATAATATCCGCCTGGGCTTGCAAATCAGGGGCTGCTCCAAACAGGAGATTGCTAAAAAAACAGAAAAAATCCTGCACAGGCTTGGCCTGTCTGGTTTAAGCAAAAGATACCCCGCGCAGTTGAGCGGGGGGCAGCGGCAAAGAGTGGCTATCGCCAGGTCCCTGGTCCTGGAACCGGAACTTTTGCTCATGGACGAGCCTTTTTCTTCGCTTGACGCGCTGACCAGGGAGGAAATGCAGGTCCTCCTGCTGCAGCTATGGCAGGAAACCAGACTAACTATTCTATTAATTACCCACAACATTGAAGAAGCGGTATTTTTAGGCCAAAAGATTTTTGTGATGTCGGCCTGCCCGGGCACAATCATCAAGGAATATACCAACCCGCTGGCCGGCGGCTATTCCACCCGGGGAAAGATGGGATTCTTAGAACTGGCCAACTCTTTGCGAGCCGGACTGAGAGGGTTAAATTAACCATGCATGCAAAAGATTTAATCCAAAAATCTACCTATATTTTAATAGCCACGATCATTCTCCTTGCTTCCTGGCATATTTTTTCCCTGCTGCTGCGGACCCCGGCTCTGCCGGTCCCCCTGGCGGCGCTGCAAAGCTTTGCCCGGCTTTTGCCTGACGAGCTGATGCCCCATTTGACGATTAGTTTTTACCGGGTTGCTTTAAGCCTGCTCATTGCTACCGTGTTGGGAGTTCCTATGGGGTTATATCTCGGTAAAAACCAAAAAGCCGATGAATTTTCCGCGCCCTTGATTTATATGACCTATCCCATACCCAAAGTAGTTTTTCTGCCTATTTTTTTAATCTTGCTGGGGATTGGCAATATCTCTAAAATCGTCTTGATTACCCTGGTAATCTTTTATTTAATCCTGGTTACCACCAGGGATGCCGCCAGGAATTTGTCCAAAGAATACGTGCTTTCGGTCCGGTCGCTGCGCGCCGGCGAGCTGGAACTATACCGGCACGTCTATTTTCCTGCCTGCCTGCCGGCCATTTTAACATCTCTAAGGCTGGGCCTGGGTATGGCCATGTCGGTGCTTTTCCTCGTGGAAACCTACGCCACCCGGGAAGGGATCGGCTTCTTTATTATGAATTCCTGGAGCAGTTTGGCTTACGATAAAATGTTTGCCGGGATCATTGCTATGGGCCTGATGGGGTTTTTGCTGTATTTACTATTAGATGCCTGTGAAAAGGTCCTCTGTTCCTGGGTTCATTTATAAAAAAACAAAATAAGGGGAGGTTAAAACAGATGCGATTTAAAACTCTATTGGCCACGCTGCTCGGCATACTTCTGATGCTGGCCCTGGCCGCCGGCTGCGCCCAAAAGGAAAAAACAGAGGGGCCGGACGGTAATGCGCCGGCCAAACTAAAAATTGGTTCATTAACGAACGAGGAGAACCTGCCGATCCTGGTGGCTCAAGAGAAAGGTTACTTTACAGCTGAAAATTTACAGGTGGAACTGGTCCCGATGCAGAGTCCCGTAGAACTGCAGAGCGCCTTTCAATCCGGTGAACTGGACGGCATGATGACAGATATCATGATAGCGCTGATGCTTAAAGGCGCGGGGGAGGATTTGCGCATCACCTCGATCGCGCTGGGTTCCACCCCGCAGGAAGGGCGTTTTGCCATTGTGGCGGCCCCCAATAGCGACATCCAAACGGTGCAGGACTTAAAAGGTAGAAGTATCGGTATTTCCAATAACTCGATTATCGAATATGTAACGGATGGCATTTTGGCCCAGGCCGGGATGAACCCGTCCGACGTTAAAAAAACCACCGTGGCTAAAATACCGGTGCGGGTTGAAATGCTCTTAAACAACCAGATTGACGCCATCACAGTACCGGATCCCCATATTTCCAACGCGGTAGCCCGGGGCGCCAGGGTAGTCGCCGACGATACGACCGGCGAAAATCTTTCGCAATCTGTCTACGTCATGACGCAGCGGGCGCTCAGTGAAAAGGCGGACGCCATAGCCAGTTTTTATAAGGGTTATGCCAGAGCGGCGGAAGACATCAACGCAGGCCCTGACCAGTTCAGAGACTTACTGGTGAGCAATTGCAACATCCCCGAACAAATTGCCAGGGACTACCAGGTACAGCACTACGCAGCGCCGCAGTTACCGACCGAAAAAAATGTCAACGACGTGCTCACCTGGCTGAAAGCGAAGAACCTGCTCAAGAGCGACCTTAAATATGCAGACGTGATTCAGAAATAAGCAGAAATAAGGGGGGCAGATCATTGACATAACATGAAAAAGCATACTGCAGAAAGGTTATCATATGCTTACGCGCCCAAATGGCCAGTTAAAAGTTATCAAAAAACCGTTTTCATGAGAGCCATCTTCCCAGGCCAGCTACCGCCGAAAAGTGTCAACAACCCCGTCCCCCTGACACCCCCCTGACACCCTAGGCGCTTTTTTTCCTTTGCTTGACGGCATACATACTTTTATCGGCCATTTTCAGTAGACTATCGATATCATAAGTTTGTCCAGGATGCCATAATGCGGCGCCTATGCTGACCCCCAGGTTTTTAAGTTTTTCATTGTCTGCAATCCAGGCCCCCGCAGCAGCCTGAATGCGCTGCTGCACATGAGTAAATCCATCAAAATCCACATCCCGCACCAGCACCACAAATTCATCACCGCCAAAACGACACGCTACATCGTTTTCGCGTATGCCGGTTTTTAAAACTGCGGCGAAATCTTTTAAAACTTTGTCGCCGAATAAATGTCCATAACCATCATTGATCAGTTTAAAATTATCCAAATCCATCATCAATATCCCAAGGGCGCGCCTCTTCTGCCTGACCTGGCGCTGCTCTTTTTCCATCAACTCCATCAATCCCTGACGATTGTACAGATCGGTCAGCTCATCTTTAATAGCCCTGTCTTTGAGCTCAGCCGCCATCAGGCTATACGGCGCGTCAATGCCCAGCGCCACCACGCCAGAGTAAATAAAGTAATAAGAGACTATTTTTAACAGGTGCCCGAGCATGTTGGCAATACCATAGACATCCGTATACAGCGTAAAGGTAAGCTCGGATGCAGCCGTAATAATCATAGCCATGCCAGCGGTCTTGAAAACACCCTGCTCGGCATAATCTTTGCGCCGGTACAGTTTATAGGCGCCGGAGAGGAGAAGACAAACTATTGCATATTCACTCGCCACTTTAAAGGTAGTCAGCCCCGCACCCTCGACAAAACAGGCAGGGAACACCCCGAAAACCATTATGCTCAGCAGTAAACCAGCAGTAACAAGCGAGTAAGCCGCAGTAACAAGCCTGCGGTTGATCTGTTTCTGCTGCAAAAACAGGACGGCGATAAGTAAGGACAATGTCTCCACAAAGCGCCCGGCGATCCACAACTGGGTTGAAGTATCGGCTGGATATTCCGGTGTGGTGGAGCCGTAGTTCCGGTGTAGCGTGAGCCACCCGTCCGGAACCACTGATCCACCCTAATTGTTAACTATTCACTAAGTGTTTTATCTAATCCGTATACCTCACGCATTGAAAAGTCTTTGG
>JAHDOA010000032.1 GCA_018435055.1 Pelotomaculum sp. | reverse complement strand
TCCGCCTCCGAGGGCAGGCCGGCTCCGGGCGCGGCAGGACGCGGGTGGTCCAGTGAACCGCAAACCGGGCATGGCTCTCCTTTGGTTAAACTTCCGGCCAGGATAGCGGCCTGCCCCTTGTTCCATTGCTCCTGCAGAGCGGCCAGTTCTTCCCTGGCCGCGGCATAACGGGCTTCGGCCTGCCGCTGTTTATTTTCAGACAGCTCGTATGATTCCCGGGCAGCGGCCAGTTCCCGGCGGAATTTCTCCAGGGACTGCCTTTTACTGCTTACCTGTTCGGCTGCCCGGCAGGCTGCCTCCAGGGCTGCCGCCTGGTCAGCCGTGGTTTTCGCTGCAGCATATGCCGCTGAATTTTCTTCTATTGACTTGCGGACTGCATCAAGGGAGTCCTGCGCGCTCCTTTGTCCCGTTTCAGCTTCTTTTACTTTCTTTTCAGCACTGCTGACCGCCGAGCGCGCTTGATCAAGGGCAGCGACTTTTTCGGTGAAAGCCTCCAACCGGGCTACTTCCCGGCCTGCAGCCTCCCGCTCCGGCCCCTTTTCCTCCTCAGACGCCAGTTCTTTTGCCGCTTTCTCGCAGGCTGACGCCGCTTCATTTTTTATACGCTTTTTGTCTTCCAAATGAGTGGCTGCCGTTTCTGTCTCCCGCTGCCTTGTCACCAGCAGGTTTTCCGCGTCCGCAAGGCCGGCAGCCCGGTTGGCCCTGGTTAATTTAGATCGTTTGGCCTCAATTTCCCCGCTATTCCGCTCCAGCTCTTTGAGAGCTTTTTCCGCGCTCTCTTTCTCTATCAGCTTTTGTTGGACCTGCCTGCCGGCTTCTAAGCGGGCTTGCGCTTCTTTCAAGGCAAAACGGCATTTTTCAATGGCTTTTTTCAATTCTGCCTGCTGCTCCAGGTTTGCTCTATATTGCTGTTCCAGTTCATCCCGTGACGTGGTTCCGGCATTCTGCAATACCCATACTTTTTGGTTCGACAGCTGCTCGATTTCAGACTGGAGCTTTTTGGCCGACCCTTTCAAGAATTCTTCGATGCGGCGGTAAAATTCCGTTTGAAAGAGGATCTCCATGATCGCCTGGCGCTCCCTGGAATCAGCCGTCAGCAGCCTGCGGAACTCGCCCTGGGGGAGCATTACCACCTGCCGGAACTGGCTGCTTTTAAAGCCGAGCAGCTTTTCCACGACTTCGGTAACCTTGCTCCAGCCGGTAGCCAGGACGGCGCCTTCTTCAGCGTCGTCAGTGAGGCCGGTCCTATTCCACAGAGTGGCGTTGGCGGTCATGGTGGTGGTCCCTGCGCCCCGCTTCTTGGGCCGTTCCTGCTCGGGGTACCGCAGTATACGATAGCTGTCGGAGCCTATGGCAAAGTCAAAGGTGATCTCCGTGGGCTCAGCCATGTCCGCATGGCCGCTGCGCATCTGCTCTCCCTTGCGCTCCGCGCCGCTGGTGTCCCCGTAAAGGGCGAAGCAGATGGCGTCGAGGATGGTAGTTTTGCCTGAACCGGTGGGGCCGTGGATCAGGAAGAAAGTCCTCTCGCCCAGCTCGGTGAAATCTATTACCTGCGTGCCGGCATAAGGGCCAAAGGCGCTGATGATAAGCTTAAGAGGCTTCATGGCTGCACCTCCCTCTCCTGCCGGTAAAACTGTTCCAGAATTTCGGCAAAAGCTTTATCCTGTTCATCGGAAAGCGGTGTGCCGGTGACCTGTTCAAAAAACGAGGAGAAAAGCTCCGCGTCGCTCAGGCGGCGGTGGTCGGCGCCCGGCCCGCGCAGTTCCCCTCCCGCGGTTAAACAGGGGCGTTCCAGGTGGAGCACGTTGGGGTACACCTGGCGCAGCTTGCCGATAGCGTCCATGATGGGGCCGGTGTCCAGTAAAGTGACCATGATGTAGTCGTCTCTGCTCTCCCCGTTTTTAGGCCCGGCCAGGATATCTGTAAAGTATCCCTCCAGGCGGCGCACATCCCGCCGGGGTGTCAGGGAAATTGTTTCAAAGGACGTTTTGCCGGCGCCGTCCATATCCACCAGGGTCACTGATTTCCGGTGCGACGTCTCGGAAAAGGAGTACTTCAGCAAAGAGCCTGCGTAGCGGACATGCTCGCTTCCCGCTTGCTGCGGCTGGTGCAGGTGCCCCAGGGCCGCGTAATTAAAGGGCTCAAAGAAGGAGGCGCTGACCGTCCCGCTGCCGCCTACGGATAGAGGCCGCTCTGATTCGCTTTCTTCCCCGCCGGCCACAAAGGCATGGGCTAAAACCACCTTGCGGGCCCCTGCGGGAATGGGCGCGGACAGGTGCTGGATCAAAGAGAGCATGGCCTGCTCGTGGTTGACCGCACCCGGCGCAGGCAGCCTATCCCTTACCAAGGGAGGCTCGGCGTAGGGCGCCGGGCAAAAATAGACCGGGCCATACTGATCATTTATAACGACGGGCTTTAGCCTGTCAGTCAACTGTCCAATAAGGTGCAGCTCCTGCCTGGCCATTAAGCGGGCGCCAAAGCCCAGCCTGTCCGGGCTGTCGTGGTTGCCGGTAATTAAAATAACCGGGACCTTGTAGTCCATCAGGATGCGGGAAAGGGTCTCGTCGAGAAGGTTAATGGCTTCTGTGGGCGGGACAGACCGGTCGTAAATGTCTCCGGTGATTAAAATCACGTCCGGCCTGGCCTCCCCGGCGAGCTGTATAAATTGCTGCAGGACATGGGCCTGGTCACCAGTCAGGTATGTGCCGTGAAATATCCGCCCCAGGTGCCAGTCCGAGGTATGCAGGATCCTCATTTCTATCCCCCCTGGAAATTATTTGCCTGGTTCTAAAGAAAATATATCATTTGCGCTTGATCAATACCTTGTCAGTCAGGCCAAATTTTTTAGATAATTTTTCTGCTAATTCCATATTTCGATTAATTTTCCTGGCAATCCTGCAAAAATTTACTGTATATAGGTTAATCATCACATTCTTACAGTTACCGGTTTAAATTTAAGTCTCAGCACAAACGGGACAGGCTCCCGTTTTTATTTTTCCAGCCTGTGTTTTACTTACTTACCGTAACACTCGACACAGAAAAACATAATCTAATACATGAGAATGTTTGGTAAAAGAGGAGGTAGTTACATGTTTAAACATAATATCCAATCCTTCTATGGACAACCGGGCTTGGCGGCCAGAGATTATAAAATTGTACAAAATGCCGCAGGTGTAAAGTCTGAAGATGTTCAGGACGTCCAGGCAACCGGGCTTTTCCCTTCTGTCCGCCTGGCCCAGGCTTTTGTCATATGGCAGAAGTACGGCCCTACTTTCAGCCCCGCGGAAGCGTTGGAAAAGGGTACGCTTTTCCCGGATCTTTACAGCCCCTACCCTTACTAAAAAAGAGGTGAATACGGTATGAATGAAAGGTTAGTAATGTTAAGGGAAATACAGGAACTTGAGTTTACAGCAATTGAACTGAACCTTTTTCTGGATACTCATCCCCAGGAGCGAGCCGCATTAAGGGATTTCTACGCGGTCAGAAACAAGCTGATGGAGGCGGTCAGGCGTTATGAGGAAATCTACGGGCCTTTGACTGCTACAGGTTGCAGCCCTAAAGCCCACCAGTGGCTCTGGATCGAGAGTCCCTGGCCCTGGGAAATAGAATACGAATAAGAAAGGATTTGCGACTATGTGGATGTATGAAAAAAAGCTGGAATACCCGGTGCGGGTTTTCAGAAATGACATAGGTATGGCCAAATTTCTAATGGCCCAGTACGGCGGGCCGGACAGTGAACTGTCGGCGGGGGTCAGGTACCTGACCCAGCGTTACACCATGCCTACCGATAAAGCTAAAGGGCTGCTTACC
>JAHDOA010000007.1 GCA_018435055.1 Pelotomaculum sp. | reverse complement strand
TTTGGCAGTCCTGCATTAATAGGCTCACCAATTCCATTTCCTTGTCTGTAAGAATATTTTTTTGCTTTCTCATTTGGATAACCTCCATTTTGTTTTATATGGAGGATTATTGCCATTTACACGGGTTCTTAATCAGCCTCGAGGCGGCACACGTGGATAATATCCTTTATCTCACATCACGTTAAACTCTTGAACAAACCTCTCATCATCGGCGAAGGTGTTGAGCGAGGAAGCGGCATATTTCTGCAGAAGCGTTTCCGCGATAAACAGCCCGATGCCGCCTCCGCCCTCTTTGGTAGTATAACCCTTTTCAGGTAATATAAAGCCTTTTAATGAGGCGAGTGACCGCGAATTCCAAAGAGAACAATATGACCTGAAATATCAGCACCTGCCATGTGGTATAACGGATCACCATCGGTTCAAGCCCGGCAACGCCGGCTAAATACCAAAGCACACCCTCAATAGTGATGGATATAAAGGAAAACACCGCGGCGGTAGGCAGGCAGCGCGACAAAAAACCGCTTCGGAAAACAATCTTCAGCGACAGGGCATAAATTATGAAGCCCAGCGCGCTCCGGACGATTTTGAATGGTTCAAAGAACTCAAAATAATCGGTCAGGAAGACGTTCGGATACTGCACAATAAATACAAGGAGGAGGCCTGCAATTCTTCTCTTTACAGATACCTTTTCCCTGAACATGGCGATATAAAGCTCCTGTAGGATGACGAGCTCGCAGACAACGGGCACAAAGGAAACGAGCATACCCTCCCCAAGACTCATTCGAACACCCTCTTCCTGTAATTGCGGCTGACATAGCAGCTAAGGCCACCCTCAAGGATGAGCTTCATCTGTATGGGATCTTCCTGCGTAATGTAGTTCTTGTTGACGATAAAGCTCTTGTGGCAGCGCACCACTGTTTTTACGTCAGCAAGCATTTTTTCGAAATCATCTAGTGTAGTATTGCAAGCGATCTTGGCACTTGTGGTGTAGACGAAGGCCTTTTCCCTGAACTTTTCGATCATGACGATATCATCTTTTTTCACACGGTAGTTTTTTGCCGCCGAACGGACGGTGATGTACCGCTTTGTGTCGTCCCGCTCAGTCTCTTTTTTTTGTGCGGCCATATGCCGCTCAATATCTATTAAAAGGTTGACAAGAACGTTTTTTAATACCGGCTTTGGCAGAAAATCAAAAGGATGCGCCTTGAAGGATTGGAACACCATGCCGAGGTTTTCGCTGATGAAGACAATATACGCTCCGGGCTGATCTTTTTTAATCTTCAGAGCTATCTCGTAGCCCTCCGTGCCGGATTTGAGGTTGATATCCAGAAGCTAAACGTCCGCCGTATCCGTCTTTAAAAACCGCTCTAGCTCTTCCTGTGTGGAAGAGGCTAGGACGATGTCTATATCAAAGCGGTTTTCGCAGGTCAGCTCCGAGAGCATCCGGCAAAGGTAGTCAAGATAAGCTTTTTCGTCCTCGCAGACGGCTATTTTCATCAAAGCTTCCTCCTTCCGCCGATGCATGCTCAGAATGTAGCATTTTCCTTAATCTTTCATTTTACCTTATCGTTCCTTGTTTTTCAATATAGAACCGACAACATGCATAATTTACTCTACAAATGGTTTTTTTGCCTCTTGTCGGCGAAAACCGTCCTCTTGTAGAACCGGAGAACATAGGCAGGCAAAGTTTATTTATAATTAAAATAATATCGAGCGATCTTTTGCCGCTTATAAAACCGGAACAAAGGAGGTTTCAAAAAAGTTGATAAGAATGAGAAAAAAAGTGACTGCATCCGCTGGAGCGACAGCCTGATGCTGTATGCCTATGAAATGCTGGACGGAATGAAAAAGGGGGGACAGCATACTGTTCAACCTGGGGGAATAAAAGGGGGAACCTGATGAATTCCATTCATATCGATATTGAATAAGCTGCTGATTCATTCAAGCTTGCTGTATTGCTTGCATAACAGGAATCAACCAAAGTATCGCAATTAAGGCGCAATAGGAAGCAAAAAGAACGCACCCCTGCTTCCCTATTTTTAAAAAGGAGCTGATTATATAATGTCTGACAAAAACCAGCTGGTTACCAAAAAGAAAATACGCTGGCTAAGCCTGTGCCTCGCCGCCGTAATCATGCTGGCGGCGCTGCCGCTGCATCCGATGCCCGCCAGGGCGGACACAGCAACGGGCAGTATCGCGGCTGGAATACATCCCGCGGCAATAGCGGTAAACCCGGCCACCAACAAAATCTATATTGCCAATAATGGCAGCAGAAATGTGACGGTAATCGAAGAACAAGCGGTACAAGAAATTGACCCTGCGGTGACCATATCCTCTCTGCCGGGCCATGTCACTGCCAACCCGTCTCCGGATTTTTCCTTCAGTACTACAACTAATAATCCGCTTCCGGTCCAGCAGATATGGCATCAGCTGGACACCATGGCCGGCGCGTGGCAGAAGGCTTTACCCGGCGGAGGCAGCGCCGGTGTTAACCTGCCTTCCCTTGCTCTGGGCGCCCATATTCTCTATGCCATGGCCACTGACGGGCAGGACTCTACCTCTATCAACACCGGTTTTGGCAGCAGCCCGGTTACGGGAAAGATAGCCGCCTATGCCTTTACAGTGATAGCTAAGGATGAAAATGACATAACTGCATTTATCGTACCGGGACAGGCAGGAAATGCGGTAATTGATACCACGGCACATACCGTAACATTTTACATGCCGTTCGGAAGCGCTGTAACGGCACTGGCTCCGGCCATCAGCGTATCGGAGGGTGCGACCATTTCCCCGTTGTCGGGAGAAGCGCAGGATTTCACCAACCCAGTAACCTATACCGTAACCGCCCAGAACGGCGCTCCCCAGGTTTGGACGGCGACGGTTATTGTTTCTACAGATAAGACCCTGGTCAGCATCACCGCACCTTCTGCCATCACCGACGTGGCCAACGGCGCCGCTAAGACGGCAGAAGCCCTGGGATTGCCGGCCAAAGTGACCCTGGTCACGAGTGATGGAGACGTCCAGGCCGATGTGAGCTGGGATGCAGCCGCCTGCTCTTATGACCCAACTGTAACTACCGAGCAGACCTTCACCGTATGCGGAACCGTAACCCTTCCGGCGGGGGTAATAAATCCCGGCAGTGTACCCCTGACTACCAGTATCAGTGTAACCGTCAACATGGTAGTGCCAGACCCCACCTACACCCTGACCATCACGGCGGAGACAGGTGGCAGTATTACAACCGGCAGCAGCGGCAATTATACTGCAGGTACGACCATTGCTATTACAGCAACACCCGCCTCCGGGTACAGCTTCAATAAATGGACTTCCACCGGCGGTGGCGCCTTTGCCAATGCCAACAGCGCCAGCACAACCTATACCATGCCCGCAAACCCAGCCGCAATCACGGCGACCTTCACATATAACGGCTCCAGCGGCGGAAGTTCAGGCGGCAGCCCTGCTGGAACGCAGGTAACCCCCTCAGGTGGAACCTTTAGTCAAAACGGGGTGACTCTCACCTTTCCTGCCGGAGCGGTGGAGAGTGATATCAGAGTCATTATTAATCAGATAAGTCAGAGCAGTGGTTTGAATATCCCCGACGGTTCCCAATTGCTCAGCCGCATAATGGATATTATAAAGAACATATCCGGCAACTTCCTGAAACTGGTTACCATCACCTTATCCTTTGATAAATCCGGGATTAATCCCGATGAATATGACATCGCTATTTACTGCTATGATGAAGATACGGGTAAATGGATAGCTTTGGACAACATCAGGCTTAACCTGGAGACGGGTACCATCAGCGGTGATACTACTCATTTCACTAAATTTGCCGTAATAGCTACCCCCAAAGTCATTGAAGCAGAAAAACCATCCCAACCTGTTACTCCCCAGCCGGCCGTAAATATCCCCGGCGATATTCCGGGTCACTGGGCCAAAGACAGCATTTTGAGGCTAATTAATTCTGGAGTCATATCCGGTTACCCCGATGGCACTTTCCAACCGGATAAGACTGTTACCCGGGCGGAATTTACTGTTATGTTGGTTAAAGCCTTGAAACTGGAAGCGAAAGCGTGGGACACATTTGAGGACAGCAGTGAACACTGGGCCAAAGACAGTATAGTCATTGCCGCAGCCCATGGTATTATCAGCGGCTATAGTAAAGACACCTTCGGCCCCGATGACCTGATTACCAGAGAACAGGCAGCAGTAATCATAGCTCGCGCCGCTCAACTAGAAGCTGCCACCGGCGAGTTGAACTTCACCGACAGCCAATCTATCTCCCCCTGGGCCAAACCCGGCGTTGCCGCCGCCTTTAAAGCTGGATTCATCACCGGCTATGCCGATGGCAGTTTCAGACCCCGGGGAAAAACCACCCGGGCGGAAGCTGCGGTTATAATCGGTAAACTGCTGTAGCAACAAATACTAAGGTGGAAAATAACTATTAACCAAACTGTGCATTTCTAAAGGCAGGAATGCACAGTTTATTTTAATCCCGTGTCCCTGGTATATTCGGTCGGCTGGACCCCGGTAAAAATTATAGGGTTCTCATAAAATACAGACTTGTAAATTGGTGTAAAACAAACAAACGGCTCATGTGAGCCGTTTGCCTGTTTGTTTAATAGCCGATCCATTCAATTTTTTCGCCCTTTCTTCTGGGGGCAGGCGGGTCCTCATTAGGATAACCAATGGTAACCACGGAAACGAGCTCCATATCTGTAATGCCCATTTCTTCATTGATTGTGTCCTCGGCGTGCTTGGGAGCGGTCAGCCAGCAAGTCCCCAGGCCTTTTTCTTTGGCCAGCAGCAGGATGTTCTGGATCAGGGCGGACGCGCTTAGTGAATTGGTAAAGCGGTCATACTCTACCTTATATCTTTCTGATAAGCTCATGTCCTTACTGAGATCGTAGGTGTGTTTCGGCATATAGACCAACAGCAACACCGGAGCGCCACCGAGTCGTTTGAAGAAATTCATGGTGATTTCCACGATCTTTTCCGGAAACAGCTTGTCAAGTTTAGGTTTTAAAACCTGGCTGGCCTGTAGCATGCTTTTAAACAGTTTTTCTTTTTTTTCGCCTTTTACAACATAAATGTACCAGTTCTGCCTGTTCGTGCCCGACGGCGCCCACAACGCGTCCTCCAGCAGTTCATTTAAAACCTGCCGGGGGATATCTTTGTCCTGATACTTGCGTATGCTCCGGCGTTCTCTAATAATTTCACTTAGAGTCAAATTATGCCACCTCGTTTCGATTTTCAGGGGCCGGCTGAAAAAATTTGCCGCCACCCCTCCCAGATATATCTGGAATTGTGCTAAAAGTATTTTAACATAAAGAAATACCTTGTATAATAGGTAAGGGTAATAACCTTAAAATGGTAAATCAATCCACATGTTATCATTATATTCTAAAACAGATGGGGAGTATTAAAAAATGGACATTATCATCAGGGAAAACTATGAAAAAATGAGTAAGTGCGCAGCAGAAATTATTGCGGGTTATGTGAAAGCCAAGCCGGACTGTGTACTCGGCCTGGCGACTGGCTCAACACCCATCGGCGCCTATCGGGAACTGATTAAAATGCACAGGGAAGGCCTTGATTTCTCTCAGGTCAAAACATTTAATCTTGACGAATACCTTGGAGTAGGTATCGATTTGGAGAAGACCTATGATATGGATCAGAGTTATGCCCGGTTTATGTACGAGGAACTGTTCAAGCATATCAACATTAAAAAGGAAAATATCTATATACCCGATGGTAAAACAAAAGACCCGAAGAAATATTGCGCGTGGTATGAACAAGAAATTAAAAAGGCCGGGGGCATTGATTTGCAGCTTTTAGGGCTTGGCGGCGACGGGCATTGGGGATTCAACGAACCAGGCTCATCCCTCGGCTCAAGGACCAGAGTGCAGGCGCTGACTGAACAAACCCTGGATGACAACTATGAAGCTTTCTATAAAAAAGCCAATATTGCCCGAAGCGAGATGCCCCATTTTGCCATTACAATGGGAGTTGGCACCATACTGGAGGCAAGAAATATTTTAATGATTGTAAATGGAGCCAGGAAAGCTGATGTGGTTGCTAAATGTCTGGAAGGGCCGGTAACCTCGCAGATTACTGCCACAGCCATACAACTGCACAGTGGGGGCATCACTGTTGTGCTTGATCAGGCGGCGGCTTCAAAATTAAAAAATGCCGGCCACTATATGTTTGTAGAAAAAATGAAACGCCAATACGGGTTATAACTGGGTGAAAGTAGTCCCTTTCTAATCTGAAGGAAAGGGATTTTCTTTTATTACATAGAAGAGTGTAGGCGTAACATAATAACAAAGAAAAAAGCGGCAGCATAATAAATACAGAAGGGGTGAGCATTATTTGAGTGTAGTTTTGCAAAAATTTCAAGAAGTCTTGTATTCGGTCCTCCCGATTACAGTAATAGTGCTAATACTCAATTTTTCTATAACCACGATTAACACACCTACTATAATAAGGTTTCTTATTGGCGCAGTCCTGATCATTATTGGTTTGACAATTTTTTTAGTGGGGGTGGACACAGGAATTACCCCGATTGGCAACACCATGGGATCTACAATGGTTAAAACAAATAAAATATGGATCGTGGCTATTGCCGGGATAGTACTTGGCTTCATTATCTCCATTGCTGAACCTGACCTTCATATTTTAGCAGGGCAAATAGATTATGTTACATCCGGACTGATTTCAAAGTTCAGCATCGTTATTATAGTCTCAGTTGGCATTGCCATAATGCTTTCTATCGGACTGATTAGAATTGTATTAAATTACCCGCTGTATAAATTACTAACCATTTTGTATGGCGTAATTCTTCTACTTGCTTTTTTTACATCGCGAGAATTCCTGGCGATATCTTTTGACGCCTCAGGCGCGACTACCGGCGCCTTGACTGTGCCGTTTATTCTGGCTCTGGCCATGGGTGTTTCAAAATTAAAAAAAGATAGCGAATCATCTGGACAAGATAGTTTTGGATTAGTGGCTATTGCTTCTGCAGGCGCGATAATATCTGTAATGGTGATGAACATCATCACAAGAACAGATAGAATAACAGGTGATCTTTCTCTGGAACTAGCGTCAACAGCAATAATTACACCATTTCTGCATGAACTGCCGGTAGTAGCAGGTGAAGTAACCCTGGCTTTGTTGCCGATTTTAATGGTATTTGCGTTTTTTCAAAGGATATCATTCAAATTATCAATTAGGGTAGTCCGCAGGATTTTATTTGGTGTACTGTTTACTTTTACCGGGCTTGTTCTGTTTTTAGTTGGTGTTAACGCTGGTTTCATGGACGTGGGCAGCGCGGTTGGGTATAGCCTGGCTACATTGGACAATAAGGCCTATTTAGTTTTATTCGGCTTTATACTTGGTTTTGTTACTGTTATTGCGGAACCGGCCGTTTATGTGTTAACGCATCAGATTGAGGATGTTACAAGCGGGTATGTAAACAGGAAAATTGTTTTGTTTACACTTGCGATCGGGGTTGGCGCCGCTGTAGCATTGTCTATGATTAGAATTCTTATTCCGCAATTGCAATTATGGCAATATCTCCTGCCGGGGTATATTATTGCTATAACAATGATGTATTTAGTCCCCAGGCTATTTATTGGTATTGCTTTTGACGCCGGCGGCGTCGCCTCCGGGCCGATGACAGCCACTTTTATATTGGCATATGCGCATGGGGCGGCGCAAGCTATAGAAGGAGCGAATGTTTTAGCTGACGGGTTCGGCATGATTGCAATGGTGGCGATGACACCGATCATTGCGCTGCAGACATTGGGATTTATATTTAAAATCAAGTCCAAAAAGGAAGGGATAGGATAAAATGGCTAATAAATCTGAAGACGCAGATATTGAATTAATATGTATAATAGTAAATTTCGGCATGGCCAGTAAATTAATAAAATCAGCTAAACACTGCGGTGTTCCAGGCGGGACAGTAGCATTAGGAAAAGGAACAGTAAATAACCGCGTTTTAAATTTCCTCGGGCTTTCTGATGTTAGAAAAGAAATTGTTTTAATGCTGGCTGACAAAGAGACAGCTTATCAAGCTCTTGAAAAGATGAATAAAGAATTTGCGTTTAACAAGCCAAATCATGGGGTAGTATTTACGACCTCCGTTTGTGCCGTATTAGGAACAAGGACAATTTCCCGTCAAGATATTAAAAGTAAAAGAGGTGCAGATAATATTATGTATCATGCTATAACAATAATTGTTGACAGGGGCAAGGCTGAAGATGTTATTGACGCTGCTACTAAAGCGGGTTCCAAAGGTGGTACGATCATTAACGGCAGGGGTTCCGGTATTCATGAAACTAAAAAATTATTCTTGATGGATATTGAACCGGAAAAAGAGATTGTCATAATCTTATCAGAAGTGGATTTAACCGAAGCAATAGTATCTTCCATACGGACACATCTAAGAATAGACGAACCGGGTAACGGCATTATTTTTGTTCAGGATGTTAATAAAACCTATGGTATTTATAAGTAAAACCGATAACCAGGCGGGAAGTTAATTGCACATAGAGTTTACCAGTAAGAATTAAAATGATAAACTATGGCGTAAAATAAAAATTCGGAGGAGAAAAAACAATGGGTAAATCCAGTAAAATGGACGATGTAAATGATGCATGCAAAAAATCTAATGGTTCGAACCCATACGAAAAATTGCTGCAGGAGTACGATAAGGAGATAGAGAAAAATCAAGAGGATCCGGCCGCCTGGGTAAAAAGAGGTCTGGCTCTGAGCAAGTTAGAACGCTTTGAAGAAGCGGTGTTGGCATTTGAAAAGGCGTTGCAGAAAAACCAGGATGATCCTGCGGTCTGGTTCAGTAAAGGTGTTGCGCTGGGTTCGGCTGGCCGGCACGAAGAGGCGGTAGAAGCCTTTGGCAAAGCTCTGGAGATAAATCCGGACGATTATTATATCTGGTTTAACAAGGGCGTCGCACTGGGTTCGACAGGCCGTTATGAAGAAGCAATCAAGGCCTTTGATAAAACGTTGGAGCATGAACCAGGTGATCCTTTTGCTTTGCTGAACAAGGGTATTGCGCTGGGTGAGTTGGGCCGAAATGAAGAAGCGGTGCAGTTCTACGAAAAGGCAGCAGAGATTTTTCCCGACAATCCGTCTATTTGGGTAAACAAAGGTGTTGCCCTTGGTTCTCTTGGCCGAAGCGAAGATGCGTTGCAGGATTTTGAAAAAGCGTTACAGCTTAGACCAAACGAGCCTTCCGCCTGGATTAACAAGGGTGTTATTCTCGGTGAGATGGGCCGGTATGATGAAGCGCTGCAGGCCTATGAAAAAGCCATGGAGTTTGATCCGGAAAATCCTTCCGCCTGGATAAACAAGGGTGTGGCGCTGGATGAACTGGGCAGGCATGAGGATGCTGTGCAGGCTTATGAAAAGGCGAAGGAATTGAATCCATATATTGGTGAGAGGGATTGGAATTAGCGGCGACTAGAATACAAAAACAATAATTGATACAAAAAAACCTGGCAAATCCGGGCTCTTTGGCTATAACAGGGAAAAAGCGCATATAAGTAACGTTAAAAAACTTTAAGGGGTGTTTATCCTGGACAAGTTCACCTTAAACAGGAACGAGTCGGTCCTGATGATTATTGATATTCAGGAACGCCTGGCGGCGGCGATGAAATTCCGTGAACAAGTTATTCGCAGGAGCAATACCTTGATAGGCGCAGCTGCATATTTGGGGATGCCGGTTATCGTCACCGAACAATATCCAAAAGGACTGGGCAAGACCGTAGCGGATATCAGCCTGGATATATCGAAGGCTTTAACATTTGAAAAAACCACATTTTCGGGTTGCACTGAGGAAGTAGTGGCGGCTCTAAAACAACTGGGAAAAAGAAAAATCATTGTTACCGGGATGGAAACCCATGTTTGTGTTTTCCAAACAGTGAGGGACTTACTGGCCTGCGGTTACCAGGTTTTCGTGGTGGGGGACGCTGTATGTTCGCGCACAAAGGAGAATTATCTGAATGGTTTGGCCCTGATGTCGCTCATGGGCGCGGTGGTTGTCAACACGGAAATAGTTTTTTTCGATTTAATTAAAAAGGCCAATACCGCTGAATTTAGAGAACTGTTGCCATTAATAAAATAATGGTACGGATAATAGTTTGTAAAAGTTAAGTATGTCAAGAACAAATGCAAAACGGCAAATTTTTGTTGTTAATAATCAGCGGTTATGATCTTCCCCCGGGGGGGTAACCGCGATTTTTTGTAAACGGTTTCTTTCCCATAAAATCGCAAAACCCGGTGAATTAAACATTTGACAATTGCAAACTTGAAAAGGTGTCAACAACCCCGTCCCCTTGACACCCTTGACACCCTGCCCTTGACACCCTGGGCGCCTTTTTTAGCTTGACAATAGTTAGATATCTAACTATTATGGAGGTATGAAAAAAGGCCTATTATTTGTAAGGGGAAAAGTAAAAATGAAAAAGCTAGTTCCTATAATGTTTATCTTAATTTGTGCCGTGATAATTGTATCTGGATGCGGCCGGAAAGAATCAAATGAACTGATCGTGGGCATGGAACTTGCCTATCCTCCATTTGAAACAAAGGATGAGTATGGCAATCCAACCGGTATTAGTGTTGATTTGGCCAGGGCTTTTGGCGAGTATGCCGGCAGGCCTGTGAAAATTGAAAATATCAGTTGGGATGGATTAATTCCGGCGCTGCAGACGGGAAAGGTCGATATGGTAATTTCCTCTATGACAATAAAGGAAGAGAGACTGGAAAAGATCGATTTTTCCAAGCCATACGCCAAAGCCCTGCTGGCGCTGCTTGTGAACAGCGGGTCAGATATCGGTAAAGCAGGGGACCTGGACCAGGAAGGAAAAATAGTTGCTGTGAAGACCGGTTCTACCGGGCAAATCTATGCCGAAAAAAACCTGAAAAGGGCAAAAATCATACCATTTCCGGACGAAAGCGCCTGTGTGACTGAGGTAGTTCAGGGAAAAGCTGATGCGTTTATATATGATCAGTTAACTATTTATAGGAATAACCTGAAAAACCCGGAGGCCACAAGAGCTGTTTTCATACCCTTCCAGGATGTTGAGTACTGGGGGATAGGAGTAAAAAAAGGCAACCAGGAACTGGTGAAGCAATTAAACATGTTTATCGACAAATACTATACTCAAAACGGCTTTGACGCCATAACTGAAAAATATTTAAAAGAAGAAAAGGCAGCCTTTGATGAAAACGGCTTTGCGTGGTTCTTTTCTGACTTGAATAAATAGGGGAAATTATGCCATTTTATAGGCTTTTCATCAAAGGTGTTAATGACAAAACGACTTTGCTGCAGAAGTCTTTTAATATCATCATTGCAGTAGCCCTTTTTGTGTTGTTTTTCTTTCTTTCCGTCAGACGTTTAGACATAGGCTTTGACTTCAGCTTCCTGTGGTCATTCCGCTACAGGCTGGCCCAGGGGTTTGCCGCAACCGTAGAACTGAGCCTGGTTAGCCTGGTGGTGAGCCTGCTGCTGGGTTTTTTATCTGCTATGGCCAACAATTCGCGGGTTTTGGCTATTTCTTATTTTGCCAGGGTATATGTGCAGTTTTTCAGAGGTACACCTATGATTATGCAGGTTTATCTGTTTTTTTATATCGTCGGCACTGCCTGGGGTGTGGATAACAGGTTTTTAGCCGGGGTCCTGATTCTTTCCATTTTCGAAGGCGCATATATTGCGGAAATTATTAGAGGAGGCATTGATTCAATCGAACCTACCCAATTGGAGGCGGCAAAGGCTGTAGGTTTGGAAAGCAGACAGACATTGCGTCTTATTGTCCTGCCGCAGATCGTAAAACGCACCTTGCCGGCCCTGGCTGGACAATTTGCCTCGATTATTAAGGATTCTTCGCTGCTATCCCTGATTTCAGTTATTGAGCTGACCCAGACCATCAGGGAGATCAGTGCAACAAATTTTGCCATATTTGAATGCTACATCTTCCTGGGCCTTTTGTATCTGGCGCTTACCTTCCCGATTTCCATGTATACCAGGTATCTTGAAAGCAGATTCAGTTATGAGAATTGAACTTGCGGGAGTTACCAAGGTTTTTACAGACGGGAAAAAGGTACTGGATAATATTTGTTACAGTGAAGACTTTGACGCCCTGGCGATTATCGGGCCGTCCGGGGGAGGAAAATCCACTCTATTGAGGATACTCGGGGGACTCATATCGCCGACGACCGGGGAAGTGTCCTTTGATGGGAGTAAAGTTAGCTTTGATGAGAAGCATTTAATCCACTACCGCCGGAAAATCGGCTTTGTGTTCCAGGCCAAAGGCCTTTTTTATCACCTTACCGCCAGGCAGAATGTCATTTTGCCGCTGGTAAATGTCCATGGGTACACAAAAACCGGTGCAGCAACGACCGCAGACAATTTGCTGGACCGGTTTGGACTGTCCGCTGACAGGCATAAATTTCCGCACGAGCTGTCCGGCGGCCAGCAGCAGAGAGTGGCCATCGCCAGAGCAATCGCTGTTAAGCCGAAGCTGCTATTGCTGGATGAACCGACAAGCGCGCTGGACCCGGAGCTCACCGGCGAAGTGCTGGATATGTTAAATGAACTGAGAAATGATGGATTAAACATTATTCTGGTGACACACGAAATGGGCTTTGCCAAAAAGGCCTGCGACAAGCTGATGTTTATTGTGAACGGCAAGCTGGCGGAATGCGGGGAGAGCAAAAACCTGTTTACCCGGCCGCGCACAGCGGAACTGGCTGCTTTTCTAAGCAAAGTGCTGGAGTGGAATATCTAGATTCATGTTAGCTTAACACCGATAACTTATAATGAAGGAGATTGAATTATCAGAAAACGCCTGCGCAAATGGTTAAAATATTGTTGCAATATTATCGTAAAAATGTAATTCTATTAATGTATCTAATTTTGAACTTATCTGTCGGTTGCAAAACACATCTAATATATCATTAATACTGTAAGGGGTGTAGTTTTTGGGCGGGTTATTCGGTGTTGTTTCTAAAAATGATTGTGTCACGGATGTATATTTTGGTACGGATTACCATTCGCACCTGGGTACAAGCAGGGGAGGCATGGTGATCTGGAACGGAAGCAGTTTCAACCGGTCAATTCATAATATAGAGAATACACAATTCAGGGCGAAATTTGATGCTGAGATAGTGAATTTAAAAGGCGATATGGGCATGGGTTGCATCAGTGATACCGATCCACAGCCTTTGACGGTGCGTTCACACCTGGGCCAATACGCGATTACTACTGTGGGGAGAATTAACAATCTGGATGAAATTGTCGCCAAAGAATTCTCTGAACGAAAAAATATTCATTTTATGGAGACGAGTAAAGGCGCTATCAATCCGACGGAGATGGTGTCAGTAATTATAGACCACGAGAATTCTTTTCCTGATGGTTTGTTAAAAGCCCAGGAGTTGATTCAAGGCTCCTGTTCAATCCTGCTTTTGACGCCGCAGGGGATTTATGCGTCCAGGGACAAGCTGGGCCGGACTCCTCTGGTAGTAGGGAAGAAAAAGGACGCATACTGTGTTTCTTCCGAATCCTGCGCTTTTGCCAACCTCGGTTACAGATTTAACTATGAGCTTGGCCCCGGAGAGATCATTTTTGTTACAGCGGAAGGTGTTGAGAAGATTTCTCCGCCCGGGGATAAAATGCAAATCTGTGCTTTTTTATGGGTCTATTATGGTTACCCGTCCTCAACGTATGAAGGGGTAAGCGTTGAGGCCATGCGTTATAGAAACGGCGCCCTGCTGGCCAGGAATGACAATGTGGAAATTGATATGGTTGCCGGTGTGCCTGATTCCGGTGTCGGACATGCCATCGGTTATTCAAATCAATCCAAAGTACCTTATGGGCGTCCTTTCATAAAATACACTCCCACCTGGTCCAGGAGTTTTATGCCGCAGAAACAGGAAATTAGAAATCTGGTGGCAAGAATGAAACTGATGCCTATTCCTGAACTCGTTTGCGGCAAAAGCCTGCTCTTTTGCGATGACTCCATTGTTCGCGGTACGCAGATGCGGGAAACCGTGGATCTGCTGTATAAATGCAATGCCAGGGAAGTCCATATCCGGCCTGCCTGCCCGCCTATTCTTTTCGGTTGTAAATATTTAAATTTTACGGCTGCACGGTCAGCTATGGAACTGGCAGCAAGGCAGGCGATCATCAAGCTGGAAGGAAAAGAACCGGCGTCCCTTGACGCATATTGTAATCCGGCAACCGAACAATACAATTGTATGGTAGATTGCATCAGCAAGAGGCTCAACCTGACAACGCTAAAATATCAAAACATCCACGATATGATCAAGGCCATCGGCGTAGACAAGGATAAACTCTGCACCTACTGCTGGAATGGGAAAGAATTGTGATAGGAAATTGCCGGACATCTGATGTCCGGCAATTGCTTTTTATTGTTAAGCAAGTTATGCGTTGTAAGCCTGCAGGTCACCGCAGGCGAATTTGTCCAACCGCGCATTCGCCTTAAAAGGCAGGGATGACGCTCCCTTTATAATTGTCTTCAATGAATTTTTTAACCTCAGGCGACTGCAGGGCCTGGCCTAGCTTCTTGATGCTGTCTTTGTCTTTGTCTTCAGGCCTGACCGCCAGGATATTGGCGAAAGGCGAATCTTTTACTTCTGTGAAAATAGCGTCCTCCACCGGGTTAAGATTCGCTTCCAGGGCGTAATTGCTGTTGATCACGCACACATCCAGGTCCTCCAGCGCCCTGGGCAGCATCGCCGCGTCCATCATGTTGATCTTAAGTTTTTTGGGGTTTTCAACGATATCCTTATCTGTAGCTGTTACACCGGCCCCTTCCTTTAGTTTAAGCAGCCCGGCTTGCTCAAGGACCGCCAGGGCCCGCCCGCCGTTGGTGGCGTCATTGGGTATGCCCACACCGGCGCCGTCAGCCAGCGTGTCAAGTTGAGCGACCTTTTTAGAGTATACACCCATAGGTTCGGTATGGACTTTCACTGTCCACCCCAGGTTGGCGTTATTTTTGGCGTTATAATCCTCCAGGTAGGGCAGGTGTTGGAAATAGTTAGCGTCTATTTGCTTGTCCTTCAGGGCTGGATTCAACAGCACGTAATCAGTAAACACTTTGATCTCCAGATCTACATTCTCTTTTTGCAAAACAGGCTTTACAATTTCCAATATTTCCGCGTGCGGTTTGGCGGTGGCGCCAACCACCAATTTGGCGGGGGAGCCGGCCTTCCCTGCAGTTTCCGGGGCCGGATTGCTGCCGCAGCCCGCCAGGATACCTGCTGTGAAAATTAAACAACCGATTAGTACCAAAAATCTCCTCACTTTTTTACCTCCTTTTGTTAACTATTTTATTAGCAAGATTGTCGCCGAGCATTTGCATCCCTTGCACTAGTATGATCAGGACGATGACGGTAATCCACATCACGGTGTCCTCATAGCGCTGGTAGCCGTAGTAGTAAGCCAGGGTACCCAGTCCACCTCCTCCCACAATTCCCGCCATAGCTGAATAGCCAACCAGGTTAATGGCGGTTATGGCCACCCCCAGCAATAAGGAAGGCGTTGCCTCGGGCAACAAAACTTTGCCTATGATCTGCCAGGCGTTAGCTCCCATCGAAATAGCCGCTTCAATAAGCCCCTGTTCAATTTCTTTTAACGAAGTCTCCACGATGCGGGCTACAAAAGGTATGGCAGCAAGCGTAAGAGGCACTATGGACGCCACCGTGCCGATCGAGGTGCCGATCAAAAAGCGGGTCAGCGGTATGAGCAATATCAGGAAAATGATAAACGGGATGGACCTGGCAGCGTTGACGATCGACCCGAGAACCTGGTTTAAGGCCCTGTTTTCCAGGATGTGGTTTTCAGCGGTGGTGACCAGGATGATCCCCAGCGGCAGGCCAAAAAGGTAGCTTAAAACGGTAGATGTCAGGACCATGTAGATAGTTTCCCAGGTAGCCAGCAGCACCGCCTCGGCCATCCAGGAATTATTCCCCAAAAGCTCAAGCATTTCTCAACACCTCTATTTCCAGACCCTCACCGCGCAGATAATCCAGAGCCTCCTGCAATAACCCCGGATGTCCTAGCACTTCAAGGGTCAAGTTGCCAAAAGGGGTATCCTTGATACGGTCGATGTTGCCATAAATGATGTTGACATCCAGGTTATAGCGCCGGATCATGGAGGATATCAGGGGCTGGCCTGCGGAAGCGCCGATAAATGACACCCGGATCAGTTTGCTGGCAATGTCGCCGCTGCGTTCAGTGGTACTGTGCAGTAACTCGCCGGGGAAATCCCTGCTGATTACCGCATTGACAAAACTATGGGAGGTCGGTGTCTGCGGGTTCGAGAAAACCTCCAGGACGTGGCCCACCTCCACGATGCGGGAGTTGTCGATCACCGCTACCCGGTCGCATACCTCTTTAATGACATTCATGTCATGGGTGATTAATAAAATCGTCAAATGGAACTGGCGGTTGATATCTTTAAGCAGCTTGAGGATCGAGCGGGTCGTCTGCGGGTCCAGGGCGGAAGTGGCCTCGTCGGACAAAAGAAGCTTGGGGCCGTTGGCCAGCGCCCGGGCGATCCCCACCCGCTGCTTTTGGCCGCCGCTTAACTGGGCCGGATACATCCCGGCCTTATCGGTGAGGCCTACCAGCTCCAGCAGTTCCTGGACGCGCCTGGCGGCTTCCTGCCGCGGCGCCCCGGCGATCTCCAGCGGAAACAGGACATTATCAAAGACAGTCCGCGATGATAACAGGTTAAATTGCTGAAAAATCATGCCGATCTTTTGCCGGGCCAGGCGCAGCTCCCGTTTGTCAAGCAGGGTAATCTTCCGGCCATCGACTGTGATAGAACCCCGGGTGGGTTTTTCCAGCATATTGATGCACCGGATCAGCGTGCTCTTGCCTGCGCCACTCAGGCCGATAATGCCGAATATCTCACCCTTTTGCACCCTGAGGTTGACATTGTCCAGCGCTAATATTTCTTGTCCTGACGCAAAATAGATTTTACTGAGGTTTTTTATTTCAATCATTGCATTACCCCCACATTGGTATATTTTTATTTTTATTGTCTTTTTCCTGCCTGGTCTAGCAAAAAGACACTGCCCGGGCGCCGGGAAATTATTATCTGCGCCGCGTTAATTATTGAGCGGGAGGCTCTGGTAAAAACCTGTTGACAATGGATTAATTGCTATATATTATCTATTGTGTATAGATGTTATGCAGTATTGCTATAAGGGAAAGGAGGCTACAATGAAAGGCCTGGAACTAAAAATATTGCTTTGGGACTTCTGGCGAGGCCTAAGAGATAATGTAGATACTTTTTTTCGCCCGATCGTTGAAAAATATGGTTTGACCATGATGCAAATCCGCATACTGATGGAAATCAAGCAGTACGGACACCTGACAGTGGGCGCCCTGTGCAGTGAAATCGGGCTGTCCAGCGGCAATGCTTCGACCATGTGTAAAAAGCTGGAGAAGGCCGGCTTCATAATACGAAGCAGGGACCCAAACGACGAACGGTTTGTGGAATTAAGGTTTAGCGCGCGTGGTGAGGTAATAATTCAGGAAATTGAGGATACCGCGGAGAAAAAATATGGGCAATTTTTAGAAACAAATGATGAAGAAGAAATCATGGATTTTGTAGACTGTATAAAAAAGTTCAATGGTTTTATGAGAAAAATGATTATAAACAACTAGCTAATGTAAACAAAATTTTGCTACGGCACTGAATGATTAAGGGGAGGATTTTAGTGAAATCAAGGTATCTAAACGTCATGGCCGCGCTGGTTATTATGTCCCTGCTCCTGGGTTTAAGCGGTTGCGGCAATAAGGCGGAACAAGAGACAGCACAAGATACCATCACCGTAGATACGGCAGTCGTAAAGAACCTTGACATTACAAAATATACGGGTTATATCGGCAGGGTAAAAGGAAGCAATGAAGTGGCAGTAATGCCCAACCTGTCGCGCCGGGTGACAGCGGTTCATGTGACCGAAGGACAAGCGGTACAACAGGGGCAGGTCATTGTCAGCCTGGACCGGAGCAAACTTGATGCAGCTGTCCAGCAGGCTGAAGCAGCGGTAACTTCGGCCAGGGCGGCCCTGGCGGCCAATGAGGTCCAGAAGCAGACAGCCCTGGAAAATTACAACCGCATGAAACAGCTGCATGATGCTGCCGCTGTTTCCGATCAAGCCCTGGAAGCAGCTAAGGCTCAGTATGACGCTCTTAATACCGGCGCTGCGGAAGCAGGCGTAGCTCAGGCGCAGGCCGCACTCAGCCTGGCCCAACAGAATTTGTCTGACTGTGAGATTACCAGCCCGATTAGCGGCATTGTAGGCCGGGTCGATGTTGCGGTGGGGGATACGGCCAGTATGCAGGGCCCAGTTGCTGTGATCAATAACACCGCCGACCTGGAAATTGAAGTGAAGGTCAGTGAAGCTGATATCTCCTCTATCCAGTCTGGAACAACCGTCCAGGTACGGATCGATGCCATCGGTCAGGAACCGTTTACAGGTACAATCAAGAGTGTCGCCTCAGTGGCTGATCCGGTTACGCGAACTTATCCGGTCAAGGTTTCCCTCTCCAATAATGACGCGGCGCAGGTGAAATCCGGTATGTTTGCCGAGGTAATGCTCGGCACGCAGCGCCGGACGGGTGTCCCTGGTATCCCGATGGTCGCGGTCCTGCCGAAAAGCGGTGAGAATATCGTGTATATTGTAAACGAGGAAAACCACGCCCAGGCGGTAGTAGTTGAAGCTGGGCTGAACGACGGGACCTATACAGAAATAACCAAAGGCCTTCAGGTGGGCCAAAGAGTTGTCACCAGGGGCAATACCCTCATTGATGAAAACAGCGTGCTGAATTTTGTTGACGGAGGAACAGCGCAATGATCAGGAAAATTGCCCAGTTTGCAGTAAACAGGTCGGCAACGGTAATCATACTGATTGCAGCGCTTATTCTTATCGGCGGGATGAGCGTGGCCCAGATGCCTGTTGACCTGATGCCGGAAATGGAACTGCCTTACGCGGCTGTTATCACCAGTTACAGCGGGGCCGGTCCTGAAGAAGTCGAAGAGCAGGTCAGCAAACCACTTGAAAATATGGTTGCCACGGTGAGCAACATCGATATATTAATATCCCAGTCCAGGTCCGGTTCGTCCGTGGTCCTGATCGGCTTCAATTATGGAACAAATATGGACACTGCTATGGCGGATCTCCGGGATAAAATCTCGATGGCCGAATCTTATCTTCCGGAAGACACGGGTAAACCCCAGGTGTTGAAAATGGACCTGAACATGATGCCGGTCATCGCGGTTGCCATTGGTTCCGGTGAACTGTCCCTGGCGCAATTGCAGAGCATTGCTGAAGATGATATTGAACCCCGGTTGTCGCGCATCCCGGAAGTGGCTTCGGTGAGCATACTGGGGGGCCGTCAACGTGAAGTGAAAGTGGCGGTTGACCCGGTAAAGGCTCAGAATTACGGCTTGAGCCTCAGTCAAATAACCGGCGCTCTGGCTGCGGAGAATTACAATATGTCCAGCGGGGACATTTCCTTCGGAGAACGAAAATACTTTGTCCGCAGTTTGCAGGAATTCGAAAGTGTGGATGATGTGGGAGAAGTAGCGCTTACAACAGCCACCGGCAGCAAAATTCAGCTTAAAGAAATTGCGGAAATTCATGAAGGCTATAAAAAGACAGAACAAATCAGCCGTGTTAACGGCAGGGCTGCGGTAAGCATCCTGTGCCAGAAAGGTTCCGACGCCAACACTGTCTCAGCCTGTGAAGATGTAAAAAAAGAAATGGAGAAAATCAAGGCTGAACTGGGCGATAAAGTAGATGTGGATTACCTCATGGACCAGTCGGATTATATCAATAAATCTATTGGCAGTACTGCCAGGACGCTGGTCGAGGGGGCCATTCTGGCGGTCCTGATTATCTTCCTGTTCATGCGCAACCTGCGCAGTACGGCCATTGTCGGCATAGCCATACCCCTGTCGCTGGTAGCCACTTTTATCGTGATGTTTTATAACGGCAACACCTTGAATATCATTACGCTCGGGGGCCTGGCCCTCGGGGTGGGGCGAATGATCGACGACTCCATCGTGGTTTTTGAAAATATCTACCGCCACCGGAGCCTGGGCCTTTCTGCCGGGGAAGCCGCCCTGAAGGGAACCAGCGAAGTGGGCGGGGCGGTCCTGGCCAGCACCCTGACTATGATCATGGTGTTCCTGCCTATTGGCTTTGCGGAGGGGATCGCGGGGGTCATGTTCAGGCCGCTGGCCTTTACCATCGCTATTGCCATCGGCTGTTCCCTGCTGGTATCCCTGACGGTGGTTCCGTTTATGTCGTCCCGCCTGCTGACAGATAAAGCCATGGAAAGAAAAGGCGCGGGCAGGGGCTTCATCAGCAGCAAGTTCCATCGCCTGGGAGACTGGCTGGACGGCCTGGGCGAAAAATATAAAAAAGCAATCCTGTGGGCCCTGGGACACAGGCGCAGAGTCATAATCGGCGTGACGGCCTTAATCGTTTTATCCCTTTGTATGCTCCCCCTCGTCGGCGCTGAGTTTTTGCCGGCCTCTGACTCCGGTAGCATTGCGGTCACGATCGAGGCAGACAAGGGATCAATAATTGAAGATGTGGATAAGATAGCCATGGTAGCAGAGGAGAAACTTTTGAGTAATCCTGCTGTCGATATCGTATATACCAGGATCGGCAGTGAAGGGATGATGTCATTGCAAGGCGGTTCAGCCAATACAGCCACTTTCAGTGTCCAGCTAATCCCCAAAGGCCAGCGGAAAGGCGTAGAACAGGTGGCTGAAGAAATAAGGCAGTCACTCAGTGACATGTCCGGTGTTAAAAAGTCGGTAAGCGTAAGCGAAGAGATGTCTATGGGCAGCGAAGGCGCCGTTCAAATCAATCTCCAGGGTGATGATCTGGATACGCTCCGGAGCATCTCCAAACAGATCGAAGGTATTGTGAAAAAGGTCCCCGGGACCCGTGAAGTAAAATCCTCAATGGCGGACGGAAATCCCGAGGTGCAGGTAAGGATCGACCGCCAGCGGGCCGCGTTTTTCGGGTTGACGCCGGCCCAGGTTTCCAGCGAAATCAGAACTGCCATTAACGGCTCGGTGGCTTCAAAATTACGCATCGAGGGTGACGAAATCGATATCAGGGTAACCAGCGGCAATAACCAGGCCGCTGATATGGAGACTCTGAAACAGCTGCAGATCCTCACCGTTCAGGGCAATAGTATCCCGCTCTCTGAAATAGCCAGTTTTGGCCTTTCAACCGGGCCGGTGCAGATTGACCGTGAGGACCAGTCCCGCCAGGCGACCATTTCCTGTGATTTGTTAAATAGAGATTTGAACAGTGTTACCAAGGATATTCAGGCAGACCTCGCGGATATTCAGCTCCCGGCCGGTTACACCATCGACTTCGGCGGAGCGAATGAGCAGATGATGGAGTCTTTCGCCAGCCTGATAATGGCATTCATAATGGCGGTCCTGCTTGTATACGTGGTCCTGGTGATACAGTACGAGTCTTTCAGAGACCCGTTTGTAATCCTGTTCTCCCTGCCCGGCGCGGTAATCGGGGTCATTTTGGCGCTGCTGCTGACGGGGAGAAGCTTCAGCGTTTCGGCGTTTATCGGGCTGATCATGCTGGTCGGGATAGCTGTCGCCAACGCGATTGTCTACATTGACTACCTGAAACAAATGATTGCCAGGGGCATGGAGCGGACGGCCGCGCTGGCAGAGACCGGCAGAGTCAGGCTGCGGCCCATATTAATGACCGCCCTGGCTACCATTCTGGCCATGACACCGATGGTGACAGGACTGGGAGAAGGCGCGGAGATCAACGCCCCGCTGGCTACCGTAGTGATCGGCGGCCTTTTGGCCACGACCTTTGTCACCCTGTTCCTCGTTCCAGTTGTTTATAGTATTCTGGACGACTGGACTCTGAGGTTTAAGAAAAAGCCCGCATTGCCCGCCGGAGAAGCACCCGAAGAAACACCCCTGGATAATTAAACGAAAAATCATAATTAAAATAACAAAGCCGCATGCTTATTGTACGGATAGGCTGGCGGCTTTTTTTACATGTGTGCGCCTAAAGCCGCGCCTACAGGCAGAGATGTGCTCCGTTGGCTGCAGGGCGGGATCCATCCCACAAAAACTCGTCTTTAAGCCTTGCCTGCGCCAGGGAAACAAGCTGCAATACCATAGACCCTTCAACAGGAATAAAACCGGGGCGAGGTTTGGCATTATATAAAATATGATGTTTTTTATCTTTATGGGGGGTAATACCTTGGACACAGCGCTTAAATTTAAATATTTGGAATGTCTGAACAGGCTGCAGGGCAAAGATTATATCGCAGCCGTCATCTCCTTTGGCGCCGCCCCTACGATTAAAGGCAAGAAGCCTTCCTCCCTGCTTGCTTTTTCCGCGCGGAGAAAAAATATTTTTACCCTGTGGCATTACTATAAAGAAGATATATGCCGGGAGTTTGACCTGGAGTATTGCGAGTTGAAAAACTGCGCGGAAATCTCCACAGTACTTTTTTATAGGCGAAAAATGCTTGAAAAATATTTAACGAATAAAAATAACATCATTTTTTTAAACAGTTTGGGTTATCAGGAAGCTGTTTCTTTGGAGGAAAAACTAAGCTTGTTAAAAAGTAGGTTTGCGTTTGCCTGCCCACATGAAGTGGGTATATTTTTGGGGTTCCCTGTTGAGGATGTGAAAGGCTTCATAGACAATAAAGGGAAAAACTATTTACTGGCGAGATACTGGAAAGTATACCTGAACCGGCAACGGGCCGAACTACTCTTTAAAATCTACGATCAGGCCAGGGTGGACGCAGCCAGTGCTGTTATAAGATATAGCCAAAGAACATGACAGTAATGATGCGTTTAAAGTAATAAAAAATAGTCGAGGGCACAGTATTAGTTATTGACCTACGTTCATATGGACGTATAATAGAATTATAAAGGACATATGTCAATAACCATGAAGGGGGGTAACGAACATGCCAGGGGGAGACGGCACTGGCCCGATAGGATATGAGCCGTCTGCTGGAAGAACAAAAGTAACTTCTCCAAGACAGGCTTGACATCATCAGCAAACAGTTGGAAAATTTATAAGGGAAACATAATAACATAAGTGACAGGGGGACAATCCCCTGTTACTTACATTACATACTTGAGGTGAATAAATCATGCCCCGGCCGAGAAAACGGAGAAAGGTATGCAACCTGCCGGAAAACAGCTTGTTCGGGCCGCTTAACGCGCATCGCCCGACTGGGGAAAAGATCATCATGACTATAGATGAATTTGAAACCATCCGCCTCATAGATTTAGAAGCGATGACGCAGGAAGAGTGCGCGGAAAGAATGAATGTTGCCCGCACCACCGTTCAGAGGAGCTATAATGAAGCCCGCAGGAAAATCGCGGCATTCCTGGTCAGGGGAAATATGCTGAAGATTGAGGGTGGGGATTATAAGCTTTGCGACGGCAGCGAACAGTTACACGGGTGCGGCAGGTGTTTCAGGCACAGGGCCGGGCAAAAGCTGATCTAAAAATCCAAATGACATATAATCATAAAGGAGAGAGGATATGAGCAAAGACTGTGACCAAAAATGCAGCGCCTGCGGTGAAGACTGCGCTGAAAGAAAGGAGACACCGCAAGATCTTTTCGCCAGGCCCCACGAAATGAGCAATATGAAGAAAGTCATCGGCATTGTCAGCGGCAAGGGAGGAGTCGGCAAATCGCTGGTAACGTCATTGCTTGCCGTAACGATGAAAAGGAGGGGCTACAATACGGCCATCCTGGATGCGGACGTTACCGGGCCGTCCATACCCAAGGCCTTTGGTATCAGGGAGAAAGCAACGGGGAATGATTTCGGCCTGCTGCCGACAAAGAGCAAAACTGGCGTCGAAATCATGTCGATAAACCTGCTGCTGCCGGATGAAACGGACCCGGTTGTCTGGAGGGGCCCCATTATCGGGAACACAGTAAAGCAGTTCTGGACAGATGTGATCTGGGGCGACGTGGATTACATGTTTATTGATATGCCGCCTGGAACGGGGGACGTGGCTCTTACCGTGTTTCAATCGATACCTGTTGACGGGATAATAATTGTGACATCTCCCCAGGAACTGGTTTCAATGATAGTGTCCAAGGCGGTAAAAATGGCCAAAATGATGGATATACCGATTACCGGTATAGTTGAAAACATGGCGTATTTCAAATGTCCTGACTGCGGGAAAGAACATCAAATATTCGGTAACAGCCACATTGAGGAAATCGCGCGGCAGTCTAAAATCGACGTGCTGGCCAGGCTGCCTATCGAGCCAAGGCTTGCGACAGCCTGCGACAGAGGGCTGGTTGAGCTTTATGAAGGGGACTGGCTGGAAAATGCGGCCGACATTCTGGAGATGCCGGACGTGTCAGGCGGTCGTGGCTGCTGACAGCTTTAAGCGAAGGCGCCTGGAAAGGTGCAAATGTGTTTGATAATATTGAGCAAGGAGGCGCGGGATTGTTCCCGCGCTGCTTCTTTTCTGATAGATGCCGGTGGGCGGGGATATGGATTATACCCTGATATGACAGGAAAACAAACAAATGAAACCCGGGGAAGAGACGGCCCTTATTGTATATGGTAGTGATAAGACAATTAGGGCCGTTTGCGTTTTACCTGCTGTGGTAAAAATCCGTATGGGTATCTTTGATAAAGGGAAAGGACTTGTTTTGTTGAAGATATTATGGAAACCCATAATCGTTTGTTACTCAACGGGGGGTGTTGGTAATTGTCCAAGGGTGAAATGCACTTGCTTGAAGGCACTCTATTAAGCGACACCAACAATTTTAGACGCGTTCTGCTCAGTATAGCTGACGGGGTATATATGACTGACCGGAACAGGAAGATTATTTTTTGGAACCGGGCCTGCGAGGAAATTACCGGTTTTAGCGCTGAACACACCCTTGGACACAAATGTTCCAATAATATATTGAACCATGTTGATGTAAACGGGAACCAGCTTTGTGAAAGCGACCTGTGTCCCCTGCACCAGTGCATGGTCAAGGGGGCGCCCGGCGACAAGCCGGTCCTGGTACGGGCCAAGCGGCGTGATGGCTCACGTGTAATTGTAGAAGTAAGCGTGGCGCCCATCATGGGGGATAACGGAGAAGTAATCGGCGGCATAGAAGTATTCCGGGACGTAACACTGCTGCAGGAACTGAGGGAGACCAAGGCCAGTTTCCTGTCAGCTGTCACCCACGACCTTAAAGCGCCTCTGACCGTAATCAAGGGCTTTCTGGAACTGGTATTAGCCGGTGACGCGGGTAGTTTGAACGAAACGCAGAAAGATTTCCTGGGCAGCGCCCTGGAAGAGTGCGACCGCCTGAACAAGCTCCTGGGTGACCTGTCGGAACTGGCCCGTTTTGAGGCTACCGAGTTTTCTTTTACCCCCCGGCCGGTAGACTTTGTTCCCTTGCTGCAGCAGGCGCAGCGCCTTTTTGCTTTTGAGGCGGAACAAAAAGGGCTGGAACTTAAAACTGATCTGCCGCAGCAGTTATATGTGGCCGGGGACAGGGACAGGTTATACCAGGTAATCACCAACCTTGTTTCCAACGCGATTAAATATACAGAAAAAGGATTTGTGCATTTATCCGCTGAGGCGTCGGGAGATAAAGCGGTTATTACGGTACGGGACAGCGGCATCGGCATGAGCCGTGAAGAACACGGGAAAATATTCGACCAGTTCTATAGAGTTGACAACCCCGCCACGCGAAAAGTGAGCGGCACGGGTATCGGGCTGTCTATCGTCAAAAAAATCGTGGACATGCACAATGGAAAGATTACCGTCCAGAGTGAACCCGGTCAGGGCAGTACTTTTCAAATAAGCCTGCCCCTGGGCGAATCTGAAATAAAAGAATCAGGGGAAAGTTCCTGGTGACCCCGGGGTTATTTAGTCTTTTCTAAATCCAGCAGGTGAGCTTTGAGATCAAGCCCTCCCCCAAAGCCGGTCAGCTTTCCATTGGCCCCGATCACCCGGTGGCAGGGGATAATAACCGGGATCGGGTTCTGCTTACAGGCATGTCCTACCGCCCTTGAGGCGTTTTTGTTTCCCACGCTTAGAGCTATTTCCTGGTAGCTCCGGGTTTCGCCATAAGGTATATTAAGCAGGCTTTTCCATACACGCCGCATAAACTCCGTGCCGCCCAGAGCAAGCGGCAGGTCAAATTCTTTCAGCTGGCCCGCCAGGTAGCCCTGCAGTTGCCTGGCTGCTTCTTTTAATATGCCGGTTTCAAAGATAATGTTGTTGCGGGGTATTTGTTCTTTTGCAAAAAATAAATTTGTTATGCTACCCCCGTTTTCTGCAATGCCGATTTCTCCGATACCGGTCTGGTAGAAAAAAATATTATTCACGTATAACCTCCAGTTGAATGTGGCTTAACGGTCAACTATCATATTATACCATGAAAATTAGTGGATCTGGCGGGTGCATACCCGCCGCTATCTTTTTTGAAAAAATAATATAGCAGCCTGACACAATCATTCGATATTATATTTCCTTGCTGGCGGTAGGAAAATTGTGCCTGGGGATGGAAGTATATAGACATGGTACAGGCCGTGTCAGTGATGCAAATGGCAGCTTATAAAATTTTTTTTGGGGAGGGATAGTGCTTGTCGATTTTTAGGAATATAAGATTTTGTTCTCTGGTCCTGGTGTTGGCGGTATTATTAACCCTTGCCGGAGGAGAGGCGTTAAAAGCTGAGGGAAGCAAGCTTGTGGATTTGGAGGAAGCCTCGTGGGCCCGGCAGGCTATAGCTGAAATGGCAGCCAGCGGAGTAGTTGCCGGCTACCCGGGAGCTATTTACAAGCCATATAACAATGTCACCATGCTGGAAGCGGTGACTATGCTGATCCGGATGCTCGGACTGGAAGATCAGGCAAAGGCGGCTGAAGAGGACCCTGTTGATTATAGGATGCCCTCTGACCTTTACTGGGGCAGGGGTTACCTAATTATGGCAGTTAACCTGGGTATACTGGATGGGGACTATCTCTACCTGTTGCAGCCAAACGCCCCGGCGACCCGTACGGAAGTGGCCATGCTGGCTTTCCACGCCCTTGAATTTGAACCGGAAAGCGGCGCACTGGAATTTAGCGATGCGGACCAAATACCGGGTAAATACAGGGATGGGGTGGCTGCGGTGGTCAAGAACGGCATTATGCAGGGATTGCCCGGCAATGTATTCAAACCCAATGACAATATTAACCGGGCTCAGATGGCTGTTCTGATGTCTAACATTGTAGGGCTTAAATATGCCGACCCCTGCGCTAACCGTCGTACAAACGGTGTCATTTCAGACATTGACCTGGCCGGCCGGATGATAAAAATCAAGGATCACGGCAGCATATTCTATACTGCCGACTGTGAGGTTTTTAAAAACGGGAATAATATAGCCCCGGACGAGCTCAAGGCCGGGGACGCGGTACAGCTTATTTTAGATGAGAGCCTGTATGCTGTTTATATTAACGCCCGGCTGCAGGATGATGGCCAAAAATACAGGGGCGTGGTGAATTCCATCCTGACAATTGACGGCCAATATTGGCTGGGCCTCGTGTGCGATGACGGGCAAGAAATAACCAGAGCGGTGGCAGACGGCGTTAAAGTTGATAAAACAGGCGGCCGTGTGGATGTTTCCGCGCTGGTTAAGGGAGAGTATATAGAAGTCCAAATTTTAGACAACAAAATCACTGTAATTAATTTTCTTGCATCGCCCGCCATTTTAAAAGGTGTAATAAATGAGCTGAATAGCAGGGGGACCCCGGGGATAACCATACGGGATGATGCGGGGAAAAATGTAAAATGTGTTGTGGCCGGCATCGTTGCTGTGGAAAGAGACGGCTATGATATTGATTTTGACGACCTGGAGATAGGGGAGTTGGTAAGACTGGAGCTGAACAGCAAAGGCCTTGTTTCCCGCATCAGGGTGCTTGAGTCAGTCACCAGTCAAGTAGAAGGAGAAATAAGAGATCTTACTGTCAGAGGGACCCTGCGGATAACCTTGCGGGACGATGAGGGAAAAGATGTGAGATATATTGTGCTTGACGACGTTGATGTGGTACGGGACAGCCGCGATATTGATTTTAATGACCTGGATATAGGAGAATGGGCAAGGCTGAAATTGAACAGCAAAGACCGCGTTTACTATATCGAGGTAATGGAAAAATACTCTGTCATAGAAGGCGCGGTCAATGATCTAATAACTGACGGCTCGCAAAAAATGATCAGGATTAGAAAAAGCAACGGCAGCAGGATGCAATATAATTTAGCAAGAAACGCAGAATATTACCGGGAAGGTAAAAGCATCAGCCTGAGTGATATTGTAATCGGCGCTGAAGTCAAAATCCGGGTGAATGACGACAATTATGTTACAAGGATTGAAATAACCAACGATCAAGACATTACTCTGGCAGGAACAGTAATATACGTTAGTGAGGGCGATAACAAGATAAAGATAGAACAGGTAAGCGGCAACAGGTTTACTTACAGCTTTGTCCGTGTCCCGCTCCTGGAAGACAAGCGTGGAGATAAAATCAAACTGAGAGATATAGACGACGATGCGGAGGTTGCAATTGTTTTACAGAACGGAAAAGTCAGCAGCCTGACAGTACATGACTAAAGCAAAAGCATAGATAATGTGTTCCCCCGGGCGAATATGTGCCTCGCGCCCGGGGGGCAGGCGGGGAGGCCTGTCTTTTAACAATAGGACTCAATAGCATTTACAGGGCATTCCCTGGCGCAGCTCCCACAAACATCGCATTTATCTACATCGATTGCATATCCAATTTCAGTTTGGTATACTGCTTTAAAATTAATTGATTGACATATTTCTTCACATTTGCCGCATCTGGTACATGTTTTCGCGTTAATTTTCAATCCTTTAAAACGGTCGGGAAAATTTCCAAAATTAAAGTGTTCTCTTATAATCTTATGGTCACGGCTATGGCAATCATAATCATAATTGTAATAATCGCCCTTGAAACGATAGATACAAAATGTAACCGTATCCGGATATTTGATGGTATCCTTTACCCCTAATTGAAAAATTGGTTTCTTGCTTGCTTTTTCCTGCAATTCTGCAAATGATATTTCTTTCACATCGCCTGTTGCTTTAATTGTATATCCGGGCGCAAAGTTCGGCAGACCGTCTTCTCCTATCTCTACATGCGGGGAAGCTGACATGCCGCATATAGATATTTTCCCGGTATCTTTCAGTTGTTTGTAAAATGGTTTTACCGTCATGGTTCGAAAATACAAACCCTCTTCATCCCAGGCAAACAAATGGGCGATCCTGGTTTCCGGATAATCCCCGTCAATTGTGGCAAATGTTAAACATCCGATCTGATCAAATTTTTCGTAAATCTCTTCAATTGTCATCGTCAATTCTCCCTTATCTTAAAAGGGTTCCTTTTTTATATTTGCATTATAGTTAGATATCTAACTTATTGTCAAGCTTTGTCGCATATGCGGAAACATGTTCCTTATAACGTCGTTCGGCTGGATTTTTTTACATTATTGACAGTGTACGGGAGGGCGACTATAATTTTAGTAGTCTAGTAGCTTAGTAAATTAGTAGTTTAGTGGGGGCAGGGAAATGAAAATACCGGCTAATTTAAGGCACAAACCGGTCATTGTATGCGAGAATTACGAAAATGTTGACGGCAGGCACGCCTATAACTCAGACGCCAAGGGTCTTTCACTGGGCCTGGCCCAGTGGAATGACCGGGGCAAGGTGGATATATCAGCCAAAGTATGGCGGTACACAGGTGAGAAGTGGTCCAGGCAGTCAGAAGAAATGCCGTTGCACCGTGTACTGGATCTGGCCATTTTAGTCTGCCGCGCAAAACTGCATTTTCGGGAAGCTTACCAGTATGAGAAATTATATGACACCGGGAAACCCGTTATTGACCGGGTCGGTTTACAGGGCGACGCCATGACGGTGGCAGTATGTACTGATAATGAAAAGATCGATGAGGATATCAGCTTATTCAGTCAGGCGCTGAGCAACGACGACGAAATCCTGGGAGAACGGCTTTTTACTTTAGCAAGGATATTGAGGGAGATGGGTTATTGCAAATAAGCAGAAGGAAGAAAAAGATCAACATCCCGGTCTTCCTGGACGATACCGGGATCATCAAAAATTGGGAAAGGACAACTTTTTAGATGGACAGAAAAAAGGAATTAAAAATGCAGTACAAGCAGATGAAGCCGCAGATGGGCATATTTATTGTCCGCTCCAGGGTCAACAGCAAGTTTTTTTTAAAAGCGACCCAGGATTTAAGAGGCGTGATCAACGGCGCCAAAGTCAGGCTGGAAGGCGGCCTCCATCCAAACCAGGAACTGCAAAAAGAATGGAAAGAATTTGGCCCCGAAAATTTCGACATAGAAATCCTGGAAAACCTGGAATATGACCGGGACGAATCAAAAACTGACTACAGTGCGGAGCTGGAAATACTTCAAATGCTCTGGGAGGATAAACTGGCCGGAGAAAATTTGGTGTGTTACAAAAAAAGAATTTGAGCCGCATTATTTAACATAGCATGACTAAACAAAAACTAACCCAAAAAATAATTAACATGACTTGACACAATATAATATGGCTATTATAATAACAATAGATAATGAACAGTGGCTGAAATAAACATAAAGTGATTATGGCTCGTTTCAAGTTAATAGCTATTATAGGTTAATAAATATTTAATTAACCTTTCTCCTCCCTCTCAAAAACACCTTCGCCGGGAAATGAAGGTGTTTTTTAAACCTGTCCGAAAACGGGATCGATCTTTCAGGATGGAAAATTTGCCTGGAACGGCTCTGGTCTGAAGGTAAAACAGCGATCATGGTTGAAATAAACGGTAAGCTGGCCGGCATCCTGGCAGTAGCGGATACTGTGAGAGAAACCAGCCGGCGCACAGTTTTTTCATTGAAAAGAAATATATGCCAGATCCCCAAAATTCAATAGCAGCTGTTGCGTTTGGCAGTATGCTATAACTTATATGTTACATAATATCCAGGGTGAAACGCACAGTATATAAAAGAATAAGTTAGAAAAACAGTATAGGTGGTTGGGAAAATGAAACAATTTGCCGTTATCGGCCTCGGACGGTTCGGGTCAAGTTTAGCCTTAACACTTGCCAGAATGGGGTATGATGTTCTGGCGGTGGACACAAACGAGGATAAAGTAAACAACATCATGGACAGGGTTACCCACGCGGTCCAGGTGGACGCCATGGATGAGCAGGCGCTAAGAGCGCTCGGCATCCGCAATTTCGACGTGGTGATCGTAGCTATCGGGCAGGACGTCCAGAGCAACATCCTGGTTACCGTAATGCTCAAAGACATGGGTGTTAAAAAAGTGGTGTCCAAGGCTATAACCGAACTACATGGAAAGGTCCTGGAAAGGGTCGGCGCCGACAAGGTGATCTTTCCCGAGCGGGATATGGGTGTGCGTGTGGCCCAGGCTCTTGTTTCGAAGAATATTATGGACCAGATCAACCTGTCGCCTGACTACAGCATTATCGAGATGACGGCGCCGGATGGTTTATTCGGTAAAACGCTTGCTGAAGGCGCTTTGAGGGTGAAACACGGGGTAACTGTGCTGGCCATCAGGCGGGGTAATGATGTTATTATATCCCCTGGCGCCAAACAGGTGGTGCGGGAGGGGGATGTCCTGGTAGTGGTTGGCCGTAACAATAAGCTGAAAGACCTGGAAGAAAAATAAGATATGTATGGATATATCCCTTATCCGCTTGCGTTTTCCCTTTGCCTCATTCTTAGCAGCACGCCGGTTACCGTCCTGGTAAGCAGCGCCAGGATTATTCCGGTTCCTAGCGTAACGAGCATTGCGGTCAGGGTGTGGAAAACATACCAGAAAAGAAGATATCCGGTTGATATTACGATAGAAAGAAGCATTAGCGGAAAGGCAATCTTAAAATAGTCAACAAAGCCTATATGAAGGCCCCTCTTTTCGGCCATACCAATTACTACAACATTGGCGGAGGCGCCGATGATGGTCCCGTTGCCGCCCAGACAGGCGCCCAAAGACAAAGCCCACCACAAAAAATTCAGGTCGGCAATACCGCCGATACGGCCCAAATCCTGGATCAGCGGGATCATCGTGGCCACAAATGGGATGTTGTCAACGAACGATGATGCAACAGCGGACAGCCAGAGGATCAGTATACCTGCCGGGAGCACGTTTCCGCCCGTTACCTCAAGAGACCACCTGGCCACCGTTTCTATTACACCCACCTCTTCCAGGGCTCCAACCAACACAAAAAGCCCGATAAAGAAAAAGATAACCGGCCATTCCACGATCTGCAAGGCGCGTTCGGGGTCCTCCTTTGTGATCAGCAGCAATAATGTGGCGCCTGAGAGAGCTATCACCGACGATTCAAGGTGGACATACTGGTGCAGGACAAAGCCTAATACGGTTAGGGCGAGTACTAGAAGACTTTTTCGCAGCAGGACGGGGTCCTTTAGCTCTTCGCGCTCATTCAAACGCATTATATTTTCCTGCAGGTCTTCCCTGGCTGACAGTTGTTTCCGGTAGATGAGCTGGAGCAGGGGGATGGTCAAAACGTATATTACTACAACAACCGGGGTCAGGTTGAAAACAAAGTCCATGAACCCAAGACCGACAGCGCTGCCGATCATGATGTTCGGCGGGTCTCCAATTAATGTGGCAGTGCCGCCGATGTTGGAGGCAATAATCTCAGCGATCAGAAATGGCAGCGGCGAGATTCTCAGCTGCCTGGCGATGGCAAAAGTGACAGGCACAATTAACAGTACGGTAGTGACATTATCTAATAACGCTGATAGTACGGCCGTAACCAGCGAAAGGGCAGCGATGATTTTCAGCGGCTCCCCTTTCGCATTTTTGGCGGCCTTTATTGCTAGAAACTCGAACACACCGGTATGCCTGGTTATCCCTACAATAATCATCATCCCAACCAGCAGGCCGATTGTATTGAAGTCAATAGCCTCGATCGATATCTCCAGATTGATTATGCCTAATAATACCACCAGCACCGCCCCGGTAAGGGCGGCAACTGTACGGTGTATCCTCTCGGATACTATTATGGTATAGGTAATCAGAAAAATTGCAGTGGCTATCGCTGCCTGG
Source organism: Pelotomaculum sp. (assembly GCA_018435055.1). Taxonomy (GTDB): domain Bacteria; phylum Bacillota; class Desulfotomaculia; order Desulfotomaculales; family Pelotomaculaceae; genus Syntrophopropionicum. Next base: position 66,346 of record JAHDOA010000007.1, on the reverse strand, counting down.
TACTGTTCGGGCAAAACCTTCACTCCGTTTATGCCGGCTGGTGTCTATTGAGCCGATATTTACTATCAATCATAAAAATTTTGTTTTACTAAAACAAGGGTTTATATGTTACTCTATCATAACGATTATAACTGAACAAGAAATTTTACCTATTTATCTATTATTGGCAGGAAAAGAATGCGGCATTATAGGATTATTAATTATGAAGGAGAATTCTAGTCTGAAAGAAATTCCTTCATGATTCAAGAAAGGGATGGTTAGTAAAATGCTCAAAAGGATTCTTGTTGCTTATGACAGCGGGAAAAAAGCCCGTAAAGCCCTGGAAATTGCAACAGAAATTGCCAATAACTGCCATGCAGAAATATTTGTCATTACCTCCGTCAAAATGCCCAGCATGGTTGCATCGTTTGCAGACCGGGATATGCTTAAAGATCTGGAGGACAAAAGTTGTGAATACTTTAAAGAAGAGCTGGCCGAGGCCGCAGAAAAAGTTAAAGCCCAGGGTGTGCCGGTGCAAACGCTAATTGTAAAAGACAGCCCCGGGCCGGCTATTATAAGCTTTGCAGAAAAAGAAAAAATAGATTTGATTGCCATGGGATCGCGTAACCGGGGCATTCTCGAAGGGCTTATGCTGGGGCTGGGTAGCGTTTCGAACTATGTAACCCAGAATGCCAGGTGTCCGGTTCTGATCACCAAAGACTAGGATTACCGGCTTTTCCCGTTGGTTCTATCTATTTATAATTGCGCGATGCACAGATATACTCATTAAGTCTGATGTTTTTGCTAGAACCCGCTTTCCCTGATGAATTCCTCCAGTTTCTCAAGGTCGTCGCTGGTTATTCTCAGCGGCTGGGACTGACCGAGGAGCAGGCGTCCTTCTGCTAACCGGAGTTTGTCCTCTTCTTTTTTCAAGGCTTCCCTGTTCCCCTTGTTCTGATGATAGCGAATCAGTTCCATAGCCTGGCGGCGGTCAAACAGGTATATTGAAAGGTTGCCGGAGGGTTCTTCCAGGGCCTCGTCCCATCTGGCCCGGTATCCGGCGATTTCCCCGCTTTCCTCGGCCAGGCGCGCCGCTACCCTGCACAGCGCGTCCCCCTGTCTTCCATCCTCATATTCTGTGGCTAGTATCTCCAGGATCACGGCAAGCGGGAGGCCGCTTGTTTTTACTGCCTGGTCTTTTTCTGCCCGGGCTGGTTTTTCCTGAACGGGTTCTTCTCCTGCTAATTTGGATGCAGCCGGTTGTTCAGCATCAATGCGGCGCTGTTTCTCCGGTTGGCATGCTTGCTTAAATTTGCGGCTGGCTCTCCTGCGTCTGTTCACAATTATCACTCCCAGATAAACTCTTTAGAGTAAAATACTCCTCTGATATTAGCATATATTTATTCTTAAAATTGTCAAATCCCGTTTGGTGGACAAAAAAAATCCGTCCAAATGGACGGATAAATAAAATAAAATGATTTTGGAAGAAGGAGACAAATGGAAAACCCGGCTCCTTCGCTGAGAAATCCGGGTTTCCCAAAGCTAAAACACTGTGAAAAACAAAAAACAGCCCGGCCTTTACACGGAAGGCGGTACCAACTGACCAGGCAGGTCTCCTGACTTGTGGATCTCAGCCATACTCCCGCCTTCCCGGGCTAACCGTTAACCCAGTGGCATCAAGGGAGCCGCTCCCCACATACAGTGGCCTGACCGTCCGGGATTCGCACCCGGTTCCCTTTTCACACTCCATCTCCGGAGTACCTGGACAGTATTTTTTAATTAAGAACATCCTAACATCAACCAGTAGATTTGTCCATATAAAAAATATTGGTTGGGATAAAAAAGGCCAGCTACGATACATCCATTTTTACCATCTTTGCAACAGGCGCAGGTGTTCCCAGACCTAAAATTTCTTCAACTGAATATATGCCGGGTGGATGGGAGTGCACATATTCTATTACTTTTATTAAGCAGTCGGTAAAAGCGTTGCGGTTTAATGATTCATGTTTTATTTCCAGTCGTTCGTTGTCACTGATAAAGACAATTTTATGCACTCCTATGGTTCCGCCGCCACGTATGGCATGTATGGCGATTTCTCTTCCTTTGGCGCTTTTATTTCCCTGCCTGCCAAAAATCAATTCTTTCTCAGGATTTATACCCACCCCTTCAGCAATTAACCTGGCCAGCCGGATGGCGGTGCCGGAAGGAGCATCCTTCTTGTGCCGGTGGTGTTCCTCAATTACCTCAATATCAAATCCCTTCAGCACTTTCGCCATCTTTTTCGCTGAATCTATCAGCACGTTTATGCCGATAGAAAGGTTGGGCGCCATAATCAGGCTTACTTCATACATATTCGCTATGGAACGCAACGCTTCGGTCTGGAATTTTGTATACCCCGTGGTGCCCACAATCAAGTGAGCGCCGTATTTGGCTGCTGTTTTCAGGTTGGTGAGGCTTGCTTCGGGGTTGGTGAAATCGACTACAATACTGGGACGCGCCGCAGCCAGAGACTGGGCAAGTTGATCAGCTCCCTTGACAATTAACCCTGTGGCCGGAATCCCCAGGATATCCCCTATATCCCTGCCTATTTTTTCGCCGCCGCTGCGGCTTGCCACCAGCACAAGCTTTACAGACGGGTTTCTTAGCAAATTCCTGGCTGCAGCCTGACTCATACGGCCAAATCCAAAAAGCGCTACTCTAACTTTGGCGGACATTTAGTTCCCTCCTATACCACAATTTTTTGATAAAAAAACCCCGTGGTCTAAAATACCGGGGTTAAAAGGAACGCGCAATATAATGCATGAGCGCATGGCAGAATTATGCGGCATATATAAATTAAACTGCTTCCCTTTCAACGCTGACGAGGTTAGCTGACGGATTCGGGCTGAAAGAATAGCCCTACGATTCGGTAGTCGGTTGTGGGTAGTCTGTTGTCAGATGGTGTTCGACTACTGACTACTAACTACTAACTACTGAATTGATTCACCCCGGTAAAGATTGGTTCCCCCGCTTCTAACTATTAGAATTGAGCGGTTTGTAAAACAGTAATCACTCAATTGTCAAATATTTGCTACAACTTATTATACCAACAAGGGTTGTTTGTGGCAATATTGAATTTGTAAAATCAAAGAAAATTAAAAATAATCCCGCAGTTTATTCAGGACAGCGGCTTCATCACGCAGGACAAGGGCGCCATTTTCCTTTAACCCGTTATACAGCAGCTCCGCTTCGCCGCCCGTAAAATCACGCTCCTTGATATCCCGTCCTTCAATAATCAAGACAGGTTTTGACTGTTCCAGGGCAAGTGAGACAGCCTCTAGGTTTTTCAAGTTACCCCGGCCGAAGGGGATGTTTGCCAGTATGCATACATCGGCTTCAGTGAGGAGTTTTATGTTTTCCCGGTGGCTTTGTTCAGAAACCGGCAGGAAGGGTATTTCCTCAGCCATCCTGATATCCAGGAACCTGGCCGTTTCCCAGTCGACATCCCCCGCGTTGAGCACACCGGCGGTCAACTCATAACCCTGTCCGGCCAGCAGCCCCAGTATGGAGGCGCCCGCCCCGCCGCCGCATACCACATGGATGCGACCGCCTTTAGAATTAATCTGCGTGTCCCGGCCCAAAAGAATAATAGAAGGCCGTCCGGTCACGGGATGTTTTCTAACTAAAACACTGGCGCCATATACTTCCTTTATGTTGCCGGATGTAAGTACTGACGCTGGTTCGCCCACAGTGAATACAGCGCCCTTTTTCATTAAAATAAGGCTGTCGCAGTACTGCGCGGCCAGGTTCAGATCGTGAAAGACTGAGATTATGGTCAGGTTGTTTTCCCTGTTCAGCCGCTGCAGCAGGCTGAGGATTTCTACCTGGTGGTTGATATCCAGGTGTGATGTCGGCTCGTCCAGTAAGATTATCTCCGGTTCCTGGGTTAAAGCCCTGGCAATAATCACTCTCTGTCTTTCACCGCCGCTGACAGCCGTGATCAGACGGTCAGCCAGGTGGAGCGTGCCGGTCAAGGCCATTGCCTGTCTGGCCGCTGCAAAATCTTTTTCCCCTTCGTTTTCAAAGCGTCCCAGGTGAGGGGAACGGCCCATAATAACGATATCTTTAACAGTGAATGAGAAGTTTACAGCAGTTTCCTGGGGAACCACAGCCATTTTTTTGGCCACTTCCTGCGGGCTCATTTTGTACAGGTCCTTTTCGTTCAGCAGTACTGTCCCTTTGACAGGTTTAAGCACCCGGCTCAGTGATTTTAGAAGGGTCGATTTGCCTGAGCCGTTGGGGCCGATTATGCCGTTAAAACTACCGCTGCTGATGGAAAAGGCCAACCCGTTCAGCACTTTAACCGCCCCGTATGAACATTCGATATCATTTATTTTTAAAGTCACAGCCATTATCTTAACCTCCAGGTTCAGCAAAAAGCGGATGCCGGAGAAATCTCTTTAATATCCCGGGTGATTTTTTTTTCTTAACAAGTATATGAAAAAGGGACCGCCGCACAGGGCTGTAATAATGCCTACCGGTATCTCCTCGGGGGCTGCTGCGACGCGGGCCAGGGCGTCCGCCACAGCCAGGAAAATCGCTCCGGTGAGAGCCGCTGCGGGGAGCAGCGTCCGGTGATCGGGGCCAACCAGCATACGCACCGCGTGGGGTATAATCAGCCCGACAAAAGCAATAACGCCGCTGACTGAAACGGCGGAAGCGGTAGTTAATGTCGCCGCCGCCAGCAGAATTTTTTTCATTTTTTCCACATCTATGCCCAGGTGCTGCGCTGATTCTTCTCCCAGCAGGATTATGTTCATCTTGCGGGCATAAAGATGCATCAGGAAGTAACCGATCAGGATATATGGCAGCAAAATCTTTACATGATCCCAGCCGCGTCCGGAGAAACCGCCAATCATCCAGAAAAGTATCTGATGGGCGTTCTGCCCGCTGGTAATCATGAGATACGAGGTTATGGATGAAAGAAACAGCCCGGCTGCTATACCGGCCAGGAGCAGGGTGGACATTTGCACCCGGTTTCCTGCTCTGGCCAGGTTGTAGACAATGATGGACGTGGCCAAGCCGCATAGAAAGGCCACCAGTGGGACCGAATATATCCCCAGCGCTATTGTCCCGCCAAGTGACAGCATGGCTACTGTTGCGCCGAGGGCGGCGCCCTGGGAAATACCCAGGATATAAGGGTCGGCCATCGGGTTTATGAGAAGCCCCTGCAGGACTACACCGGAGGCGGCCAGCCCTGCGCCGACAAGGGCCGCCAGGATTACCCGCGCCAGCCTCATTTGCAAAACGATAATTTCATAGTTTGCGGGCCAATCGCCGCGCGGTATCAGGTTGCCGATCCAGGGTAAGCGGCGCAACAGCATCGTCAGCACATCTGTAAAAGCTATCCCCGCCGGGCCGATAGTAGTACATAAAATCACTGTCAGCCCCAGGGCGGCCGGCAATATGAATACTACCGCCCTCCGCCGCCAATTCCGGTCATGTTGGTTCAACTAATTCCCCCCTAAATTTTCTATTTTATCAAGTCGGGGTGGACCAATTTCGCAATAAATTCAAAACCCTCTATCACGCGCGGGCCGGTGCGGACCACAGTGTTTTCGTCGCTGACCAGGCCGATGCGGTTATTCCTGATGGCGGACACCTGTCCCCAGCCCGTGCGGTTTTTAAATTCTTCCACAGTTTGCAAGGATGAACCGTGGTGGCATAAAATCGCCACCTGGGGATCCCTGGCCAACACCATCTCGGGACTCAAATTTACCCAGTCCCGAGCCACGTCGCCGGCGATGTTTCTGCCCCCCGCCGTAGTTATGAGACTGTTGACAAAGCTTTTCGAGCCGCCCGTAGTAAGGGGATCCGGCCATATTTCAAAATACACTGCAGGCTTTTGTTCTTCGGCAAGGCCACTCAATTGGGCGGTAATGCTGTCGATTCGTTGCCTCATATCAGCCGTCAGGCTGTCTGCCGCTTCTGCCGCCCCGCTAACCCTGCCGATCAGGCGAATGTTATCCAGTACCTCTTCCAGGTTCAGCGATTCTACCGTAACCACTGTAAGGCCCGCATTTTCCAATTGCGGCACATAATTGGCGTTAATGGTAGACGCCAAGACCAGATCCGGCCCGGCTGCCACTACCAGTTCCACATTCGGAGTGGAAAAACCGCCGATTTTTGGTTTTGTCGCAGCCTCAGCCGGATAGTCACAGTAATTGGTCACGCCCACTACCTTGTCAGCTAATCCCAGAGCGAAGAGGCTTTCAGTGATAGCCGGCGCCAGGGAAACAATGCGCCGGGGCGCCTCCTCGATTGTTACTGTCCGGCCCAGATCATCAGTAATTTGCATAGGAAAACTTGTGACGCTGGATGATTTAATTGGCTGGCCGCAACCCTGCAGCAGGATTGTGACAGACAGGATTAATGAAACAAAAAGCAGCGCAGAAAAAGACGATTTCCTTTCTCTAAACATAACAGACTCCTTTCAAGATCATAAAATATCTTTACATGGGATTTCATCATAAACGCCCTGCGCCTGCCGCGCCAGGTAGGTCTTAAGCGCCCGGGTCAACGCTGCGCGTACGCCGCAGGCGAGTATATAACCGGCTAATGTCCCCGGTCCGGCATATTCGTGGAGAAGGGCGCCTGTAGCGGCAGCTATTAACGTCGCGTCGGTGTTTGTCCCGCTGGCGAAGGCGCCCGTTGCCGGGCAGGTAATATTGAACTCGCGCAAGATCTGGGTTTTGGCTTCCGTCACCGTCTGAACGGCGTTAACCAGCGCGCCCGGTGTCAGGGCGTGGGAGAAGAAGGACATGATGTTAATTGTTCCGGGGGCTAATTTGCCGGGAACGCAATAGGGGGTAACGCCGGCGGAGCAGGCGTTGTTGACCCCAGCTGTAACTATCACATGCGCCCGGCAGTCCCGGTGTGTTATTTTCAGCCAGCACGCGTCAACTACCCTGGCTGCTGTCATCAGTGCCGCCCATTCTGATGCGGCAGGTTTGTATGACGCAAAGCGCGATGTCAGGTAATCAGCCATCTCATCTGCTGGAAAGTCCGAGGTGTAATCTTTTTCTACCTGGCGGTTTATAAAGTACCGCTTGTAGTTGATACCGCCGCCAATTATTCCAGAATTAACAGTGAGCCACGGTGTAACGGCTGTTACCAGAATATAACCGGGCCCCGGGATGGCGTACAGTCCGTCTTGCAGTGTAAGCCATTTGCCTGCTTCAGGCAGGAGATATTCCAACGAAGTCCGGCTAGCATTTACCAAACCCTAACACCATCCTCATCTCACAAAAATTTATGCGCACATAGCCTTATATAAATCAAAAACCCCGACCTAAAACACGGGGACGGGGCAGTTCATCCAGGTTTTTCGTAATAACAACTTTGACCTGAACAATCACTACCTATCAACCGTAGGTATTTTAGTGATTAAAGAACAGGCAGGTCTCCTGGCTGAGGGTCATTTGACGGCTCTGTCTTCCCGGCCGGCAGCTGAGCCTGACCAGTGACATTTTAGAGTTCATCCCCTTACAGTGGCGGGACCGCGCCGGATCATACCGGACTTCCCTTTTAACGCTATTAAATGCGACCTGTTCACTATTTTAAGTGCGGCTATATTCTATTAAAACTGTATTCGTTTTTTGTCAGTTAAAATCCTGCCGGAATTAGAATTAAACCGGTATCTGCTTGTCTAAAATAATACTTGTTTTTTTTAACAGCGGGCTTATAATATATTCATTGAGGGATGTGGTATGTGTAATGTGTATATTTTAATATGTCCAAAACCCGGCTGCTGATGGTTTTTTGCCGGGATTTTTATTTGTTTTAATATCTTAACTGGGGCAAACAATAGATAATAAGTTCTCTATAGGCAGGGTTGCTTTTGAAAAAGCAGGGTTTATATCTAAGAGGAATAAAAAGAAACAAGCTGGCTATAACCCCATTTCAGTTGATTGTGCTGGGGTACATGCTGTTTGCGATTTTGGGGACAGCGCTTATAAGTTTGCCTTTTTCACTGCAGCCGGGAGTGGATTTCAGCCTGGTTGACGCCCTTTTTACAGCCACCAGCGCGATCAGCGTTACCGGGCTCGCCGTCGTCGATACGAATGATACCTTCAACACGACCGGCAAGTTTATCCTGGCTTTTTTAATGCAGTTCGGTGGTATCGGTATTATGGCCCTGGGCACCCTGCTTTTCGTCGTGCGGGGGAACCAAATCAGACTGCGGGAGCGCATGATGATCAGCGCCGATCAGAACCAGCTGTCCCTGCAGGGGATGGTTTATCTAATACTTTTCATCTTTAAAGCTGCTGTTATTTTTGAACTGCTGGCCGCGCTGATCCTGACCTTGCATTTCATGAGTAATTATCAGGCGCCTTTTCTCAGCGCGCTGAGCTCGGGTCTTTTTCACAGTATATCTGGTTTTACAAACTGTGGTTTTGAGCTGTTTGGCAACAGTTTGCAGGGTTTTCAACATGACCATGTAGTAATAAGTGTTATTGGCTTATTATTGCTGGCGGGGGCCATCGGTTTTCCCGTGCTGCTGGAGGTCAGCGCCAACATTAATTCCTGGCGCAGACAGAGAAAATTAAAGTTTTCCCTCTATACCAAGATAACTACAGTCACCTTCTTAGCTTTGCTTCTGGCTGGTTTTATATTTGTGCTGCAGTCCGAACAGTACGGCACACTGGCCGGGATGCCCTGGTATCAAAAGATTACAGTATCAATTTTTCAGTCCCTGACAACCAAAAGCGGCGGCTTCAGCCTGGTGGATATCAGCGCATATAACCATTCAACGCTATTGTTTTTTTGTCTGTTGATGTTTATCGGGGCCTCGCCAAGCAGCTGCGGCGGCGGCATCCGGACAACCACTTTCGCCGTGCTTGTACTTGCTTTGCTGGCGTTTTTAAGGGGTAAGTCGAGCGTCAAGGTATTCCGCCGGGAGCTTTTTCAGGAAGATATTATAAAAGCGTTTATGGTATTTTTTATCGCAGTGACACTAATGGCGTTTGCTGTTATTATACTTTCTTCTATTGAAAATTTCACAACCATGGAAATCCTTTTTGAAGTTTGTTCAGCTTTCGGCACAACCGGCCTTTCTATGGGCATAACCGCAAATTTATCTACTGCGGGCAAGATAGTGCTGATTATACTTATGTTTATCGGCCGTATCGGGTTTATCCCCCTGTTGTTTTTGTTTCGGGGGCGGAAGCCGGAAGACAGGTACCATTATGTAAAAGAGCATATTATTGTAGGCTGACCCCGTCATTCTGCGTTTTTAATTAATGATGATTTACGGGAGAAATTACTATGGAAATAGAAGACGGAGAAGAGTACACCCTCTTGGGAACCGACGCAGAAAAAAAATTTGCGCTGCGGGCAACTCCTGCGCAGGTTCTGGTCCTCGGTTTTGCCGCGATTATTTTTCTCGGCGCCGTTTTACTGTCACTGCCTTTGGCTGTGCAGCCCGGGAAAGATATAAATTTTTTAACATCTCTTTTTACGGCGACCTCCGCCGTTTGTGTAACCGGCCTGGTAGTGGTGGACACGGGGACGCACTGGACTACCTTCGGGCATATAGTGATTCTGGCCTTAATCCAGGTTGGCGGCCTGGGTTTTATGACCATGGCGACATTTTTATATATGCTTTTAGGCCGCCGCATCGGTTTGAAACAGCGGCTCATTATCCAGGAATCCATGAATTATACCAGCCTGGCCGGAATTGTCAGGCTGGCCAGGCATGTCCTTTTCTTTACTTTTGTAACTGAACTGAGTTTTGCTGCTATTCTCTCGCTGCGCTGGTCATATGACCTGGGCTGGCAGAAGGGCCTGTGGTTTGGCCTTTTCCATTCCATATCTTCCTTTAATAACGCCGGCTTTGATCTTTTTGGCGGGTTCAAGAGCCTGACCGCTTACGCCAGTGACGCCACAGTTACTATCTGTGTCACCACACTGATCATCCTGGGTGGCATAGGTTTTAGTGTTATTGTCGATGTTGCCAAATATTTTAAGGTATCAGGCCGCCTGCAGCTGCACACGAAACTGGTCCTTTCCGTCAGTGGTTTCTTAATTTTAACCGGCACAATTATGTTCTATCTTCTCGAATATAACAACACCCTGCAGGGCCTGAGCCTGCCGGGCAAGGTCCTGGCCTCTTACTTCCAGGCAGTCACGCCCAGGACAGCGGGATACAATACACTTGACATCGGAGCGCTGCACTCTGCTACCCAGTTTTTAATAGTTATTCTAATGTTTATCGGCGCCTCCCCCGGTTCTACCGGCGGGGGTATCAAGACCACCACCTTTGGCGCCCTGGTAGTTTCTGTCTGGTGCATAATCAGGGGAAAGGAAAATACAGAGATTTTTCAGCGCCGGATTGGACAACACCAGGTATACAAATCCCTGGCCATCCTTCTCCTTGCCGGCGGTCTTGTAACTATGGTGACACTGTTGCTGACAATTACGGAAAAAGCTGATTTTCTGGCGTTATTATTTGAAACGACATCAGCTTTCGGCACAGTGGGCCTAACTATGGGTATAACAACCCATCTCACCACGTTTGGCCGGATATTGATCATTATGACCATGTTCCTGGGCAGGCTGGGCCCCTTGACCCTGGCTTTCGCTATGGCCAGGGCCAAACAAAAGTCACACCTGCGCTATCCTGAGGAAAAAATCATGGTTGGCTAGGAGGGTGTGGGCAGAATGTCGCCGCAAGTCTGTCCTCCATATCTCCATAAATAATGATCGTACCGGGAGAGCTGTCCCCTTGATATGTTTGGCATCTTTAAGGATATGTCACACTAATGAATTTGCTATACTGTATTACTGTATCCTTGTATCCAAGTATTCAATATACATTGCAAAATACATATAAAATAGGTGATTTTATTAACGGACTGGATAATTAATATGTTATAATAATAATGTTAAAAACGCGAAAGGATGGCTATTGTATACAATATTAAGTGTTTATAGCCATTAAACATTAAACAGTATAGGCAACTAGCTAGATATTATTTTGGGTTCACATTAATATAAATATTAATAGGAGGTGATCCAAAACAGTAGTAATTAGTTATGCTGTTTGTGGGTGAGGAACTGGTGTGGAGCTATTAATATTTGAATTTTTATGGTCAAAAAAATTCATTTAATGAGGGGGATTTTAGTGAAAAAGTACAGGAAGGTCTTAACTGTATTACTCCTTGTAACTTTTCTGGCGCTCGTTACTACCGGTTGCGGTGGCGACGGTAGTTCAGATACAACAGTAAAGGTCGGGGTAATATTGCCGCTAACCGGCAGTGAGGCCATGTTTGGCGAGATGGAAAAAAATTCTTTTGAGATGGCTTATGAAGAGCTGAAGGCTGCCGGTAAAACCACTGTCGGCGGTAAAGAGATTAAGCTGATGTACGAGGACGATCAGGGCAAACAGGACGTGGCCAGGTCCGCAACTGAAAAGCTAGTCAACCAGGACAAGGTCGCCATGCTCAGCGGCGGCTACAGCAGCGCCTGCACCAACGTGATAGCCGGTTCGGCCCAGAACGCGAACGTACCTTTCCTTATTGTCACCGGTTCATCCGACGACATTACCAAGCAGGGCTGGAACTACGTTTTCAGGGGGACCGCGGCGCCAGCCAGCAAGTACACCGGCGCTTTTTGGGATATGATGGAAAAAGTGGTCGATCCGCAAAGCGTGGCCATCATTTTTGAAAACACGGATTTTGGCACATCTTCATCCAAAGGCTTCCGCACAGAATGCCAAAAGAGAGGCATCAATATTGTTTTTGACCAGGCTTACGAGCACGGCGCCATCGATTTCAAGCCGATGCTGGCCAACCTAAGAAGCACCAACCCGGATATGATATTCGCGACTTCCTATGTCATGGACGCTTCCATGATCGTGAAACAGATGAAGGAGCTTGATTTCAACACCAAGCTTTTTGTCGGCAACGGCGCGGGTTACACCATGCCTGAGTTCTACCAAAACGCCGGAGCTGCTTCGGACTTTGTCGCTTCTACCAGTCTGTGGGTGCCGAACGTGACCTGGCCGGGCGCGAAGGACTATTTTGAAAAATACAAGCAGAAGTTTGGGAAAGAGCCTGATTACCACGGCGCGCAGGCATATGCCACGATGTATGTAATAGCCGACGCCCTGGGCAGGGCTACCGACCTGACCAACGCGGGCATTCAGAAGGCTCTGAAGCAGGCTGACATCCAGACCATCATGGGGCCGATCAAGTTTGAGGACTGGGACGGCTTCACCAACCAGAACAAGCCCAATACCTATGTTGTCCAGTGGTCAAAAGGGAAACTGGAAGTTATATGGCCGGAAGACGTTAAATCGGCCAGCTATGTTTACCCTGTCCCGAAATGGAGCGAGAGATAACACTCAGGTATTAAATTAATATTCGGCAGAACGGAAGGAGCTAACGCTCCTTCCGTTTGTGGCCCAAAAAACGCTTTTTGCTTTTTTGCATAACGGAGGTGGGGTAAACTTTGGAAGACGCTTGGATTAAATTCGGCCAGACGGTAATATGCGGTATACTGCTTGGCGGCATGTACTCGCTGATCGCCATTGGGATGACCTTGATCATGGGTGTGATGAAGATCATCAACCTGGCGCACGGCGCCCTGGTAATGGTAGGAATGTATGTGACCTATATCTGTTCCACAAATTATGGCATTGACCCGTATATTGGCATGTTTATAGCCATGCCGGTATTGTTTTTGCTGGGTTGCCTTATTCAAAAGTATATGATTAACCGGTTGGTTGAGGTGGATTCCATTTTGCCTGAAAACCAGGTGCTGCTCACGGTCGGCATCATGCTGGTTTTAACAGAAGGTATCCGTCTGTTTTTTAAATCCGACTACCGCTCGGTTGTCACCAGCTATTCCTCGAACACAGTTTTTCTTGGCGACATGTCGATAAGCGTGCCGCTGGTGATCGGGTTCATCATCGCTATGACTTTCACGTTCCTTTTACACATGTTCCTGACTAAAACAGATCTCGGCAAGTCAATCAGGGCGACTTCGCAGGACCGGGACGCCGCTGTTTTTATGGGTGTTAACTCCTCAAAAATCACCATGATCACATTTGGCCTGGGCGCGGCCCTGGCCGCTGCCGGCGGCTCGCTCCTCCTGCCGCTGTTTTACCTTTTCCCGGATGTAGGACACCTGTTTACGGCTAAATCCTTTATCATTACCATCCTCGGCGGTTTGGGCAGCACCTGGGGCGCCGCTATCGGCGGGCTGGTCATCGGGCTTTCGGAGTCTCTCGGCGCCACCTATATATCCATGGGCTATAAAGACGTGGTCGGATTGGTGATGTTTATACTGGTGCTTTTGTTCCTGCCGGGTGGTATAAGGAGTTTAGTGAAGAGGTGATAAAAACATGTTAAACAAAAAAAATATGTTGATGACAATTGTTTTTGCTCTAATCGCACTTGTATTGCCGCTGGTTATTAATGCGCCTTACCAGCAGCACATTCTGATCCTGGTCTTAATTTGGGCGACTATCGGCACTGCTTGGAATCTTCTCAGCGGTTATGCGGGGCAGGTTTCGTTCGGTCATGCCGCTTTCTTTGGCGTAGGCGCTTACTCTGCCGGCATTTTGACCCTGCACTATAGTCTTTCTCCCTGGTGGGGGTTAATCCTGGGTCCGGTGATGTCCATGTTAATAGCTTTGCCCATCGGCGCCATTGCTTTCCGTTTAAGGGGGCCGTATTTTGCTCTGGCCACCCTGGCGCTGGGTGAGATATTCCGGCTGGTATTTTTGAATATGACAGAATTTACAAACGGAGCCAAGGGAATTTTGATCATGCCCTCGATCACGTCAAAAATCATTTATTATTACGCCGGGCTGGGCATGCTGGCAGTCACCCTGCTGGTGACATACCTGATCGTGCACTCCAAGATCGGCTATTACCTGGTTTCCATCAGAGAGGACCAGGACGCGGCTACCTCCCTGGGCATACCCACCACGCTTTATAAAAACCTGGCCCTGTTGCCGAGCGCTTTTTTCACCGGCCTGGCGGGCGCTTTTTATATGAATTATGTCGCCTTTATCGACCCTAACATCGTGTTCAACCTGACAAATATATCGATCATGGTGATCCTGGTGGTTATGCTCGGCGGTGTAGCCACGACCTGGGGACCGACCATCGGCGCGGCGCTGTACATTATCATGGGCGAACTGTTCCGTACCACCCTTGGGTCGGCCAACGTGCTGGTGTTTGGCGTGCTCGTTTGTCTCATTATTATGTTCCTGCCCAACGGCATCGCGGGAGAGCTGGATATAATAAAACGTATTGCCCAGCGGAAAAAAGCTGGCTTGTCCGGGGGTGTGTAGATGAGTATTTTTGAAACCAGGGGGATAACCAAGAGATTTGGCGGCCTGACAGCTGTCAATGACTTAACCTTTACTGTAAACAAGGGGGAAATATTTGGCATTATCGGACCGAACGGTTCTGGAAAAACTACCGTGTTCAATATGATCAGCCGTTTCTTTCCGATTACGGCGGGTGAAATCTATTTTAACGACAAAAGGATTGACACGCTGCCGGCCCACGAAATATGCAAAATAGGTATAGGCAGGACGTTTCAGGTGGTTAAACCTTTAAGACGCATGACCGTTCAGGAAAATGTGATGGCGGGCGCATTCCTGCGCACGGGCAGCATCAGCAAGGCCAGGCAAAAGGCGGAAGAAATTATTAATTTCTGCAACCTGGAGAATTATAAGTTCCGGGCATCCAAAGGACTGCCCATCCCTCTGCGCAAGCGGCTGGAAATAGCCAGGGCGCTGGCCACGGAGCCCCAGTTGCTCCTGCTTGACGAAACCTGCGCGGGCCTCAACCCCAAGGAGTCCGAGGCGGCCATTGAGCTGATCAGGCGCATTCGGGATACGGGAATTACCATTATTATTATTGAACACATCATGAAGGTGATGATGGGTATCTCCGACCGGATCCTGGCGATCAATTTCGGGAAGGAAATAGCTATGGGAAAACCGCAGGAAGTGGCCAACCACCCTGAGGTAATTAAAGCATATTTAGGAGAGGCCTATGCTTAGAGTAACAAACATTGATGTGGCTTATAAAGACGTACAGGTGTTATGGGATATTTCCTTTGAGGTAAACCAGGGTGAGTTTGTGGCGCTCCTCGGCGCCAACGGCGCTGGTAAGACTACCACTTTGAACGCTATCTCCGGCCTGCTGAAAGTAAAAAAGGGTGCGATTGAATTTCTGGGGAAGGATATAACTCAACTGCCGGGGTATAAAATCGCGGAATTGGGCATTATCCACGTGCCGGAGGGCAGGCGGCTTTTCCCCGAGATGACTGTGCGTGAAAACCTGGAAATGGGATCTCTTTTTCCTGAGGCTAAGGCTAAGAGGAAGGAAACCATGAAAAAAATATTTGAGCAGTTTCCCATTCTGGAGGAAAAACAGAATAAAGAAGCGGGAACGCTCTCCGGCGGCCAGCAGCAGATGCTGGCTCTCGGCAGGGGGCTGATGGCGCTGCCCAAGCTCCTGATCCTGGATGAACCGTCGCTGGGGCTGGCCCCGGTGCTGGTAACGCAAATTTTTGACAATATCAAGGAAATTAACAACGAAGGTGTTACTGTGTTGCAGGTTGAACAGAATGTTGTGCAGACTTTAAAGATGTGTCACCGTGCCTACGTTCTGGAAAACGGCAAGATCTACACGCAAGGTACCGGCGAGGAGCTGTTGAATGACGAGCATATTAAAGAGGCATACCTCGGTATATAGATGATTGGGTGGATTTTTCACAGGTCACAGGCAGCGGGGCGAGTGCAAAAAAGTGTTGTTTTAGGTTACAAGGACCTTAAGACTTCACCTTGCTTGCGCTCCGTGTCCCGTGACTTTTTTTATTACGACCCCCGTAAGATTTTATTTGGCAGGATATTTACTTAAAAAATCGAATAATTAACCTACAAGTAAAAAAGGGGTGAGTTTTCCGGTGCAGAAATTTGCTGTAAAATCCCTTAAACTTAAAAACAGTATTATTATAATCAGCGTAATACTGCCCATGCTTGTAGGCTTTTTAGCTTATGACCTTTACCGGCAGTCCAACACGCTGCGCAACGCCCTGCTCGAAAGAGGCATCATACTGGCTCAGACAGGCGCGGCGACTTCAGGTAAAATAATGTCGGACGCTATTGGCCACGGTGTGATGGCCGAAGAACAGATCTTTGACACAAATTATATACCCATCACGAATACCAGCCCGCAAAAATACCATACCATGTTTGACTCCTTTACTGACATAAATTTAAGCAGGGTACAGGACCCGTTTCTTAACGATCAAGTGGTTATATACGCGGTATCGCAGGATATCAACGGTTACGTCCCCACCCATAACAATGTTTATCCCAAGAGCGGTGTCTTCGAGCCCGGCGGGATAGGCGACAACCCGGCCCGCAGCAAACGCATATTTAATGATGCGGTAGGACTGGCCTCTTCACAGAACACCGAACCATACCTGCTGCAGGTGTATAAAAGGGGCGACACGGGTGAAACCATGTGGGACATATCCTCTCCGATTTATGTCAATGGTCGCCACTGGGGGGGGTTCCGGGTCGGTTTCTCCATGGTTGAAACCAACAGGCAGCTCGCCGTGGCCAGGGGGCAAATCCTTGGTGGAGGCGCTGTCCTCACCATCGCCTTGATTATTTTGATCATATATATTTCAAACCGGATTACAGACACTGTTAAAAGGCTGGAGATAGAAGCAGACCGTATCGCCGGGTGGGATTTTACAGCCATAAATCTGGAAACTTCGTCCAAGGACGAACTCGGCAGTCTGATCCGGTCGTTTGGCAACATGGTCAATAAACTGCGTGATCTGGGCGAGAGAATGAACCATTCGGTGGCAAGCGCCGCCGAGTATACAAGCGAATTGCAGGTCAGCATCAAGAAAGCAGCCGACACATCTAATGCCGCTGTGACGAAAATGAGCCAGCTTTCTGAAACTGCAAGCAAGATGGAGTCCAGCTCTGAAGCGGTAATCAACGCTTCAGAGAAAACTGCTGAAAGCCTGGCGCGCGCTGAGGAAACCCTGGAGAAATTTTTGAAACAGATGAAATCAAGCAGTGTAGCCATGCTGCGCACCAGTGAATCGGTTAAAGAACTTGAGTCCCATCTGGAAAAGATAGGCGACATAATACAATTTATCGCACTGATCGCTGATCAGGCTAATCTCCTGGCCCAGAAGGCGGTTACTGAAATGAAAAGCTTTATCGCCAACAGCAATAAAGCCAAGACCCAAACGGAGATTGCGGGGGCGGCTGAAGCTATAGCCGGGGAAGAGTCCAACTTTACTGCGCTGGCGGCTGAAATACAAAAGCGTTCGCAGGATGCCGCCAATGCTACCAAGGGAATATACAGTCTGTTTGAAAAGGCGCTGCAGCATGCCCGCCAGGCGTCAGCCAGCCTGGAGGATGACCAGAAAATAGTGACCGAGGGGTATAGCGCGGCCAGCGGGGCTTCCCAGTCCGTTAAGTCGCTGCTGGCAGACCTCAATAATATGATCGTTATGGTAAAAGAGATTATCAGCCATTCACAGCAGGTGATGGATGGGATTAGCGCTGTAAACCAGGCTACCGGGGAACAAACTGCGCTGGTAGAAAGGTTCACTACCGCAGCCAAGACGGTGGACGAATTTGTCAATCAGATGCAGGAGGCCATTTCCAACCTGAAGATTTAGGATCATGACCAGGATTTACTTGTTACCCAATAGATAAATCTACTACTATAAAGGCCCATTAAATTGTTGATGGGCCTCTCTATCTCTCTATGAACCGGGGGCTTTTTTATCCAGTTTCATCACAAATACAAGGACTCTGGCCATGGCTTCATACAGCCGGGGCGGGATCTCCACCCCGATACCCAGGTTATATAGTGTTTTGGCCAGGGTCTGATCCTGATATAACGGCACCCCCGATTTTTCCGCTATTTTTTTGATTTGCCTCGCTTTTAGACCCTGGCCCGCCGCGACGATAACCGGGGCGTTATCCTCGCCCGGTTTGTAGCGCAGCGCCGTGGCAAATTCCTCTCTCAGATCACTCATGCCTATCACCCCTCAAATCTTCCGGTCAAGGAGGTGCGCTTCAAATTTCGGGAGGAGTCCCTCCACTACCGCGCCCAGTTCAGTCCTGGCCTGACTGATTAATGAGACCCTGCTAAAACCGATTGACTTCAGTTCTTCCCTTAAGGGAGGAAAATTCTGTCTCAGCGTCTTATTTGAAGCTTCCCGCTCGGTAAAATATTTTACTGACAGGAAATCGTTGCGCATGGCGATGCCCACCCAGATCCGGCCAAGGTTTTCGGTGATCAGGCAGATGAAGATTTCTTCCGCCTCCCGGTTGGTTCCGGCGCCTTCTTTTTCCTCGCCAGGCCTGGCGAAAAAACGGGCTTCCTGAAACAAATCTGTGCGCAGCGGCAAAGGTATAAAAGCGGGGAGCGGAAAGGGCTGTTCAGCTTTTTGCTGCGGCGCATCCGTCCGGGCGGTCTGCAGCATGGTGGTTTTTACACCTTCGTTCGCTAGCGTCTCTCTAATCGCAGCCGTTGCGTCGCGCAGCTGGGAGACTCCCTCTACCCTGGCGGCAGAAGACGAAACATTTTTTTGCTGATATGTCAGTTCGGATAATATGGAAGCTATAGAATTTATATTCATATTAAGACTATCGTCTTTGCCCGGGAATTTGTAAAGGGGGTAAAATGATTTTTTCAATATAAGGCAGGTATTTTTGCCTGCAGAAAAGAAAATAGTAAAAATGGCGGTGATTTATTGGAGATATATGCAATTTTTACCACGTCTTTTATCATCGGGTTCTCCGGGGCAATAATGCCGGGCCCGTTGCTTACTGTTACGATAGGAGAGAGCGCGCGGCGAGGCTTTCTGGCCGGGCCGTTAATCGTGGCCGGCCACGCAATCCTTGAACTGGTTTTGCTCCTGGCACTGGCCGGCGGGCTGTCTGCCTTATTAGCGACGGAGCGGGTATCGCACATTGTCGCTGTTATAGGAGGGGCCTTTTTACTGTATATGGGCGCCGGTATGGCCCGGGACGCAGCAGCGGGGAGGGTTTCGTTCAAGATGTCCGGTCAGTCCGGACAGGATGGAAAAGCTGTTGAAAGCGCTGGGAGCCTGGCGACAGCGCGGCAGAACGCGCCAAAACGCATGCACCCGGTTCTGGCCGGCATACTGGTCAGTGTTGCCAATCCATACTGGACCCTGTGGTGGGCCACAGTTGGCCTGGGGTATATAACCCTGTCACTGCAAAAAGGAGCCCCGGGGCTGGCCTCTTTTTTTACCGGACATATCCTGGCTGATCTTATCTGGTACAGTCTGATCTCTGCGGTGGTGGCAGGCGGCAGGAAATTCCTCAGTGACAGGATCTACAGTGGGATCATCGCGGCCTGCGGGATTTTCCTTTTAGGCCTCGGCGGTTATTTCCTCTATTACGGTATATTTACATGATAAAATGCGGGTCAGGTAATAATACTGGTAAATAATTGATAATATTTTCACGGATTGACAAGATGTATTACTTTTAAATGTATAGGAGGAAGTGAAAATGACCGTAGTGTTTTGCGGCATCTGCCCGCACCCCCCCATAGCCGTACCGGAAGTCGGCGGGCCAGAGGCTGCTATAGTTTCCGATACCCAGGAAGCGCTTCTTGAGCTGGGCAGGCGGATTAAAGAGAGCGGCGCCGATACGGTTGTAATTATTTCACCGCACGCGCCGGTTTTCCGGGATGTAATCGGCATAAACCTTTCCCCGCAGTTAGAGGGGGACCTGGGGCATTTCCGGGCCGGTAATGTCAGATATATAATGGAAAACGACACGGTTCTGGCCCGTGAAATTAAAGAACAATCCGCAAACCTGGGTATGTTTGTGGTAGAACTGACCGAAGAAGAAGAAAGGCAATACGGTATTAGCCTGCGCCTGGATCACGGGGTGATCGTGCCGCTGTATTTTCTCCGCAAGGCCGGATTGGAAACACCGCTCGTGCATGTGTCAATGGCGCTGGGACTGCCCCAAAGACTTTACCTCTTCGGTGTCGCTGTCCGCAAAGCCGCCGACGCGCTGGGGCGCAGGGTGGCCCTGCTGGCGAGCGGCGACCTTTCCCACGGCCTTACACACGATGCTCCGGGAGGCTACCTGCCGAAAGGAAAAGATTTTGACAGCCTGCTGGCCAGGTTGTTGGCCGTGACAGACGTGGAGTGCATTGTCAAAATGGACCCGGACCTGGTCGCCCAGGCGGGGGAGTGCGGTTACCACTCTATTGTCATGATGCTGGGCGCCCTGGACGGGTACGATGTCAAAGCCGAGGTCCTGTCATATGAGGGGCCGTTCGGGGTTGGCTACCTTGTGGCCTCCCTCGAACCTGAAGGCAAAAACCCGGAAAAATCGTTTTTAAATAAAATACGTGCCGAACGGCAGGCAGAAAGGGAAAAACAACAGGCTGGGGAAAGCCTCCTGGTCAAACTGGCGCGTAACACCCTGGAAAGCTATGTCAGCGGGTCCCTGCCGCCCGCAGCCGCTGAGATACCAGAGGAATTCAAGAAAAAAGCAGGTGTGTTTGTTTCCATTAAAAAGCACGGGCAGTTGCGCGGCTGTATAGGAACCATAGAACCGGACAAAGCCAGCATTGCCGAGGAGGTTGCTGCCAACGCCATCAGCGCCGGCATGCATGATCCGCGCTTTCAGCCTGTGCGCAAGGATGAGCTGAACGACCTTGACTATTCCGTGGATGTGCTGCAGCCGCCCGAACCCATATCCGGCCTGCAACAGTTGGACCCCGTGAAGTACGGAGTAATAGTGCGGTCCGGCCGTAGAAGCGGCCTGCTGCTGCCCAACCTGGAAGGGATAGACACGGCGGAAGAACAGGTACGCATAGCCCGCCAGAAGGCCGGCATCCGGCCGGACGAGCCGGTAATGTTGGAAAGGTTTGAAGTGGTAAGGTATAGATAAAACAATTTGACAGGATTAACAGGATAAAAACAGGATTTACAGGATTTAAAAAACCAAATGATATTTAAATAATAATCTCACATAATGAATAGTTAGCAGGATTCAATAGATTAAATTAATCAAATTTTTATTTAAATGTTTATAAGATTGCAGAACAAAAAGATTAAATAATGGTTTCCAAAATAAATCTAGTATCTATGGTTTTAATCCTGTTAATCCGAAAAAATCCTGTAAATCCTGTCAATATGTTTTAAGAGGTGATTGTGAATGCGAGAAGCGCTGTTTTACGAAAATAAAGAGAAAGATATAGCAGCCTGTGTTCTCTGTCCGCATTATTGCAAAATACAGGAGGGAAAAACCGGTGTCTGCCGCACCAGGCAAAACCGCAGCGGTATTCTTTATGCCACAAACTACGGCAAGGTTTCTTCCTACGGGATGGATCCGATCGAGAAAAAGCCGCTTTACCATTTTTATCCCGGCTCTTATATCCTTTCAGCAGGCACGGTCGGCTGCAATTTTAAATGCCAGTTCTGCCAGAACTGGTCGATAGCCCACGATGACCCGCCCACTAACGAGATCACCCCGGCAGGCCTGGTGGAGATGGCCATGGACTATGCCGGCATGGGCTACCCGAATATCGGCCTTGCCTATACATACAATGAACCTTTCATGTGGTATGAGTTTGTTTTTGAAACAGCCGTGCTGGCTAGAGAAGCCGGCCTGAAAAATGTGCTTGTGACAAACGGCTCGGTCAACGAGGCTCCCCTGCGGCAAATCCTTCCCCATATTGACGCCATGAATATAGACGTCAAGGGCTTTACGGAGGATTATTATAAGAAATACTGCAAAGGTAGCCTGCAGCCTGTCCTTAAGACCGTGGAAACAGCCCGGCGTGAATGCCATGTCGAGTTGACCACCCTGCTCATCCCCGGGTTGAACGATACGGAGGAGGAGATCGGGCGCCTGACCGGCTGGATTGCTTCCCTGGACCGGGACATCCCCCTGCATTTTTCCCGCTATTTCCCCATGTACAAGATGGGCCTGCCGGCTACCCCGCTGGAAAAACTGGTGCGGGCCAGGGAAATCGCGACTAAAAAACTGCACTATGTCTATATCGGAAACGCGCAGGTCCCGGGTACCGGCGACACCTTCTGTCCCAGGTGCGGCGACGAGGTGATCAGCAGGATCGGCTTTTCCGCCCGTGGCGTGGGCTTGTCCGGCAGTAACTGCAGCAATTGCGGCGAGGAAATCAAGTTTGTGGGGAAAATTTTTGAATAAAGTTTCGGGGTTACTGGTGTAGAACAAAATTCACGGTGTCCCGTGTTTTCATCACGCTCACCTTCTGTTCCAGCTTATGGGAGTCTGTAAAAGCCTCAACCAGGTAGATACCTGGGGGCATGTTATTGAAAGAATACCTGCCGTCGCTGCCGGTAGTCACAGTTGCTTTTATCTCACCGCTTTCTAAGTCCTTTACATTTATAGTGGCGCCGTTAATTGCATTGTTGCCGGCAAAGTCAATTACCACACCATCCAGGACCAGGTGGATGACGTATTTTATCTTCAGTTTTAATGTTCCGCTGATAATTATGTTATCGGGCCGGAGAGCATAATTTTTAATATCCAGACCATAGTCCACTGATATTATGTCTTCCCGTTTGATTTTAGATTTTAGATGAATAAAAGAATTGATATTAATGACGTTGGTAAATATCTTGGCCGGGTTAAAAATATGTTTTTCATCCAGCCCGGCCGTGACCATGGCAAACAGCTTTAATGCCGCCTGTACCCTTAGAATGCCGTCATTTATAATCTTCAGATCAATATTTTCAGCCCGCTGGTAAACCTGCACATCGGAGACAGGAACGGTAACCCCGATGGTCCCGGACCAGTCAATATCCCTTTCAAGCACTACGTTGGAAGGACTATGGTCAGACATCAAAACCCCCCCGTTTTTTATCCTATTTAGTTTAGCCAAAAAAAATAAAATTACAGCATAAAAAATCCATAATAAAATATTTGGCTGTCAGCAGTTAAAAAAGCCTGCCGGTTTAACCCGGCAGGCCCCAATTGTTTCACTCCTCAAGGGTTTTGATAATTGATTTCCAGTCACAGTGCTGCTCGATGTTTTCCTTGGCGATATTGATGCCGGTGGCGTCGCCGGGGCTGATCCGCCTGGATATTTCCGTTAATCTTTCTATCGTGGTATATGTGTCATAATGAACAAGAATAATAGGTACGCCTTTCTCGGCAGCGCGGGAAACTACCTTCACATCCGGATAAAGGCCGCCTGTTAAAATCAAAGCTGATGTGCTGGTCTCAAGGGTGGCCAGGGCCATATCAGCCCGGTCTCCCCCCATTATAATCGCCTTATTTGCTGAACGGCGCATATACTTTAGGGCGCTTTCCATAGTCATGGCCCCCACTACGACTTCTTCTACCAGTCTGTTCAGTTTGTCTTCACCGGTCAGCAGTTCACCGCCCAGAGCTTCATAATACTCCGCAACAGTAGGCGAGGCAATTTCCGGTCGCATTGGTATAATGCCGAGGGTAGCGCAGCCCTTTTTCTCCAAAACCGGTTTGAAAACCCCTTCTGTTTTGGCCAGCAGCTGCCTGGGAACATTGTTGAAAATATGCCCGGAAACCGCCAGTCCGCTCGACCTGCAGCAGTTATTGAAGAAGATGGCCTGATCCACGCTGAGATCGTTCTCCACCTTGATCACATTTAAGACCGAAGCATTAAACTTTGGAGTCAGGGAGACTACATCAAGGCCGTAAGCGGCGCCCACATGTGGAAAGGTAGCCCCGTCAATAATGATCAGGTCCGCCTCCGCGGAGATGGCCTGATAGGCTGCTATGATGCTGGCCATAGCCGTCTCCGGATTCTTCAGCCCTGACAGGTACGAGGTGCCGGCAGTAAAAGGCGCGATTTGTTCCACACCAGCCTTCATGTGCAGGATCTCTTGCATTAATAGGGCGTCGTTGTCTCTACCGCAGGCCAGTTTCGGGCGGCTCCCCACAGGCTTAAAGTAGGTGGCCTTGACGCCTTCTTCTTTCAGTTTCAGGGCGATGCCCAGCGCAATGGCAGTCTTGCCGCATCCAGCGATACCTGTAATATAAAGGTTTTTCATGTTATCACCTCAAGACAGGGTTATTTTTACATCGATGGCTGCTATGCTGTTTCCATAAGCAAAGAGAGGATTGATATCAATCTCAGTTATTTCCGGAAAATCAGTGACTAAT
The DNA here is from genome assembly GCA_018435055.1 of Pelotomaculum sp. GTDB lineage: Bacteria > Bacillota > Desulfotomaculia > Desulfotomaculales > Pelotomaculaceae > Syntrophopropionicum. The sequence continues at coordinate 42,138 of JAHDOA010000007.1, read as the reverse complement.
ACAGACAAGCGCTTAACCGCTTCGCTCACTGCCTGGATATCGACCGGGCTGCTGCCCCGGTAGCCTTTCATCAGGGAATAAGCTTTGGTTTCTGTTATCATATCGGCTATTTCATCACTGGTCAAGCCCTGGGCCAGCTTGAAGGAAACGTCCTTAATCAGGTTAACATATATTCCGCCCAGGCCGAAACCTATCAAGGGGCCGAATTGGACGTCCCTGGTCATGCCCAGGATCAGCTCTATTCCTTGCGGTACCATTTTTTGCACCTCAATACCATAAGGCACGACCCTGGGTAAATAACGGTGGACATTTTCAATAATATTTACATAAGCGTGTTTGACTTCCTCAGGTGACTGGAGTCCGCTAATAACCCCGCCTACGTCAGTTTTGTGCATAATTTTCGGCGAGGCGATTTTCAGCACAACCGGGTATCCCAATAGATCAGCTGTTGCCGCAGCCTCATCAGGGTTTTGTGATAGTATAGTGGGGGCCGCCGCTATGCCGTAAGCTGCGATAACCTCTGCAGCTTCGCTACCCAGCAGGGCCAGGCGGTTATCTCTTTTGACATCATAGAAATTTGCCTTAACGGTTTTTAAGTCCGGTTTTATGTCTGCATTTCTCACTTCCGTTACCGCGCGATCCCTCATCCTCCTGTAAGCGGTCATCCCCGCGACAGCCGCGACAGCAGTTTCCGGCATGGGAAAACAGGGGATGCCGCTGCTGGAAAGGAGCGCCGCCCCATCGGCCAGAGATTTGCCGCCCATGTAGGCGGCCATGACTGTCTTTTCCGGGTGGAGCCGGTTAAACTCAACCAGGGCCTGCGCTGTTTCAAGTGGTTCGGTTACCGCCACGGGACACAGCAGCAGTACTACACTGTCCACATTTTCATCCTTGAAAACTTTTTCAAAAGCAAACCTGAAGCGGTCTGCTTTGGCGTCGCCCAGGACGTCCACCGGGTTGTATATGCCGGCTTCGGCAGGCAGGTATGAGCGCAGTTCTTCAATAGTTTCCCTGGAAAATCGGGCCATCTGCAGGGCGTGTGCCTCAACCTTGTCGGTGGCTATAATGCCCGGTCCGCCGGAGTTGGTGATAATGGCCACCCTGTCTCCTTTCGGCGCCGGCTGGTTGACAAAAGATATGGCCAGGTCAAAAAGCTCGGACATGCTGGATACCCGCAGGACACCGCATCTTTGGAAGGCTGTTTTGTAAGCAAGGTCACTTCCCGCCAGGGCCCCCGTATGGGACGAGGCGGCCAGGGCGCCGGACTGGCTGGTGCCTGATTTCAGAATTATCACCGGTTTTTTGCGAGTCGCTTCGCCTACCACTTTTAAAAATTCGGGTCCGTGCGACACGTCTTCAATATAGCAGAGGATAACTTTTGTGTTTGGATCGGCAGCAGCTTCCGCGATAAAGTCAACCTCGCTCAGGTCCGCTTTATTGCCCAGGCTGTAAATTTTACTGTAGCCAATGCCTGCCGATTGGCTCCAATCCAGAATAGAGGCCAGGATGGCGCCGCTCTGCGAAATAAAGGCTATTTCTCCTTTTGGGGGGAATCCTTTTAAAAAAGTAGCGTTAATGGGAGTATGGGTATCAATAAATCCGACTACGTTTGGACCAAGCACGCGCATGCCATATTGACTGCAGACCGACATTAATTCCTTTTCCAGCCCGGCGCCGGCGCGGCCAATTTCTTTGAACCCGGCTGTAATAACAACCAGGTTTTTAACGCCTTTTTTACCGCACTCTTCCGCCGTTTCCAGGGTTTTACGGGCGGGAATGCTGAAGATGGCCATTTCAATGTCCCCCGGCACATCGGCCACAGTGGCATAACACCGGATTCCTGATATTTCTTTTTCTTTCGGGTTGATCGGGTAGATTTTTCCTTTGTAACCGCTTTTCAGCAGGTTGTTTACAATAGCGGCGCCAATTTTCCCTGGTGTGTTGGAGGCGCCGATAACAGCCAGAGATTTCGGGTTAGTAAAACTGTTTACCGCATCCATTGAATGAAGTTTCACCTCTTGTAAATCCTTATCCCCCGGTGTTATGAAAGTGTTTAACTACTTCGAATATAAAATGAAAAATCCTGCAATTTTTTTTAAAGGACATAAATTCACAGTTCCCGCTCAGATTGAAGCGGGTTAAGGGGTTTTTAGTTTCGGCCGGCGCCTAAAATTCATAATATATAAGTAGCGCTTTGTGTTAAAGTCAGGCTATATCTTTAATTTTAATCGATATTATCATGATTAAAAGGATTTAGCAGGAACGGAGTAGAAGTTTCCCAAAAAATCCAGGAGGCCGTCATATGTTTCCTTTCCGTATAGTATCCGTAACACCCGGGTTGCCGGAACCAATCAGCCGGCTGAGAGAAATTGCTTATGATTTCTGGTTTAGTTGGAGCCCGGCCGGCATCGAGTTCTTCAGATCAATCAATCCTGAACTCTGGCGGGAAGTCGAGCACAACCCCGTCAAATTTCTTATGCGCGTCCAAAAGGAAGACCTTGATAGAGCGGCGCATGATGATGACTACCTGGTCCTTTACAAGAGGACGCTTGATTTATATGACCGCTACATAAGCCGGAAGACCTGGTTTGACGGGAAATACCCTGAATATAGAGAGGACATTATCGCCTACTTTTCCGCCGAATTCGGTCTGCATGAATCCCACCCTATTTATTCCGGGGGACTGGGCCTTTTAGCGGGGGACCACTGTAAATCAGCCAGTGACCTGGGTTTGCCGTTTATCGGTGTCGGCCTGCTGTATAAACAGGGCTATTTTCATCAGAGGATAAACAGCGAAGGGATGCAGGAGGCCGAGTACCCGCACCTCAATTTTTATGAACTGCCGATAACGCCTGTGCACAACCCCGACGGCAGCCAGCTCGACGTGACAGTGGAATTGCAGGGGAGGACGGTGTTTGTCCAGGTCTGGCAGGTAAAAGTGGGAAGAGTCACAGTCTATTTGCTTGACACCGATACTTCTAAGAATTCGCCGCAGGACCGCAACCTGACAGGACAGTTGTACGGTGGTGACCGGGAGTACCGCCTTTCCCAGGAGATTGTCCTGGGAGTTGGGGGTGTGAGGGCGCTGCGGGCGATGCGGATTAACCCCAGCGTCTGGCACATCAACGAAGGTCACGCCGCCTTTTTAATTATTGAGCGGATCAGGGAACTGATGCGCTACATGGTTTCTTTTGAAACCGCCAGGGAGGTCGTGCGGGCCTCAACTATTTTTACCACCCATACGCCCGTGCCGGCAGGCCATGACCTTTTCACCGAAGAATTTATAATAAAATATTTTGCACACATGATTAGCGAAATGGGTATAGATCTTAAAACACTTAAAGGTTTAGCCTGGGATGCGGAGCGAAACAGCTTCAACATGACCCTGCTGGCGCTCCGTCACGCTTTCCTCACCAATGGTGTAAGCCGCCTGCACGGAGAGGTGTCGAGAAAAATGTTCCAATCCGAGTATAGCAGGTTACACCCTGAGGAGATACCGGTTACCTCGGTTACCAACGGTGTCCATGTAGGGACCTGGCTGGCTGCGGAAATCAAAGAGCTTTTTGCCCGCTATCTCGGCAAAAGGTGGTTTGAGCAGCTTAGAGAACAAGAAATATGGAATAAGGTTGACCTGATACCTGACCGGGAACTGTGGAGAGTGCACCGGTTGCTCAAGGAGAGGATGATCTCCTTTGCGCGGGCTAACCTGAAGCAGCAACGCCGGCGCAACCGTGAGCCGATCCAGAGCATACTGGAGGTAGACGGCTATCTTGACCCTGATATCCTGACCATTGGTTTTGCCCGGCGCTTTGCCACATATAAGAGAGCGACCCTTCTTTTTCGCACCCCGGAAAGGCTGGAACGCCTGCTTAACAACAATGAACGCCCGGTGCGGTTTGTGTTTTCCGGCAAGGCCCACCCGGCCGATACACTGGGGCAGGAGTTAATTAAAAAAATATATGATTTTTCACAAACGCCCGGATTCAGGGGCAAGATAGTGCTGCTGGAAAACTACGACATCCACCTTGCCCGCCACCTGGTACAGGGGGTGGACGTATGGCTCAACACGCCGCGCCGCCCGATGGAGGCCAGCGGTACCAGCGGTCTGAAGGCGTCGTTAAACGGGTTAATCAATGTCAGTACTTTGGACGGTTGGTGGCCTGAAGCCTATAATGGAAATAACGGTTTTATTGTTGGTTCCGACCAAGCCTATTTAAACGAAGATATCCAGGACCGGGACGATTGCTTTTCTCTCTACAGCGTGCTGGAGGAAAAAGTTATACCGATGTATTACCGCAGGGAAGACGGGTTTTCACCGGAGTGGGTGCGCATGATGAAAGAAACGATAAAAACTATCGCTCCGGTCTTTAACACCGGCCGGATGGTGGCGGAATACACGGATCGCTTTTACATACCGGCAATTGACCGGGGAAAAATGTTCGCGGCAAATGAAAATTACCTGGCTAATCATGCCGCCAACTTCAAAAAGCTTATAATTGATTACTGGGACCAGGTTTCTTTTGTTTCAGTGGAATCAAGCGGCAGGACAAAAATGCTCGCCGGCGAGGAGATCAAGATATCCGCTGTGGTCAACCTGGGCCTGATCTATACCAGAAGCGTCATCCTGGAGATTGTGTACGGGGAGGCAGTGGAAGGTGAGCTGAGAAATATCGTAGTTGTGCCGATGACTCTGGAAGGAGAAATAAACGACAATGTCTACCGTTATAAAGGCAGCCTGACCCTGCCGCAGGGTTCCTACGGATATACGGTGCGCGTAAGGCCGGACAGCAGGGATTTCCCCCTTACAGAGCTGCCCCTGGTCACCTGGGCTCCCGTCTTCTAAAACTATAACAAGCGGTGTCACGGGGACGGTTGAGCCGTTCTACTGTACCGGGATAAACCGGCATATGGCAAGGGCAGGGGATGAGAGAACCCTACGTGGAAGGAGTAGCCGCGCCACCACGGCCCAGATTCATGCACGTGATTCCATCGAAAAATTGGCCTGGTGGCGTTTGAAAAAGAGTAAAACTGCAATTAATACCATTATCCCGAGCAGGTAAGGGAAGTTGATGTTAAAATCAAAGACAATGCCGCCGGTTACCGGGCCCAGGATACGTCCCAGACTGTCAAAGGACTGCATTATTCCCACCGCGGAACCTTGCTCTTCTTCACGTGCCGTCTTGGTGACCAGTGTGGAAATACTGGGCCGCAGCAGGCTGTTTCCCGCGGTGAATATTCCGGCGTAAACGATTATAAAAGCAGCATTGGGAGCAACCATGAGAAGGAGGAAACCGATTACAGAAATAACGATACCTGCAGTAATCACCATTGCATCGCCGAACCTGTTGACAAGCCTGCCGATCATACCTGCTTGAATGATTACGCTCAGAACACCTATAACGGTAAAAAGAAGTCCCATTTCCCTGGGGCCGAAACCGACCCTCGCCGCAGCAAATAGGGCAAAGGTACTCTCAAACATGGCCATGGAAAAGCTGACCACAAAAGCGACGAAAAAAAGAGGGAACTGGGGATTTTTAGATATTTCGAGGGACAGCCGCCGGCCTTCCTGGGTACTTACACCCGGTTCCTTTAAAGATTCCGTCAGGAAGAACCAGGCAAATGGAAGGGTGAGTATGGCAAGGCCCCCGGCGACGAAAAACGGCAGTGAGAAGCTGTAGTGGCCAAGCCATCCTCCCAGGGCAGGTCCGAAGATCATACCCAGGCCCATGGCCGCTCCCATTGTTCCCATCCCCCCGGCCCTGTCCTTGCTGGCTGTTATATCAGAGATATAAGCCATGGCCGTCGGCAGGGTGGCCGAAGAGATTATACCGGATAAAATTCTGGCCGAAAAGAGCATCCATAACTGGGTTGAAAGGCCGAAAAGAATAAAGGTTATGCCATAGCCGCTTAAACCGATGAGGAGAACAGGACGGCGGCCTATTCGATCAGAGAGTCTTCCCCAGAATGGAGCAAAGAAAAATTGCATCAGGGAATAAGAAGCCATTAAAAATCCCAGCGCTGTTGCGTTGCCGTTAAGGCGCGTAACAAAAAAAGGAAGGATCGGAATGATAATGCCAAAGCCGACCATTACTAAAAATAAACTAAAAAATAATATTATAGTCTCTCTGCTGTGATTTTTCATATAGCTCATCTCCCTGGTGAAATGCAGTTGCGGTCTAAAAAGTCGACCAGTTTCTTAGCGCTTACTACCCGCGGTATCTTTAATTGATTAGCTGATGTGCCATTTTTTATGAGTATCTTCACTAATTCCCCAAAAGTCCCGGGTTTGACGACCTTAACTGCGGGCAGTCCGATCTTCCCCGCCTGCCGGCCTGCCTGGTAGCGTGGATTGGCATGGCAGAGGGCTTCTTCAATCACGTCTGTGCCGCGCAGGTTTTTGCCGCCGCCCGCCGGTAGTTTTACTTCTACGTAAAAGATATACCGGCCCGGGGAATTCTCACAGTCAGCCACCGTCGTGTAATCAACCAGCTCAACACCCGTCCGTGCCGCTGCCTGAAAGACTGCGTGGCAAACAGCCTGTTCAGAAGTTTTTTCACCTGTGAGGTTTAAAAGTTGCCCCTTCCGGTACAGAAACTCGATTACCGGGCACTCGTTGTAGTAGCCGGCGACCTTAACAATATCCCCAAGGCGGTAGCGATAAAGACCGGCAAAATTGGTTACAGCCACTTCATAGCATTCCCCGACAGTCAAATCTTCAAGATCGAGCGTTTGCGGATTGATTTCATCTGCAAATTTAAGTGGAATAAATTCATGATAAGCGGTTCTTGGTGTTAAAACATAGGTTGTTTCACCTGGTTCCAGGCTGATGCCGATAAAGACCTCTGTCGCTCCGTAGACCGCAGAGTAAATTGGTATACCCGCTAAATATTGCTCTAATTTCTTGGCGTAGATACTAAAGCTGCCTCCGGCGACACTGTTAATATAAAGGAGGCGGGGCCAGATCCGCCGGGCGATGCCGGCAAAACCCCGCTCAAATTCCTTTTTTAATTCATCTGCCCTGGCACGGTCCGGGCGGAGGGTTTTTTGCAAACGGTGTCTTGCAGGTAAATCCAGGTGAATTTCTTCGTTTATGCTTCCTCTGGACAGATCGTCGACCAGCCTGGGCCAACATTTTTCCAGCTGCTTAAACAGCTCCAGAACAGCGGAGGCAAAGGGCGCTCCAATATACATCAGGTTTTTATGCTTCAATGCGAAAAGCAGGTGCAGGTAGTTGGCGTCTGGCTGGCTTTTAATTTCAAATATTTCAGCAGGTGAGGTCCACAGGTACGGGAACAGCCGCTTCATGGACTGCATTCCGCCGGAGGTGCCGGCGCCGGTGGGGATGCCTGCCGGTGTTAAACCTGAGGTGACCGTGTTGATAAGCATCAAGCCCCGGTCAAAACGGCGGGAATCAGGGATAATATTAAATAAAACTCCTTGCATTAACAAACCCATATGTTCCGCTACTATGCGGTGAGAGCGGGGTGTGACAGGGATCATTTTTTGGGTCCCTGTGGTTCCTGACGTGAGGCCAAAATATTTTACCGGTTCCGAGGTAAGGATATTGGTTTCTCCGGCTGCTAATTTTTCAATATCTTTTCGGTAATTATCGTATGTGGACAGAGGCGCCGCATCTTTATACTCTTTCTTGGAGGTAATACCGGCAAATCCGTGACGCAGGCCAAAGTCAGTGTTCTTGTTGTCCGCCAGTATATTCATTAATACTAATTCTTCAACATCAGAGGCACGGCGGGTGTCCGCAACAAAATTTCTAAAAAAAGATCCGGCGACAGTATTAATGGTTAAGCCGACAGTTCTCTGTAGAATACCCATTTTGCTGCTCCTTTTTTCAGTGTTTTAAATTATTAAGGGACAGGCACATTTTTTTCATCAGCGGCAGCAGCCGGGCCAGGTCTTCATCATCAAGGTTTTGAGCAATCTCCGTGAATTTTTGCCGGCGTTGCAAGTCAAAATCTTTAACAGTATCCATTCCCCTGGTAGTTAACCTGATTAATACCAGCCTGCGGTCCTCTTCGGTGCGCTCTCTGTACACGAGATCAAGTTTGAGCAAACGGTCAATTAAACCTGTTACCGCACCGAGAGTAACCCCGAACTCCATGGCGATTTCGGAAGGTCTGCAGACTTTTCTGTCGTGTACATACTTCAGCAGGAAGAGCTGAACAGGGGAAAGACCGCAAATGTCCGGCACAACATACCGGTGATATTTTTGCCAGACTGACTTTAACAGCCGTTCAAATTCTTCAAAAGTAGAAATCAGATTATCAGTCAATTACTTCACTTCCATTATAGTTAGCTGTGTAAATTATATACCCATTTAATTGTTTATGTAAATAAAAATTTTGCTACTAGGAAAACCAATATCAAACAAAAACACACCCGGTTGGGGTGTGGGGGATCATGGGGACGGTTCGAAAGACGCCGGGATAAACCGGCATAGGGCAGGGGATGAAAGAGCCCTACGTGGAAGTAATAGCTGTACTACCACGGCCCTTTGTGGAAAAAGGCATTAAACACATCAGTTTCTGGCAGTCGTCAGTAAACACACGGCTCAGGCCGGGGTTTTTCTCCTGTCGCCGGTCAGCCGGTTCTAAAGGGGTGAAGAGCTTTTATGTTAACTAATGAAAAGGTGATATTAAGAATCTTTGAACCGGCAGATATTGAACCTGTTTATATCCTGGTGATGGATACAATAGATAAATCGTATACCAGTGTTTATCCGGAAGAGGCGATACGCTTTTTCAAACAATATCACTGTAAAGAAAACATATATGACGATTACCTCAACGGTTATACGATTATTGCGGAGTTGGAAAAAGAAATTGTTGGAACTGGGACACTGCTTGGTGCAAATATCAGGCGGGTATTCGTTAATAAATGTTATCAAGGGCATGGTCTCGGAAAATTAATCATGAAGGAGTTGGAAAACAGGGCTTCAAATGAGGGACAAAAAGCTGTTGATTTGTCAGGATCACTGACAGCAAAAAGATTTTATGATTCTCTGGGATATGTTACACAGGCAGAAAAATATATTGATGTGGGAAAAGATATAAAACTGATTTATTATCAAATGCTTAAAAATCTCTGATTGCTCTGTAAGTGCAAATAAGTCGTGTCCGTCCTTTGTGTCAAGGGGACGGTTCTCTCCTGTCGCATTTTAGTGAAGTTCTTATATGTTACCAATAAAAGCTTCCTGCTTACCATCTATTAGGTATGCAGGAAGCTTTTTTACAGGATGAATGGCACTGGCTAGTATTGACAAATTTAGCCAGGGTAATATGTTAAAATATAGCCAAAGATGTTTAAACAAAGGTGATGATATAGTTGGGATTAATAACATATGTTAAGTCTTTTTTTAAACCGGTGATAAAACAGGCTAACAAGAAAATATCACTAGTAATTAGAGGTATTTTATTTGAAGGTAAGACTAATGAAGATATACTTAGTCAGGTAAATAATTATATCAACCATTTAAGGAGAAGATTATACAATGATTTTTATGATGCGGCTTTTATGAAAAGTGCGGGTAATCTCCATGGTAAATGGAATTTGGGAATAGTTATGATGAATAACACCAGAAAAACATTAGAGGCTCTTGAGAGCTTTTATGAAAAAAACAGCCTTTAAGGTTTTGGTTAACAACAGGCCGGCCGGGTAACAAACTTTAAAGTAAACCGTGTCAAGAGAACCATCCCCTTGACACGATCACGTTTGGAGAAGGGAGTACAGGTTCACTTTGAAATTCAAGTCGTCTTCAGGAGTTCTCTTCCTGGGTCCCCTGGTCCTGCCGCCGCCCCGCCGGAACTTTGCCTTCATTTCTCTTTCTTCCAGGAGAAATTCTATAGTGTCCTCACGGAAAATCCGCCCGGCCGGGGACAAAGCTTTAGCTCCCTTGCCCAGCGCCATTGCCGCCAGGCCCCAGTCCTGGGTGACGACGACATCCCCGCCGGTGGTCAGGTTAACTACCTGCATATCCGCCTCCTGGGGCGCGTTTCCCACCACCACGTGCCGGTCGGACTCGATGCGGTGGTTAAAGCTGGCTACTGTTATCAGGGGCACCGAAAATTCCTTTGCCGCCCGGCGGCAGATTTCCAACGCGTTCTTTGGTGTCGCGTCCGCGTCAACAATAATTTTCAACTTGCTCCATCCCGTCGTTTAAGCTTTATCTGAAGAGAGCCATTCTCTCATTAAGCCTATTATAACAGTTTATTACGCGCGCCTTTTGCGTTATATTTGATATAATTTAAGGATTTAACTCACGGAGGAGATGCAATACGGGGTGGAACTGTTTAAATTCTTTATCAGGTATAATTCTGCCGCGGCAAAAATAGACCTAGGATAAATGAGATATTGGAGGGATCCCCATGCAAGGTCAAAACCACCCGCCCGGCATGTTTAAGTGCGCTTATCCAGCCCCTTACCCGCAGGTGCGGGTCGCCGCTCCCAACCTCCTGTACGCCCGGCTTTTACTTGAAGATTATGCCGGCGTGGTCAGTGAGGTCACGGCGATAAACCAGTACCTTTACCATTATTTTGTGCTGGAAGAGGTAAACGAGGAAGTAGCCGAACTGCTGGAGTGCATTTCCCTGGTTGAAATGCACCACATGGAACTGCTGGCTGAAACAATCAGGCTGCTGGGTGTGGACCCGCGCTACAGGGTAATCCGCGACAGCCAGGAGATATACTGGAACGCCACTTATGTCTTTTACGGCATGAGCCTCTGCGACAGGCTGACAGCCGATATCGCCTCCGAGTGGGCGGCCATCGCGGCCTACCGCGAGCACCAGCGGATTATAGCCGACCCTTATATAAAAGAGCTGCTGGAAAGAATAATCATGGATGAACTACACCATATCAAATTGTTCAACGAGGTGCTGCAGAAATACTGTGTTTAAGACAGGAGGCGGTTTTTGACCGCATTCAGCATAAATATGAAGGAAGTAATTATCCCGGTTAGGTTTTATCAGAAAAGCGGTAAAAATAAATACCCCTGAGACATTAGTGCCTGCAGGGGTTTTTATTTTTATATGTTTTATGCTTGTTTTATATACTGCCTATTTTTTCAGGGTTAACAAAAATTCGTCGCCGCGCGGCTCAACCGATATTTCCCATTTTTGGTTTTTGGCCAGCCGCGTTATATTATCCCGGGCGGCAACCGTGTCAACCAGTACCTGAAAGGTACCCTGCCCCAGGCGTTCCATTTCCTTTTTGGTTATTAGGACCGGCTCCGGACATAAAAGCCCTCTAGCATCCTTGACTTCCACTTGCGGACACCCCCTGCCTTACGGATAACCCTTTGATGTTTAAAAAGCCCACTAAAAGAATTACAGCGAATCCAATCAACACCGCGATCTGTCCGGGTGCGGTAACGCCCTTGGCGCTGGCCGCCAGGCCGAAGTTATGGGCAAACGCGGCGCCGGCCAACAGGCCCAGTACTGTCACTGCGGAATCAGCATTGCCTTCGGAAGCGGACACCAGCTGCCTTAAGGGGCAGCCGCCAAGCAGCGCGGAACCGAAACCGCCGAGCGCCATGCCGAGGAAATTCCACAAGCCGTCGCTGTGTGCGATAGGCTGACCCTGCAGGCCCAGGTGGAAACTTCCCAGCGCCAGGTTGCCGATCAGCGCTGTGACTAAGATAGCCAAAAAGCCGTAGAGCAGGTAGAAGTCACCAAATATGATAAAGTCCCGTATTCCTCCGATTAAACACAGCCTGGTGCGCTGTGCCAGGACGCCGAAGATCAGTCCGGCGGCTAAAGCTATGGCGACAGGAGCGTGCATGGAACCAGGACCCTCCGCGCTGAAAAATATATAAGCCGGCCTGGCCAAAAGGAGAACCAGGAGGCCAAGCATAAGCAGCGGGAAGAAATAACCGCCGGATTTGTTTTGCGGGACGGCCCTGCCGAGGGAAAAGCCCTTGCGCAGGAAAACAATTCCTATTAATACACCTGCTATTAGGCCAACCAAACCTACTACAGCGTTCAGGTCACCGGCTGAAATCCTGAGGATCATGCGCAGCGGGCAGCCGAGGAAGACCAGCAGGCCAATCATCACAAAAAATCCCAGAACAAACCTGGTGAAAGTGCTGGATCCCCCCAGGGACCTGTACTCCTTAGTGAATATCGAGGTAAGGAAAGCGCCCAGCGCCAGGCCGATAATCTCAGGCCGGATGTACTGCACGACGGCTGCCCGGTGCAGTCCCACGCCTCCTGCGATGTCGCGCAGGAAGCAGGCGATGCAGATCCCCATGTTTTGCGGGTTGCCCAGCTTGACCAGCGCGAGCGCCATCACCGCGACGATTGCGCCGGTGATTACGATTAATACATTTCTTTTCAACTAACCGACCTCCTTTGAATTATGTAGTTTTTAATAATAATTCCTACCTGTTATTATATATAAAGGTTGCTCATAGGTGATATTTGAAGTTTTTATACGCATCTAAGTGATTGATTAAGGAATTTTATAGCTGCAATCATATGAACACCATTATGCGTTTCAATAATTCGTGTGATTCAAGCCCTGCAGTCTACTGAGGCCACAGGAAAAAAAATTCCTTCTCAAAGAAGGAAGGTCTGTCAACTTAAAATTTTTCGGCTTCAAGATTAAAATACATGTAAGAGAAAGGCGTGACATAGCAGCCACGCCTTTCAGAGAGAAATTTCCGAGTAATGGATTAACGCTCGTGGCCGTGCCCTTCATGGTGCCCGCCGCAGCTGCACTCAGCCCCGCCGGTAACCAGAGTTCCGTCCAAAAAGTCTTTGGCAACCTGTTCCGCATCACCGGAAGCGCCTGTAAGCACTCCAAAACCTGCCTGCTGCAGCGCTTGTGCCATGGGTCTGCCGATTCCGCCTGCAATTACGACATTTGCCCCCTCGGCCTTCAGCAATTGGGCCAATCCGCCGTGATTGTGCATAATCTCATTGGTAATAATTTTCTTGCCCGTTATATTGCCTTTTTCTGAGTCGAAGACAATAAATTCACGGCTGGTCCCGAAGTGTGGATTTAATTTTCCATCCAAATACGGCATTGCAATTTTCATACAAATATACCCCCTGCATTTTTTTAAGATTCGATCCTTTGCCATTCATTTCCGTAACAAAGCGGGCACATGGTCCGCCTGCGGCAGATAGTTCCTTTCCACTGGTGACCGCAGCTGTTGCATTTCAGCTTATGCTGGGCCAGCTTGAAGTTGCCGCCCTCCACCCGCAAAGCTTCACCGTTAACAAGGGCGCGGGCTATCTTTTGCCTGGCTGAGGCCAGTACCCGGTGAAAAGTCGGGCGGGACACGTTCATTTTTACGGCACAGGCCTCGTGTTCGATCCCCGTCAGGTCCCTCAAGCGGATAGCCTCAAGTTCCTCTACCGAAAGAATTACCTCAGAAAGCTCCGACATGGGGACGCCCGCAGGCTTAAAATAAGTATACCCCGGAAGCTGTTCTACTCTCCTGCATTTTGGTGGCCTGGGCATAGCAATCCTCCTTGTCAGTGGCTTTTAAAATATGAAACATATTTCATAAAACATAATAACCATTTAGTTGCCGGGAGTCAATAAAATTCATTGCCGGGAGCCTTTTTCTGTTATTCTCTAATTTGTTGGGGTATGAAATCAGTAAAAAGACTGCTTTCATAATCTTCAACCCGGCCCTGGTCACAGAGCGTTGACAACCTGGGATCGATCGGTAGACTCCCCAGGAAAGGTATGTTGAATCTTTCAGAAATCTCTTTACCATGACCAGGGCCGAAAAGTTGAAATTCTTCCCCGCATTTGGGACATACAGCGGCGCTCATGTTTTCTACCAGGCCGAGAATCGGGATATCCATAAGTTTGGCCATTTTTATCGCTTTATTGACAATCATTGCCGCCAGTTCCTGGGGCGAGGTCACTATAATAAGCCCGTTCAAGGGTAGGGACTGCATAACCGTCAGCGGCACATCCCCTGTGCCTGGCGGCAGGTCCACAAAAAGGTAGTCAAGGTCGGTCCAGACGACATCAGTCCAGAATTGCCCGACCATCTTACCCAGCAGGGGTCCGCGCCAGATAACAGGGTCATCTTCTACAGGCATAAGCAGATTTACTGACATAACCTTAATGCCGCTGGAGCTTTCCAGCGGCAACAGCCCGAACGCGACTTGTTCAGGGTTTCCCTTTACCCCAAACATTTTCGGTAGGCTGGGACCGGTGATATCCGCGTCCAGCACGCCGACTTCAAAACCTTTCTTTCTAAACCCGCAGGCCAGCAGGGAGGTAACGGAGGATTTGCCGACACCGCCCTTGCCGCTCATAATCGCTATAACGTTCTTCACGTTGCTGAATTCGTTTAATGCCAGCATTTCAGGCGGATGTTTTCCCTCATCGCTGCTTGCGGTTTTTTGCTCACCCTCACAAGAACCATTTGTACAGCCGCAAGTGCTGTTTTGCTCACCTTTACAAGAGCCATTTGTGCCGCAGCCGCAATTAGAATCATTTTCCATATTAAGATCTCCTTTTCATGTTTGTAATGAGTTAGTGATCACAGGGATTGGCTCCTGTTTGTAGTGATCCGGATAAATAAATATTTACAATTTCTTCCGGGCTGCCGTTGGCGGGACTGGCGCCGGTAACGACTTTAACCCCGTTCTGCTGGAAAAGCTGCTGCGCGCGTCCGCCCATACCGCCTGCTATTACCAGGTTGACGCCTTTCTCGGATAAAAGCCTGGGTAATAGTCCCGGTTCATGAGGCGGGGCAGTCATAACTTCTTTTTTTAGAATATTTTTAGTATCCGGATCGACATCAAAAAATGCAAAACTTTCGCAGTGCCCAAAATGGGTGCATAGTTGGTCTTGTGCAACCGGAACAGCTATTTTCATTATTTTTGACTTCCTTTCGTTACTAAATTAATCTCTTGAACTAGAGTGTTCCACATATTTTTCAAGTCAAAAGCAACGGGCGCGTCAGTAAATTCTACCACCGGAAGTTTTTTTATCTGTGCATCCGTTACTGCCCGGTCATAGCGAATCCGGCCTACTATTTTTATTCCGGCAGACCGGGCCTTTTTCTCGATTTTATCGCTCATGCCGGGATTGATATCATACTTGTTTATACAGAGAAAGGCGGGGATTTTAAAATAATTTATCAATTCCATGACCCGCTCCAGGTCATGTTCACCCGATAATGTTGGTTCTGTTACGATCAGTACATAGTCTGTCCCTGTTACGGAGGCGATAACCGGACAGCCAATCCCCGGCGGCCCGTCAACGATGACATAAGACAAGCCCTCGTTTTCGGCAATGGTTTTGGCCTGGTCGCGTACCAGGGCCACCAGTTTGCCGGAATTTTCTTCCGCTATGCCAAGTTTGGCATGGACCATAGGTCCGTAACGAGTATCGGAGATAAACCACTGGCCGTTAACCGCCGCTTCGAAAGCAATAGCCTTTTCCGGGCAAAAATAGCTGCAGACACCGCAACCTTCGCAGGTTATATGATCTATTACATAGGCGGGCTTGCTGTTTTCGTCTTTTATTACCGCCCCAAAGCGGCAGAGTTCATAGCATTTACCGCAGCTGTTGCACTTGTCCGGCATAATTTCAGCTGTTTTTCCGCCTGAAAAGTCATGGGCTTCTTTGACCCGGGGGTCAAGCACCAGGTGGAGGTCGGCGGCGTCTACATCACAGTCTGCTACTACCGGTTTTTGCGCAAGAGAAACCAGGGAAGCCACCAGGCTGGTTTTACCCGTGCCGCCTTTGCCGCTGATTACTGTGATCTCTTTCACTGTCCCGCCTCCTTCATTGCAGTGTCTAGCAGCCCTGCAAACAGTTCCCGGTAGCCCGGTACACCCGAGTAGGGCAGCTTTCCCCTGGAATAAGCTTCGGCAACCCTGCGGTCATCGGGAATTTCCGCCAGTATCTTGATATTTTTGTCCCGGCAGAAATCGCGGGCCAGAGTGTATTCCGGGACAGACCTGTTTACTACCACTGCGAGGGGAATACGCAGTTCTTTTACCATGTCGACGGCAATTTCCAGATCGTTAATCCCGAAAGGTGTGGGCTCCGTAACCAGGAGGACGTAGTCCACACCTTTTATAGCGGCTATAACCGGGCAGGATGCGCCGGGAGAAGCGTCTACAATGTTCAATTCGTCGTCCCGGCCTGTCGAGCGCACAGCTTTAATAAGAGGTGGGCTGAGAGCTTCACCTACATTAAGTTTGCCGCGGCAGAACCTTAAATTGCCGCAATCCCCTGTTTCAACCACACCGATGTTTCTGCTTTTCACGGTAATGGCTCCGGTAGGGCAGACCAGGCTGCAGCCGCCGCAGCCGTGGCACATTTTATCGAATGTAAGGACGTTTTTATTGATGCAGACGATGGCGCTGAATTGACAGATTTCCCCGCATAAGCCGCAGTCAATACACTTCTCCTGATCGACAACCGGAACGGGTATGCCGACCATGTGGCGGCAGTCAATGCTGGGTTTTAAAAAAAGATGCCCGTTAGGCTCTTCAACGTCACAGTCCAGATAAGCGGCTTTATATCCGGCGTCTGCCGCCGCACAGGCAAGGCTGGCGGAGACAGTGGTTTTCCCCGTGCCGCCTTTACCGCTGGCAACAGCTATAGTAAGTTTTTGCTTCATGATTTCCCCCCTGACAGGGTGATCTTTCTAATCTTTATTTTCCAGATTTTCCAGTTCACTAATTCTGTTCTTTGTTTGCTCAAGAGCTTTTTCCAGGTATTCGACCTGCCCCTTGAGGAAACTCAGTTCTTGCCCGCCGTTTAGTGGGGGCGCAAATACCGTCGCTAACGGCGTTATGCCGGGCGCCCACCTGGCCCACCGGGGCAGACCGGTGGCCTGGCGCCAGTGGCGCCAGCCCCTGCCGCCGCCCCGGCTAAATCTCCGGTTGAATCTCGTTTCAGCGCCGACATAGCTCATGCAGTAGCCGCCACCGTGCCCTGTCATTGACCCGGCGTTAAGCGGTCCCGTTCCATCAAAACCTGGCATAATAGGACTCCTCCTTTATAGAGTTCTTAAATATTATGGGCTAACAGGCCCTCTGCCGGAACCCTGACCTCTGCCGGCGCCCTGGCCTTGACCGCTGCCCTGACCTCTGCCGCTGCCCTGACCTTGACCGCCGCATTGTCCTCTACCGGTTCCTTGCCTTTGACCCATACCTTGACCGGCGCCGCAGGCGCCTTTACGCCTGCCAATACCAGGACCTTTGCCTGCCGGGCCGGTACCGTCTCCTCTAGGCATCTTTATACCTCCCTTTATAATGTAATTTGAATTGCTTAAACCCAATGACCTTCAACGTTGGCATTATCAGCCTGTTTTATCTTTCCGGTCTTGAATTTTTCCAGAGCTTCTGCTGCAGTGCCGTCAGCACCGCAATAAATCTGAATGCCTGCGGTCTCTAAAGTTTTAAAAGCTTTAGGCCCACAATTCCCGGTGATCACAGCTTTCACTCCCTGGCGGCTGATGTTTTCCGCAGCCTGGATGCCTGCTCCCTGGCCGGCATTTAAATTTTGCTCATTGCTGATCACCTGGTGTTGGTTTGTTACCGTGTCGACCACTATAAACCATTTGGCGCGGCCAAACCTGGGGTCGACTTTGCTGTCCATGTTCTGTCCCATAGAGGTAATAGCTACTTTCAAAATTTTCCCTCCTTAATATTTGTTTGATTCTTTACTGCCTTTATTATGGTCATAGGTTCATAATAATTATATTCTTCATTATGAGCTAATGTCAATAATATTATATTTTAATATTAAAAATAATATTGATTACAGGCAACAGTTTATCTATAATAATTTTGAACAATGGCTCATTAAATGGTGTAGGGGGAATATATCCTGGGGGAACGGAGGGCAGAGTATGGCGGAATTGGATAACGGGGCGGCGCAAGAGAACCAGAGGATAAAAGAGGAATGGGTATCAGCGCTTATTGAACTGAACAAACAGCTTAAGCAGTGGACAGTGGAGCAGATTAAAGAGTGGGAAAAGGATCCAAGACAGGCTGTGGTTCCGTGCGTTATTGAAACAACCACCGAGAGACAGGAAGAATACCTGGGCAGATATTTTGCGCCGATGCTGGTTATTACTTCGGAAGAGTGCGAGGTGGTTGTCCGGCCTGTCGGCAGGTTTGCCATAGGCGCCATTGGCCAGGTATGCATGACGAACAACAGGCAAACTGTAAACTTTTTGTACTCAAGAAAAAAAGGCTGGTTGGTCATGGAAAACAGGAAACCTTTGACCAGGGAAATATTTCTCGGTTTGCTTGAACAGATGTGTTAGATATATGGTATAAGTATTTTGTGATGGGGAGGCAAATAAAATGTTGAATTGCGCCAAGTGCGGTGCGCATCCATGTTACAAAGGCGATTTAGAAAAACTACCCGCTAACTGCCCGATGAGGTCTTATAGCGAAATATACGAAGAGGCGGCGGATATTTATCGGCAGTCAGCCGGCAGCATGGCCTGCCATTCGGCGCGCGTAGAGGCGGGCGGCTACGGGGTTTGGCCGCGGATTCGCGAAATTATGGAGTTTTCCCGGCTGGCTGGGTTTAAAAAGCTGGGCCTGGCTTTCTGTGTAGGCCTGCGCAAAGAAGCTCTGGAAGTGAACAAAATTCTGGAGAATAATGGTTTTACGGTGGCGTCGGTGATGTGCAAAACCGGCTCCAGACCCAAGGAAGAGCTGGGGCTAAGAGATGATGAAAAAGTGCGCCCGGGCCAGTTGGAGGCTATGTGTAACCCGGTGGCGCAGGCGCTGCTTTTAAACAAGGAACAGACCGATTTGAACGTTCTCCTCGGCCTGTGCGTGGGGCATGACACTATTTTCATCAAACATGCGGAGGCCCCGATCACGGTACTGGCGGTAAAAGACCGCGCTACGGGGCACAACCCGCTGGCGGCGATTTATGCCACCCATTATTTTCAGTCAAAAGTAAATCTAAAATAGTCTTCTGTAGACTAAAGGGCTTTATTTGTTATTCAAATAATCTCTTTTCCAGGGAAACTTCGCCAGCTGAAGGTAATCTTTAATGGCCGTGTTCAGGGTTTCCGCCGCCAGCGCGGCACAGTGCACGTGATCCTCAGGCAGCCCGCCAAGGGCTTCCAGGATTGTGTCCTGGTCAATTTCCTGGGCTTCTTCAATCGTACGGTCTTTGGCCAGTACCGTGGTGATACTGCCGCAGGCAATAGACGCGCCGCACCCGTCAGTCCAAAAAGAGGCCAGGGCAATCCGGTCGTCCTTAACTTTAAGCCATATGCCCAATGTGTCACCACATTCGCCGGTACCCTGGGCAAAACCGTCACATTTTGGAATATTGCCCACATTACGTGGGTTCCTGGCGTGGTCAATTACAGTTTCGCTGTATTCCCCTTGCATTTTTGTTATAAATTCTTTTTCAGCATGTTCTTCCATAACTGTCTATTACCCCCTTGAAAATCTCTAACTATATGAACATACATTCATAACAATAATAATACAACCAGTCACAGCTACGTGTCAAAATAATTTGAAAAAGTCTGACGGCAGGTGGGGTCAGCATAGTATGCTGTGGTCATTTTTTATGAAACGATAAATATGTTTTGACTTAGATAAAAACAGACCGGTTTGAATATTCTCATCGGTCTGTACGCAGGCCATGACACTTATAACTTACAATTTAAGTGAGATTTTTTCTTTTAATTCTTGCCAACTCAAGGTAGTCTTCAATAGCCATATTGAGTGTTTCCGCCGCCCATTCGGCACAGTGCTCGTGTACCTCCGGCAGGCCGCCCAGGGCCTCCATGATTTCATCCTTGCTGATACTCTTCGCCTCTTGCACAGACCGGCCTTTGGCCAGCACCGTGGTGATACTGCCGCTGGCCAGAGTAGGAACACACCCGTCGGTCCAAAAGGTAGCCCTGGTAATAGTGTCATTTTGGACACTAACCCACATGCTCAAGGTGTCACCGCATTCAGCCGACATGCTCTGGGCAAAGCCGTCGCTCTTGGGCAGGCTGCCCAGGTTGCGGGGGTTTTTGGCATGGTCAATTACGGTTTCGCTGTATTTCCCGTGCAGACTATCTAAAACTTCTTTCTCAGCATGATGTTTGTCGTGTTCGTTCATTAAAAATTCATTCTCCTTTATTAATATAATTTATTAATATCATTCACCATTATATTTTCGTTGCACATAGCAAATAGCAAAACAATTTAAAGTGATCCTGCAAAATAGTAAATTTTAAGGATATTGGAGGTTGTATTTGGTACACATGCAATATTATAAAGCTTTCAGCTGTTTTTTTTAACCATCAGTATTTAACATTACTGGCAGCAGAAGGAGGATAATAGCTGTTGCTGTTGAAAAAATATATATATCATGTCAATAAATTCATTGACTAATAAATTATAATATAATACGGGCAAATTACAATATTAATAGACGGATGATTAATAAGGCAGGTGAGACATTTGCCGGCAAACCTTACACCCCAGTACTACGCGGCGGAAGAATCTTTCAAGAAAGCTGTTTCCGTTGAGGAAAAAATCGCGGCGCTGGAGGAAATGCTGGCGGTCATTCCTAAACACAAGGGCACTGAAAAGATGCGGGCCGATTTGAAAAGGCGGCTGTCCCGGTTCAGGCAGGAGGGGACAAAGAAGGCCAGGGCCAGCCGTGCTGACCCGTTTAATATTGAGCGGCAGGGGGCCGGCCAGGCGGCGCTGTTTGGTTTTCCCAACACGGGCAAGTCATCTTTTCTGGCCGCCTTGACCAGGGCTCAGCCGAAGGTGGCTGCTTACCCTTTCACTACTACCGTCCCGTTGTCCGGGATGATGCCGTATGAAGATATTTTTATACAACTGGTTGACACCCCTCCAGTGACGGAAGAAATTATTCCACCGGGGTTGGCGGGGACTCTGCGCAACGCGGACATGCTGCTGGTACTGATAGACGCGGCCAGTGACGAATGTCTGGAACAGCTTGATTTTTGCTTGAACTACCTGAAGAATAAAAAGATTGTGCGTGAAACTACGGCGCCTGGCGTGCGCGGAGTGTCCCCGGATAAAATTTTGGTGCTGGCGTCCAAAGCGGACCAGCCGGAGAGCGCCGGCAACCTGCAGATCATTAAGGAACTTGGCCCCGCGGGGATCGAGCTGTGGCCGTTTTCCAACAAAACTGGCCAGGGTTTGGAAGACCTGCGGGAAAGAATTTTTCAAACACTCGGGGTGATCAGGGTCTATACCAAAATACCCGGCCGGGAACCGGATATGAAAAAACCGTTTATCATGAAGCGCGGCAGCACAGTTCTGGAACTGGCGGAGACCATTCACCGGGATCTGCCCAATCTGATGAAGAACGCCAGGATCTGGGGTTCGGCCAGGTATGACGGGCAGTCGGTAACGCGCGATTACATAATGGGCGACCGGGATATCGTGGAGATAAGCCAATAAAGCGCAGCGGGGGAGCCGTATTGATTACGGCCTCTTCAATTTTACGAGCCATTCGTCATATTAATCAGGAAGCCTTAGGAAAATATTATTAATATTGTAATAATATAACTGACCCGGCGCATATTTTTTTATGGACCAAAAAAATTATGTGGCAATTGGAAGCGGTTAAGGAAAGTATAAAAGCTGGGTGTGGTGGTTAGCATAGGCAACAGAAGGGGTGGCAGGCAAAACCACCCTTTTGGACTATTATTGAATGACAACGATAGATATATTTTAGAGAATAAAAGAAGGATTTTTCCCCCATTAGAAGAATCTTCATCTGATGTGTGTTTTAAAACTTTTTTTGGTAAAGGAGATAACTATGGAGGTTATTTACTACGGGCTCCAATTTTTCATTACAATATATTACTTTTATTTTTTCGTGGTCTCCCTGTTTGGGTTCTTTCGCAGGTACAGCGATGATTTATTACCGCCCGCTTCCCGTTTTGCCATTGTCGTAGCTGCTTATAACGAGGAAAAAGTTATTGGTGAATTGATCAGAAACCTGAATGATATGGATTATCCAAAAGAATTGTATGATGTTTACGTTGTGGCTGACAACTGTACAGACAGCACTGCCGCAATCGCAGCAGAAAATGGCGCCACTGTTATCGAGCGTTTCAACCAGGTTGACAAGGGTAAAGGCTATGCCCTGGAGTACGCGTTCAATAATATCTTTGACCGGGGTATTCCCTACGATGCAGTCTGTGTCTTTGATGCGGACAATCTTGTGGCCAAAAATTTCCTGTCAATCATGAACGGCCACCTGCTCAAGGGTGAAAAAATCATCCAGGGTTACCTTGACACAAAGAACGCGCACGACACCTGGATCACAAAATCAATCTATATCAGCTATATCCTGACCAACCGTTTCTGGCAGCTTTCCAAGTATAATTTGGGCTTCACCTGCGCCCTGGGCGGCACCGGCATGTGCCTTTCGGTGGAAATGCTTAAAAGGTACGGCTGGGGGATGACTTCCCTGACTGAGGACCTGGAATTCCAAACCAAGGCGCTGTTGAATAATATCAAGGTGTGCTGGGCGCACGACGCTAAAGTATATGACGAGAAGCCTCTGAGCCTGATGCAGTCCTGGCGCCAGCGCAGGCGCTGGATGCAGGGCCATACCAACGTGGCCGGGCGATACGCTGGTAAATTGTTTTTGGAGGGCATCCGTACCAAAAATTTTGCCATGATTGACGGGGCGATGTATTTGATCCAGCCGTTCTTCCTGATGTTTACAGGCGTGGGCTTGATCGGCAACTTCTTCATGTACGATCAGGTTTATGACAAGCCGATGATCGCCGTGATCAGCTTTTTCTCCCAGTTTATATATTTCGGCATCGGCCTGACCCTGGAAAAAGTAAGCCTGAAAGCATACTGGTGGCTGTTTTTCTACCCCATATTCGCCTTGACCTGGCTGCCGGTGGCATTTATTGGATTTGCGATGCGTAAAAACAAAGTCTGGGCGCACACCCTGCATATCCGCAACATCAAACACGAAAACCTGCACCTTTACATACCAAGCAAAATTGATGACAGGCGGGCCAGCTGAGAACATCGGTATAGACTATAAAACCCTTGACAGAAAAAAGGACAGGCTGTGTGGCAATTTATTCTTGACTTGGACTGCCGGTGTCTGTATCATATGAACCAGGTAATATATTTTTAGAAACGATGAAGTGGAAAAGTAGTTGGGAAACAGCTTTACAGGGAGAAAGCGCCGTGACTGGAAGCGCCTTCACTGCACGACCCAGCGAAGTTCTCCACCGAGTTTCCGGGCTGAAACCAGGTGCGGCAAGTAGGCCCGGCCGGAAACTTCTACCGTTAAAAAGAAGGGGGTATAAGGAATTATTCCCGTACCCTGCCGCAAGCGGACTTCTTTTTGGAAGTCAAATAGGGTGGTAACGCGAAATCAACTTTTCGTCCCTAACGGGCGAAAAGTTTTTATTTTACCATTTTGCGCAGGTGGGGAATTCCCGTACCTTGTTTAAAGAGGGTTATTTATTTTTAACCAAACGGGGTGGTACCGCGGATGGCCACAGCTTTCGTCCCCACGAAGGCTGTGGTTTATTATTTTCAGCTCCAGAATACGAAGCACGGGAGGTGAACCGCTTTCTTTATTCGCTTAAGTAAAAACGCCATAAATCTTCCGGAGGGGCCATTAAATAGAATCAAAGGGGGAAAAGTGTTGAAAAAGAAAAGGGTTTTAACCGGTATTATAGCCGCTATCATTTCAGCAGGCTTGCTGTTGAGCGGCTGCGCGGGGAGTAAAGAAACCTTGAAAACAGGCGACGGCGGGGAGCCCTACAAAATAGGCGCGGTAATTGATGTCAGCGGTTCTTCCTCATCACTGGGCGTGCCCGAAAAAAACACACTGCAGATGCTGGCAGACAAGGTCAATGCGGCTGGCGGGATTAACGGCCACCTGCTGGAATTGATTATTCTGGACAACAAGAGTGATGAAACCGAGGCCGTCCTCGCGGTCAAAAAGCTGATCAACCAGGAGAAGGTTTTGGCCGTGCTGGGCTGCAGTTCCAGCGGCCCGTCCATGTCGATGATTGACACGGTGCAAAAAGAAAAAGTGCCGATGATATCTCTGGCGGCCTCCAGCACAATCGTGGAGCCTGTACAGGAAAGGCAGTGGGTGTTTAAGACCGCCCAGAGCGATATTGTGACAATTAACAAACTAATGAGCTACCTGAAAGAAAAAGGCCTGACCAGCGTAGCGCTACTATACATGAACAACGCTTACGGGGACGGCGGCCGGGCCGCTTTTACCGCCGCAGCGCAGGCTAACGGAGTGAAGATTGTAGTTGAGGAAAAATTTGAGGCTACGGACAAGGATATGACCCCGCAGCTGACCCGGGTTAAAACCAGCGGAGCGCAGGCCGCGGTGGTATGGGCCATTCCCCCGTCGGCGTCAATTATTACGAAAAATTTCAAAGACCTGAATATGGGCATACCCCTGCTGCACAGCCACGGCGTCGGCAACCAGAACTTCATTGACCTGGCCCAGGGCGCGGCGGATGGCGTGATTCTGCCTATCGGCAAGCTAATCGTAGCGGACCAGATCCCGGACAGTGATCCGCAGCAGGAGGTGTTGAACCGCTACATTGAGGAGTACAGCCAAAAATACAATTCACCCCCCAATTCTTTCGGCGGCTACGCCTGGGATGGCTTCTATCTGCTGGTGAACGCCATTGAAAAGGTTGGGGCGGACCGGGCAGCCATCCGCGACACGCTGGAAAATACCCGGGGTTACAGCGGCGTCTCCGGGATGTTCAACCTCTCTGCCAGCGACCACAACGGGTTGCATGAGGATTCGATGGTAATGGTCCAGGTCGAGAACGGCAAGTGGAAACTGCTAAAATAAACTATCATTCCGGTAGAAAAAATTAAATAAGTAATATTTCAAGCCTGACTCCGGAGGTGAACAAGGTGGACTTATCTTCCCAGCTTCTGCAGCTATTATTTTCGGGATTGACTCTTGGCAGCATATATTCCCTGATTGCCCTGGCCCTGGTGGCTACTTATAATATCACGGGTGTCCTCAACCTGGCCCAGGGGGAATTTGTGGCGCTGGGGGCTTTGCTGGCCGCAAGCATATACGCGGCCGGCCTGCCGCTGGCAGCAGCCTTCCTGGTCTCGGTCGCCCTGATTGCCGCCCTTGGCGCACTAATAGAGCGCTCTGTAATCTATCCGGCCCGCGAGTCCAGCGCCCTGACCCTGATCATTATCACTGTCGGTCTTTCCATTTCATTGCGCGGGCTGGCCCTGCTGGTCTGGGGCACGGAACCCGTTTCCCTGCCGGCATTTTCCAGCGGCGGGCCTCTATTGCTGGGAGGAGCGTTTGTCAACCCGCAGACCTTGTGGATTTTGGGGATGGCGGCAGCGACGACGTCCGGGCTGTATATATTTTTTGAGCTGACCTATACGGGGAAAGCGGTGCGGGCCTGCGTGATCAACCGTACTGCCGCCCTGTTGATTGGGATCAATCCCGGCACTATCTCGTTGCTGGCTTTTGCCGGCAGCGGGGCGATCGGCGCGGCGGCGGGTATCTTTATCACGCCGGTTACACTGGCAACGTATGATATGGGTTTTATGCTCGGTGTAAAAGGCTTCGTAGCCGCCGCCATCGGAGGTATGCATAATATTCGCGGCGCCGTTCTCGGCGGGTTTATTCTCGGTATCCTGGAGGTATACAGCGCCGGCCTGATATCGTCCGGGTTAAAAGACGCGGTGGCGCTGATCGTGCTGCTGGCGGCGCTGATGCTGCGACCGGAAGGCCTGCTGGCGATCAGCGGAAGAAAAGTGTGACTTGGGACGTGGGAAAGAGCGTGTCAAGGGGACGGTTCTCTTGACACGCTTGCAGACAGCGGAATGGGGACACACCTCAACAATTTCAAGCATTTCTCTGAGGTAGGAGATGTCTCCCCAATAATATGCGGTAAGGAGATTTCAAGCGATGAAAAAAATTGCCTTCCCGGTTGCCCTGATCCTGGCCTTTGCCGGATTACCACTATTGATAAAGAGCAATTACTTGCTGGGGATCCTGATTATAATTGGCCTCTACGCAATAATAGTCATCGGATTGGGTATCCTCATGGGCTACGCCGGGCAAGTCTCATTCGGGCACGCTGCTTTTTTCGGAATAGGAGGCTATACGGTGGCGGTCCTTACCACTGCCTGCCACTGGCCGTCGATTGCTGCTCTTATCGCCGCCTTAATACTGCCGGGGCTAGTGGCGGCGATCATCGGCGGTCCGACACTAAAACTGAAAGAACTATATCTGGCCCTGGCCACCCTGGCCTTCGGCATCCTGGTGCACATCCTCTTTAACGAGTTGAAAGGGATAACCGGGGGCCCGTCGGGACTGACCGGCATTCCCTATTTTACCGTCGGCGGGCTTGTCTTTGACCGTGACATAAGATTTTATTACCTGGTCTGGTCGGCAGTGCTCCTGGTGTCGCTGGGCGTGAACAACCTGATCCATTCACGTGTGGGCAGGGCGATGAGAGCCGTGCGGGAAAGCGAGCACGCCTCAGAGAGTGTCGGTATCGATACCGCCGCCCTCAAGCTGCAGGCTTTTGTTTTCAGCGCGGTATTGGCCGGTTTGGCCGGTGGGCTGTACGCTTTTTATGTAACCTTTATCAGTCCGTCTCCCTTTGGTTTCCATACCTCTGTCCAGTTTGTGCTGATGGCGGTGGTAGGCGGCCTGGGCACATTCTGGGGACCCCTTTTAGGAGCCGGCCTGGTGGTTGCCCTGGGAGAAGCGCTGCGCTGGGCGACGCCGCTTGTTATCCCCGGCGCGGGAGGAGAATACCAGATTATCTTTTTTGGAGCTATTCTGATGCTGGTAATGATCGTTAAACCCGGGGGTTTAGGAGCGGTTATGGATCTTTTTAAAAAATCCGAAGAGGGGGAGGCGCACTAAATGCTGTTGGAAATCAAAAGCCTTACCAAGCATTTTGGCGGCGTAGCGGCTGTGAAAGATGTCAGCTTTACTGTCGGGGAAGGCGAAATTTTTGCCCTGATCGGGCCGAACGGCGCCGGCAAAACCACGGTTTTCAACATGATTACCGGGATGCTGGCCCCGGACGCGGGCGCTATGGTTTTTATGGGAAAGCCGCTGGCGGGTGTAAAACCACACCGTATTGCCGCTATGGGTTTGACCAGGACATTTCAAAACCTGCAGCTATTTGGGAAGATGTCGGCGCTGGAAAATGTGATGGCCGGCGCCCACTTGAAAGGGAAAACCGGTTTTTTAAAATCCCTCGTCCGCTGGCCCGGTTCCACTGCGGAAAATAATAGGATAGAGCGGCACTCGCTCCAACTGCTGGAAGAGGTGGGCCTGCGCGACCAGGCCGGAATGTACGCTTCGGCGCTTCCTTTTGGTCAACAGCGCCTGCTGGAAATTGCCCGCTCGATGGCCTCCAACCCGCGCCTGGTGCTGCTGGATGAACCGGCTGCGGGTTTGAACAGCGCTGAGACAAAGGCCCTGGCAGAATACTTGAAGCGGCTGCGCGGCCGGGGGAAGTCCATGGTGCTGGTTGAGCACGATATGGAAACAGTAATGGAAGTGGCTGACCGGATTATGGTCTTGAATTTTGGCGAATCGATCTGCGAGGGCACACCGGAAATGATCCGGGCAGACCCGCTAGTGATCAAAGCTTACCTGGGGGAGGATGAGCAAATTGCTTGAAATAAAATGTCTGGAGGTATGCCACGGATGGGTTCAGGCGCTGCGGGGACTATCCTTCCAGGTTGTCCGGGGAGAAATGCTGGCGGTGCTGGGGTTGAACGGCGCCGGAAAAAGCACCCTGCTCGGCGCGCTGGCCGGACTGTACAAGATCAAAAAAGGGGACATCCTGCTGGACGGGGAATCC
Organism: Pelotomaculum sp.; assembly: GCA_018435055.1. Taxonomy (GTDB): domain Bacteria; phylum Bacillota; class Desulfotomaculia; order Desulfotomaculales; family Pelotomaculaceae; genus Syntrophopropionicum. Next base: position 14,294 of record JAHDOA010000007.1, on the reverse strand, counting down.
CTTTCAGGCAAACCCCCTCATCAGATTGTAAAACTGGGTATCAGCCTGGTGCCTGAACGCAGGGAGATTTTTAATTCCCTCACTGTTATTGACAATCTTTTATTAGGGGCATATCACCGCTACCGTTATAAAAAGAATGAGGTTATAATAGACGTTGTAAAAATAATGGATTTGTTTCCGGCTCTCAGGGGCAAGGAGAACCATCCCGCCGGGACACTCTCCGGCGGGCTGCAGCAGATGCTGGCTATCGGGCGCGGGCTGATGGCCCGCCCGCGATTGCTCCTGCTCGATGAACCTTCAGTAGGGCTGGCGCCCCTGGTAACGCGTGAGATTATGACCACCCTGGCTGAATTGAAAAAGACCGGGGTGACGATTATTCTCGTGGAACAGAACACAGCTGCGGCTCTTAAGGTAGCTGACCGTGCCCTGGTAATGGAACGGGGCGGTATAGTGATGAGCGGCAAGCCGCGGGATATGATGGAAAATTCAAGGGTACAACAGGCCTGCCTGGGCCGCACGAGAGCCGTGCAGCCTGCGGCGGCGCTTTAAAACAGGAGGATGAGTTAAATTGATTCAGTCAGGCAAGAAAATAAGCGCTTCATACTATGATCCCGAGCATGAAACCATGTCCCGGGACAGACTGGCCGGGCTGCAGCTGCAGCGGTTGCAGGCGACGGTGAAAAGAGTTTACCAGTCGGTCCCATTTTACCGGGACGCTTTTAAAGCCAGAGGGTTAGAACCGGGAGATATCAAATCCCTGGATGATCTGAGAAAACTGCCGTTTACCTGCAAACAAGACCTCAGGGACAATTACCCCTACGGGCTTTTTGCCGCTCCCATGGACCAGATTATCCGCCTGCACGCGTCATCCGGAACCACCGGAAAACCATCCGTGGTCGGTTACACCAAAAACGACATATCAAACTGGGCGGACCTGATTGCCCGCTGCCTGGTTATGGCCGGCGGCAGCAAAAATGATGTAGTCCAGGTCGCTTACGGCTATGGTCTTTTTACCGGCGGACTGGGGCTCCATTACGGGGTCGAGCGCCTGGGCGCCTCCGTGGTGCCCGCATCCGGGGGCAATACTACCCGGCAGCTGATGCTGATGCAGGACTTCGGTACGAATATACTGGCCTGCACGCCTTCTTACGCGCTTTTTCTGGCCGAAGAAGGGATCGCGGCGGGGATCGATTTCAAAAAGCTGCCGATCCGGGCCGGGATTTTGGGGGCTGAACCCTGGACAGAAAACATGAGGAAGCAAATTGAGTCAAAAATGGATATTACCGCCCTGGATATTTACGGTCTCAGCGAGGTGATGGGGCCGGGCGTATCGATGGAGTGCATGGCGAAACAGGGCTCCCATATAGCTGAAGACCATTTTATCGCGGAGGTCATCGATCCGGACACAGGCGAAGCGCTCCCTTATGGAGAGCAGGGTGAACTGGTCCTTACCGCCATTATGAAAGAAGGCATACCGCTGCTTCGTTACCGCACCAGGGATATTTCCACATTGCACCCGGAAGTATGCGCCTGCGGGCGGACCCACGTGCGGATGAAAAGGGTAGCCGGCCGCACAGATGATATGCTGATTATCCGGGGCGTCAATGTCTTCCCGTCTCAGGTAGAGAGCGTCCTGCTTGAGTTTGGCGAAGCCGAGCCGCACTACCTCCTGGTTGTTGACCGCAAAGGCGACCTTGACGACCTTGAGATATGGGTAGAACTGTCTGAAAAAATGTTCTCCGATGAGATAAAACACCTGGAAAAACTGGAGGGCAGAATCCGCCATAAAATCCTTAGCGTGCTAAATATTAACATCAAGATCAAATTTGTTGAGCCACGGACCATCCCCAGAAGCGAAGGCAAAGCCAAAAGGGTAATGGACCGGCGGGATCTCAAGGGTTAAATAAGGCGCCCGGACATGGTGAGACAAGATATTCCCAGGGTATATGGACAATAGAGAAATAATCAGACCCCGCTTTTGCGGGGTTTCCTTTATTATTTTTGAACTAATGATTACTTTTGAACCAATGTTTCGTGAAATACCAGTAATTTTAAAAGCACAAATTTTTCACGTTATCTTAATTAATTCTTTACATTTTAGTAATAGATATTTAATGTTTCCCATCTAAGATATAGAAAAAACATAGGGGGAGGTACATATTATGTGGTTTTTTAAGCCGTCGGAAATTGCCAAAATCGGTATGAAAATCGAAGAAAACGGCGCAGCGTTTTATCGGGCGCTGGCCGGCACAACAGAGGAACCGGAGGCAAAAGCGCTTTTTGATTTTATGGCCGGTGAGGAAGAACAACACTATAAGACCTTTGAGTCATTGGCTGATAAACTGCAGGGATACGACATAACGTCTTTTGAAAATGATTATGAGGACTACATGCGCGCTCTGGCTAATAACAGCGTCTTTGCCACCGGCGTAAACCCGGTTGAACTGGCAAAGGGTGTTAATACTGTAACGGAAGCAATAGATCTGGCTCTGGGCTTTGAAAAGGATTCCGTATTATTCTACCTGCAGTTCAAAAAGATGGCGCCCGAAGAGGAGGAGTTTGGCGTTGAAGCCATTATTGACGAAGAGCAAAAGCACATTCACCGGCTATTAACCATAAAGAAAATGTATACTACCACCAGGGAAGAGTTTTATATTCCGAAAGGTGATTATGGAGACGCTGAAATATAGGACGCAGGTGCGGGCTTAGTTATTAAATATAGTATTAAGAGAAGAGAAGCGCCGCCGGGGAAACAACATCCCGGCGGCGCTTTATTATTTTTTCTTTTTAGCCGCTAATGTTTCCAAATACCTGATCTAATAAAGGGATAGTATAAGTAAATGTCGAATAACTACGATTTATACGGGGATAATCCAGGTGTTTTTAGTCAATCATATCAATAAGTAAACTTCCTGGGGGCGTAAAAATGTCAAAATCAAAATCAAAAGCAAATGCGCAAGTAAAAAGGAAAAAATCGAATCGCAAGACAATTTTATGCAGCATTTTTGTCGTTTTCTTGCTCTGCATGACAGGGTATATCGTAAAAGCTAAATTATATAATCCGGGCGCGAGCGCCCTGACCGGTGTGCAGCAGGAAACCGGCTTTAACGGTAATCCCGTTTTGTCAGATGACAATAATGATCAGGAGGATATAAACAGTAATACCAAAGATGATCGGTCTGATGAGGAAGAGGACAATAATGATCAGGAGGCTGCTGCCGCACAGAACGAAAATACAACTGGACCCGGCAGCAATGCGGGGCAGGAAAGCCCGGTTTTAGACGGTGACTATTCCAATGAAAAGCATGGCTGGGGTTTTAAGCGAAACGATAAACACGTGCAGCCAGAGATGCCCGCCTCTCTCAATACCATGCTCAGCCGGCACGGCTCATACTGGATTGGCAGCCCTGACGCTAAAGTAGTTTACCTCACGTTTGACGAAGGATACGAGAACGGTTATACGGCCTCTATTCTGGATACCCTCAAGGCCAATGATGTAAAAGCCGCTTTTTTCGTAACAGGTCACTACCTGGACAGCCAGCCGGATCTGGTCAGGCGTATGGTGGATGAAGGCCATATTGTCGGCAACCATACCGACACCCATCCCAGCCTGCCGGACATCTCAAATAGCCAGATTCAAAAAGAGCTGCAGATAGTCGAGGAAAAATATGAAAGGATTACCGGCAGGAACGATATGAAATACCTCAGGCCGCCAATGGGTGAGTTCAGCGAAAGGACCCTGGTTTTTACCAGGGAACTGGGCTACCACAACATCCTCTGGAGCGCGGCCGCTGTAGATTGGGTACCGATGCCGGGCGGCGCCCAGGAGGCATACGAGGCTGTGATAAACTACACTCATAACGGCGCCCTGATCCTGATGCACGCTGTGTCACAAGACAATGCCGAAGCAATGGACAGAATTTTAAAAGGGATCAAGGAGCAGGGATATACTTTTGCCACGCTGGATGACCTGGTCCGGTAAGAGGTTTAAGGAAACACATAGCCCCGGTTACAGGTGCGGCTTTTGCCGCACTTTTTATTTTGTTGACCAGGCGCATACCGCTGGCTTAATATAAAGATAAAAAAGGGGCTGCGATATTATGGAGCTGAAAGAAGCAATTACTACCCGCCGGAGCGTACGGAAATATAAGGACGACCCGATCCCGGAGCAGACAGTAAGAGAGCTGCTGGAACTGGCCTCCTGGGCGCCCAGCGGCACGAACACTCAGCCGTGGCTGTATATTGCGATTGAAGGAAAGGATTACCTCAAAAGCCTGTCGAGCCACTGCAAATCCTATATTTTAGAAATAATAGACTCATTGCCGGCTCTTGAAATCTACCGGACGACTTTGTCCAACCCGGGCTATAATATCTTCCACGGCGCTCCCACACTGGTATTAATCTTTGGCAACCAAAACGCCTTTACTTATCCGAACGATTGCAGCATGGCCGCCTTAAACCTGATGCTGGCTGCCTGGGAGAGAGGCATCGGCAGCTGCTGGATCGGGTTTGCCAGGGCTTACTGCGGTACCCCCGAATTTAAGGAAGAGCTCGAAGTGCCGCCGGAATACCAGCTGGTCGCCCCGGTGATTCTGGGCTACCCGGCGGACCCGCCCGGCCGGGGCGCCAGGAAGGAATTCAAGTTCAGCTTCCACCAAAAATAATATTCCGGTGAAATAGCCGGCAATCTAAACTGGTGTCGAAAGTCAGGAGTGAGATGATGTCCAGGCTGTCCTGGTTGTTAAGAGAAACAAAAAGTTGGGTGCGCAGCGGGATCATCACAGCGGATCAGGCAGATCAAATCACCGGCCTTTACCCCGCTGACAACAAGAACAGGCTGATCCCGGTCCTGCTGCTGCTGGGGGCCATTTTGCTGGGGACAGGCATTATCCTCTTCTTTGCCGCAAACTGGCAGCTGATACCCAAATGGGGAAAAATAAGCCTGGTTGTTGTTCCGCTGGCCCTCTTTCACCTTGCTGCACTTGTGACCCACGCGAACTATCCCTTTTTGAGCCGGACCCTGACACTGCTTGGCTGCATCATGTTTGGCTCCGGCATCTGGCTGATCGCCCAGATCTTTCATATTAACGCCCATTTCCCCAACGGGATGCTGTTCTGGCTGCTGGGCGTCCTGCCGGTCGCCGTACTTTTGCGTGAAGAACTGCCGCTTGGGCTGAGCGCCCTGCTGCTGGCGTCATGGGCGCTGGCGGAACACTCATCTTCCCCGTTGATAATATTCGTAGCGATGATGCTTTTTGGCGGGGTATTTTATCTGGCTTATAATCTGCGCTCTTCTTTTGTGCTGGCAGTCACCTTAATCAGTGCGGCCATATTTGCAAACACGGAAATCTACCTGATATTAGCGGATAATTACCGGTTTAATGAAGCGGGTTCACTAATACCGTTTGTCCTGCTGCTGCTCGGGTCGGCATATGTTTATATGTCCAAACATCCAATCAATGAGCACATTGGGGATTTTCCTTTAATATATAAATTTTTGGGAGTGACGCTGACCGGGGCGGCGCTTTTCATCATGTCCCTGGAGTTTTTTGCCCACGATTTCGTCAAGCTCCGCCAGAGCGGGGCGGGTTATGTCCTGTTCTGGGTACTGTACATCGCGGTGGCATTCTTAGGAGCTTACGCCATCAGCAGGCGCAGTACCGATATTAAGGAAGTTTTAAAAGAAAATTACGCCTGGCTGGCCGTCGATGCCTTAATTTTTATCCTACTGCTTATTCCCTTTAAAGAAATGACTTTAATGGTCGGCTTAAACCTGTTTATGTTTATTTGGGCCCTGCTGATCATTATTTCAGCCTATCAGAAGCAAAGCAGCCTGTTCTTTATCCTGGGCATGTTTGCCTTTAACCTGTACGTTCTGCTGGAATACTTTAATTTCTTCTGGCAGAGCCTGCCCAAGTCCCTATTTTTTATTGCCGGCGGTATCGTGCTGGTCTTGTGCGGGGCGCTGATGGAACGGCAGAGAAGAAAAGCTGTCCTGGCCTGGCAGAAGAGAGGGGGGACCTCATTTGAAGAGGAGCTATAAAACCGGCATTATTATTATCCTGCAGGTCCTATTCCTTTTCGCGATGATCGGCGTAAGGTACTATACTTTGTCCGCCGGCGCACCCGTCCTGCTGAAAGCCGCGCCGGTAGACCCGTGGGATATGTTCAGGGGTGAATATGTAATGCTGGAATACGATATAAACTGGATCAAAAACGAGAATTTGAATATTGAAGATCTGCAAAAGAAGGATGTCTATGTGCTCCTGGAAAAAGGCGAAAAATATTGGCACGCGGCGGGCGTATACGTGGACAAACCAGACCTGGCCGGTCCCCGGGTCTTTGTCAAAGGAAGGGTAGGCTACTTTGATGAATTTAAGGAGCAATACCATGTGTCATACGGCATTGAAAGCTATTATGTCGAGGAAGGGACCGGCATGAGCCTGCAGCAGGCCAGAGCTTTTGACACCCAGATAAGAATAGACCGTTTTGGCAACGCGGTTATAGAAAAAATCATTATTCCATAAGGTTAAAGATTGCATTTTTTTAGGCAGAGGGACTGTCCCTCAACGACACGTATTCCGAGCTGCATCAAGCTGAGCAGCTTTTTTTATTTTGTTTCTATCCACGCGTCCGCGTTTTACAAACATTTAACAATCATTGAATTAATCCAAAACAAAAATAATATAAGATTAAGACGAAAAATATGAAGGGGAATGATCGGAGGAGAAAAAACATGAAAAAAGCAATTGTAATGGTTTTGGCGTCAGTTTTTGCATTAGTGGCTTTAACAGGTTGCGGGAGCGGCACGAGTGACGAGATCACAGTGATTTCCCGTGAAGATGGCTCCGGCACACGCGGAGCGTTTGTAGAGCTGTTTGGTATCGAACAGAAAGATGCAAGCGGCAACAAGGTAGATTATACTACCGAGAACGCCGATATCACCAACAGTACATCGGTTATGATGGTCTCTGTTTCCAGCAATAAAAACGCGATAGGCTATATTTCACTGGGATCACTGAACAATTCAGTAAAGGCAGTGAAGGTCGACGGAGCGGAAGCGACTGTTGAGAATATCAAGTCCGGTACATACAAGATATCTCGTCCGTTTAACATTGCTACAACTGGTGAAGTCAGTAAAACCGCCCAGGCGTTTATAGACTTCATTATGAGCGCCGATGGCCAGGCCGTTATTGAAGACAATGGTTATATATCAGCAACTGACGGAGTTGCATATAGCGGAAGCCCAATATCCGGCAAGATCGTTGTAGCGGGATCTTCATCCGTAACACCGGTTATGGAAAAGCTGAAGGAAGCATATATAGCCGTTAATCCTAATGCGAATATCGAAATACAGCAGAGTGATTCGACGACCGGTATGAATTCCGCTATCGAGGGTATATGTGATATTGGTATGGCATCCCGTGCGCTCAAAGACAGCGAAATTAAAGCAGGGCTTACCCACACGGTGATTGCACTGGATGGAATCGCGGTAATTGTAAACAACGGCAGTCCCATAAGCGAGCTTGCAAGCGATCAGGTTAAGGCAATTTTCATGGGTGAAACAACAAGCTGGAGTGAAATAAATGACTGACGGGAAAAAAGTCAAGTCATACAAGAATCAAATTTTATCGAGCAGTGAAAAAGGAGTAGCGTTTGCTACTCTTACTCCTCTCTATGGTATGAACAGCAAGAAGCTGAAAGAAGGTGCGGCGACAGCCGTATTTGCATTAGCTGCTTGCGTATCCATACTGGCGGTAGCGCTGATATGCATATTCCTGTTTGCAAATGGTATTCCGGGCATGTCGAAGATCGGGATACTGAATTTTATCACAGGTACGGCCTGGAAGCCCGGCAATAATATCTTCGGAATAATGCCTATGATACTCGGAAGCATCTACGTAACAGCGGGTGCGCTCATTATCGGCGTCCCGGCAGGTATCCTGACAGCTATGTTTCTGTCTCGATTTGCGTCAGCGAGTAGAGTTAGAATATTACAACCGGCTGTTGCGCTGCTGGCGGGCATTCCTTCGGTGGTTTATGGATTCTTTGGATTGATAGTCATAGTGCCTGCAATAAGGGAAGTTTTCGGAGGAAGTGGAACCAGTATGCTGGCTGCCAGTATATTACTTGGCATTATGATACTTCCTACAATTATTACGATCAGTGAGTCTGCGTTGAATGCGGCGCCTCAAAGCTATTACGAAGGAGCACTGGCGTTAGGAGCGACACATGAACGAGCGGTATTCAAAATAATACTGCCGGCAGCAAAATCAGGCGTAACTGCAAGCATAATCCTCGGCGTAGGCCGCGCTATAGGAGAAGCTATGGCTGTGATGATGGTAGCAGGCAATCAGGCGCGTTTGCCGGAAGGAATATTTAAAGGAGTGCGAACGCTGACGAGCAATATCGTAATGGAGATGGGATATGCCGCCGACCTGCACCGTGAAGCGTTGATCGCTACAGCAGTTGTACTTTTTGTATTTATTCTTATTATCAATATGCTGTTCTCTGTTCTGAACAGGAGAGTAAAATCATGATGACGCAAAAGATAGAGGCGGCGGGAGCAAGGGCGCTTGTATATACCGGTACATTATTTACAGTAACTATATTGCTCGGGGTTGTAGGTTATATCCTCATAAAAGGCATTCCTAATCTGTCACTTAACTTGTTTGCCTGGGAGTACAGCACAGAAAACGTGTCTCTGATGCCTGCGCTGATAAATACGATACTGATGACACTTCTCTCACTTATTTTTGCTGCGCCCCTTGGCATATTCGCAGCAATCTATCTGGCGGAGTATGCGAAGCGGGGCAATAAACTGGTCAAATTGGTACGTATAACTGCGGAGACGCTATCGGGTATCCCGTCTATCATATACGGGCTATTCGGGCTGCTGTTCTTCGTAACGGCATTGGGGCTTGGCATGTCATTGCTTGCAGGCGCGCTGACGCTAAGCATCATGATCCTGCCGCTGATAATGCGCACCACTGAGGAAGCGCTTATAGCGGTGCCTGTCGAATATCGCGAAGGTAGTTTCGGGCTAGGGGCGGGAAGGCTGCGCACAGTGTTTAAAGTTGTCATGCCGTCCGCAATACCCGGTATACTTGCGGGGATAATACTGGCCATCGGGCGCATCGTAGGGGAAACTGCCGCCCTTATATACACTGCAGGTACGGTTGCTAAAGTCCCGGACAGCCTGCTGGATTCAACGCGCACGCTGTCCGTTCATATGTATTCTTTGGCGAGCGAAGGTCTTTATACCGATCAAGCATATGCCACAGCAGCGGTGCTGCTTGTCATTGTTGTTGGTATCAATGCTTTATCAGCATATATTGCAAAAAGGATAGCGGGGAGATCTTATGGCTAAGTTTGAAATAAAAAATCTGGATCTGTATTATAGTTCATTCCAAGCATTGATGAACGTTTCACTTTTAATCCATGAAAATGAAATTACTGCGTTTATCGGTCCGTCCGGCTGCGGGAAGAGCACACTGCTTAAAACGCTGAATCGCATGAATGACCTGATTGAAGGATGTAGAATAGAAGGAGAGGTGCTGCTTGACGGAAAGGATATTTATGGTGGTATGGATACGACGTTGTTACGTAAACGTGTCGGTATGGTGTTTCAAAAACCCAACCCATTTCCGATGAGCATATATGACAATGTAGCATTTGGTCCGCGCACCCACGGTGTTCGTGGAAAGGCCAGGCTTGACGATATTGTCGAACGTTCTCTGCGTGACGCCGCTATCTGGGATGAGATGAAAGACAGATTAAAAAAGGATGCTCTGGGGATATCTGGAGGCCAGCAGCAACGTCTTTGCATAGCGAGGGCATTGGCCGTAGAGCCGGAGGTTTTGCTCATGGACGAGCCTACAAGTGCTCTTGATCCGATATCGACAGCAAAGATAGAGGAACTTGCCATAGAATTGAAAGAAAAATATACTATTGTTGTAGTGACGCATAACATGCAGCAGGCTGTCAGGATTTCAGACAAGACGGCGTTCTTCCTCCTGGGCGAAGTAATAGAATGCGGGGAAACTGATAAAATATTTGCGATGCCTGAGGATAAGCGCACAGAGGATTATATCACAGGGAGGTTTGGCTGATGAGAAGCCATTTTCATGAACAGCTTGATCTGTTGAATACAGAATTGCTTGAAATGGGCGCGCTTATAGAACATGCTATTGTAAGCGCGTCGCAAGCTCTTATAAAACAAGATGTTGACGCTGCAAAAAAAGCTATAGAATTCGATAAAGAAGTAGATCAAAAGGAGCGGGACATTGAATCGTTATGTATTAAGTTAGTGATGCAGCAGCAGCCTGTTGCACGCGACCTGCGCCAAATATCAGCCGCGCTGAAGATGATCACCGATATGGAAAGAATAGGAGACCAGGCTTCCGATATTTCAAAAATTGTTATTTGCCTTGCGCGTACGCCTTACATTAAAAAGATTGAGCATCTTCCGCAAATGGCAGACGCTGCTATCCGCATGGTCAAAGGCAGCATAGACGCTTATATAAAAAAGAATCTCAATCTTGCCAGAGAAATAATAGACATGGACGATATTATCGACGGCTTGTTTGTCACTGTTAAAAACGAGCTAATTGAGGCCATATATAGGAAGGCGGAAGACGTTGAGCAGGCAATGGATCTGCTTATGGTAGCAAAATACTTCGAGCGTATCGGCGACCACGCTCAAAACATAGCCGAATGGGTGGAGTACTCGATTACGGGGATACACAAAGGAGAACTGCTTTGATTTATTACGTTGAGGACGACAATAACATCCGCGACCTCGTTGTCTATACCCTGAACCAATCGGGATTTGAGGCGCAGGGATTCAGGAACGATGATGAGTTTTATGCAGCGTGTCAAAAGCAGACGCCTGCTCTTGTGCTTCTTGACATTATGCTTCCGGGAAACGATGGATTGTCCATATTGAAACAGCTGAAATCTGATAATAAGACTGTGGCTATTCCTGTGATCATGGTCACAGCAAGAGGCACTGAATATGACAAAGTCATCGGTCTTGATTCGGGCGCAGACGACTATATTGCAAAACCATTCGGAATGATGGAGCTTGTGGCAAGAGTAAGAGCGCTGCTCCGTCGAACTGACGCAAAGCCTTCATCTGAAATACTGAAAGAAGGGGAACTTGTTGTAGACCAGCAGAAACATATCGTTACAGTGGACAGTAAAAACATAACACTCACGCTTAAGGAGTTTGAGTTGTTATCTTTCTTTATGGAAAATCGTGGGACTGCGTTCACCCGGGAACATCTTTTGAAATCTTTATGGGATTACAGCTATGAAGGCGGCACCAGGACAATTGATGTTCACATCACAACCCTTCGCCAGAAACTCGGTGAAAAATACGGGAAGCTGATAGAGACTGTAAGAGGCGTGGGATACCGTTTCGGAGGCCGAAGATATGACAAAGCAGATATTTAGAAGTATCTTTTTAATGTCTCTGGCTGCGGTCATCCTTGTTTCTTCTTTTATGATGGTTACACTTTATAGAATATATGAAACCGACGCCATGAATAAACTTATAGACGAAGCAGCCTTTATTTCGAGAGCGTTTAAGCAAGAACGGAGTGATCTGGCGTATTTAAAGGAAGTCTACTTTACTGACAGGATCACATTTATTGCAGAAGACGGTACAGTTATATACGATAACACTGCAGATGCGTCATCTATGGGGAACCATGCTTACAGGCCGGAGGTTGCAGCTGCGCTGAAGACCGGTACTGGTGTGAGCCACCGCTATTCAGATACTCTATCACAAAAGACGGTATACTATGCATTAAAAACAGATGAAGGCAATATACTTCGCGTCTCGAAAACTCAAAGCAGCGTGCTGGGGCTGTTGTGGGCTATTCTGCCGGTATTGATCATCATAATAGCAGGCATTGCGCTGCTGTATTTTGTCATTGCCCGGTATATATCAAGGCGCATAACAGCTCCTATAAACGAGCTGAATCTTGATTCTCCGTTTGAAAACGATATATACGACGAGCTAAGCCCGCTTCTTACGCGCATAGAGCGGCAGAATAAAGAGATAAAAAGCAAGATGCTGGAGATCACCGAAAAGCAACGCGAATTTACGGCGGTGACAGAGAATATGCGCGAAGGCTTGATTCTGCTGTCCGGTAAAGGCAACATACTTTCCATAAATACAAGTGCTGTCGCCATATTTGAAACGGATATTGACACCAGTATTGGCAGCCACATACTATCCGTAAACCGCTCGGTTACTCTGCAGAGTGTTTTCGAGGGAGCAATAAAGGGATTGAACATGGAAGCGCTTCTTTCAATTAACGACAAGCATTATCAACTGCTGGGTAATCCTGTAGCATCCAAAGACGGGACACTTGGGGCGGTGATAGTGATACTCGACGTTACCGATAAGCAGAGCGCTGAACGCAGCCGCAGAGAGTTCACTGCAAATGTAACGCATGAATTGAAGACGCCGCTTTCTTCGATTTTAGGCTTTGCAGAGATCATGAAAAACGGCACCGCAAAGCCGGAAGATATGCAGGGATTTGCCGGGCGCATATATAATGAGGCAAGGAGACTGATTACGCTCATAGACGATATACTGGAGCTGTCACAGCTTGACGAGAAGGCAAAGCTGCCTGATAAAGAGCATGTCGATCTTTATGCCCTGGCTGAGGATGCGGTTAGCAGGCTGAAACCGATGGCAGACAAACTGGGGGTTACTATTTCTGTTCAAGGTGAACATATTGTAGTCATCGGTTACAGGAAGATACTCGATGAAATGTTGCACAACCTCTGCGATAACGCCATTAAATACAACATTGCGGGTGGCAGCGTTACCGTGAGGATAGAACATAAAGATTACAATCCTGTTGTTACCGTAAGGGATACAGGCATAGGTATTCCGGCAGTACACCGGCTTCACATATTTGAACGGTTCTATCGGGTGGATAAAAGCAGATCAAAAGAAACAGGCGGCACAGGACTCGGACTTTCTATAGTAAAGCATGGCGCTATGCTGCACGATATTATTATAGATTTGAAGAGCAAGGAGAATGCAGGCACAACTTTTGTGCTTACCTTCCCGCGCGTTTGTGAACCTATGAACGTATAGTATTATGGTTTTTCTGATTATAAATATCTTCCAGTATAAAAGTATGAAACCACCTCGTACCTACCCCTCACTAAAAAGGCTGGCCAAAGCCTGGAAGCGGCCGCCTTTTTTTGATCAGGGACCGGTAATTGCCCGTCTCCACGATCTGCCCCTGCCCCAGCACGATAATCCGGTCAGCGTTCCCGATAATGGAAATACGGTGGGCGAAAATGGGACTATTCTTACTGATTAACTGAGTTAATTAATGTCTGCAACCCCTCCATTTCCCCGTTAATGCAGAGAAATGGAACTTGCAACATTGTGGAAATTGGAGTTGCAATACTATGGAAAATTACTTGCAACTTTTAGGAAAAAGTTCTTGCAAAAAAACATCAATTCCTCATAGGAAGGCTAAAACCTTACGGCCGCTCACGAAACTACATTATTTATGATGAGTTTCAATTCCTCATAGGAAGGCTAAAACCTGGCGTTTGTGGAAGAGATTGAACAACGCCTACCGCGTTTCAATTCCTCATAGGAAGGCTAAAACCGCACTTTTTGTATCATTTTGCCATGCTTGCATTGATGCTGTTTCAATTCCTCATAGGAAGGCTAAAACCGTAGTTGATTTATTGTTATTTGAAGAGAAGGAGAATGTTTCAATTCCTCATAGGAAGGCTAAAACCGATAATTATAATTTTTATGATTGTGTTATTGCTTCACAGTTTCAATTCCTCATAGGAAGGCTAAAACCGAGTCGGACTATGTTTGCTTCTTCTTCATCCACAGGTTTCAATTCCTCATAGGAAGGCTAAAACCCGGGCCAGCCGGTCCAGTTCGTGGACGATTACTACATGTTTCAATTCCTCATAGGAAGGCTAAAACCAAAGATGGAAGCGGATGCATTATAACAGGTTCCGAGGTTTCAATTCCTCATAGGAAGGCTAAAACCTGGAAGTATCCACGATATTAGAGCAGCTTTCTAAAAAGTTTCAATTCCTCATAGGAAGGCTAAAACCATGTTGACCAAGCCACTCATTGCCATCATACTTATTAGTTTCAATTCCTCATAGGAAGGCTAAAACCAGCCTTCTATTAATACTGTTTTAAAGATCGCAGCGTAGTTTCAATTCCTCATAGGAAGGCTAAAACCTGGGGGCAAAAATAAAGCCGCTTTGCGAGAGCGGCGTTTCAA
>JAHDOA010000051.1 GCA_018435055.1 Pelotomaculum sp. | reverse complement strand
TTACATCATTTCAGATGCATGGATACATTATAAAGGATTATATGATAATGGCTCACTTTATCCGGAATAGTGGCTCATTCGAAAACGGAAAGCTGGCTCACTTTGGCCGGACTGGTGGCTCAAAATGGACAAGATTACCCAAGATACTGCGTTTGGTAAATTAAAAGTTATATTTAATAAAGAATCGGTAATGTATTTTTTTGGTATAACCATTTTAATTTTATCCGTTTTTGTAATTTCAAATTCACCCAATTTCTCTGAGTTAATACAAATATCTACACATTGTTTTTCTACCTCTCCTGAAATAAAGGGGGTTAGTATAACCTCTAATGTAAGGTCGAATTGGGGCTGGTTAATCGGTATTATAAGTGAAGCGCTTTTACCATTTGTTCTAGTAAATCCTTCTTCTGGGTGACTCCATCCATCAAATTGATATGATTTGGCGTTTCCCCCAATACCAAATTTAATTTCTGATCCGTACTCATACACAGGTGGCCGAGAATCTTTAATTCCCTCAGGAGTAAACAAACGGTAGGTTGGTCTCCATGATTTTTTGAGCCAACTAAAACCAGTAACTATATATTCTTTTAGCCCAGAAAGATCAGGTTTGTTATCATTACCCCATTTATATTCTAAGAAACGGCGCTCTCGTATATCCGACTCCTTGACTGCAAACATTGAACAACCTGGATAATCATAATTTAAGCCGAGCTCGGATACTATCGTTTTAGGTATATCAGATGTGGAGACAGGGGCATCTGAAATTTTCAAATCTCCATTAGAATTAAAAGTTTTTACCAATATAAGTGGTAGTCCAGATGTAATTGTATTATCTGATATAATATTTGAAGAGCTATTTTCTTCTTTATAACCGCTAGCCTCTGTATTAAGACCAAACGAACCGGCAACACCTGCCCCGTGATCTCCTACTATAAAAATCATAGAATTATCATATATTCCGATATTCTTTAATGAAGCCAAAAACCTTTTAGTTATCTCTAAAGCAGCTTTTGCCTGAGTCTTATACCCATTACGATTAAATTCCAATTTGGTAGGCTCTAAATTACTGTTTAAAGAAAAGGGAGGATGTGTACCCCATAGGTGGTAAAATTTAAAGGTATATTTCTCACTTTTCGTATTGGGCTGTGTGACTATTTTTTGTGCAAAATCCAAGTCACCATTAGTAAGGTTAAGTTCTTTTGTTAGTCCATTTACCACATTAAAATCTTTCTTTATAAAATGTGGTACATATCTAAACAATGTAATATTATACATATTAGCTATGATGTCTTTATTGCTAACCAGTTCCCTTTTTTGTATTATATTTGAAGCAATATTCTCATTGCAGTATATGAAATTTTTATCTGTATATAAGTTAACCTGAAAGCTATTCTGTTTTAAAATATAAGGTATTGATGACAAATATGCATTTTTCTTAAAAGTTTCTAAAGGAACTGAATTATCATAAGAACGTCCTGTCAATATTAATGGTATAGAAAGCTCGGTAGTAGGGAATCCTCCAACAGCATTGCGAAAATATGTAAAACCCTCAAAAGTACCACGAAGATCAGGATATTCGTTAATTAACTCCATGAAAATATCTGTCTGAAATGTATCTAAAACTAGTATTATCACATTTTTATCGGGAGAAAAATCATATTTTGAATCTTCACTTAGGGAATACATTTTCCAATCAGGTTGTTTGGGTGCTTGAAAACAAGCGATAGAAACTGAAGCAATCTGAATTAAAATAAGTCCTAGACTTATTTTTTTAATTAAGTTATAAACTAAACTACTTTTTATAAATGCAAAAGTTATTATAACTAACCAAACTGAAGTATCAATATATCCAAAAACCTTATAATTATTCCACTCTATTTCCCTTCCATTCAGCAAGCCATAATTCCAAACCAGTATATTCCCCTGAATCCACAGCAAAACGGCAACAGCAAATAATAACGAAACGGCTTTTTGATAAAGAGATTTTTTTAATGGTAATAAAATTGCCGATATTAACAGAATACATACTAAAGAAATTGATGCAAATAAATACCAAACATCTAAAATATAATAAGGAAACTCAGATATATTGGTAAAATACAAATATAATGGTCCAAACAAAAATAGAGTCAGCGAAAATAATGATGCTGCACACAAGGTTGTAATAAGTTTTTCTCGGAATTCAATATTCATTTTTAAACATTGCGTCCTTTCATGTTATATCAAGCTAATGCCAAAGAATCACACCTTTCTTTTCATCAAATACAATATCCTCTCAGAATCCTTAACCTTGGCAAACTGTTTTATATTAAAGTATTCTTTAAAATCATTTTCAAAAGCTGGCTGTGTGTAGTCTGGAAAGATATCTTCCCTTGTTGCCAGAAGCCTTTGCACCTGAGAATCACTCTTTGGAACGAATTCAATAATAAGATAATCGCACAGTTTGCTGAAAAAACCAGCGATTTTAATAAGCGGCACGTTGTTGGAAATTGCCAGGTGGTGGATTAGCGCCAGGGCAAAAATTGTATCAGCCGGTCCGCGCTGCGTTATTGACATTCTTTCTTTATTTTCCCATCCTATGCAGGGACTTGGATT
The DNA here is from genome assembly GCA_018435055.1 of Pelotomaculum sp. Taxonomy (GTDB): domain Bacteria; phylum Bacillota; class Desulfotomaculia; order Desulfotomaculales; family Pelotomaculaceae; genus Syntrophopropionicum. The sequence goes on along the minus strand of JAHDOA010000051.1, from coordinate 22,637 downwards.
AGTTAAATCGAGTAGCAGAGGCAGCAAGTGCTCCTCTTTGTTTTTAACACATGTGAGGTAATTTTTCTCAACAGCAGCAGGATCTATATCAAAAGCTATAGTCGGTATGCTTTTATTGCCGGCAAGCCTGCTGTAATAGCCGGTATTGGCCCCCACATCCCAGACATTTTCAGGCTTGATCTGCTCCAAACATTCAGTTACAAAATGTTTCTTGTGATTAACAGCTTCTTGAGTATAATTGGTGTCGCTGTAATATTCTCCCCATTCAGTACCCTGCGGTTTCCACTGTAATTTTTGAACCGTTGATTCCAGGTTGTCGATTATAGCCAATAATCCTGTATTGCTCATTTTTTTGTCTGCCGGCTTTACAGGTTTATCCTCATATTTCATTTGAGTAGCGGCATGAAGGTGAATGTTGGATAACAGGGAAAAATTAAGGCGTGTTTTAAAGGGAAGCAGTGTACTTGCCAAATCCATGGGAACTCCGTCAATGTAAATGCGCAACAGTTGATTTAACCGCACATCAGTGTAACTCATTAAAACAAGCGGGCCCAGAAAATGCTGGCAAAATTGTTTGTAGGCCACCCAGGGTTCTCCGACACGGTACTTTTCAAACGATAGGGTGTCAATTAAAACTGGTTTTCCTTTTCTAAACTGAATATTATAAGCGCTGCTGTCTTTTAAAGACATTCCAAAATTGAGTGCTGTTTTTTGAATTTGCAGAGTAACCAAAGCCGCATGCTTCAATTGACTAAAACACCACTCGTAAGGATAAGAAATAAATGGCACCTTTTCCGGCTTAATTATTTTATAAACATTATTACCGGCTTCGGTTTGGATACCACTTTCAACATGTGTAACAACTAAATCATTCTTGACTAAAGTATCATAAAGCCCTGAAGTCATTAAATGTTCATAATTTTCCCGATAAACCTGGTTTATCTGCCTATAAATAATACCATCGCGCTGGAAAAGATAACCGCTTGGGTCCCTGAATGAGGATGGTATTCTGCTATCGCTATTTTTGTTAGTCACTAGATTCACTCCAGTTATAGCCATAAATAAATTATACTTGGTTAATAAAACTTAAATATTGTTACTTTATTTTGAACTTGATCCTTTAAAAATGCTCTTGATTTTTATCCAGTACCTTTTAAGCACAAAAGGCACAGCAAGAATACCTGCCAATATTATCTGCAGTACATAGCTGCCTGTGCCCGGATCAATATAAGCATAAGCAGGTTGCGGAAATGCAACTAGCACAAGGATTAGGATTGCCAACCTTGTCCTTTTTTTGTTAAACATTTGTATCCCTCTTTTAATTAAGTTCATTAAATAACATCTGCAAACCCGCTTCGTGTTTTCTGAAACCAGGCGTGCCCTAAAGAAGCTGCCGCAATCCCCATCAATGTTCCTTTTAATAGCCACAACCAATTAGGCATTTGGCCCCATATGAAAATACGCCTGATATCCTCCACCACAAAGCTGATAGGATTCCAATGATACATTACTTGAAATTCTTGTGGGATTATTGAGAGTGGATAAAAAATAGGACTTAGAAATAAAACAGCAGTAGTAAATACATTAATCACTTGCCCAATATCCCTCAAATAAACACCTAATGAGGCAAAAAACCAGGATAAACCAAGTGTTAAAAGCAACAGAGGCAATAAAACCAGCGGCAGAAAAATTACTGTCCAATGAAATATACCCATTGCAGCGGCTACTCCTACAAGCAGGACCAAAAATCCTATCGCTCCATTAATAACTGCAGAACCCATAATAACGACTGGTAATACCTCTAACGGAAACACTACTTTTTTTACATAGTTTACACTACTTAAAATTAACCCTGGTGAACGGTTTAAACATTCAGAAAAAATATTAAAGGCGTTCAAACCGCAAAATAGCACCATGGCAAATTCCACTTTGCTGTCACTGCTCGTTCCCCATTTAGTTTTTAAAACCATGCTAAAAACAAAGGTGTAAACAAACAACATAAATATTGGTGTAAGGAAAGTCCATAAAAACCCTAAATATGAACCCTTATAACGGACTACTGTATCACGTTTTATTAACTGTACTATTAAATCCCTTTGTTTCCATAAATTCTTTATTATAAAGTAAGGATTTAGCGATTGTATCAGGCTCATCAAATTTAACCTCAAAATATACTCAAATATTTTAATTCTCTTTTTTGTTACAACAAGACTTATTTGGCTAATACCTGTATACTCTTTAACCCTTCATAACCCTCCGCCAGCTGCGGCGCCAATTCGCTGGCTTGAGCAAACAGATCCTTCGCCTCCTGCGCTTTTCCCTGTTTATCCCTTAAAATACTGAGCCAAAGCGCTGCTTCACCTTTGTTGTTATCGTCCTGAAGCGCAGCACTCAAATTGGCTTCCGCTTCCGGCCACATGCCAAGGATATACTGTGATTTACCCACGCTTAATTTGATCCCCGGCGTTGGAGATAGGAGCGGCGCGTCTTTCCAGAGCCGTTTTTCAGTTTCGCCCAGGCTGTCCGTCCGGTCTTGTGTTTTTCCGGGCGCCCGGATTGCTTTTTCGAGATACTGTTTTGCCGTCTCCTTATTCCCGGCGGTCAGTTCGTTATATCCGGCCGCGAAGCAAGTCCGGGCAAGCAGCTCGTACCACTGAATTTGAAAAGGCGCCAGGGCCAAGGTCTTTTCGGCGGCATGAACGGCCTCCTCATTATTTTTATTTGCAAGATGCAGTGCGGCCAGATCGGCGTACCGGGTCGCGCTATACTTACTCAGGGATACCGCCCTCTGCGCTTCGGCAATGGCCTCGTCATATTTCCCCACCGCCTGGTAAACGCGGGCCAGGGCGGTAGGATGGTCTGCGTTAAGAGGGCTGTAAACAGAAGCTTTTTGCAACAACTCTATGCCCTGGCTTACGTTTTGCCCCTGGATAGATCTGACGCCTTGTTTGGCATAGCTTCCGGCTGCGGCCAGAGATCCGGCAAAGAGAATTATTATTACTGAAAAACCTGATACGGCGGCTAACAAAGAATAATTGGACGGAACGTATTTCTTGCTTTTTTTCTCTTCCGCTCTTGCGGGGGAAAACGTCCCGACGCCCCTGAGCAAACCGAACATTGCCCAGAGGACAAGGGCCAGGGCTGAGAGAGAGAGGTCGAAGTCTATTACAGCGTGGATCCCCATTGATAAAGCCGCAACAGTAATTATCCATACCAGAAAATAATTGCCTTTATTCTTTTTGGTTTCATAATAGAGCTTGTGGGCGGCGTACAGGAAGCATACCCAAATACCCAGGATAGTCAAAAGGCCGAACACACCGGTTTCCACCATGATCTGGAAGTAATGGCCGTGCACCTGGTTGGAATTATAAAAATACCCCTGGAAAGCACGGTACGCTTCCTGCCAGCCGCCGCCGCCCCAACCGATAACAGGCCTGTCTTTGAACATCTTCATGGCGTCCTGGAAGAAATACATCCGCTCGGTGGCATTGCGCAGGCGAATTTCCTCGGCAAGATTTTTTACAGCGTCACCCTGGCCGCTGATATAAATCCCGGCGCCTATACCGCCGCATACTGCCAACAGGAGCACGGCTGCTATAACTATGTTTCTGTGTATGGCTATCCACTGCGGCAGCCCTTTTCTTTCACTAAAACTATAAAGAACTTGTCCGGCAGTCGCCAGTACCAGCCCGGCAAGTATCCACAGCCAGGCTAGGCCCATACTGCCGGCGGCTACGGCGGTTAAAAAGCGCCAAATAGCGATTGTCGAAAATAGGCCGGTAAGGATGAAATGAGTGAAGATTGGAATCCTGTCACCTTTAGCCAGGCCAATTAAAAAAAGTATAAACACAACTGAAAATACTAATAGGCCTCCCTGGGACCTGGTACCAATGAGAACAGCTATAAGCAGGAAATTGCCTGTGGCGTACAGGTATTGATTAATGTTATTAATATTCAACCAGGCTGTGATATCTTTTGATTTCGTTTCACCATCCACATCTCCTGAATCAGCCAACCCGGCCCTGCGCCAGAGGTAGAACCCGATAAAAATTGCGGCCGCCAGGAAACTGGCCAGGGCGTTGGGATACTGGAATGTGGAATAAATCCTTCCGTTCAGGAAACCGTCGTTTATATGGATAATCCCCGTGGCGGTGGCCAGGCCGGCCAGGGCCACACCGACGGCGCTAACGTAAATAACCTTAAGGATCGTTTCGGTATCATTCTCGTTTCTAACCAGCCTGGAAGACAGCCAGTAAACCATGAAGTAAAGTGTCGTTTTGACCACCTCGCCCGCGGCCAGGCCGTAATTGGCGGCTTGAAACGCCGATATCAGATAAACGACAGGAAAGGCAAGGACAAAATAATCCAGCGGATGGCGGATAAAACCGTTGTCATGTTTCGACCACTTCCACAGCCAGGCGAACCAGAAAATAACAGCTGCAAAAATTAAAGCCCGCTCCTGCTCGGGCTGAAAAAACAGGCCCCGGAAATAAGGGGGAAGAAAAAGCAGCGCTGCTAGCCCCCAAAAGGCTACCTTGTGGCTGAACGCCCACTGGGCTGTTTCAGGCGCCTTTTTATTACTTGTATTCTTTTTTACATCTTCTTTTTTCTTGTGGACGCTCGGCCCCTTTTTTTTGACTTCGGAAGATATTTTTTTGTGTTTATTTGACTGATTAGAGATCTTGGACAAATGATGCAGCTCCTTGGTCTTAGAAACTTATTAAAATATTTTTCTTATACTACATTAATACCCGCTACGCCATCTGTTTTCTATTCTACATTATCTTACAAATTCCTGCCTTCATAATAAAAAGCGGAAAGGACTATGGTTATGGAGCTTGCAAAGATCACTACACGAGGACAAATCCCATTGGGGTACGCAAGCGTAAAAGATGACCATAAAATTATCTTTTTTTAAGGAGAATAGACGCATCATCATGGAAAACGCTGCTATGATTGCGCTTAAAACGCACGGGAGGCTTTTTTGGGGAAGGCGGAACGGTTGGGCCTGTGAACGGAAACAGGCTGTTGCAGATATGGCGAAAGAAGCGCGCAGCAGGATCTGGGATGAACGCCATGCGCATAATGATCGGCGCCAATATCCTCAAATCGGCGCAATCATTAGGTGATTTTCGCACATACAACGTCCCCTGTCCTATGTGCGCTAATAAAGCGATGCGTTAATAAAAGGAAGCAAGGGGAGCGCGCGGCCCCTTGCTTCCTTCCTTATCCCAAAAACGGGGGCTGCCTCTTAGGCTCCGGCATAGGCCCATGGCTTTTGAAAGGCATAGGTCAGTGTTTCATGTTGGCATAATATGTCAAAAACCTGTTTTTTGGCCTTCTCAAGGCTGATTTCGGCGTTTGCAACATCCATCGCCGTAGCCACGCCCACCTCATACTTAACTTTTGTCACCCTCAAAGCTTCCTCCGCCACCCTAATGCTTTCTTGGGCGCCGGCGTGCTGTTCTTCCAGTTGCTTGATACTGTAATACAAGGAGCGGACAAGGTTTTTAAATTGGTCATTGGTATTTTGAGCGGACAGCTTGGCTTTATCAAGATCTATTTTAACTGTTTTTATTGACTCCCCGGTCGCGTCGTAATTCCAGATATCAAAAGCAATCTGCGCCAGATCCACATTCTTTTGCGCCAGCCAAACTGTGGGACTTTTTTCAAGGGCTTTTTGCGCCTCATAATCCAAATCGTTAACTTGAAGCTCTTCAAACACGGGCGTACTCACCAATACCGGCTTGGCCTGCGGCTGCAAACCGACTAACAGGTTTAATTCCTCGTACTTGGCTTCGAGCGCTTTCCCCGCGGCCTCCAGGCCGGCCTTTTTTGCTTGAACATCCGCCTCAGCCTGAATAAGCTCCGCCTTGTTAACCATGCCGACCCGGGATTTGGCTAGCGCTATGTTGCGCTGGCTGTTGCTGTATTTCAGCTCCGCCTCCGCCATCTTTACATTTTCCGCCGCTTGCAGCAAACCGTCATAAGCCTTGTATACCCGCATAACAACCCCGTCCTGCTCGGCTTCGTAGGCGCGCCGGGCCATTTGCCAATTCCTGTCCGCCTGCTGCAGCCGGGTAAAGACCGTTTCAGCCGCCGTGGAGGCCTCGTCTATCGGGGTATACTCGACCTTATCGCCGGCTTTATCCCGCAGCTCGGACGTCTTATCGATATCATATTTGGCGCTCTTTACCGACTTGCTATTGGACACGGCCATTTCAACAGCCTGCTGCAATGTCAACTCGATATTTTCCGGCGCCTTAGCCGACGCGACTCCGGCTAAGGCGGCAAAATTCAAGAGCAGGCCCAGCGCTACCAGCACAGCCATCCTGCGCAATTCAATCATTCCTCTCAAGGTTAGTTAAGGAGATTAAGTATCCGACTTATTTAATATACCCTGCATTTTTCCTTCAGTCAAGGAAAATCTTTGTCTACTTCTTAATTACAACCGTCTTATTCATTTCATCCCATTCAATATTAGCGCCAAAGGCCTGGGCGGCATAGCGCAAAGGCAGCATGACGCGGCCCGGCGCCACAATTTCCGGCGCCACATCCATGAGTACGGGTTTGCCGTAAATCAACATTTCTTTGCTGCCGACAACAAATTTAACAGAGCCGCTTCCCCGCAGGATAACGACGGCCCCTTCGTCCGGGTACCAGACAATATCGCCGTCCGCAATACCCAGGGACGTTGCCACATAACGAACGGGCAAGTAGGTCCGGTCGTCTTTCACATACGGAGGGGCGTCCATTTTCTCCTCCTTGCCGTTGAGAAGAAACGTATCCCGGCCAATTACAAAAGCGGCGTCCGGCCTGACAATGTCGGCTACGCGCAGTTCACCGGTCAGGCCTGCCGTCCCGCCCGCCCGGACCCTTAAACCGCCTTTTAATTCCGGGGCGACAAACACTTCCATATCCTCAAACCGCAAACTGGCCGGCGCGCTGGAGGGGCCGGTAAATTTAAATTCCGCTGTTCTCCCGTCGCCACTGATAGATCCGGCCGCTTTCAGGTTATTATCGCCGCTCTCGCTCAACTTTTCCCACCTGGCCCCGGCAGGCAGCTGAAGCGTTAAGCTGGCGCCGCTTGGCGCCTGGCCCGCGGCGCCCTCGATCAGCTCGATCGCCCCTATCTTTTGCCCCCTTAAACCGGCGTACACCGTGCCGGCTTCCGGGCATTGCAAACCGGCGCCCGCCTCGCTGCCGGGCACAAGGTCCGGACTGTCAGGGATGTCGACGGTTATGACAATATCGCCTTCATATCCCCATGCAACGAAAATTCTTTCCGGATAAAGATAAAAGCAACATTCCCGCAGAGGGTCCATTTCTTCAATAATTTCCATCCTCACTTCTCTTTCATTGAGGGCGGCAAAACTAAAAACCGGCTTATCTCCTTTATAAAAGCCGTTTTCAATACCGCAGTACTTACTGGGTACCAAAACATAATTTTTCGTGCCATACCGGATACTGTCGAAATCATACATAAGGGTATTCCATTGCTCGGAGGACTGAACGGCCCTAAAGGCGGCGTTCTTACCGGCATCTTCATCCTTCGTGGTCCAGATAAAGCCGTCGGGCAGCCTCAATGTGACAAAGTCATTTTTCTGCAATCTTCCGGCGGCGAATTTGACCAGGACGCCGCCAAGCTCATTCACCTTGTTGTCTTTTACAGTTTGGACAAAGGCCGGCTTGTAGACCATTGGCTCTGCAAAGGCCCGCGCCGGCAGGAGGGCCGACAGCAGGCAAATAATTAACAGCGCCGGAACATGCTTTAATTTCATAATACACACCTCCAAAAACATAATTATATGATTAGGTATTCCACCTAGGCATGGATATTCCTGGCGCGCCGGCTCTTAAAAATAAAATCTTTTATCCGGCCTAATTTATTCTTATCCATTACAAAAATGACCGGGTTCTTTAAAGAACCCGGTCGACTTTTTTACGACACTATTTTATGGTTACAGTCTGGGTAGCTTCATCCCAAATGACTTCGCAGCCAAGGGCTTGGGCCACGTAACGGACGGGCAGCATGGTGCGTCCCGGATCTACAAGTTCGGGCGCAACATCCATGGTGAAGGCCACGCCGTTGACATACATGGTGGTATCTCCGATAACCATTTTAATCACCCGGTCGCCCTTAACCATAATGACGCTCTGGTCGGCCTGGTTCCACATGATATTGGAGTCTGTGACACCGGCCGCATAAGCCGCGTAACGGAACGGCAGGTAAGTGCGATCGCTCTTGATGTACGGCGCTACGTCCATGGTTTGCTCGACGCCGTCAACGGTATAAGAGGCGGCGCCGATCGTGAAGACGGTTTCGCTGATGGTAGTATCTGTCACGACCTTGGCGTTAACCACTTTGGCGGCCCATTTTTGAGTCGGGAAGATGCCGTCGTCGTCAAAGCTATAGTCGCCGTCCAAGCCGTCCTTATCAAAGGGGTTATACGACGAACCGCTAAAGTTGGGATAAAGATCTTCAAGCGCGTCTTCGTCGTTTACCTCGTTGAGTGCGCCGCCGCCGATTTTGACTTGGATATCGCCCGCCGCGACGGTGCCGCTTACCCGGTACTCGATGCCGCTGATTTTGATCTTGCTGGCCGTGGTGCTGGTGCCGTCGATGGGAATCGTAAGCACGTTGTCGTCCACGTCGATGTCTGAATCGTCAATATCAAGGTCGCCTTCCACAACTTCCACAGTCGGGGTGTCCTGGAATTCAACGCCGTTCGGCAACTCGATAACCAGATCCCTGTCGTCGGCAATCGCTTCCGCCGCGCCTTCGCTGATTTCTATGTCCCCGGCGGCTTGATACTGTTTGCCGGCCTGGACGCTTTTCACATCGGCCGTCACCGTCACGACAGGTTCGATAGTGGCCACCGTAACCTTGCCTTTCGCGCCGGCGCTGCCGCCGACCTCAATGTCAAGGTCGCCGGTTTGGTCTACGGCAAGGTGCACTTTGGCGTCTTTAAATTTTACCGTGCCGCTTTTAGAAGTGGATTCCTTGGTTACTTTGTACTTCAGGACGCGGCCGTTGGTGCCCGACGCCGTAGGCGAAGATTCAACAGTAATGTTTGAATCGTCAACATTCGGGTATTCGTACCACCTGGCATTGGCCGGCAGGGTCAGGGTGATGGTCTTGCCCTTCGACAAGCTGCCCGGCGAGTCTTCCTCGACGACAATCCTGCCGATGTCCTGCTCCAGCTGGCCGGCCACTACGGTCTTCACATCTTCCGCCGACACTGTGGCGCTGTAGTCTCCAAACACGGCGATAATCAGGGAGGTCACAGTCATGTCGCTGTCGCCGCCGAGGGTCATATTCACATCGCCATATTTGGCCTTGCTGTCGTCCACATCAATTGTCGCTTTAATATCTAAAACTGTTTTAGTTGTGCTTTCCTTGGTAACATTTACAAACAAATCGCGGTCATTGTTACCATGTCCAAAAGCACCTATTTCCGCATTACCGGACACAGTATCAGCTATAGCGTTGTTCCAATCCCATTCGAAACCTGACGGCAGCGTCAGTTTAACACTTTTGGCGCTTTTATCAAGCGCGCCGGCTACGCTCTCGGTCAACCTGATGGTAACATCGCCGCCGTCTTCGTTAATAGTGTTCACGGTGAGGACTTCCGCCTTGACATCGCCGCCCGTAGCCTTGCCCACCGTTACGGTGCCGCTCTCCAGCTGGCCGGTCAATTTGGTAATCTTATATGTTATTTCGCCCTCGGCGGCGTCGCTGGCGTCGACGTTCAGGGCCATAAGCCATTGGAATTCGCCGGTTTTCTTAGCAGTTATAGTTATTTTAAACGACTCGTCTGATTGTCTGCTGTATGTGACATCTGCGATAGATGCCGAAAAATCATCATATGGATCACTGACTATTACGTCATTAATATCCAGCCTGTCGCCGTTGCTGTCCACCGCTTCCAACAGCGCCGTGCTCTCACCAAGCGTAAGCGGGTCAATATCGATCATGAATGTTCCCAGATCTTGGTTTTCCGCTGCTTTCTCATCAGGATCGAACGTTTTTGTGGTTACCCCGCTATAATTTGTCGAAGCCAGCGCCGGCGTCGCCAGGGGCACCAGCAGGACCATCAGCATGGACAGGGTGACCAGTATCGACACCAGTTTTCTGCTCTTTCTTAATTTCACTTATTTCCCTCCTAAAATTTTTGTTTTCTTTAAACCCTTGGGGTTGTTTTCGGGCGGATGCCCGCCGGCCAACCCTTTTAATGAAATCTTTTCATCCCTCCTTAATAAAGTTATGAAATTTTGAAGGCTGTTGCTGCGAAAATGCTATGGGCGTTGCCGTTATTGGCCGTTACCGCGTCAACCGGTAAAGCGCCGGCAAAAAGACAATTTCTGCATTGCCAGGCAAAATCCTGCCGGGCAGGTTTGTCTTTTCCTCCATTGCCACCTGATTAGTTAGACAGCCAGTCGGCCCCAAAAGTTCCGCCGTTGATAAAAAATGTTTTAACCAATAATATTTTGTGTTGGAAAGTTCAACTTATAAAGGATTGGTCTGACCCGTCGCTACATTAAACAACGCGTCCTTTTTGTGAAATATTTCTGCCCGATTGCGCCGGACATTGGCGTATGGTATCATCAGATAAGGTAATTTCATGGGTTTATCCCCCTTAAGCGCCGTACCAGGCGCGTATTAATTTATAAAAAAGCATCGGACTCTTCCCTATTAAATGTAATTTTTAAATTTAGGCAAAATAATTATTTCTTGTTTCACCATAACCGCCCCGGGAGCATTTGTTTTTATTGCAAGCATAATAAACACTTGTCCTGCGGTAAACAGGTTGCTGGGCTAAAGTAATGGTCATGAAAAATATTATTATAGAGAGGCCTCCTCCGGTCGGAACTTTTACTGGTCGGCCTGTGTCTAATAGGTTAGACGGGGGGGGTTCACACTGTTGTCAGGAGTTGCTCCCCATGGACGATACCAGGACGCTGGTTAAAAAAGCGCAGAATAACGACCCTTCCGCTTTTGAAGAGTTGGTGCGCCTTTCGCAAAATAAGGTTTATTCCCTATGCGTGCGGCTCACCGGAAACCCGGCCGATGCCCAGGACCTGGCTCAGGAAGCTTTTATCAGGGCCTACCGGGCGCTGGACAGTTTTCGCAACGAGGCCGACTTTAGCACCTGGATGCACCGGATAACGGTCAATATATGGCTTAATTCGCGTCGCAAAAACGGGGGTGCGCCTTCGTTGTCACTGGACGGACCAATTCAGGGTGAGGACGGAAGTGAAATAAGGCGCGACGTACCGGACTGGGACAGCGACCCGCTGCAGGCGCTTGAGGAAAAGGAATTTCGCGGCTTGGTGCGGGCGGCGCTGGGCGATCTTTCCGTTGAGCACCGATCTGTGCTGATACTGCGGGAAATAGAGGGTTACAGCTATGAGGAAGTGTCGCGGATGCTGGGGTGCTCGCTTGGCACGGTAAAATCACGCTTGAGCAGGGCGCGGGAGGCAATGCGGTGCAGGATAACGGAACTGGCGCGGGAAGCCGGGGAACCTTTGCGGGCGGATAGAAAAAGAAGGTGAGGACATATGCGTTGCGATGAAGTGAATACTTTAATATTGTCCCACCTGGACGGGACTCTTTCAGGGCAGGATGAAGCCATACTGAGAGAGCACCTGGCGGGTTGCGACCCCTGCGCCCGTGAGCTTGCCGCTCAGAAAAGGATGTCCGGAGCGTTGCGCGCGATGGGACTGGAGGAAGTCCAAGCCCCGCCGGAACTGTGCGGCCTGGTGATGGGCAGACTGCGGGCACGGCGCAGGAAAACGCTTACCTGGCTGCCTGCGGCCTGGCGGAGCGCCATTGCGGCGGCTGCAGCCGCGTTGCTCATAGCGGGAGGATCGATCGGTATCACCGGCGGTTTAAGAATAGCCGACGTCGGAAAAATGATTGGCCTGAACACACCTGCGCCGCAGGGCGATGTAAAAACACCCGGCGGGACGCCCATAATAGCGGAGGAAGATCCGGGGAGGACAGTTCCCTCCCAGACGGATGTCGTTACTCCAGCTCCCGGTCATCCGGGCGTTGCGGACGGGGTCGCGGAGGAGGGCCGGGACGGTGTCGCGGACGTGCCGGATATTGACAGCAACAACGCTGTCACAAACCCTAGCGTACTTTCTGTTGAAGAACCCCTTGCCTTTTTACAGGACGGGCTGAGAATAGAAAGCACTGTTTTAAAGGTGGCCGTCGATGACCTGGCCGGGGCCAAGGCCAAGTCGGTAGCTATGGCGGACGGGGCCGGGGCGACGACACAGGTGTTTCCGGAAGGCCAAAAAGACGTCATGCTGCGTCTTACGGTGCCTTCCGACCGCGCGCCCCAGTTGATCTCCGCTTTGACGGGAATAGGATCGTTGCTGCAGAGGGAAGACGGCAGCAATGACGTCACTTCTTCATACAACGAGACAGTGGTCGAGTACAACGACCTGCTGTCCCGCAAAAAATCCGCCCCGGACACCGAAGAACGACGGCGTCTGGAAGCCCGGGCTGCGTCGTGCAAACAGCTGCTGGACGCCTGGCAGGCCGAGGGCGGCAAACGGGTAGTCACCGTATGGCTGGTGGGGAAATAGAGTTTTTAAACCTAGGGCTTAAATTTTAAACGGGAACGACAAGTTAGGCCGGGCTTAAAAGCCCGGCCTAATTATTTGATTATGGCTCCGCCGCGCCATGGGACGGCTCCATGCGCCACTAAAAAGCGTCCTCGGTAACACTATACGGATCAACGGCAAACACATCGGGGAAATCTTTGATGTTACAGGTCAACACCACAAGATCCCGTAATTTTGCTGTGGCCCCGATCAATGTATCCGCCATGCCCAAGGTCTTACCCTTGTTGCGCCAGACCCGGCGTATCGATGCAGCCTCAGCCGCAATTTTTTTATCTACCGGTATAATATCCAGCGGAGCAGTTATCTTATCTATCGCTTTTCCCGCTTTAATTGTAGAAGCGCCGGCAAGCAATTCATGATACACTACGACACTTGTGCAAGCATAACCAGATATTGCCAAACCCTCCAGCCAGCCGGATACTTCTTCCGGCAACCTAGCAGTAAGAAAATCAATAAACACACAGGTATCTATAAGGTAGGCCATTTAGAAACATCCTTTTCCTCTCCTCTCATCTTTTGCACCCACTTTCTTCCACAGCCACAAGCCGCCCATTCCGGTACGTCTTCCGGTTTTAGGGAACCCCTTAACTTTTTAAAAGTTTGCCGGGCTTTTTCCCGTCTCAACTGTTCGGCCACAGCGTTGACAAAAAAAGCGGTCTTGGTTCCTTTATGTTGATTTACAAATGAATCGACTTCCTTTATAAGACTAACCGGCACTCTCACGTGGATCATCCTGGTTTCCTTTTCCATAATAGAGACACCCCCATGTCTCTTATAATGTATCATATTAATCCCGCGTCAGCAAGATAAATATTATTCGCCCGCCAGGTGTTCGCAGGAGGCCAGCAGCCGTTCCAGAAGGGCGCCCATTTCTCCGGCCGTAACCGGGTCGCCCGGCGCAAAGCGTTCGCCCGGCCGGCGATGAAAGATCCCGGCGGCGGAAGTTTTGCCAATGGCTTTAGCGGCCCAGTCCGGCACATCGCCTGCGTCTAAATAAGGCCATTCCGCCACCGCCTCACTTTCAAACCCAAGATCATCCAGGACGGCGGCGAGCATAACCGCGGCCTCGGCCCGCCTCAAAGGCGCCAGCGGTCTGAAATCGCCGCCGGGGTGGCCTTTGACGATCCCTCTGGCCACGGCTTCAGCCACTGCCGGGCGGGAGACAACCGGGATGTCTTCCGTGTCCACAAAGGGCAGTCTCCCCTCGGCGACCCCGGGCCAGTTCAGCAGCCGGGCCAGGGCGGTCACCGCTTCCACCCGGGTGAGCGGCAAGTCGTCCGGCGCCTCTCCGTCCGTTATCATGCCCGGCCGGGTTTGCCCGATTACTCCGGCAACGATTTTCATCCCAGCGTCATTTGCGTCGCCCCTGCCGTCGGGCATGGTTACTGTCCTGCCGGCCACGCCTTTGGTCCAGCGGCCCACCGCCGTCAGGGTAAAACTGTATTCCCCTCCACTGTCCGGCTGCAGGAAAAAATTAAACCTCCCGTTCGCGTCCACGGCGACGGCCTGTCTGCCTCCCTCTTCCCCCCACAAATAAATATCGGCGCCGGCGTCTGTCCTGCCGGCCACAACCAGGCGGTCTTGCAAGGGAAGGGCTGAGACCAGCAGCGACGGCGGCGCAGCGCTGGAACGGGCGCTGGCGGTCAGCAGCACGTTGCCGGTGGGCGGTGGAGCCGGGGCGTACTCCAGTTCAACCTGCTCGCCCGGCAGGAGGTCCTCCGGCAGCGCCGGGCAGCCGTTCTTATAAAGGCGGGCGGAGGCAGAAAGGCGATACTGCCCGCCCCCTTCTACGGTAACCAGGCCCGTGGTTTCGTCGTACTTTTCAAAAGCGCCCGCGTCGTAAAAGGTGTCGGCCATATCCAGCCGCCACGCCTCCCCGCCACCCGCGTCTGTAATCACCCTCATTCGGCTGCCGGTGGTTATGGTGTCTGTGGCGGCCCGCACCCCCCAACGGTAGACAACGGCGTCATCAGGCAAATAAAGTGAGCGGTAGCGCCCGCCATCGTCCAGCAGGTAGAGAGTCCTGCTTTTTTTGCTAAAGTCGACGGCCTTGCCATAAACAACGTCGCTGTATGCCACCAGGCCGATGGCCTCGCCGGTATCCGGCAGGACTACGGCGGCAATGTGGTCGCCGGACTTAACCCGATCCAGGGCGGAAAGCTCCCTGTTCCTCACCACCCGCGCGCCCGGCATGACTTTAAAGGAATCGTTGTTTTCCATCTTTACTTCGCTGCCGTCATAAATGATTTCCCGCACTTCACCCAGGGCTACCAGGCGCTTCACGGCCAGGTACTGCACTTCCCCGGTGGAGGGCGCCAGGCGCAGGCGCACCGGCATTCCCGGCAAGACCTCAGCCAGTTCGTCCAGGGCGCCGGTGCCGAAGGGCATGTCAGTGGTCTCGATGCCGGTGTAACTGTCCTCGTAAGCATAAACCGCATTGGGGGAAACCCGGAAGGTCCTGCCGGTCCCCGCCAGGATAATTTCTGTCTGCCCGCCGTTATTTCTTACGGCCGAGACTACTCCTTCACGATCTATGTAGGACATGCGGACTTCTCTGAGTTTCTGATCCAATGGGTTGATCACCGCGTTTATTTCCAATCCCGGCGGGAGTTCGTCAGGGCCGGCCGATTTGTTGTTCAGCACAATCTCCCCGGCGTCTCCGGCCAGGGCGTAGCCTCCCAGCCTGGCGGACGGGTTGATCTCCGTAAAGACAGTCCCCTCCGCCGTTTGGAGCGCTTTCACTCCGGCGTCCCGCCACATCCGGGACACAAAGTATAGGCGTCCGGGTGTGCGGTAGGCTTGGGCGCCGGGGAAAAGGTGGCCGCTGTCAACTGGACTGACACTGTCGCTAACCAGGTTTGTCGCCGGTAGTTCCGCCGGGATTAACGAGGAGCCCCCGGTCAGCTCTATAGACCTGTCACTGGCTTTCGCTACTACATCTTGGGCCGGCGGCCGGCCCCAGACCAGGGCGAAGTCCTGTATCGCCGCCGCGCTGCCGCTCGCGGTATTCTGACGGATACCGGCCCCGGAGACCAGCACGGTGTAATCTCCAGGCGCGGGCGACGGCAGATAAACCTGCTCAACATTGTTTGTCCGGTCTGGAGCATTTGCGCCCAGAAAATGGTTTCCATAATATACCCTGCCGTCCGGCGTCTTGACCACAAGATCCAAGTCATTCACCAGGGTTTTGGCGCTGCCGGGTTCCGCGGGCGGGTCGGTCCAGGCCAGGGTCGCTTTAAAAGGCGCCGAGGTATCGGAAACATGGAAGGTATAGGTGATCTCCTCTCCCTGAGACACGCCGGCCCACTCGTCAGCAAGGGCGAAAGTGTTCTCTTTCAGCGCAATGACTGTGCCCGCCAAATCGATTACGCCGAAACCATCCTGAGAAGGTCCGCCCGCCGCCGGCCGGGCGCCGTTGATCAGGGCGGCTTTGGCCAGGGCGGCAGAGGGGGTGGCCATATCCATGTATTTCTTGAAATACTCCCGCACCAGGACCGCCGAGCCGCCGGCGACAGCCGCGGCCATGCTTGTCCCCTGCATACGCGTGTAGTCCTGGTACCCCGGCAGGTTGCCTTCGACCAAGCGGGATTTGGCGGAAATCACCGCTGAGGCGGGCGCCAGGAGTTCGGGTTTGATCCGCCCGTCACCGGCCGGGCCGCGGGATGAAAATGACGCCGGCGCGGCGGTGTCTCCCTCCCCGGGTACGAAAGCGGGGCGGGGGAGTATGGACGCGCCTACGGCCAGTGCGTTTTTACTATTGGCCTCGCCTGTGATAGTGCCTGCTGACGGCCCGCTGTTGCCGGCGCCGAATATGGCCAGGAAATCAGGATGGTTGCGCGCGAAGTCGTCCACCTGCGCGGCATACCCCAGGTAGGTGTCCGGGCCGCCCCCCCAACCGTTTACATGGACGCGGGCGCCCGCCGAGTAGGCGGGGTAAAAAAGATCCGCCAGGTTTGCCGGTGGCGCCGGATTGCCTTCGCTGTCCAGTATGGCCTGGAAATAGACGCCGGCTCCCGGCGCGACGCCGCGGAATTTGCCGTTGGAGGCGGCGCCGGTCCCGGCTATGGTAGCGGCCATGTGCGTGCCGTGGCCGTCCGGGTCGTCGGCTACCACCCGGCCGGCCCAGGATTTCAAGAGGACTACCTTGGGCATTTTGCCGGGAACGCTCCGCAGGTCGGGGTGCAGGTCGTTTATGTCCCCGGAATCCAGCCCGCTGTCGGCGACGGCAACGATCTGCCCCTCCCCGGTAAGGCCGGCGGGCACGACAAACCCCGGCGCGTTTACCGCTGTGGCGCCGGTTATATCCCGCGCCCGGTCATTGAGGAAAGAGACTGGATAGCCATAGGCCTGTCCAGCTGATGAAATTGCGCTCCCGGCGGGCGCGCCTGCTCCGCCCGGTAAGACTAATGTTCCGCAGCCGCAGATAATGATCAGCAAGGTTAATATAAGCAGGGTCTTTAATATATCAGGCAGTGACCGGCCTCTGTAGGGCCTTGTTAACTTTGTAAAATAGCGCATATATACCCCCCGAAATTTTGCCAAGGAATAAGACGCATCCTTTTCCGGCGCCCGGCCTTTAGGGCTGGGAAACGCCCCCGGCAGGCGGGCGGAATATCCTTAGACGCTCCCAAATAAATTAGACGCTGCCGCGTCCGTGTCCGTTCATTTAAATTACTAAATTACGCCAGAAAATTGCGCCTGAGTCAAAACCGTTCCCTCATCTAAAACCGCGCCTGCCAACACCTTATCCTACTCCTTCGTTTGGCCGCGCAAGCGGAAAATACCCAGATTTAATAAAATTCGACAGTTTATACAATTCGACGGTTCCTGGGATTTCCCTGTTATATTAGTTCAATTAGTTAATAACTATTTTTGCCATAACAAATTCGCCCGCAGCGGCCTGCGGGTCGCTTATCCGCAATTTTCGCAAAGCGTAATTTTTTTCATGAAAAAAGACCGGACTGCCCCGGTCTTCCGCGTTTAAAAGCAAAAAACAATGGCCCGCCTGCCGGACCCCGGGCAAGCTTTGGCCGTTGATTTTATAGCTATTCCGTACCTGTTTCAGTCAATAAATAGGGCGCCGGGTCGGCAAGCCGTTCCTGCGAACGATGCCGCCCCGGCATTACCTCCTGACAACCTTTTTCTTGCTGGCGGCGCTGATTATACCCATGTCAAAAAGCGCGCGCCCGGTCCCCTTGGCCACGCAGGACATCGGGTCATCGGCTATGTAAACGGGCAGTCCGGTTTCCCGGCAGAGCAGCCTGTCCACACCATCAAGCAATGCGCCGCCCCCCGTCAGGATGATGCCCTTGTTCACAATGTCAGCGGCCAGTTCGGGAGGGGTATTCTCCAGCACCTCTTTAACACCGCCCACAATAAAATCAAGGGTTTCCTTAATCGCGTCATGGACCTGGCGGCGGGAAACAACAACCCCCCTGGGCAGGCCGGAAAGCATGTCCCTGCCCCTGATCTCCATACTTTTATTTTCCGCCCCCTGCAGGTCGGCGCTGCCTATTTCCATCTTTAGTTCTTCGCCGGTGCGTTCACCGATGGCCAGGTTGTACTCCCTGCGGATATACTTGACAATAGCCTCGTCAATTTTGTCCCCACCCACCCGCAGTGACTTGCTGCAGACAATTCCGCCGAGCGAAAGGACAGCGATATCGCATGTCCCTCCCCCGATGTCAATGACCATCGTGCCGCTGGGCTGGGAAATATCCAGATCGGCCCCGAGAGCGGCGGCCAGCGGTTCTTCAATCAGGTGGGCTTCTTTGGCGCCGGCCTGGATGGCCGCCTGCTTAACGGCCCTGGCTTCAACACTGGTCACCCCGGTAGGGATGCAGATCATTAAGCGGGGGCGGAAAAAGAATTTCCAGCCGCCGTCCGCCTTGCTGATAAAGTACCTGAGCATCTTTTCCGTAACGTCGTAATCCGCAATCACACCGTCACGCAGCGGGCGCAGGGCAATAATGTTTCCGGGTGTCCGGCCGAGCATCCGGCGGGCCTCGGCGCCAACCGCTATAACTCGCCCATTTTCCTTATCCATGGCTACAACAGTAGGCTCGTGCAGCACTACCCCTTTGCTTTTGACAAACACCATTACATTGGCTGTACCAAGATCCAAACCGATGTCACTTCCGGTAAACATTACTTGTCCCCTTTCGGCGTCTCAAAAATAAGTGGGTCGTCTCTTTACCTTCAGGGATCAACCTTGTGGTAAAAGTTCCTAGATCCAGATTAGGATAATATTCTACCTCATTTAATCAAAATCCTCTTACGGACAACTATTCAGGCCAGATCTTTATATTTTCTCCTGGTGGCTTCCCCACCCCGCAGGTGCCGCTCAGCTTTATTGTACTCAAGTATCGCTTTTATCTCCCTGGCCAGCTGTTTATTCAGGGAAGGCAGGCGCTCCGTCATGTCCTTGTGCACAGTGCTTTTACTCACCTGAAACACCAGGGCCGCCTGCCTCACCGTAGCCTGGGTTTCCAGTATATAGGAACAGATATCAAGTACCCGCTTTTGAATATAATCCTGCATTTCCCTACCTCCTATATCAGTCATCAGTAGCCGGATGCCGGGTGTCGGAAAAATCGCCTTTAATGATCAGCATATAAGCCTTGACCGCCAGCCACCGGGTGTCGGAAAAAGGCTTTTTATTTCCATAAGACTTGCTTTCTCTAGATATATATGCGGAGGCAGGCGATAAATGTGCCGGTCGGCAAAGAAACAAATTAGAAGGTATTTCCTCAAAACACTTTAAATAGAAATATATAAACGATTATTAAGTATCATCAGGCGCATTATTGACATTAATTATTTTTTGGCATTATAATGTAACCAAATTTGCCATAACTTGCTATGTTTTGTGTGAAACAATAATCTAAAGTTAATACTGGTCACTTTTTATAGAAATGCATAAAGATGGGGGTTATAATTCATGATTAAACGGGTGAGGGGTAGTATCGTCATTATTTTGAGTTTATGTTTATTCCAGGCGGCTATGATGCTTTTTTTATGTGAAAACGCTTGCGCACAGACGGTTTTTAGCGATATCGGGGAAAATGACCCGTTGCTGCCTTATACCCGTTTTTTACATGAAAAGGGTATTGTCAGCGGGTTCCCCGACGGGACTTTCAGGCCTGCTGACAGCCTTACCCGCGCCCAGGCGGCCGGGATGGTTGTCCTGGCCAAAGGGCTACAGCCCATTGCCGGCGGCCAGCCCTCCTTCAGCGATGTGTCTCCCGGCCACTGGGCCTATGGGACCGTGGAGGCCGCTGTCAGGGACGGCCTGTTGCAGGGATACCCCGACGGCTCCTTCGGTCCAGAAAACACGATCACCAGGGCCGAGGCGGTTACCCTGCTATTGAACCTTTCGGGAGGCGCCCTCTCTGGACAGGATGTCGCTGTCAGCGATGTTGCTGCGGGACACTGGGCCTACCGCCAGGTGGCGACAGCAGTCGCGGCAGGTCTGGTTGAGCTGCCGGCCGGTAATCTTTTCTACCCGGGTCAGCCCCTCCGCCGGGATGAACTGGCGAGAGGGCTGACTAACGTGATTACCCTCGGCCCCTCCTTACGCGCCAACGAGTTAACTGGAAAGCTAAGAATAATCAAGGGGAAGGTCGCCCTGACTACCCCGGAAGAAGGGCTTGTCAGTGAAATAAGCGGCGAGACAAAAGTGTCTGCGGGGGCGAAAATATCCACATTTGAAAACAGCCAGGCCGAAATCACATTTGACGACGGCAGCGGTATCCTTATCGAGGCAAATTCAGAGATTATCATAAAGAAATCCAGGGGCAACGCTTACATGAGGACCGACGGCTCACCGGGGGTGGCTGTGGACAGGCTTGAGCTTGAACTGACAAAGGGCAAGATGTCCGGCGCCCTGGCCAGCCGCTATGATTTGCCTGGCGTGAGAGCCGCTGAATCGGGCTATGTACTCCTGGCAGGGTACGGTGAACGGCAGGATGTGCCGTGGTGGGAGGAGCCCTACACGGAACGGGAGCGGGTTGTGGTGGACATGCCGTGGGGCGTTGCCGGTATCCGGGGCACTTACTGGATGATTGACATAAGCAGCGGCAGCCAGAGCGTCTCCCTGATAATCGGCAACGCGGTGGTCACCGCCGGCGGTAAGACCATTTCCATCACCGGGGATCAATGCGTTGTGATGCAAAGCGCGGGCGGGCAGCCATCGTCCCCGGCCCCGCTCAACGCGGAACAAAAGGAAGCCTGGTTGGCCCTCAAGGACTGGGTTGAAGCACGCGCACTGGATGTCGGCTTAAATATGCCTGCGGACATTGAACCGGCAATCAGCATGACCATAACACAGGTGGAAGAACTCCCTGAACTCCCCGGGATCCCTGTGCAGGAAGTACCACCGGAAGAAACAGCTGCTTTTACAGCAGTCATGGAGGCTTTTGCACAGGCCACAGGCGAAACCGGCACGACCACACCCCCGGCAACGACCCCAACAACTGATAGTGATGGGGGAGGGGATTCCGGTATCGACGTCGTTCATTTCAGCGACGCCGACCTGGAGGCAGCCGTGCGGAATGCTTTGAATAAACCCGCCGGGGACATAACCAGCGCAGACATGGCGGGATTGACACAGTTTGATGCCAGTGATCAGGACATTGCCGATCTAGGGGGTCTTGAGTATGCTGTCAACCTGCGGGAGCTTTACCTCGACGACAACCTGGTTAGTGACCTGGATGTCCTGAAAGGACTGGTTAACTTGCAATACCTTGCTCTTGAAGGCAACCAGATCAGCGATATATCTGCGCTGGCGGGACTAACCAGCCTGCAAATACTTTGGCTCGCCAACAATCAGGTCAGTGACCTGGATCCGCTGTCAGGCCTGATTAACCTGCAATCCCTCTTCCTTCGCGACAACAGTGTCAGTGCCCTGGACGCGCTTGGGGAGCTGACCGGCCTGCTAGCCCTCGACCTTGGCAGCAACCAGGTCGGTGACTTGAAAGGGCTGGCTGGACTCACTGGCCTGAAGACCATCGATCTTAGCAATAACCAGATCAGTGACCTGGAAGGGCTGGCAGGCCTCACTGGCCTGATGGCCCTCAACCTTAGCGACAATCAGGTAAGCGCCTTGGACGAGTTGTCGGGATTAATTAACCTGCAGGGTCTTTTACTTGGCAACAACCAGGTCAGTGAACTGGATCCGCTAGCGGGGTTGCTAGCCCTGCAATTCCTTCACCTTTACGACAACCAGGTAAGTGACCTTCACGCGCTTGAGGACATGACAAAACTGCAAATCCTTGTCCTTGACAATAACCAGATCAGTGACCTGGATCCGTTAGCAGAACTGATTAACCTGCAAATTCTCTACATTAACAATAACCTGGTTAGTGACCTGGATGCCCTGAAAGGATTGGTTAACCTGCGAGTCCTTATTCTTCACAACAACCAGATCAGTAACATAGGCGCGCTGGCGGACCTGATTAACCTGGAACACATTGACCTTGCCAACAACCAAATCACCGACCTGGCGCCGCTGGCCGTCAATTGCCAGGGTGGCGGGCTTGGACAATATGATTATGTGGATATAAGTTACAATTTACTGGACCTCAACCCGGATTCCCAGGCAATGAACGATATAGATATACTTTTAAATAATAACGTCAATATAGTGTACGAACCACAAAACTAAACTGTTGTCGTGCATTACTTGGGAGAAAGGTAGAAATGAGCGATTCTTAATTGCCAGAGGGACGAATATCAAGACGAAAAGCCAGTGTTGCCCCCTATAGGACGCTGGCTTTTACACGCTGATACAGGAACTGGGTCACACCTCTGTTTGGGGCCGGGCTTTGACGCCGGGGAATGTCCCCGATTGAAACGTGCCATGAATCGAGTAGACGGGGCCTCACGGCCCCAATCCCTCACAGAACCGGACGTGCGCTATTAACGCATCCGGCTCTTCACTTCATCATTCACAAGGCGTAACTGCCTCCGGCGCCTGGGTCAAATATTCTTACGTATGTTTT
>JAHDOA010000059.1 GCA_018435055.1 Pelotomaculum sp. | reverse complement strand
CCTCATAAAGGTATTTGAAGAAGAATTCCACAAAGATAGGGGATTATCCCTTCTTTATATAGAGCAATTTCAACATTTTTCGTAAACTAATTCCCAGGGACATTTCGCCATACCTGGCTACTAATGGCATATTTAGGGCTTTCAGTCAAGGTTCCGGTTGATTTGGCGATTGCCCAAGCTGACCAACAGCAGGTGGATCGGGGAAGCAGTCCCTGGCAGTTGGATCCCTTGCAAGTAGCCCTCACCTATGTAAACTTAAAAATGACGCCGACGGGAATTCAAGATGAACCCCAAATACCATTCTCAGCTTTTGAACTAGCCGCTAACAATGGTGACCAGGCAGTGATAGATGTTGCCCGAGGCCCTATCAAAAAGGTCTACCTTGAGCAGCTTATTAGAAAGGACGAGTCGGGTATTTGGTCGGTGGTCGGTTACGATCCCCGTTAAATTCATACTCAGGTGGTTCTGTAAATTATCTATGCCCCTGTGTGCGGATATAGCAAAGTCAGCCCTCCGACACCAAAAAAACCTTACGTATCAAAGCTTCCGGGATTTTGACCGGAAGCTTTTTTATTTGCTTTTTTGGCCATTTTGGGAATTTTAATCCTCAATAAGGATACCCACCGGCTTTTATTTTACAACAGCCAAATAATATATTAGAATTACAGGCAGATAAGTAAAAGATTCTTAAACCGGGGTGATTGAGATATATAGTCAGAAAATCAAGGAGCAGCATAAAGAAATCAAAGCGATTATTAACGAATTGCGGGAGGATGTTTATTCCGAAGACGATATTCCCGAAAACACCATTTGGATTGCCTTGAAGCTGGGCCAATTAAATGCCGTCCTGCACGCGCACCTGAAATTTGAGGATGATTTTCTCTACCCCTGCCTGAAAGAAAGCAATAATAAATATACTGCAGAAACCGCCGCAAAATTTTCGGCAGAAATGGGTGGACTCGCGCAAAAATTTGCAGACTATATTAGACAATATATCGGCACTCCCCATTCCATTAGAGAAGATTTGAAGAAGTTCGTCAAAGAAACAGCCTCATTAATCGATAAAATTTCTGCCAGGATAGAGGCAGAAGATAAAGAATTATACGAATTGCTGACTGCCAATCCAGAGAGCTGTCCGATAAAAAAATAGAATAGAGCGGTTCACCGAATGGATTCATCGCCGCCAAAACGGCACGCTACATCATTTTCGCGCATGCTGCCGCTTAAAACCGCAGCGAGCCTCTAAAACCCCATATACGCAGGGAATCTGAATATTTTGTCGGGATTGTTGAGGCTTTTCTTAATTCGGGAAATTAACAAGAACAAGCCCGCCCTACTGCCGTTTGCGGCTTGTTTAAAAGAAGGGTGCGGGCTTTTTAAGGGCGTTCGAAAGCAAGGATTATGCAACGCAACCGGCTATGGCTTTAGCGCGAAAGCAAGATCAGCTGCCATCCCGGGTCAACTGCCGGCAAGGCGCCGGGCGCCGCCCAATTGGGATGGCGGCTGCCCTTTAACTTCATTGTGGTTTTGCCCGTATTCCACCCAGGGGCGTCTACCACCGTAATATTTTTTGGCGATGTGCTCCTGTTTTTTTTCATCCAATGAACGTAGGCGAGCGAATGCCCTGATGCGGCTGTTATGATAGCATGAACATTTTTTCCCCAGGCAGTTAGCCACATCAAGACAACTGCAAGGGCCTTTTTCCAGAAGTCCGAAACTATCGGGCGGTCTCAAATAATCGGGATTGGTGCAAAATCTGTTCGACATTTATTAAACCTCATCTATGCTGAAATAATATATAATGTATTTTATCATAAATATTTTTCTGTGTAGTGCAAATTTTCAAACAATTTATAGAAAGTAACGATTAATGCCATTAGAGAGTCCTGATAGCTTCTTCGGACGAACCGGTAATGGTGAAAATGCTGGTAAAGCCGGCTATGTCAAAGACTTCCTTGACATTGTCGCACAACGCCGCCAGGACCACCTTGCCCCCCAGTTTGGCGGTCTTTTTGGCGGCCATCAGCAAAACCCTGAGACCGGCGCTGCTAATATAATCCATGCTGGTAAAATCAAACACGATATTTTTTTCCCCGGCGTCGATTATCGTCAAAAATTTTTTTTCTAATGTCCCCGAGGTAATTGAATCCAGCCTCCCCTCAATTGCCAGTACTATTGCCTGCCCTTTTTTATCCTCTTTGATCTTCACGTAAAAAACCCCCTCTTTATACCTTATTAATTAATTAACTTACTTATTGGTGTACTTAACAAGGTTTGCTTATTTAGACTGGTTAGCTTGCTAATTAAGTTCTTTATTAGTTTACCGAAGTAGGTTACTTAATTATTCTTTTTAATAAGCTTTTTCATTACCAGCACGTTTTGCCCCGATTCCCGCCGGTATTCAATTTCGTCCATCATGTTACGCACCAGATGGATGCCCAGGCCCCCAACCGGCCGTTCCTCAATACCTTGACTTGTATCCGCTTCCGCCCGTTCCAGGGGATTAAAGGCCAATCCGCCGTCATGGGTGGTGATCACCAGCGCCCCACCCTGCAGGACAATTTCAACTGTGATCTCGTGTTCGCCGCCCTGCGGAAAACCATAACTGATAGTATTGGTCAGCAGCTCATCCAAACACAGGTTAACTTGAAAAACCATCTGCTCCGGCAAATTATTCGCTGCGGCAAAACTTTCCACAGCCAGAGCCAGGGCTTCAATCTCCGCCAGCCTATTTTTTAAGCGGTAGGCCAGCAGCTTTTGTCCGAGGTATTTTATTACCAGGATGGTGATATCGTCAGCCTGGTTGGCGCCGTTCATGAATTGCCGCGTGCTGTGCAGTATATGTCCGACCTCTTCCTGGGCGGTCTTACCGTTTAATTCCCGCAAAATATTTTCCAGGCGTTCTTCACGCAAAAGTTCCCCAGCCGGATTCATGGCCTCTGTGACCCCGTCCGTATACAGCACCAAACTATCCCCGGCTTCCAGCTGTACGCTGGCGCAAAAATATTCAAAATCCTCCATGACCCCCAGGGCCACCCCTGGTACCTTCGGCAGGGGCGCCACTTCCCCGTTTTGCCTGCGCAGGTAGGGGATGTTATGGCCGCCATTACTGAAAACCAGCTCTCCAGTAGAAATAGTTAATATGCCGAGAAATTCGGTGACAAACATACCCGAGTCATTGTCCTCGCAGAGCTCGTTGTTTACCCGGTATAATATTTCATCCGGGCCCAGTTTGATGTCCGCTTTGGCTTTAATCAGAGTTTTGGTAACAGCCATGTAAAGGGAAGCCGGCACCCCTTTGCCGGATACGTCTCCTACCGTGAAACAGAGGTGATCATCATCCAATAGGAAAAAATCATAGAGGTCCCCCCCCACCTCTTTGGCCGGTTCCAGGACGGCAAACACATCTAATTCCGGTCGTTCCGGAAAAGGAGGAAAGATCTTGGGTACAATGCTCATCTGTATTTCGCGGGCGACTCTTAATTCGCCTTCGATTAATTCCTTGGTGCGCTGTGTTTCCCGCTCCCTGATCAAGTTATGGATAATAAAAGCGAATATGCCCATCCCCGCTGTATTGGTCAAAATCATGGGCAGATATATTTCCTTAATAATCGGCAGGATCACGCTGAAGGGTTTAACAATAACCAGGTTCAAACCCATATGAAAGGCTTCCATTAGCGCCATAAACACAACCGCTCCAGTAATGCCGACGAACTCACCTTTCCGCCAATGATAGATTAGACCGCCCGCCAGACCGGCCAGTACGGTAGAAACTGAGCAGGGTATATAGGTAACCCCCCCCAGGGTATAACGGTGCAGCCCGCCTATTAACCCGGCCCCAATACCTACCCAGGGTCCGCCGACCAGTCCGGCAATGGCCGGTCCCAGATCGCGGATGTTGGCAATGGCGCCCATGACATCAATACCGCTCAAGGTGCCGTAAATGGAAAATACCCCAAATATCAAAGCCATGCCGATTTGCTGGTTAGGCGTAATTTCCTTCCTGGCCATGATGTCCGTGTAAGCCCTGGTCCTGGTTAAGACATAAGCCAGTACCATAATTACCGACATATTCTTAATTAGATCTATGAACAGAGCAATAATGCTGTTTATCTTTCTTCACCTTCTCCCGGTAAATTCTTGCTCTTTAAGTAGCCCCAGCAAATGGGGTATATACCCTTTCTTTCTATAATAGTTGCCATTATTTTTTTCTGCGCATAGCACAAAAAACCCTTTTCTTTTTACTTTCTCTTTCGGGACTTAACCACAAAATAATCTCTTTCGGAGCCTCAGCATAGAATTTTCGGGACGATATCGAAACCTCTGTTTTTTTGTACCTTCTTAATTATAACAGAATCCCCAAAACATCACTTAAATTTTGTTTTTCCGGGGGTAAAATTTTCCTGCCAAAACCGGCTATAATTTTGATTGTTAATCTGCCAAAACCGCCCTTACGTCCTTGTTTTTTTCTTAAAAAAAAGGATCTTTCGACATCTCTATGTAATAGTAAATTATGCCACGGTTATTTTTTTAAAAAAGGTGATTAGAGTGTCTCAAGAGCCTTTGAAAGTAGGCAGGGCAACGCCGCGGGCAGACGCTCCGGCAAAGGTGACGGGAAAAGAGATGTACGCCGCCGACTATTATCCTGAAAACCTGCTCTGGTGCGGCGTGAAGCGCCCGGCGCACGCCCATGCCTTGATCCGGCGCATCGACATTTCCCGGGCAAAAGAAATGGCCGGTGTGATAGCCGTCCTCACCCATGAGGACATAACCGGCGGCAACCGCCTGGGCATATTGGAAAAAGAAGATTTGGTGATTCTTACATGAGTAATCTGAGTTTAAAAAATGGAGCAATATTTTGCACTGGCCTTTTGTTGTGTATCCTTCTAGCCTTAAGCGGTTGCGCGCCAAAACAAAACGAAATACTCGACATCAATAATCTAAGCGGAAAAACCATTGGTGTAATCCTGGGCAACAGTCCCGACTATATTTTGACCAATCATAGTAAGGGGATCAAGCTGCGCAGGTACGATTCAAACAGCGATATGGCGCTGGCCCTGGCCTTCCACCAGCTTGACGCCGCAGCCCTGGAAAGAGACGAGGCCGATGTGTTCTGCCGGCTCCAACCCGAATATAAAGTTCATGGTACTTTTGTGGAGAACGACGAGTACGCTTATGTGTTAAATCCCAAAAATACCGAACTAAATAAACAGTTCAATGCTTTTATCGCCGGGTTTAGACAGACTGATGTATATAAAGATATTTTAGAACGCACCGCAGAATGCTCTAAACATCAGTTTACAAGCAGACCGGTGGAAAATACCGGGGCCGGCGACAAGGTACTGAGGGTTTTAATATATGAAGACTGGGAACCGGTCTCATTCTTGAATACAGAAACCAATCGATGGGAAGGAGCGGATGTTGAATTAACAACTCACTTTGCCAACAGTATCGGCGCCAGGATCGAATTTTATCCGATTGGTAGCTATGAGCAGGCATTATTAGATTTGTGCTTCGGCAAGGTTGACCTCCTTGCCTCC
This sequence comes from Pelotomaculum sp., assembly GCA_018435055.1. Taxonomy (GTDB): domain Bacteria; phylum Bacillota; class Desulfotomaculia; order Desulfotomaculales; family Pelotomaculaceae; genus Syntrophopropionicum. The sequence continues at coordinate 50,728 of JAHDOA010000059.1, read as the reverse complement.
CCAGATTCATTAGAAATAAAAACTGATCTGGAAAAAGGCGGTAACGTCACGATGAGCGACTGCGTTTGGGTGAAAGATATTGTATTTATTGTAAATACCACCGACTATCAAAAGGAAAATTAAAGAACGGGGGATTGTAAACAGTGGACGCATTTTTGCAGGCTGTGCAAAACTCTTTTTACATTAACCTGATATATGAAGATCGATATCTATTCCTCCTGAAAGGTTTTGGCCTGACCCTGTATATGACCTTTGCCACATTCTTAATCGGCACGGTACTGGGGGCTGTATTTTGCAAAATCAAGCTGGGCAAATCCCGGATCGCCGCAAGAATAGTAGATTTGTTAGCTAATTTGTTTATCAGGCTGCCAACCCTGGTTTTGCTGTTGATCTTTGTTTACATGCTTTTTTCAAATACCGACATAGATACTGTCATCCTGGCGATTACCGCCTTTTCGATGAAGACCGGTTCCTATATAGCTGTAATCATGTATACAGCAGTTAAAGCCGTAAACCCCGGCGAAATTGAAGCAGGCCGCACGTTGGGCATGAACAGATTCATGGTGTTCCACCTGATCACTCTGCCTCAGGCCGTAAAACACGCAATGCCTACATATAAAAACCAGTTGATTATTACCCTGCAGGAGACCTCTTTAGTGGGCTTTCTGGCCATTAATGACCTGACCAGAGCCAGTCAGGTGATTACGAGCAGATCTATGGATCCGTATATGTCTTTAATAATCAGCGCGGTAGCCTACCTGCTGATCGGTGTATTTGCCAATTTACTTTTCTGGTTTTTTGAACGCGACAAACACTTGCAGGCAGAGGTTGATTATAAGGTTGAAGAGGTGTAGCCAGTGATCTCGATCAAGAATTTAAAGAAAAGCTATGGTGATAACCTGGTTTTTGAAAACGTCAGCGCAGAAATTAACCGGGGCGATGTTATAGTTATTATCGGCCCCTCGGGCTGCGGTAAAAGCACATTGATCCGCTGTCTGAACTTGTTGGAACAGCCTGACTCGGGTGAGATTATCATTGACGGGGTAGATATCACCAAAAAGGACGCCGGCATTGACCGGGTACGGCAAAAAATGGGTATGGTATATCAAAGCTTTAACCTTTTTTCCCATAAAACCATCCTGGAAAACGTGATCCTGGCGCCGGTAAATATCTTTAAAATACCCAAAAAACAAGCCATCGCCGAAGCGTTTAAATATCTGAAAATGGTCGGCATCGCCAACCGCGCCGACTACATGCCCGATCAACTTTCCGGCGGACAGAAACAGAGAGCCGCCATAGCGCGCTGTCTGGCCATGCGTCCGGAAATAATACTTTTTGACGAACCGACCAGCGCCCTGGACCCGACTATGGTTGACGAAGTGCTGTCCGTAATCCGCAAGCTGACCAAAAGCGGCATGACCTGTGTCATTGTCACCCATGAGATGAATTTTGCCAAAAATATCGCCAGCATGATTTTTTATATGGACGAGAAGGGCATCTATGAAAAGGGCACGCCGGAGGCAATTTTCAACAACCCCCAGCGGGAAAAAACCAGAGCATTTATAAACAAGCTGAAGGTTCTAGAATATGCGTCGCAAATAATCGATATCGATATTTACGAGTTTGTTAGAATGTTAACTGATTATTGTCAAAAATATGACCTTACCAAACAGGAGAAAGACAATATCAACCTGGTCATCGAAGAACTGATAGTTTATATTACCGCCGGCGCCAGGCAAACTGATCGGATTGCTATAACCGTCAGATATAATGAAAACACAGGTGAAAAGGAAATATATCTCCGTTATACCGCCCCCGACGGTAACATTATTGAAAATGAATCCTTTGATGAAATCAGCCGCCGCCTGATCAAAGGGTTCACCAATGAAATCTCGTACACCCGTGATGATAACGTCAATGTCCTTAAACTGGTCATGAAAAGCGCTGATGGCAAATCTTAAGCAATCTAAAGAAAAACCTTCCAATGATTAGTTCATCCTTACTGAATTCATCCCCTCAGTAAGCATCAGATGAAAGTCAACTGAACTGAATGTACGGTTGAACTACGAAAATAAAACGCGTAAAAGAAGGTGTTGGCGCATGATTAAGATAAAACACTTGAGCAAGAGTTATGGCGATCTCACCGTGCTGAAGGATATAAACGCTGAAATTCACAAGGGCGAGATAATAACCATCATAGGTCCTTCCGGTACTGGAAAAAGCACTTTATTACGCTGCCTTAACCTGCTGGAAAAGCCCAGCGGCGGCAGCATTTATATTAACAATATTGATCTTTTGGCGAAAACTACCAATGTGCCAAAAATACGCCAAAAGATGGGTATGGTCTTTCAATCTTTTAATCTGTACGCACATCTTTCGGTGCTGGAAAACCTCACCATTGGGCCGGTAAAACTGCTTGGCAAAAGCAAATCAGAAGCCGGCAGCAAAGCATTTGAACTATTAAAGCTGGTGGGGCTGGCGGAAAAAGCGAATAATTTCCCAGATGAGCTTTCCGGCGGGCAAAAACAAAGAGTAGCCATAGCCCGCTGCCTGGCTATGGAGCCGGAGGTTATACTGTTCGACGAACCAACTTCAGCCCTTGACCCCACCACGGTAAGCGAAGTATTGGCGGTGATCCGCCGTCTGGCCAAAGACGGTATGACCATGCTGGTTGTTACCCATGAAATGGAATTTGCCCGCAACATATCCACCCGGGTGTTTTATATGGACGAAGGCGTAATTTACGAAGATGGCCCACCTGAGCAGATCTTTGATAACCCGCAAAAAGAAAAAACCAGCTCTTTTATAAACAGGGTGCGCAGTTATCATTATCATATCGACAGCCCCAATTATGACCTCTATGCCATGAACGCAGAAATTGAAACTTTTTGCAATAAACATTTTTTGCCACGGCGAGTTTGTGACAATGTACTGCTGCTGGTGGAGGAGGTACTGCTGCTACAAACAGATTTTTCCGATATTGAACTCCGTCTGGCTTATTCCGAAAAAACCGGACAGGTGGAGTTTTTGTGCGTAGCTGCCGGGGCGCCGGTTAATCCGCTTGAAGCAAGTGTACACGACGATGACATCGGGCTCAAGCTTATTCAAAGCCGCAGCGCCGGCATCCAGTACAAGTACGAAAACGACAAAAACATACTATCCATAAACGTTAAAGGGGCGTCTCATTGAAAACTTGCCAGAAATCCCGACCCAATTGGTATACGTGGTATATGGCGCAATAGTGACAGGAGGTATGATTGATGAGGAAGGCTGCTGTTCTGTTTTTTATCTGTTTAATGATAGCTGTTATTCCGGCGGGATGCGGCAAATCAGAAAAAATAATCACGAAACTGGATGACGCCAGTGAGGCCAAAATCGGTGTCATGACCGGCTCAACCGGAGAGCAAATGACCAGGGCCAGGTTCCCCGGCGCAGACGTCAAAATTTTTGATGATGTCATGGACGCCGTAGCCGCATTGAAAGCAGGACAGATTGAGGCTGTGGTTATGGACTATACAGAAGCAATAAATGTGACGAAGCATAATCCGGACATGTGGTATCTGCCTGAACCGTTGGGAAAAGAGGACATAGCCATCGGAGTAAGGAAAGGCAATGATGAACTGCTTGCGGCAGTAGACGAAATTATTGCCGGACTAATAAGCGACGGGACATTGGAAGACATGTGTGAACGTTGGATTAAGGAGGACTTATCCCCTTATGAACAAGTTGAGCTTACTGCGCCTACAGATGGAACAACTCTAAAAATTGGCGTGAACGCTACCCGGGAACCTTTTTGCTTTACTGATGAAAACAGGAGAATCACAGGCTTTGATAGTGAACTCGCCCGCAGGATTGCGATCGGGCTGGGCAAACCGGTGGAGTTTTCCGACATGAAGTTTGCCGCATTGATCCCGGCCCTGCAATCAGGCAAAATAGATTTGGCGTTCACATTGACCAATACCGAAGAACGCAAAAAATCAATCAATTTTAGCCAGCCTGTTTTTGCCAGCGCCCAGGTGATGCTGGTCAAAAAGGCCCCGGACACAGTAGCAAATGGCGGCAAAATGGTATCGCTGGATGATATAGACGGCAAGAGAGTGGCGGTATATACAGGAACCATTCACGACGCTTTTGTCGCCAGCCACTACCCCAGTGCGGAGATTAAACGCTTTGACAGCCCTACCGACATGGTTTTAGCCCTGAAAAATAAAAAAGCTGACGTGGCTTTTTATGATTTAACATCAGCGAAAGTATTGCTTAAGAACAATCCGGAACTGGGAATCCTTACGGATGACGCCTTAACAAATCCCCTGGGCGTGGGGTTCAACAAAAACAACCCATTACTTCGGGAGAAGTTTAACAACTATTTAAAAACTATTAGAGCTGACGGCGCTTACGATGAGATGTATCAGCGCTGGTTTGAAGATGATCCCGAAAAGGCAGAAATGCCTGAATTTAAATACCCTGAGACCGGGGAAGAAGTTGTTCTGGGGGTTGCAGTGGCGGATTTACCTCATGTGGCATATATGAACGGTAAATATGTTGGTTTTGATATTGAAATGCTGCAACGGTTTGCACAACACGAGGGGTTAAGGCTCGAAATCAAGACTATGGAATTTTCCGCCCTGGTGATTGCCCTCGCTTCCGGAAAAGTTGACATAATTACCGACGGTATTGCCATTACAAAAGAGAGACAGCAGCAAATTGATTTTTCCGACCCGTACATGGATTTTAAAACAGCTGTCATCGCCCTCAAGTCAAATATTGCGGCCAACGACGGCGACGCTGCCGCCGGGAAAAAAGCATCCTTTCTATCAAAGGCCGGCGATAGTTTCTACAACAACATAATCCTGGAAAACCGTTATTTGCTGATCGTCAGCGGGCTAAAAGTAACGGTAATCATTTCGCTCCTGGCAACCTTCCTCGGCACACTGCTGGGCGCTCTGATCTGCTTTATGCGCATGTCGCAAAACAAGGCTCTCCAACAGCCAGCCAAAATCTATATCTCTATTCTGCGCGGCACTCCCGTGCTGATCCTCTTAATGATTATATTCTATATCGTTTTTGCTTCCGTAAATATTGATCCCGTCCTAGTTGCAGTGATCGCCTTCGGCATGAATTTTGCAGCCTATGTCTCCGAGATGTTTCGAACAGGTATCGAAAGTGTGGACAAAGGACAAATCGAAGCCGGCATTGCCACTGGATTTACCAAAGCAAAAACTTTCCTCTACATCGTCCTGCCCCAAGCGGTAAGGCAAATTATACCCGTCTATAAAGGAGAATTCATTTCCCTGGTGAAGATGACTTCCGTAGTTGGCTACATCGCCGTGCAGGATTTGACCAAAGCCAGCGATATTATCCGCAGCCGCACCTTTGATGCCTTCTTTCCCCTGATTATGGTGGCGGTGCTGTACTTTTTCATATCATGGCTACTTTCCCTTTTCCTGGGGTATGTGGAATGGGTCACCGACCCGAAAGCAAGAAGAAAGCAGGTACAGCGCGGGTGAGCAAAGTCGAAACCTTGTTTCCCCGCATTATTTAAAAACCCGCAGAATTGCAATGGATATTTCATGGTTTGGCGGGTTCACTTTAACTGCTGTTATCCTGCTGTCGTTCTTCCGCGCGGCAAATAAACACCGTTCCGCAGGCACGATGTTTATTGACTGGGTTGAATGCAAGTAGTATACTTCCGCCCCCGTTATAATGTTATTTACTGCTCGGCCCGCTCAATATCCACCTTTTTAACACTTCCCAGGTCCGCCTGGGTGAAATGATCATTTTCCGGCAGGAGCATGTGAAATTCGGTAGTGATATCTACCGCGGCACTGCCTTCGGCCAGTGTGCACTCCAGTAAATGCCCCCCGCCCGCGCGGTCTTCCGTCAGAAAATGAAGATGATAGCCGGGCATATTTGCACCCTCGGCATAAGATGGGCACCAAAAACCGGCCAGCGTACCCTTTACGTCGTGAAACTCAAAGGTCGGCTGCATATCCGTTACCTCTACCAGAGGCGGATAAGGTTTCTCTTGCGGGGGAACACTGCGCGTTTGCACATACCCAAAGGTCCCTTCCACTTTGAAAGCGTAAAACAGATTGGGGCTGGGGCATAGTTTATCCAGCTCATCCTTTAACCGGGCATAGCTCTCAATACCGGATAGTTGCACCTGTTGATCCGGATCGAACCTGGTCACCACGGCAAAGGGAGTTTTCACCGTATCAGCCGCTTCATGCACTTGACCGTCTCCCCGCACCTGGTAGACCCTGCCGTCTAAAACCACCATTTCCCCGTCAAGGGCCTCAAAAGTACCGATGCCCAGGTCGCCTTCCTGCACCAGCTGTCCAACTTCCATTTCCCCGTCATATACTCCCTGCATCAGGGCGCCGAGTGTTGACACCTGATATAGGACATCTTCCGCACTGGCGCCGGGAGCAGTTTGGGTGACCGGCGTGGCTGAACAGCCGGCAAGCGCCGCACAGAGCAACGCCACAAGCATTACTGAATATACTTTCCACCTCAAGCACGTAAATCGTTTACTCATTTTTTTCAATCATCCCTTACATTTTTATAATGGTTTTGTGCCCCATCCGGATTACTTACACCAACATAAATCCGATTATTAAATACCGCCATATTACTTATAGCACCCTGTGGGTTTTTATCAGGCAGGCCTGGCGCATTGAAAACCGGCTCCCAGGGATAGAACTCAGGGTCTAAGCTGTTATACAGCATTGGAGTTGGACTTGGATTTATTTCGTTAACAGATTTATTTCGTTAACAGTAGATACATAAAGTTTTCCCTTATGTACTACCATCGCCCTTGAAGAAGTCCCTTCTAAAACATTGTCCTGCAATATAAACCCATTAACTGATACGTCCCTATGACACCCCTGGCGCCCTCAACGCTGCGTCACCTTAACTTGAGGCAGAAAATTTCGCCGTTTCCTCCTGACTTGTCTTCCGCAGCCGGTGCTCTGTATGCAGCATGCTGATATTAATGGAAAACACATTGCCGGTGGTAATTAGGTAATCGAATAGAATAAAAAGACTTGCCGCCATCGCCAGGCCTTCGAGCGGGATACCGAACCTCTTAAATACAACCGTAAAAAGAAAGGGACCCATACCCTGCGTGGGCGGCACGGCCACGGACATAATTATGCAAAGCAGGACCATTGCCGCTATGTCCGCCGTGCCAAAACTGATCCCGTAAAAGCCGCCCACAAATAAAGTCATCAAAAATAAGACCGGCACCACATAAGGTTTGGAAAACAGGGCGCCCACAGGTATAGAGAATTTAACCAGATAGTCACGAATGCCCTGTTTGGTGGTGGCAATCATAGTATGAGGCGCAAAGGTAGCGCTTGAACTGGCGGTAGATACGGCAATGAGCAGGATAGAGCCGATAGTTTTGATGTAGCTTACCGGGTTTTTCTTTTCAATGAAAACAATGCTTGTCAGGCATAGCACTGTAATGACTGCAAAACAGACACAGATCAGCAGGACTACGCCAAGGGAACTAAGGAGCGCCCCGCCGTCCCCTGACAGCAGCATGTTGAAAATACAAATAAAGATCACCCAGGGCATCAGGGAACAAATGGCGTCCAACAAGGTAGAAAAAATCAGGTTTAGCTCAGTTATAACTTTGGTTAAAATGGGAAAACGCTCTTTCATGGCAAGCATGGCAATACCCATAACGGCGGCGAGGAAGATCGTTTGCAAGGTATTGCTATCTAAAAAAGATTTAAATATATTTGAAGGCACAATATCAAACACCATTGCGGCAATCTGCGCCCAGATTCCCTCACTGGCGCTGGCAGCGGCGCCACCCTGCTGGGGGAAAAAAATAATCCCGGCCAGCATGGCAATTACTCCCGACACAACCGTTATTCCCACAAACCAGCTAAAGAGTATGCGAAAAATGCGTTTCATCTGGGCGATATTTTCCATGTTAAATATACTGGCAATTACAGACACAAAGAGAAAGGGAATGACGATCGCATTCAGCAATCCGAAAAAAGCGTTGCTCAAAGGAGTCAATATTGAGGCAGATAGGACATTCTGCATAAAAGGAGCAAAGCTGTTCACGGCCAGCCCGCAGATTACGGCGGCGCCGAGGGCCAGGACAATGGCTACGACAGGGTTCAGCCCTTTTTCCTTCAAAGTAAAGGTAACCACATTAAAGCCGTTTTCATAGCTATAGGTGACCGTCGTCAGCCCGATTAAAATATTCTGGCCGATGAAGCTGAATTCATCATCCTCATCTTCATCAGGCGGGGACAGGGGATTGGCCGGCGCTCCCCGGTAAGACAAGGATAAGGTTATAGTTTTAAACCGCTTGCGCAGCTCAATTTGGAAAGTATCGCCCGCAGCGGCGGCTTTTGCCCAGTAGACAACCGCCTCTTCAGTAAAGAGTTCTGCTTGCGTCTTGTCACGGCTGGCGCATTTGTATTTTTTTAATAAATCACGCACAAAATTTGTCGCGTCTTCAATGCTGGCTATTTCCAGCTTAAAATCTTTTTTGTTGGCCATTTTTTGATACCGTCCTTACATACCGCCAAATTTATAGCGGGTTTTGCGACATTTTAATCATCAAAGCGAGGTGGGAACCCCGGCGGTTTCCTTTCTATCTTTCAGCCGCAGCCAGTGCTCCGTATGCAGCATGCTGATATTCATGAAAAACATATCGCCGGTAGTCATCGGGTAGTCAAAAAATATATAAAGACTCGCCGCTAGCGCCAGGCCTTCGAGCGGGATGCCGAATTTCTTGAATACAACCGTGAAGAGAAAGGCCCCCATACCCAGCGAGGGTGGCGCCGCAACAGCGATAATTATGCAAAGCAGGATCATGGACACAATATCCGCCGTACCAAAGTTGATCCCGTATAGACTACCTACAAATAAAGTCGTCAAAAACAAGACGGGCACCATAAAGGGTTTTAAAAAAAGCGCGGCTGCAGGTATGGTGAATTTAACCAAATAATCGCGAATACCCTGTTTTGTGGTGGCAATCATGGTGTGAGGCGCAAAGGTGGCGCTGGAGCTGGCGGTAGATATGGCAATCAGCAAGATAGCGCCGATTGTTTTGATGTAGCTTACCGGGTTTTTCTTTTCGATGACAGCCACGCTGGCCAGGCCGAGGAAAGCCAATACTGCAAAACACGCGCATATGAGCGCTACAACACCAAAAGAACTGAGGAGCGCCACGCCGTCCCCCGTCAGCAGCATGTTGAAAATACAAATAAAGATCACCCAGGGCATCAGGGAACAAACGGCGTCCAACAAAGTAGAAAAAATCAGGTTTAGCTCAGTTATAACTTTGGTTAAAATGGGAAAACGCTCTTTCATGGCAAGCATGGCAATACCCATAATGGCGGCGAGGAAGATTGTTTGCAAAGTATTGCTGTCTAAGAAGGACTTAAACATATTTGAAGGTACAATATCAAACAACATTGCGGCAATCTGTGTCCACATCCCCTCACTGGCGCCTGCGGCGGCGCTGCCGTCTTGCAGGGGAAAACAAATCATACCCGCCAGCGCGGTAATTACCCCCGACACAGCCGTCATTCCTGCAAACCAGCTAAAGAGTATGCGGAAAACGCGTTTCATCTGGGCGATATTTTCCATGTTAAATATACTGGCAATTACCGACATAAAGAGAAAGGGAATGACGATCCCGCTCAGCAATCCGAAAAAAGCGTCGCTCAAGGGGGTCAATATTGAGGCCGACAGGACTTTCTGCAGGGCGGGGGCGAAGTAGTTCACGGACAGTCCGCAGATTACGGCCGCCCCCAGAGCTAGAACAATGGCGGCAAGAGGATTCATCCCTTTTTCTTTCAACGTAAAGTTAACCGTATTATAGCCGTTTTCATAGCTGTAGCTGACCGTCGACAGCCCGATTAAAATATTCTGGCCGATGAAGCTGAATTCATCATCCTCATCTTCCTCAGGCGGGGACAGCGGGTCGGCCGGCGCTCCCCGGTAAGACAGGGATATAGTTATGGTCTTAAAACGCTTGCGCAGCGCGATTTGAAAAGTATCGCCGGCAGCGGCGGCTTTTGCCCAGTAGACAACCGCCTCTTCCGTAAAGAGTTCTGCTTGCGCCCTGTCACGATCGGCGCATTTGTATTTTTTTAATAAATCACGCACATAATTTGTCGCGTCTTCAATGCTGGCTATTTCCAACTTAAAATCTTTTTTGTTGGCCATTTTTCGATACCGCATATCCTATCTCTGAGGTCCCCCACCTAGATATTACTATCCGCCGCGTAATTTACAATCAGCCGCCATTCCGTGCCGTGCAGACCCACCGTAGTCCAAACCGACCTTTTGGCCGCCTGTTTTTGCAGCTGCTGCTCCGGGATGGCATATGTCCCTACCCCAGCTTTATCAGCAACTACCCTTTTGGCCAACTCTGTCAATCCGGCGTAATCCTGATAAAGGGGGTCTGTAAAGGTATTGCGACCGGTTTGTGAGCTCTCGGTATCATAAAGGATATCCCCGTCTTTCTGCATGATCATCATTTCCGGGCGCTCCCCCTGCATATCCGGGACAGTAAAACTTGAAAAAAAGCGTTCCGGGCTGATCAGCATGCTGACCGAGCCGATCAGTTCGCCTTGCTGGCTGAACACAGGCCGTTGCATATCCACTGCCGCAAACCCCTCCACTGCCGTGAACACGTTGCTTAAGACCGGACGCCCGGTTTCCTTAAGCCTGCCGACATGCTCCTGCCCGCTGATATCGGCGCCGGCAAACTCATGATAGGCAGCGGGTTCAACAGCGACGATCTTTCCATGCTCATCTACAGTGCAGCAGTCTACAGCGTAATGGTAGCGGGACGCCAGTCCGCTCAGGATCCGGCGCGCTTCGTCCCCGTCCAGGCCGCTTTGGGCAAGTTCCCCTGCTGCGGCGGCCAGGTCCCGATCCGCTTGGTCCAGCCGGCTCTGGACGTCGCGCTGTAAATCAAGGAACGGGAGCGGGAAACCCGCGCTAGTGTCTTCCTTATAGAGCGCCAGGGACCGGGTCGCGCTATCCCATTCGGATTGCGCGCCGGTGGCTTTCTTAATGACCTCCAGGGGCACAATTATTCTTTCATTGTCGATCCCGGCGGCAACTTCCATTGGGTATTCACAACCGTTGATCCCGGCATATGGGGATCCGGCGTTCACGACAAGTGTTGTCCCCGGCAAGCACGCCACCGCCGTTCCAGTATCGCCGTACCAGGTTACCTTCGCTCCCATAGCCTCTAAAACCAGCCGCAAGGGGACCAGGAACCGTTCGTTTTCCAGAAGAGGAACCGGTTCCAAAGGAAGTGGCCGGCCATTTAGTTTTACGCTGACACGCGGCTCGCCTGCTAGATTTTCCCCGGCGCCCGGCCTATAGTTGAGGCCGTACCCCAGGGGGTAGAGTTCGCCCCCGGCAGTATTGGGAATAGCTACCGGTAGTTTGCCGGCCGGATTTAACTTGCCGAAAACAGCCATCATCCCCGCCGGGATATCCGGCCCTTCAGCCCGGCCATAAATGCAGATACAGGCAGGCGCTTCCGGTAGATACATAATGTCGTAAGGGTTCCTGATAGCTATTACCGCTACTGCTTTGCCCTGCTCCCGGCAATATTCAACAGCATTTAACACATAGTCGGGCGTCCAGTCTTTACCGGGGGTGCGGCTATCGACATTGTAACTGGAAGAACCAAGCACCACATAGTCGGCGCCGTCAATAGCCTCCTTTTGTTCCTCGTTCAAGGCCGCCATATCCGTATAGGCAAACCCTTGCACATCTACCCGCAGCGATTTATCCCCGATAATTTGTTCCAGGCTCTGCGTCATCAGCTCCAGCCGGTCCTGCCACGGGGCCAGCAGAGTTACCTTGTCGCCGTTACTGAGCTGGAAAGGCAAAATATTACCTTCATTTCTAAGCAAGGTTACCGCCTGCCCGGCTATTTCCTGCTCTAAGGACCGGTGCTGCGCGCATCCCACAACGACCAGAGCGGTATTGATTTTATCTTCCAGGGGCCTGCTGACGTCACTACCAGGCTGAAGCGCGCCGTTTTTAATCTCTGCCACACCTAGCTTCAGTTTCAGCGCCAGTATCCTGGTCACAGATTGATCAACCGCGGCCTCCGGGATGACGCCATTTTTAACTGCCGCCAGCACGGCTTGATAAGCGCGGCCCAGGTCGGACGGCATCAAAATAATATCCGTGCCGGCTTGCACCGCCCTGATTACGGCGTCTTCCGGACCAAAGTGATCGGTAATGGCCTTCATTTGCAGACAATCGGTGACAACTACTCCTGTAAAGCCCAATTCATCCCTGATTAACCCGGTCAGTACCGGGGCGGATAAAGTCGCCGGCACATAGATGGGGGTGTTATCCAGGCGGGAGATAACCATCGATGAATCGATAGCCGGAAAAGTTACATGGGCCGTCATGAGCAGATCAACCCCACCGTTGATGGCCGCCTGGAAAGGTTTTAACTCTACCGCGTCCAGACGCGCACGGTCATGTAGGACCGACGGCAGCCCCAGGTGGGAATCTACAGCCGTATCGCCGTGGCCGGGAAAATGCTTGGCCGTGGCGGCTACTCCGGCATCATGCAGCCCCTGTATATATGCCACTCCCAGTTCAGAGACCAACTGGGGGTCAGAACCGAAAGAACGCACTCCGATCACCGGATTGTCCGGGTTAACATTAACATCAACATCTGGAGCAAAATTGACGTTTATCCCCAGGGCGCGCAGTTCCGCACCGATTGCCTGCCCCACGCGGCGGCTGGCCTCAGTGGAACGGGTGGCCCCCAGGGCCATATTCCCCGGCATTACTGTCCCGGACTGCAGGCGGTTGACCACCCCGCCTTCCTGGTCGACGCCAATCAAAAGAGGAATGGCGCCGGCGGCCTGCTGCAGCTGATCCACCAACCGGGCAGTTTGCCCGGTGTCCACCAGGTTCTCCCGGAAGAGAATCACCCCGCCAAGATGATGCTGCCCGATGGCCTGGACAATTTCCTCGTTAATCTCCGTAACATCTTTACCGTCCCACTGGCGAAAATCGGGCATAAACATCTGCCCTACTTTTTCCTCCAGGCTCATTCCTTTTACTATCGCCGGCAGTTGCGCCGCGGCATGCGAAGTTGCGTACGCCTTGACCACCCCGGGCGCAACAATTATGCTGCAGACAGTGAACAAGCTAGCTAATAAAACAACTAGTGAACCCGCCAGCCGCCGGTTAATTCGCATATTTCACACCATCCCTTTCTCCGCAGAAAAATATTTCTACCTGGCATCTCCAGCAGCATCGACCCGTCACAGCGCCCGCTTGAACCCCGCACCTTGCCGATCCAATTTACCCTCTAATATCCAGGCAATACATTTTCTTTTTATACATCAAACGAAGAAAAACCTGCATTTTTATGTGCAGGTTCAACATTATTTTTTACTGGTCTACGGGATTACAAATCTTCTTTGCTCAGCTAGCTGCATTTTTCTGCTTCAATCATATAAGACGCCACAAATTCTTCTACGTTTTTGTCGGGAACCCAGCTTTTGATAATCTCTTTGCTGTTATCTTTAGGAAACAAGCGGATGTTTTCAAAACCGGCATTCTGAAGCATGATTCTGATGTTTTCCACATACTCAGCTCCTGCTATACAGCCGGCCATACTGGCAAGATCATTCTTGATACTTTCCGGCAATGCTGCTGTGGCAACAACATCCGATATTGATATCCGCCCGCCGGGTTTAAGCACCCTGTATGCTTCATTAAAAACCTGCTGCTTATCCAATGACAGATTGATAACACAATTTGATATTATGACGTCAACAGATCCATCCGCAGCCGGTATGTGCTCAATTTCTCCCAACCGGAATTCAATATTCTTATAGCCGCTTTTTTCAGCATTTTGCCTGGCAAGCTTAATCATTTCCGGAGTCATATCCACCCCGATGACGGACCCGGTCTCCTTCACCTGCTTCCTGGCTAAAAAACAATCAAATCCGCCGCCGCTGCCCAGGTCAAGTACCACTTCACCTTCTTTAAGGGCCGCAATAGCGATTGGATTGCCGCATCCTAATCCCATATTGGCTTCAACAGGTATATCTTTGAAGTCGCTTGCAGAATAACCGATATTAAGGGCTGCCTCCTTAATGTTTACCTGTGGGCCGTTGCAGCTGCAGCCACCACTGCAGCACCCTCCTGCAGAACCTTGCAGGGCAACCCTGGAATAGTTTTTTCTGATAAAATCTCTAACTTCTTCTTTGTTTTTCAAAATACGTGGCCCCCCACAGAGTTAAGCTATTTACTTTTTACAGTCGCAACTTATATTGCCGGCAACAATTTCTTCCCAATCTCCGAGAACATCGTGAGTCCAGCAGTCATCCGCGCCTGCTGCTTCACGCATGGTCAAGGCAAAGATATAAGATAATTCCTTGACCGTTGCGCCGGCTTCTAAGGCGCCTTTGAAATGCTTGAGCACACAAGGCTTAGAACGACCTTTAATAGAAAGAGCAAAGCAGATAAATTGATATGTTTTTTCGTCAATCATTCTTTTTTCTTGATAAAGCTGATCGATCTCATCCAGCTTTTGTGTAAATTCCGGGAAAAACTCTTCTAACATTCTCATAAAATACATCCTCCTCTAATGAGCTTTGATTATTTTAATAACGCTTTTATTTCTTCAACCTTTAAGACCTTGCCGACAACTTTTATTTCCTCATCAATCACTAAAGCCGGTATCCTCATGACACCATACCTGGCGATCGCTTTCAAGTCCTGCACTTTCTCAACAGTCGCGGCAAGTCCAAGCTCGTCTACAGCCTTTCTTGTATTTTGCTCCAATTTATTACAGTTTGCGCAGCCTGTTCCTAAAATTTTAATAATCATTTAATTTGTCCTCCTATTCTTATGCTTTATGTTCTTATATTACATTAGCAAATACCCAAACACATTGAATGTATATCCAATGATAATAATACCTAAAGTTACAACTGCAAAGAAGATAGCCAAAAGCTTTATTTTAACCGCCGTTTTAAGCATGATTAACGAAGGAAGGGAAAGTGCGGTCACCGCCATCATGAAGGAAAGCGCAGTGCCTAAACCTACCCCCTTATAGACTAATGCTTCAGCTATGGGCAACGTGCCAAAGATATCCGCATACATTGGAACTCCTACTAACGTGGCAACAAGTACGGAATACCACTTATCCTGCCCCAGCACCGCAGATATGACATTTTCCGGTATCCAGTTATGAATGACGGCGCCTATCCCGACACCAATCAAGATATAGAGCCATACTCTTTTGACAATATTAAGCACCTGTTCTTTGGCATAATCAAGCCGCTCTTTTACGGTCAAGGCCTCTTGATCCATATCGACCATTGCATTGCTGTAAACAAAAGACTCTACATGATTTTCAAGTTTAGCATTGCCGATGATGGTCCCTCCGATCACCGCAAGAATAAGCCCGACCACAACATAGGCGATGGCTATCTTCCAGTTAAAGATGCTGGCAATAAGAATTATAGATGCCAGATCTACCAGCGGAGATGAAATCAAAAATGAGAATGTAATCCCGAGTGGCAGGCCGGCGCTGGTAAATCCAATAAACAACGGTATCGACGAGCAGGAGCAGAAGGGCGTGACGGTGCCCAGCAAAGCTCCGAAAATATTTGCTGTAATCCCCTTGTAGCCGCCTAATATTCTTTTCGTTCTCTCCGGGGGAAAGAAGCTTTGGACATAGGATATTGTAAAAATAAGCACAGAAAGCAGTATAAATATTTTCACCACATCGTATATGAAAAAATGAATACTGCCGCCCAGCCTATCCTGGATACTAAGCCCCAAAACCTGCTCTACAAAATTTTGCACCAGATCGTACAGCCATTGCATCTTGAGCAATTGATTGTTAAGCCATGTAAATATTAACACCGTACAACCACCTCTAATTTCTGTTTCATTCAGTCATTTACATTACATCTGCCATTTACATTACAACTGCATTGATCCGGATTCAATTCTTTGCAAATGCAATTTTCCTTGTCGGAAGTGATGTCGCAGAAGAATTGCTTTGTTCTGGCAATGCCATCGGCACTGAGAGAATAATACGTCCATTTTCCCTCGTTTCGTCCCACAACCAAACCACACTCGCATAACAGTTTCATATGATGTGAGAGGGTGGACTGGGACATGGCAAACTTCTCCAAAATCTTACAGGCGCATAATTCTCCACAGGAGAGCATATCAACAATCATCGCCCTTCTGGGGTCGCCTAACGCTTTGAATACCCTGGAACCTTCTATATAAATTTTATCCATATGCGCACCTCACATTCAACTTTTTCGATATGTTTTATAATATGCCTCATATCGAAATGTGTCAATATGTATCTATATATGTTATTTGCCCGGATCATATTTTATAAATGTCAGGGAAATATATAAACAACAAAATATGGGGGGATGAAATTAGACCGGCGTATAACGGTTGACTACCAAAAAATTAAAAGATAATATATCCTTAGTTCCTGCGATGGGATTAATTACATATTCAAGGTTCCAAACACAGTGACCGTGCGGGTTCAAGTTACGCCTCCGACACCACTTGAAATAATGGGTTTTTAGTTAAAGGATAAAGTATAAATTATATTACCTTAAGGGAGGATGATCAGTAATGGCTGCAAAGGATTTGTTGGACAAGGGCGCAGTGCTGCAGCGGGATAAGGAAACATTTGCTGTGGTTCCTCATATGCCCGGTGGGTTGGTGACTCCGGCTGTGTTGAGAAAAATAGCGGATGTTGCAGAAAAATATAATGCCCAGGCGCTAAAGCTTACCTCTGCCCAACGCCTGGCGATTGTGGGTTTAAAGGAAGAAGATCTGGACAATGTCTGGCAGGAACTGGGCATTAAACCCGGCGCCGCCATTGGGCTATGTGTACGCAGCATCAAGTTTTGCCCGGGCACTACTTTTTGCAAACGGGGACAACAGGATTCCGTTGGCTTGGGATTAAAACTGGACGAACGTTATCACGGCCTTGAGCTGCCCAGTAAATTCAAAATGGGTGTAAGCGGTTGCGCCAATTCCTGCGGGGAAAACCATTTCCGTGATGTGGGTGTAATGGGCATGTCGAAAGGATTTAGATTGATGGCGGGCGGAAACGGCGGCGTTACGCCACGCATTGCCCAGATTCTTTATGATGGGCTGGATGAAGAACAGGTCATGGAAAAAATCGATAAGATTATTAAGGTCTATGCCGAGGGCGCCAAAAAACACGAGCGGCTGGGCAAGTTTATCGAGCGGATTGGTTTAGATGAGTTTAAAGCCCAGCTTGAAGAATAGCCTCTATTCTCCTCCCGAATTTATTAATCCGCACGGTCATAAGTTTATTTCTTTGCGGTAAAATTTTTTAGCGCGGATCCCTGGTATTGAAATAATGCCGGGGATCCTTTTATTTTTATTAATATTGTTTTGGAAAAATACCTTTCGGATGGTAATATTAAATATAAATAATGAAGAACAAGTTTTATCATCCCATTATTATGAACTGGTGGTGTTTTATAATTGACTATCATCGATTTCCATGTGCACCTTACCGAACTCGAGATCAACACAACGAGTATTATTGAATTATTGTCCAGCGCTTACCCTACTAGAGAAGATATGCTGGCTTTCTGCAATAAGTACAGTAACCCGCATAATTATCTACAATTGATGGATCAGCTGGGGCTGGATTACGCTGTTATTTTAGCTGGGAGCAAGACTCTATCAAACGGCAGTCATATGAATGAAGCAGTAGAGGCTTTTTGCCAGGTGAGCCCGCGATTAATACCTTTTTGCACGCTGGACCCTCACCGCCATCCTAATATGGGTGAAAAACTAGAGGACTTATGCTTAAACCACGGTTTCAAGGGGCTCAAGCTCTATCCCCCCTATCATCATTTTTACCCCAATGACCATATTCTGTACCCTCTGTATGCTGTCGCTGAAAGGCTGGACATACCGGTGAGCTACCATACCGGGACGTCGATATTTGTCAATTCCCGTACAAAATATGGAAATCCGCTATATTTTGATGATGTGGCTGTGGACTTCCCTAATCTGAAAATCATTATGGCGCACGGGGGTCGCGGCCCGTGGTTTGATGAAGCTATGTGCATGGCCCGCCTGCACAGGAATGTTTATATTGACATTTCCGGCCTGCCCCCTAAAAATCTCATAGAAATCTTCCCAGATATGGAACGGTTTGCTCATAAATTCATTTTTGGCACTGACTGGCCTTCTCCTATAATCAACCTGGCTAATAGAAAAACAACTGTTATGGATGTTAAAAAGAGCATTGAAACCATAAAGAACCTGCCCATTTCCCGGCCGGCCATTGCCAGAATACTGGGTGAAAACGCGCAGCAGCTCCTGGGGCTAGTTTGAAGTAACTTTAATTGCATTTAAGTGATAAATGTTGGATCCCCACCGGGAATTCCTTCTATTCAAAATTGTTTATGGATTTCTTTTCAAGCAGTGTCAGTACCTCCTCCCTCATAAACCCCACTCTTACAAAGCATTGGACTCCCTTTTACGTTTGCAAAAAAGTTGGCATGATTCGTGCCATCTTTTGTCATTGCCAGTTAACACCACCTCATTGTTCCAGCAGTTATTTTCAAATATATTATATGTAAGTTAGCAAAGGGGGGATCAGTATGTTTAAAAACCACGCAAATTATGGACGGGTTGTTACTTTAGCTGTCATTTTTTTTGGCCTGATTATTGGCAGTTGTTGGCTGCAGGGACCTGCTTTTGCCAGTGCGGGCAAAGCCTACATAGTTATAGGCGATATTGAGCCTGCCTGGTATTCAACCCTGCTCCGCTCCGCCTTCGGAGAGGTAAATGTCCGGCAGGACCTGGATCCGGTCATCCAGGCCCAGGCAAATAAAATGAGGGACCTGGGTTATGAGGTTGAATTTATTGAAATCGGCCTCACCACCGATATTGAAAGGATTATCAAAGACCCGGCTACCAAAGCGTTGGCCTGGTTTGGCCACGGGGACCCCAATGTTTCCGGCACGGTAGCGACCTATGACGGTGATATTACACCCGGCGATATTAAGGAGTGGGCCCAAGAGAAGCTGGCGGAAAAAATCGGCTGGCCGCAAAGCTGGAAAGGATTGCCCGAAGCAGAGCGCCGGGAAAACATGGAGCTCTGGCAGGACGCTCATTTTGATTTTGAGTACGCTTATTTTCACACCTGCTATTCCCTGGCCTCAAACAAATTGTCTGATGTCTTGATGGCTGATAACGGTCGTTTTTATGGTTACCTGGAAAAGGCCTACCTTAGCGATAACTCTGTTCTGGCCACTGAAATAAGAGGTAAAACAGTTTCTGAGACTGAGGGCGGCATTCCAGATTCTTGGGATGATATTGATTGGGACGAAATTGAGGGAATATCTGATTTGGATGCAATTGATTGGGATGAAGAAATTGAGGTATATGAGACACCAGGGGGGTCGGGCGGTCCCGGTAGCGGAATCTATCCCGCTGAACCTTTTAATGGCATGCAGATTATCTATAATATCAGCGGCGCCTCGATCACAGACTCGGCGGACAGTTCTGGTTTTACCACAGAGCGTACCTTGAGCGGCAAGTTAGGGACCGGGCAACTCCACGTCTCCGGTTCGGCCAGTATTACCTCTGGTTGGGGGGCGCACCTGAACGTAACCGTTAATGTAGATGGTGTTAATGAGAACCACAAAGCATATTTAGAAACGCCTTGTCACGGGTACTCTTTTGATGTCTCCGTACCCATACCGGCGGGAGCCGGAGAAGGCAGCTTTTCTATATCAATGACCGGAATCTACAATGCCGGTGAGCGCGGGCTGGTGGTCGGCGGTAGTTTAAGCGGAAATCCTCCGCCTAATGGATATAATCAAATAAATGTTTTGGTAAACGACAGCTGGATCGATTTTGACGTACCGCCGGTTATTGAAGACGGCCGCACTCTGGTGCCTGTCAGAAAGATCGCGGACGCCCTGGGGTGCACGACCAAATGGATCCCCCCGGGCGACGTTTCTGTAGATAGGGGTAATACGCATATCGACCTGAAGATAAACAATAAAACAGCCTACGTGAACGGCCGGGCGTATACGCTTGACGTCCCGCCGCGGATTATCGGGAACAGGACACTGCTTCCCTTGAGGTTCCTTTCCGAGTCTTTGGGGCTGCAAGTCGGCTGGGACAACAACACTAAGGTCATTACTATTAATCAATAGATTTACACAGCTATGAAATAGCCCTGGAGCGCCACAATATCCAGTGGCTCTTTTTTTTGTATACAAAATAGCCCCGGGAGGCCTGGCCTTCAGGGGCTGTCAACAATGACAATTCCAAAGTTTTATAAAAACAAATACTTAATCAAGGCAAATAACCCGATTACTGCTGCCAGCAGAATATAAATTAACATTCACGGCGGGCAGATTTTGTACCAGGGCTTCTTTTCCTCCATCTAAATTCCCCCTCTGGTGTTACCACCCGGGAATTCTGGTACTATCTAATCTTCGAAAGCCTGCTCCACCTTCCAGACCTGCCAAACGTTGCCAACCAGGTCCGGGCCGGGCTTCAAAGTCTGCTTGCCTGGTTTCCAACCTGAAGGAGTGGCTTCGGTACCACCTGAAGCTCTTACTAATTGGAAGGCTTGCAGTTGACGAAGTGACTCCTTGACATTGCGTCCCACCGGCGGGGTAAGGACTTCAAATCCCTGGATAATCCCATCGGGATCAATTATAAATCTGCCCCGGGTCTCCACGCCACTGTCTTCATCATATATACCATAGGCCTTACCGATGCTCCCATCCTGGTCGGAACACATCATGAATGGGATATCATGTCCGATCATCTTGGATAGTTCATTGTCATTCCACATCTTGTGTACGAAAACGCTGTCAACACTTACAGACAGCACTTCTGCGCCTAATTTCTGAAATTCAGGGTATTTCGCAGCAACTGCTGCAATTTCTGTAGCTCAGACGAAGGTATAATCCCCCGGGTAGAAACATAATACTACCCATTTCCCCTTGAGTTCGGATAATCCAATATTCACGAACTTACCCTGATGAAAGGCTGGGGCTGTAAAGTCGGGGGCTGGTTTCCCCACTTTTACCATAGATTTTTTCGCCTCCTTCACTACCGGCCCGGCAGCAATATCTGTCTCCACATTCGTTTTCTTAATTGGCGGTCTCTGACATCCTGGTTTAAATTCCTCCGGCATATACTCACCCTCCTCTCTGAAATATTCTACCCAACATCTATAAATTATTGTTATGCACTATCATAATAACATAATTTATGTTTATAGGGAAATTATTCACTGGTTTAAATGACAAATATTTACCGGTCCCAGCTCTCTCTCAATATGGGGGCGGCGTCCTCCGGCGCCACTGGGTTAATGTACACTCCCGTGGCCACCTCTACCCCGGCAGCCACGAGCATTCTAGGAGTAAATTCCATATACCAGTGGTAGCCCGGCTCGTAAAGGGAGTTGACCGGCGCCGTATTAATTATAAAATTATAGGAAGGATTGTCCAGGGAATGAACAATAGCCATGCTGAGCTTTTTACAGAACCAGGCCAGTTCCTTTTCTTCCGCTTCTGTCAGCCGGCCAAAATGTTCCGTATGGCGTTTAGGCACAATCCAGGTCTCATAGGCAAAACGTGAGGCGTAGGGACACAGAGCTACAAAATATTTACCCTCGTGGATAATCCGCTGGTTGCTATCCTGTTCTTGTTGCAGGATAGCACAGATAAGACACCGGCCCTGATCTTTATAATATTGGGGGAGGCCGTCATTCTCCCCGGGTTTGAAGGGAAAACCAATAATCTGACTATGACTGTGCGCCAGTGAAGCGCCGGCAAAAAGACCGCGGTTTTTATATATCTGTATGTATTTGATGCGCTCATCCTGGGCCAGGGCATTGTAGCGCATCTTAAAAGTGGAAACAATCATCTCCATCCGTTCCAGAGCTAATTCATGAAAGTCAGTATCATGCTGGGGTGTTTCAATTATGACTTCATGTTTGCCCAGGCCGTTACAAAAGCGGTATAGCCCAATATGTTTTTCCTCTAATTCCCCTGCCAATGCAAATGCAGAGAACTTGTTGGGGATAGTACGGACCAACCACCCTCCACTATCAGGTTCTTCCTTTCCCTTTCTAAAAGCTAAAATTTCAGGCGGGGTAGCTGCTTCATTCCCTTCACAGAACGGGCAGAACCCGGCAGGAGCACTAGAAGTTTCAACTTTCATTATAGGAAAATCCTTCGGTTTTAAAGTCAAATTAGATGATATAGATACCCACTTATTTTTAACATAATCTTTTCTTATTTCTGACATTGTATTATTATCTCCTGGTTTAGTTTTAGTTTGCCTGTTCTAGCTATTTCCTTCACTTCGGGTTAATAATTAACCGTTTTATTTGAATTATAGCATACATACCTTTTTGTTAATACCACTGCTGGAAACTGTTTTACACCGGTACCGCGCGGTGGCCGGGGCGGTTTTACCGCGGTGGCCTGCATGCCCAACACCAACCCTCTGTACGGGATTCATCCCGCCAAAAAATGGTCCCGGGAACTGTCCCCAATCGTATTTACCACCAGCCTGCGTTCATACAAATTCACCCCAAAATTACCTGTATGCAAAGCCCGGTTGTTATCTCTCCCAGATGTGTCCCTTGGGATATATTTATCCCTCCCCACTTTTTGCATGACCGGTAAAAATATCAGAAGATTTATTGCTGCAAATCTGTAATAATAGGAATAGATTTTTTTTAAAAAGAAGCTCCTGATGTTTATCTTTTCGCATATACTGATCATTGGTATATTTTCACGAAGGTAATTTTGGAATGGATTTTAATAACTATACGTGTGTGATTGCCTATGTAAACCAGTTCGGTGCATTTGCCCCGTTGGTATTCTTTTTATTATTTGTGATCCAGGCGATGCTGCCGGTGTTTCCTTATCTGATATTGGCTGCTGCGGGAGGTTTTTTGTTCGGTTTCCAGCAGGGAATTTTATTATCCTGGTTCGGCGCCCTTACCGGCGCCTCTTTGGCTTACTGGATCTGCCGGTGGTTTGGCATCGGAAATTTCCTCAACAAGTACTATATACGTTGCGGCTATGACGCAGGCAAACTTAGTCCCAGGGCAGCTTTTTGGACCATTACCATCATCCGCATTATTCCCGTTGTGCCTACACCGTTGATCAATGTGGGCGCCGCTCTGGGAGAAGTCCCTTTTCCAACCTTTTTGCTGGCTTCAGCTATAGGCAAGATACCTGCTGCGGTATTATACACTGGTTTGGGCCTGGCCCTCTTTCAAGCCCAGGATATTAAAACTATTCTTTTTATTATCGCTGCAGCCATATTCATCATGATTTTGGCCAAGTATGCTGCGAGCCAATGGCGCCGGCAAAAACTGAATTAATATGCCGGCAAGCAGCTATGGATACAAAAATGAACATGCCTGAAATAAGAATAAGCCCTGATTTTTGATCAAGGCTTCACGGCTGCGTTTCCTATTGAGACCTAATGCCGTTAAAAATATCTTCATCCTGCTCCCTCTGCGATTGGTCAGTTTTTTTATAAAGAGGTTTTTGCAGAAGTCTTTATCTAAGCCTCCTCCAGCAATGCAAGCAGTTCTTCAGTTAACTTGCCATAAAGAGGATTTCTGCGCTCACGGACCCGTGGCATGGTTATCGCAATATCCTTTTTAATCCGGCCGGGGCTGCCGCTCATTAAGATAATGCGGTCTCCCAGATAAACAGCCTCATCAACACTGTGGGTAACAAAAAGAATGGTTTTCTTATGTTGTTCCCATATACGCAGCAATTCCTTCTGCATGACAATGCGGGTGTACGCGTCAAGCGCGCCAAAAGGCTCGTCCATTAACAAAACCTCGGGATTATTGGCAAGTGCCCGTGCAATTGCCACCCGCTGCTGCATCCCCCCGGACAGTTCATATGGGAAAGCTTTACCAAAACTGTTCATACCAATCATATCCAGATACTCTTCGGCTATGCTGATCCGTTTTGGTCTGGATAAGCCTGCGAATTCCAGGCCCAGCGCTATATTGTCCAAGACGGTAAGCCAGGGCATCAGCGAGTAACTTTGAAATACCATGCCTATTTCACGGCGGGGCTTCGTATGCTCCTGCCCATTATAGAACACCTTGCCCGAGCTGGCAGTTTCTAAGCCGGCAATGATACGTAAGAGAGTTGATTTGCCGCAACCGGAAGGCCCCAAAATACACAGAAATTCATTACCAGGCACACTAAGGTTCACTTCAGTCAAGGCCTTTATCTCCATATAACTCTGACTGTAAAATATTTTCTCCAAATTATCCACCCGGATCATTTCCTGCATACTTACGTTTACCTCGTTTTACTTTCCCAAGAGAAATATTTATTAGCAATTATTCTGAAAATACTGTCCAAAAGAGCGCCAACCAAACCAATACAAATCATGCCGGTGATGACTAAATCAGTTCTGGCCAGTTCATAGGCATGAGTTATGAGATAGCCGACACCCGCCAAACTGCCGGGCAGCATTTCTGCCCCAACCAGACAAGCCCAACCAATCGCCAACCCCATTCTCAGGCCATTGATAATGCTGGGAGCAGCTGCCGGCATAAGGACTTTAAAGAATATGTCCTTTTCACTGGCGCCCAGTACCCGGGCTGAATCAATAAGTGTTTGGCGGACATTTTGCACCCCAAACATAACACTGGCAACAATAGGAAAAAAACTACCCATGCCAATCAAAAAGACCATAGCGATTTTAAAGTTTCCCCAGAATACATAATTTTGGCCGAAGGGCATATTGAGAAGGCTGGCTATACTTGATACACCAAATATAGCCAGGGCTAGCGGCTGCCAAGCCAGAGGGGGGATGGGTTTAAAAATATTGATAAAAGTTTCAAATATTATCTGGACGGTTTTGCTATAGCCCATTAACACCCCCAACGGCACAGCTATCAACACCCCCGCAGTGTAACCGCTCAAGACTCGTATCAAGCTGACGCCTACATTGCGCGGTATAGAACCCAAACCGATAAAATTGTCACTGGCATTTATAAAGTTTTCCACAACCCGGCCAATGGTAGGAATTATTGCTGCGTTATTCACCTGCCAGGCGGAAAACTGCCAGATAACCATCAGTAATACAGGCAGAATTAAAGATAAAATGATTGTCTTTATCGTCTTATGCATGTCATCCTCTTCTCCAGCACCCTGAACATAAGAATAGGCAGATCTCAGCCTTTGCTCTATGGTTGAAGCAAAGGCTGTACCTGCCTATGTGCATTTCCATCTTACCTAGCTGGCGTTGGCTTTTTCTACAAAGGAGAAATCAAATATTTCTTTCTGCACGGTTGTAAAATCAGTATCCTTGAGGCGGTCAGTAAATTTACCCATTGACTTAATAGCATCAAAATACAATTTTATGCCATCCTGCCATTCCTGTGAAGGAACACTGCTGTAGACAATATTTTCATTGCTTGCCATGATCACTTCTTTTTTAATACCGATGATGGGTGAATTTATTTCAGCAAACTTTTCCGGATTAGTGCTGGCATATTCAGTGCAATCAGCAACTACACTAACCAAAGCTTCAATAACCTCAGGATGTTCTTGGATTACTTTGTCTGCAGCCGCCAATACACAGCAGGGGAATACCGTCCATTTGCCCTGGGGCGGAAAATCTGCCAGGGTCATAACTATTTTCCCTAAACCTTGATCAACTGCGTTTTCAGGGTGGGCAGAGGGTCCTACCCAAGCATCTACGGCCCCGCTTCTAATTGAAGGCAGCAGATTCTGCGCTCCCTTCAGGTCAACCATCAATACATCTGCAGTCGTGTCAGCCGGATCCTCGGTAAGCTTAAAACCGGCATCTTTCAAAATGGACTCGATTAGGATTCTAGGACCACTAATAGCGGAATGGTAGCCAATTTTAACTGGTGACTGCGAGCTTTCAATATATTTCTTAATAGAATCCCAGCCGTAAAAATCTGTTTCAGGGGCCATTATCATGGAGACACCCCCGCCTTGAAGAGGGGACAAGATTTTAATATTAGTGCCGACATCATAAGCAGAAAGCATGGCGGTATTAGAGCATAAGACCGAATCCAGCTGTCCTTGAGCCATCATGGTTGCAGATTCCGCGCCGCTTTTACTGGGAAGAACATTGAACCTGGCTATAATATTTTTGTCTTTGATTAATTCAAACTGGGTGTCGCTAACAGGATTTATCCGTACAGACTTATTAGCAAAGGCCCCGGGGTCTTTCATTGCGACATTGGGCAGACAGGTATGCGTGTCAGTACCATAGGCAAAGGACAGTGTGGGTATTTCTTTTTCTGCCGTCTTCGTAGAGGCAGTTTCTTTGCTCCCACAACCGCTCAAGCAAAATATTGTCGTCAACATTAGAAATAAAACTAAAACTTTTTTCACCAAATCAGACTCCTTTCTAATCTGTTCATAAAAACTTCTTTTCTTTTAAATTCAGGTAAAATACGATTGGTGGGCCATGTAGGACTCGAACCTACAACCTGACGATTAAGAGTCGCCTGCTCTACCAATTGAGCCAATGGCCCGTAATTCATATGCTACAAATTCTTTTTTTAATATAGACAAATAGCTCCTTTACATCTTTCCACCTCCATCGCTTATAAATTATATCATAATGTTTATATATATAAACAATAAAACATTTTTATAGCAATGTGGCGATCAATTTGCATTTTCAATTGATTGTTGCACTTTAAGGGCCAGGGCAACAATCAATTAAGGCTTCACGCTGCAAAGATCCTGTTTTTTTACCATCTCTTGTGGTAAACTCTATAAATGGAATTACCTTGGGAGGATTAATGGGGATGAAATTTTATAATTTCATAAGATTGGCGGTGGTAAATAATTGAAGAATATCGTAATTGATTTTCATGTTCATGTTTTTGAATTTGAGACTCTTACCACAAATGTTGTTGATTTAATATCACGTGCTTATCCTAACAGAAATGAATATGATGCTCTAAGCAAAAAATACGCTAATCCTCATGCATTTTTAGAGTTGATGGAGCAAAACGGAGTAGATTACTCCGTTATCCTGGCAGAAATCTCCCCTTTATCCACCGGTATTGCCAAAAATGAAACAGTAGAAGCTTTTTGCCGGGTCAGTCCGAGATTAATACCTTTTTGCTCGATAAATCCTTATCTGCACCCGAATATGGGCGAAATGCTGGAGGATTTATGCTTAAATCACGGATTCAAGGGCCTCAAGCTTCTTCCACCATACAATTATTTTTATCCGAATGACAAATTCCTGTACCCTTTACCCTTTGTATGCTGTAGCCGAAAGACTTGGTATACCTGTGAATTTTCATACGGGCTCTTCAATTTTTGCTAACAACCGTATCAAGTACGGTAACCCCATTTATTTTGATGATGTGGCTGTAGACTTTCCTGACTTGAAAATCATTATGGCCCACGGCGGACGAGGCCCCTGGTATGATGAAGCCTTTACCATGGTTCGCCTGCATAAGAATGTTTATATCGATATTACAGGCTTGCCTCCTAAAAATCTTTTAGATATTTTCCCTGATATCGAACGGTTTGCCCATAAGTTTATTTTTGGAACCGATTGGCCATTTCCTGCGTTCAATATAATTAATATGACGGCTACTGCTATGGAGGCTAAAAAGAACATCGCAGCAATCAGGAACTTAAACATTTCCCAAGAAGCAATTGCCAAAATATTGGGAGGAAATGCCAGACAGCTCCTGGAATTACCTTAATAGCCCAGGGGACTGTCCCTGCACGTAATGTCGACATATTACACCCGGGGGACAGTCCCTACAAGTAACTCCGACATTTTTCACCCAGGGGACAGTCCCGGCAAGTAAGAGTGCCCTGACAGGGTTTTCCCTGTGGCCGCTCATAGCTCCGTTCAAGTGGTACCCTGCTCCAACCGATAACCGCTGTTACTGATTTAACCGGCTGAAGCAGATGATGCGACGTCACGGTAAGGCCGATCTTTTCACCACTTATGCTTTCTATAAATTGCTGCTGGTGTTCTAAGGGCCAGTCCCCGTAACCCGGGCTGAAACGCGCCGTCGGGTAATAAGCGCTCCGTCTGATATCCCGGACGGCTATAGCGTCAAGAATTTCCGTAGTATGTTCAGCAGCCGCCGAAGCAATACCATTGAAGATAAACGCATCAGCCGCGCCGGCTGTTAGCTGCATTCCGGCCAGGTGTTCGTCTATTCCGGGCCCCAGGGTGGCCGCCAGCAGGGTTACCTTTTCACAGGTAGTAAAATGAGCGGTCGCGCGGGATCCTGCGATGACCAGACTGGCGTCATCCAGTACAACCCGCTCCGGGGTTATGGAGCGGATCGAGCATACCCGGATCATCCCTTGCGGTTTGGCCAGTTGGGTAATGCGCCGCAGGTAAGTGTTAACTAATTTATCTACATTTGCCGGGAGGGGACCAGGCGCCAGCCCGAGATTAAGAAAGGGATAAGTTTCTTCCCTGGTCAGCAGGAGGGGCAGGTTAAGAATTTTTATGTTCATAATTTAAGCGCCGGTGAAAATTCCCGCACCACCTGCACTGCCTCCACCGCGTCAGCGCCATAGCCGTCCGCGCCGATTTCCTGCGCATATGCAGCTGTGACCACCGCCCCGCCAACAACTACCTTTACACCCGGTAACTCCTGCCTGATCAGTTTAATCACCTGCGGCATTTCCACCATAGTTGTAGTCATTAATGCGCTTAAGGCTACCACATCTGCCTTTTCCCGGTGGGCCGCTTCCAGAAAAGCCCCGGCCGGCACACTTTTACCCAGGTCTATCACACGAAAGCCGTGATTCTCCAGCAGGGCTGAAACGATATTTTTGCCGATATCGTGGATATCACCCTTTACTGTGCCGATCACGATGGTCCCGCCCTGTTCCGTCTTTTGCCTGGGGAAATTATCTTTCAAGTAAGTGAAAGCCTTTTTCGCCGCGTCTCCGGCCAGGATCAACTGGGGCAGGTAAGCTTCTCCCCGGGCAAAATGCCCGCCGATTGTTTCCAGGGCGGGGATAATCCCTTCATTTATAACAGACAGGACATCACTTTTTTCCAGCAGCTTCTGCACCAGTGGGATGACGGCTTCCTGCTGCCCGGTATAAATAGCTTTTTGCAGAGCCTGGCCGGGATCATCCAGGTCAACATCCTCATTTACTGGGGAATTGGCCGGGGAAGCCAGCCTGCCGGCTTGTTCCAGGTAATTACGCGCGCCGAAATCACGCCCCGTCAGGAGGGCGCCGGCAATCATTGTTTCTCTAATCCTGTTGTCAAGCGGGTTGGCGATGGCAGCATCTAAACCGGCGCCAAGGGCTAAAGACAAGAAAGCCGCATTAAGCCAGGAACGCTGGGGCAGACCGTGTGAGACATTGCTCAGCCCCAGGACTGTATTAACCCCCAAATGCTCTTTGACCAGGGTAATAGCCCGCACAGTTTCCAGGGCCAACTCAGGGGAAGTTGCCGCTGTAAGGACCAGACAGTCAATGATCATGTCTTCTCTCGGCAAACCATAGTATTCTGCCGCTTCTACAATCTCTTTAGCGATAGCGAGCCTCTCAATCGCCTTGGCCGGAATACCGCTTTCGTTCAGGGTTAAACCCAATACCGCAGCGCCATACTTTTTAGCCAGGGGCAAGATGGAGTGGAGGCTTTTCTTATCGCCGTTAACAGAGTTAATTAAAGCCTTGCCCTGGAATTCCTGCAGCCCTTTTTCCAGGGCGGCCGGATTAGTGCAGTCCAGAGCCAGTGGGCAGTCCAGGCTCATCTGCAGCCGCCGTACACCTTCCGGCAACAGCTGGGTTTCATCTTCTCCTGCCAAGCCGGTGTTGAGGTCAAGCAGCAGGGCGCCGGCATCCAGCTGGAGCGCCCCCTCCTGCGCAACAAAATCCCAATTTTGCTGCCGTAAGGCTTCCGCCACAGCTTTGCGGGCAGAGGGGTTAATTCTCTCGCCGATCAAAACTGGAAGCTCTTTAGCGCCTAAAGTTACAGCCCGGCTGCGGCTGGCCAGACGTGTGGCCGGCGGTCCTTCCTGCTCCGGCAGGGACGCAGGTTCCCGTGAGGATAAAGCCTCTCCCATAGCCTTGATATGGGCGGGAGTGCTGCCGCAGCAAGCGCCAATCAGATTAACACCCAGAGCCCGGAAAGGCTCAACGAAACGGGCCATATCCTGGGAAGTTTCCTTAAAGACTGTTTCCCCGTTAATAAGGACGGGCATACCGGCGTTGGGTTCCACCAGAAGGGGCAGCCGCGTGAACTGCCGGTATTCTTTCATGACCGCCAGCAGCTCCGCAGCGCCGGTGGAACAGTTAGCGCCGATGCAGTCGGCGCCCAGCGCTTCCAGTACAATGGCGGCAGTTTGGGGGCTGGAGCCGGTAAGGGTCCTCCCTTTGGTATAGGTCAGGGAGCAGGCTACCGGCAGCCTGGTATATTTCTTAGCTGCGAAGAGGGCCGCGCGTATTTCGCCTAAATCAGAGAAGGTTTCCAGCAGTATAAAATCCACCCCGCCTGCCTCGAGGGCCCGGGCTTGCCGGCCAAAGACTTCTACCAGCTCTGTCCAGGGCAGGGCGCCCAGCGGGGCGGGAAATTGTCCGGTAGGTCCGATAATACCGGCCACAAAGGCCTGGTCCTGCACAACCTCACGCACCAGTTGGGCCGCCGTTTTATTTACTTCCTCCACGAGGTGGGCCGCGCCGTATTCCTTTAGTTTCAGCGCTGTGCCGCCAAAGGTATTTGTCTGGATCACCTGGGAGCCTGCTTCGAAGTAAGCCTGGTGCACCTGCTGCACTGCCAGGGGATGAGAAAGCATCCAGAGCTCCGGATTTTCTCCCGGCGGCAGCCCCTGTTCTACGAGCATGGTGCCCATAGCGCCATCTCCCAGCAGGACTTGTTTTTGCAAGGTTGTAATAAAATCAGCCATCCAACGACCCCCTGTTTAACGAAAACCGGTAAGTATATTAATCTTGATTATATTTGAGAAGGACAAAAAATACTAGGGGGTGTCAGGGGGACGGGGTTGTTGACACCTTTCGATTGAAATCGAAAGGTGTCAACAACCCCGTCCCCCTGACACCCCCCTGACACCCCACCCCCGCCGTTACACCTTTTACTCCCCGCATCTAGACAGCAGGGCGTCCCATCTTTTGTCCACCTCGGCCTGGAAGTGTTCTATCAGCTGTTCGTTTCCTTTTTTAAACATATGCTTGAACCTGCCCTGTCTTTTCAAAAACTCCTCAATTGGAAGCTTGTTTTTAGGCTTGTAGTTCAGCACCCATTTACCCTCTATTACTTCAAATAAAGGCCAGTAGCAGGTATCAATGGCCAATCTGCATATTTCCATGATGTCTTCCGTTTCATATATCCACCCGCGGGGACAAGGAGCCATTACATTTAAGAAAGCTGCGCCAGGTGCATAAATTGCCCTTTCCGCCTTTTCATGCAAGTCCCGTAAATTTTTAAATAATGTCGTCTGGGCCACATAAGGAACATTATGTTCCGCAATAATAGCCGCCAGGTCCTTTCTGTACTGCGGTTTACCGTTTGACACTTTGCCGACCGGTGATGTTGTTGTATCAGCATACATCGGCGTAGCCGAAGAACGCTGTATACCGGTATTCATATAGGCGCCATTGTCATAGCATACATAAACCATATCATGGTTTCTCTCCATTGCCGCAGAAAGAGACTGCAGTCCGATATCATAGGTGCCGCCGTCGCCGCCAAAAGCAATAAATTTATAGACGCCTTCAACTTTACCCTTTTTTCTTAATACTTCATAAGCAGTCTGCACACCGCTGCAGGTTGCCCCGGCGTTTTCAAATGTATTGTGGATGAAAGAATCCTGCCATGCCGTATGCGGGTACATAAAGGTGGACACCTCTAAACAAGAAGTGGCGCAGGTGATCACGGCATTATCCTCATCACGCAAACCGCGCAATACGTTTCTGACCGCGATCGTGCCGCCGCAGCCTGCGCACATCCTGTGTCCGGGCGCAAGACGTTCTTTTTTGTTCATAAATTCTTTAAAATTGTATGCCATTTTCCCAATCCCCTTATTCCCTTAATGACAAATAACGGTATATTTCACCCGCATCATTTGTTTGATCAATTTTAATCAGGTCCGCATAAACAGAGGTAATGCTTTCCACTGTAACATCTCTGCCGCCTAAGCCATAAACATAGTTTATTACTACGGGCATAAGCCGGGCATTAAACAGGGCGCTTTTTACTTCCGCCCCCAGGGGTCCGCACTGGGCATTGAAGCTTTCCGTCCTATCCATGCAGGCGATCACCCTGGCGTTTTGCAAAGCCGCCGCAATTTCTTCCCCGGGAAAAGGACGGAACAACCTGATTTTGAGCAAACCAACCTTTTTGCCCTCAGCTCTCAGCTGATCGACGGCATCTTTGGCAGTGCCGGCGGCAGAGCCGATAATCACCATCGCGTAGTCGGCGTCCGCCAGCCTGTACTCTTCGAACAGTCCATATTCCCTGCCGCTTAACGCAGCAAATTCTTTTGCTACATCCAAAGTAACCTGCCTGGCATTTTTCAGCGCTTCCAACTGCGCCCTTTTTGCTTCCATGCAATAGGCAGAAACAGCATATGGCCCTACAGCCAGCGGCTGCTTGCTGTTGAGCAAATAGCTGTCCGGGCAGTATTCGCCAACAAATTCCTTAACTTCCTTATCTTCCAATAATTCTATATTTTCCACGGCAGCGCTGGTAATAAAGCCGTCCTGGCAAATCATAACCGGCAGCCTGACACTGGGATGCTCCGCTATCCTGTAGGCTTGCACAAAATTGTCATAAACCTCCTGGTTATTCTCAGAGTATATTTGAATCCAGCCCGAATCCCTGGCGCCCATCGAATCTGAATGGTCGCAGTTAATGTTAATCGGACCGGACAAAGTCCTGTTTACTAAAGCCATGGCGATGGGCAGTCTATTGGAAGCGGCCACATATAGCACTTCCCACATTAAAGCCAGTCCGCAGGACGAAGTGGCCGTTAAAGATCTAGCCCCTGCGGCCTGGGCGCCTATCGCTGCCGACATGGCGCTGTGTTCACTTTCTACAGGAATAAATTCCGTATCCACCTGGCCATTGGCTGCAAAAGTAGAAAAAATGTGGGGAATTTCTGTTGATGGTGTAATCGGGAACGCAGACATTACGTCAGGATTTATTTGCCTCATGGCATTAGCAACAGCTTCGTTTCCTGATAATCTTTCTCTAATTGACATTTATCTTTCCCCCATTTTCATTGCAATAGCGCCGAAGGGGCAAACTTTGGCACAAATGCCGCACCCTTTGCAGTGCATAAAGTCAAAGTCCCCTCTTTGATAATTATCTACAGGTATAGAGCTGTCGGGGCAAACTGGCGCACAAAGCAAGCATTGCTCGCATTTTTCTTCAATAAATACCGGCGTATTTACCCGCCAGTCCCCTGTATTGAACAGCCTGGAATTTCCTGCGGCCTCAATCTTGCAGCCCTCTGTAATTTCTTGCCAGGATATAGTCTCTGTTATTTTAGTAACATCTATCGCCATAACTAACTAACCTCCTGTAAAGTCAGCCTTAAAGCCTTCATATTCCCTTCAACAACCGCTGGTTTGCCCGCAAATTTATGTTCCAGAGACTGCCGCATCTCACTTAAGAAGGTTTCATCGGACATCACGCCGCTGACCTTGATAATGGCGGCCAGCATCGGAGAATTAGGCAAGTACTTGCCTAAAGATTCCATAGAAATTCTCCTGGCATCAATGGTGTATACCCGTCCTTTGTAGCCATTTAAATGTTTTTCAATTTCTTTTTTATTCCTGGCGGTATTGACGATTAAAGCTCCCTCGCAGCTCAGCCCTTTTGTCACATCGACAGCGTCAAATAAGGTTTCGTCAACCACCACAACGTAATCTGGTTCATAGATGTTGGAATGGATCCTGATTTTATTGTCACTGATCCTGTTATACGCTGTGATTGGCGCCCCCATTCTTTCAGGACCATACTCTGGAAAGCCCTGCACATATTTTCCCGTACTAAAAACAACATCCGCCAACAATAAAGCGGCTGTTTTGGCTCCCTGACCGCCCCGGCCATGCCATCTGATTTGAATAAAATCCTTCACCAAAACCACTCCTTTGGAAAACACTTACATTGCTAAAAAATAATCCTCTCCCAAGCAGCCTATCACATTATATATTATTTTCAAGATTCCCACTATAAAAATTTATCATAATATTTAATAAATTCTTTTTATTAGAAAAAGTATTTACATCAGTCTATTAAAATCGATTTAACCATCTTCATCCAAGTATTATGTTCCCAATTATTTTAGGATATTTTTATCAGCAGGGTTAGCACAATTCCTAAATTATAGGAAAGGGTATGTTAATAATTTTGTAGAATTTATATAAAACGGATAATATTTCTCGGGGGGATTTTCTATGTCCAATAAGATTGAGTTTGTCAGGAACTATAATGATTTAAGTACCGACAAGGGTTTCCAATTCGAGTTTTGTTGTGACAGGTGTGGAACCGGGTACCGCACCCGTTTTAAGGCCTCGGTTACCGGGACTATATCCAGTGCTATTGATGCGGCCGGCAGTCTTTTTGGCGGTATACTGGGCAGGGCCTCCAACCTCAGCGATCGTGTTCATTCGGCGACCTGGGAGAAAGCACATGACGGGGCTTTTGAGGAGGCCGTTAATGAATTGAAGCCGGATTTCATCCAATGCCCGCGCTGCTCCTCCTGGGTCTGCCGAAAAAGCTGCTGGAATACCAAACGGGGACTCTGCAAGGACTGCGCTCCAGATTTAGGTGTGGAGATGTCCGCGGCGCAAGCAAGCCGTTCTGTTGAAGAAGTCTGGGCACATGCCAAAATGTCGGAAGAAGATAAAAAACTAAGCGAAAGCAATTGGCGAGAGACTGTGCGGGCCAGTTGTCCCGAATGCGAAGCCCCACTGGCTACTAATGCCAAATTCTGCCCGGAATGCGGCGCAAAGCTCAAAACTGCAAGCAATTGTCCCGGCTGCGGCTATAAGCTCACAGCGAAAGCCAAGTTTTGTCCGGAATGCGGCGAAAGACTGTAAAATATCTGTTTTTAATTGTGCTTTTACCATATAAAACCCACCTGTTTTGACGCAGGTGGGTTTAACTCATAAGCATAAACAAAAAAGGAGCAAGAGTACCTGAGATACACTTGCTCCAAACTTTATTACGGTTCATCTTACTGGCACACTGGTAGGCCGCTGAAATAAACTCACAAGTAATTGAAACTTCAAGACTTTTTCTCCCGCGCAATAAATTTTGCATGGTTTGCAAGCTGCTTGACATTGGTTTCAGCAAACAGCTTGCGACGAGCATCAAACTCTGCGTACTGCTCTTCCGCCAACTGTTTGGCAATCTCAGCTGATATGGCTCCATAGTTGTCCAGGACTTCACGGCCGGTAAATTTCAGGAAAGCATTTAGTTTTTCCTCCCAGTCGGCCATGTATTCTTGTTCACCCATTTTACAACACCTTCCTTACTGTTGGCGGGCTATATGTCTTAAAAATTATCTCAATACCTCAGTCCCCTGACAATTTCATGATCAAGAATCCTTTTACGCTCTTTCCAGTCCGGCATATGCACCGTCAGGAAATTGTAGAAATCCGTATTGTGTTTGGGATAGAGGATGTGCGTCAATTCATGCAGAACCACGTAATCGATACAGGGCGGCGGGGCTTTATACAAGTAATAATTCAAATTAATTTTATTACACTTTTTTGAATAGCTGCCCCAGAGAGTTTTCATTTTTCTGACGTGCAGTTTGGGCTTGTCAAAACCGTGCTTTGCAATAACCGGATAGAACTTGTCAATTACCGTTGAAAAATAAGATTTGCACTCTTTTTGCCACCAGCGACCGAATTGTTCCTGCAAAGCCTTGTCATCCCCGGCAGCAGGAGAAAGCACATAAATGCAATTACCCTTATGCTGTATTCTATGAATTTTAGCTTCATTGACTATTATTCTGATCTGCCTGCCCAAAACGCGGGTGGACACACCGCTGTGTATTCTTGTCTCGAACTCGCTTGGTTCAGTATTTTTATAATAATGCAAAGACTTTTCAATCCATGCGGATTTGCTTTTAAGAAAATCATTGATGCGTTCATCCGGCGCCATCAGTGGAGCGGACAATTTTACCAGGCCGTTTGGGAAAACCTTGAGGCGAATTCTTTTTACGTCTTTGTGCTCTATAATTACTTCTACATCACCCAACGGTTTATTTAAACACAGTTTTGTCGTATGCATCGTCTAATACCTGCCAACCGCTGTTTTCATAAGTGCTTCCAGCATGAGATCTATTTTTTCAACAGGCAGCTTTATCTCATATTCTTCGATAAAATCCCAGATGAGATCATCCAGCGCCTGTTCCATATCTCTATGCACCGCCACATTAAAGCGCCAGTCCACTTTTGCCCGGGAAGATATCGCTTTCTTAACCTCCACGGCCAGCCGCCCCATGGCTTCATCCGTTTCCGGCGGCACATCCTTTATGGCCTCAGCAATAACATTCTGGATCGACCCGTAAAAAGCTTTGGCGTCACTGTCATTGTCTATGCAGGCGGGGTAGTGGTGGCCGGTATAACCCCTCTTGAAATCATCCGCCATCTTTTCCATTCTGCTGAGATAAGAATCATCATTCCTTGACGCCTTGTATTCAGCGAGGGTTTCTTTAACCTGCTCTGAAAATTTCTTGTACAGCAAAGGGTCGTCATAACGGCAGGTTTCCAGCTCTCCCACCATGCGGGTGCGGATGGCGTCACCTTTGGCGGCTTTACTTTCAAGCTTGCCAAGCTGCTCCTTCATCCCTTCGGCATCGTGAATAGAAACAGGTTCAACGATAATCCGGCCCGGCTCGGAAAGCACAAAACTATTCAGGAGGTTTCTGATGCCGTCTTCATATTTGCTAAAATCAACTTTTTCATTATAACGGAGCAGCAACGCTCCCCGGAGCTTTTGGAAATGCAGTAAATCCCGCTTGTAAATCTGAACCTGATCTTGTCCTATAGCGTTGTACAAGGCATAGCTGCCCATGGCCAAATCCAATAGACGCGAAAAAATTGACAGCCTTTCATAAAACACCTTTCTCAAATCATCGTCTGCCAATACGCTTTGCCAGCCTTCGGAACTATCCCGGTTAAAATCCTTTCCCTCAAACAACGCCAGCAAATCCGCGTGGGCCTTCTCCAGTTTAAGTTTCTGATCACCGGCGCCAAGAACAGCGTTTTCTATATCTGCCTGATCAAATCCGCTCATGCCGGATTTTTCGTCCGTATACATATCCATGGCGGTGTTAAGCTTGCTGAAAATACCCCAGTAATCCACGATAAGCCCGAAGTCCTTGCCGGGATAGACGCGGTTGACACGGGCGATGGCCTGCAGCAGAGAATGTTCCTTCATCGGTTTATCCACATAAAGCACGGCGGCGACCGGCGCGTCAAAGCCGGTCAGCAGCATATCTTTGACGATCAGCATATCCACATCATCGCCGCCGATAAAGCTGTTTTTGGCCCAATCCACGTATTCTTCATAGTTGCAGCCAAAGAGAGGCTCCACCTCTTCTTTGAAAAAGGCCCTGATCTTCTCCCTGTTTTCGCCGGTAAGCTCCTCTTCATTTTCCTTAACATTTTCAGGCGATATGACCACCGCTGTTTTTATACCGCCGAGTTTCCTCAATGATTTATGCAGGTCGATGGCCGCCGGGCGGGACGAAACGGCCGCCATAGCCTTAAATCCCTTTGGTTGGGCGTAACTTTTAAAATGCTCATGAATATCAAACGCCACCATGTCGATACGCTGACGGGTCTGCGCCAGAGGTAAAAAACGGCTCCACTTGCGCTTCATATCTTCCTGCCGCTCTTGGTTCAGCGGCTCGATTATGTATTTGAGATAATCGTCGATTTTTTCGTTCGTCACATCCTGGGGAATAATTCTGCCTTCGTAGACCAGGGGGACGATGACGCCATCCTCAACGGCCCTGTCAATTGAGTAACTGTCAATAAGCGGCCCGAACCGCTGATAAGTGTTGAGCTTGTCTTTTTTCAGCAGCGGCGTGCCGGTAAATCCTATTTTTACGGCATTGGGCAGCACGTCAATCATAAAATTGTGAAGAACGCCAGAGTGAGTGCGGTGGCTTTCGTCCACCAGCAGGAAAATATTGTCGTCTTTTATCTTGGCCCTGCTTTTGGCCGCTTTATCAAATTTATGGATGAGGGTGGTGATTATTGATTCGCTTTTGTCATTCAACAGACTGATTAAACCCCTGCCCGTTTTGGCGCGGGCGGGGCTGAGCTGTGTTTTCGCGAAATTGTCTCTAAGCTGTTTATCCAGGTTAATCCGGTCGTTGACAAGAACAAAGCGGGGGTTTTTAATTTCCGGGTCGGCTATGATCTTCTTCACCAGCATCACCATGGTGAGCGATTTACCACTGCCCTGCGTGTGCCAGATCACACCGTTTTTCGTGTTCCTGCCGTCCGCGCCCTTAATACGTTTCATGGCTGCCTGAATGCCGAAATACTGCTGGTAGCGCGCTATTTTCTTTATATTGTTGTCATACAGGATAAAATAACGAATCAGCTCCAGCAGCCTCTCCTTGGAGAGCATGGAAACAATAACCCTGTCCTGCTCGATTACCTGCCCGTCGGGACTGACATTTTTGCACTTTTCCTGCTGCCACTGGTAGTCTTTTTCCCGCCAAACACTGAAATACTCGGAAGGCGTGCCGCAGGCGCCGTATTTAACGGCGTTGGGGTTCATGGCCATCACGATTTGGACAAACTTGAACAGGTGCGGGATAAACTCCGGTTTCCAGTTGCGCACATTTTGATCTACGCCTTCTTCAACATCGACGCCGGATTTTTTACACTCGATTACCACCAGGGGAATACCGTTGACGAGCAGTACTATGTCCGGCCGCGCATACTTGCCGTTTGCCCGCTCTACCGAGAATTCGTCCGTCACCTGCCAGATATTGTTTTCCGGCTGCTCCCAGTCGATAAACTTTAAATCGAAGGACTGGCGGCAGCCGTCAAACAACTCCTCTTCATAGCTGCTGCCGGAGAGGAGCATATCATAGATGGTTTTGCTTGCCGTCATCAGGCCTGAAACCAGCGGCGCGTCGATATCATTAATC
Source organism: Pelotomaculum sp. (assembly GCA_018435055.1). GTDB lineage: Bacteria > Bacillota > Desulfotomaculia > Desulfotomaculales > Pelotomaculaceae > Syntrophopropionicum. The sequence goes on along the minus strand of JAHDOA010000059.1, from coordinate 11,490 downwards.
GCCTTGCCGACGGACCGGCCGGAAAAAGGCGTCCGCTTGCCCCTGTAAACAAAAGATTGGCGCTGTATAAACTCACGCAAAACCCCGGGGAACAGCACACTGGAAAGCCGCCCGCGCAAGATCTCCGCCTGCGAGCGGGGTACGTACTGGTAGCCTAATTTCTCCAAAACCTTTATTGCCCGGTCCTGACTTTCCGGGCGCTCGTTGAATATGGTGTGGTCGGACATCAAGAAACCTCCTGTGCATTTACTCTCACAATACCTGTGAGCAGCAACTGCATCAGGGCTTTTTTCTGTTTTTTTAGCTCTTCAAGTTGCTTCTCATGCAGGTCAATTTCACGGTCGGCGGCGGATAGGACTTCAGCGATGGCGGTCTGCTCATTTATTGATGGGTATTTTATTGTTATTTTTTTAATTTCATCGCCGCTAATAGCATCGAATGTACTACCTTGAGATACTTTTGCCCATTTATCCTCTATACTAAGTAAATATTGAAACATATAATTCTGATTATGCTTAGAACAAATAGCGCTTACACCTCTACCAATACAAGCTTTTTGATCAGCTATTGAAACAGTTCCCACAGGTGCTCTAACGGTTAAAATAATATCTCCAACATTACACATTTTCGTTATTTGCGTTGTCCATATTCGAGGTTTAGTAATCCTGTTATGACAGTCTGCATTTCCTTGTATAAGAGGTATTCCAGCTTTATCTTCGTTATATGCCTTTGAATCAGGAGATTGCCCCATTATAATATTACATACATCCCCCAGCTGTACCTCTTGCCACTCTCCTGTGAAACCGGGTAGGCGTTTTTTGCCTGTGAGCAGGTTTTGCATCAGCCATTTTTTCTGCTGCTTTTTCTCTGAGATAAGCCGTTCTTTCAACTCGATAGCTTTATCCCAGGTGGCAAGGATGGAGACGATTTTTTGTTGTTCTATAATCGCAGGAATACGAACTTTTTGTTTAAGCCAATCACACGTTTTAAATCGCAATTTCTCAATATGGACACCATCGCTGGCAGTATAAAAATATCTTTTTATAAACGGTAATTGCACATAGTAATTAAAAAAAGATGACAATAAGCCGTTCTTACAATTCATGACGTCATATTCGTTGGATACAGTCGCCCCTTCATACTTCTTGGATACGACAGCACACGCTCCGTGAACGATCTGTCTTTTTGAGATTACAAAATCTCCTTCACATATTTCAAACTGACTTTTAACGAGGATTCTATCACCGGTCAATTTTCCCCGGCTTTCAATTCCGCCAAAATTTCGTTTAATTGTAATGAGGTCGTATTCCTGGTCATCCACCATGTTAACCGGTCTCTCCACAACTTCCAGCAACTGGCTTAATCTGTATTCATCCCAGTTTTCCGGAAACGAATAGTCTTTATAATCATAACTCAGCTTACCAATGCTCATCGTTACCACCTGTTCGCCGTCTCATTGTGCAAGAAACGTTTTTTTGCTAACTACAAGGAGTTTTAAACTTCTTTTTCTTTCGCTTTCTTCTTTAATCTTTTCGGCTCTTTCTTCTCCAACTCCCTGATGCTTTGATCAGGGGTGGGCAAGTCTTCGGGCATGGTCCCGCCTAGTTTTTTTATCGTATCCCGAATGGTTTTGCCCACGACAAAATGGGTCCGGTTGGCCTTTTCTTTCCCTTTTACCTTATCCCTTCTGATTTTTTCATCTGTCTGGGTCGCGCGGAACAGATTCGCCGCAAGCTCTGTACTGCCCATATGGTCGAGTATCTTTTGACTCTTCTTTAAACCCTTCCTTTGATGTATTTCTTTGACGCCCAGGCCGCCATACAGACCCTGGTAGCCTTTGTTTTGAAATACCGCGTATTCTTGCGGATTTTTAACTCCCGCCATCTGGGCGGCTTCAGCCAGGGATTTATTGTGGTCGCGTATTTCCTCTCGTATAGCCAGGCGTTTTGCGTTCTCATCCAATTTATTGAATTCGTCCTGTAATTCCTGTCGCCTGGTTTGCACGGCAAAATAGGTTTGTCCCAAGGCTATAATCGTTTTTCTCGGATCGGCGTTTTGTACGATTAAATAGCAGGCGTAGCGCGAAAGCTCTATATCTTCAATCTCTCTTTTAGTATTGGAACCTATATCAACCATTTTGCTGACGCCAGCAAAATGGTCATTAATGTTAACACCACTGTTGGCACAGGCTCCAATAGCTTTTTCAATAACGCTTAGGAAATTACGCCATTGTGTATACTCGAGCACTGAAGCAAGCTCTCTTGCCAGCCAGTATTCAGATCCATATTCATTGATGTGTTTTATATCCTCAAAAGTTTTTTCACTATATTTTTGAATATTGCTCATAATCCCAACTCCTTCAGATATCTGGCCATTTGTTTCCCCACTTCGTCAAGCTCTTTTTGAATGTTGGCAATATTGTTTTTTACCTCTTCAATATCCACCAAGGCTTCTTCCTCGAAGGTGTCAACATAGCGGGGGATATTCAGGTTGTAACCGTTGGCCTTGATTTCGTCGACGCCGGCCACGTGGGCGAACTTTTTGATATCCGCCCTGTTTCTATAGGCGCTGACAATATCCTCGATATGCTTTGTTTCGAGCTTGTTCTGGTTCTTGTCCTTTTTATAGCGGGGCTTGCCGTTTTCATCCTTGCCGGAGGCGTCGATGAAAAGCACGTCGTCACGATTGCGGTTTTTCTTGAAAACCAGGATGCAGGCCGGGATGCCGGTGCCGTAAAAGAGGTTGGCGGGCAGGCCGATGACCGCGTCCAGCAGGTTTTTTTCAATTACGGTCTGCCTGATCCTGCCTTCCGACGCGCCCCTGAACAAAACGCCATGGGGAACCACGGCGGCGATCCTGCCGCCGCTCTTGAGGCTGGCGATCATGTGCAGCAAAAACGCCCAGTCGCCCTTGCTGGCGGGGGGCACGCCCCAGTCAAAGCGGTGATGCCTGTCCAGCGACGCTTCCATCTTGAATTCTTTATCTTTGCCGGACGCCTCGCCGCCGGTGTTAAACCCCGCGGCCCATTTATCCTGCGAAAAAGGCATGTTGGCCACGATCACGTCGAACTGCATGAGATTGCCGTCCGGGTCCAGGTGCAGCGGGTTGGCCAGGGTATCGCCCCAGTGGATCCTGGCGTCCATAATCTGATGAAGAAACATGTTCATTTTGGCCATTGACCAGGAGGAGCCGTTCATTTCCTGGCCGTACAGGGCGAGTTTTTTTATCTCGTTGTTTTCCTTGGCCTGGGCGGTTTTCCCGGTCTTTATGAGCAGGGAGCCGGAGCCGCAGGTGGGGTCGTATATGGTATCGCTTATTTTCGGGTCCACGATGCGGGCTATCAGCTCCGACACTTCGGAGGGAGTAAAGAAAGAACCGGCTTTTTTGCCGGCCTGGCTGGCAAATTCACCAATCATGTATTCGTACGCTTCGCCTATGGTGTCAGCGGCTACTTTGCCTTCCTCGGGCTTGATGGAAGAAGGGCTCAGGTCAAGGGTCTTGAAATCTTCCAGCAATTCCCGCAAGCGGGTGTTTCTTTGCTTTTGATTGCCCAGCATGGCTTCACTGTTAAAGTCAATGTTTCTGAATATCCCCGTAAAAAGCGAGGGATTGTCGTCTTCTATGCCGCGCAAAGCCGTATTAATAAGCTCTCCCAGGTTGTCGTCATATCTTTTGTCATATAGCCAGAGAAAGCTGTGTTCTTCCTTGATGATAAAGGGGAGCCTGCTTATCGCTCTTTCCAGCCGCACCGGGTTATCATATTTTTTTCTCAATTCCTCGACGTTTTCCAGATAAGTGTCGCTCAGGTACTTAACAAAGAGCATGGGCAGGATGTAATCTTTATAATTGGCCGCGTCGATAGCCCCTCTGAATGTATTCGCGCCTCTCCAAAGCGCGGCTTCAATGTCTTTCCTGGTAGTCGCCATCATCTTTCCTCCCTGGTGCCGGCCGTGACGCTTTTTAATACCGCCGCCATCAGCCTTTGCTCTTCTGCGATTAAATTATTTATCAGCATTTTTCGTTTTTTATAAAGCAGCCACAGCTCGCCAATGGCTTTTTGTTTTTCGTATTGTACAACCGGGATGTCCAGCTCCGCCAGTGATTTTGCGGATATGGACTTAATAGCCGCAACCGAACCGGTTATATTGCTATTTAACCAAACTTTGCCCTGGTTTTCCAGCAGGCAGGCAATATATGAAGGGTAATATTCTTTATAAACACGTATAACGATAAGGTTGCCCGAAAAGGTTGTATCGAGCATATCCTCTTCTACTAACGTGGCAATATCCGGGTTAAGCCGCTTAAATAGAATATCGTTTTTGTGTATTAAACAGCTGTTATCAAGCGGGTTTTGCCTTTTAATTTCCGTAACGAATTGAATATCATTAAAGATTCCCAGATGATTCGGCTGGATGTATTTATATATTAAAGCGCCGGAATTGTCTGCAGGCCAGGTTTGCTTGGAATCCGGTATGCCGTTTAAGATGTCGGCGATTTCTCCTAGTTTCACATTTTTTAAAGCCGTAATTTTTTCCTCCTTTCAGCCGAATGTGAGATAAAGGCTCTCTAAATAAACAGATGCCAAAGCCACTTCCAATTGCAGATAATGACTTTGGCATTTATACAATTAACCTCATGGTGTAGAATATGACATTATGATTTGCGCTCACATCGGACCTCCTATTACCACAGGGCGCTGATTATTCAATTGATTGATCAATATCATAACATTCTTTGCAACAATCGGGGCATCCGTTCACTTTGTCATAAATAGTTTTAGCTTTCGCAATTGCCTCTTGACAAGTTGCAAGATAACCTAAATAAGCTTTACTGCTGACACGCGCTAACCGTGAACATGTATTCACATGGACTTCATGAGCACAGTTGGCCCTGGCATAATCATTGACATAATAGTTCTTATAAATCGTTAATCTCCTTTCCGAGACAAAGAAAAGAGCTTATATCAGCAAAAACACAATATATTGCTCCAATAGAACCATTTATGATATTATGTATTTATCATATACATGCGCGCTGACTTCAGCGTCAAGTCCGGGAAATGGCCTATTCCCCGGGCTTACTTTTTTTGTCTCTATTTTTTTAAAGCCCTCTGGAAAAGAGTTCCGAACCAATAGTTTCTATCTGAAGGAAATTATAGCACTCTGATTATAACATTGCAACTATATTTTTGTGTTAAGAATTAACATCTATCATTTTGTGTATTTTTTGAAGGACCGTGTCAAGGGGACGGTTCTCTTGACACGGTTTTTTCTCTGGATCGTATCAAGAGGAGTATACCGTGGACCGTGTCATGAGGACAGTTCTGTTGACACGCTTTTGTCTCAAGATTCAATAATAGTAATCGTGTCAACAAAACCGTCCCCAAGACACGCTCCCAAGGACTGTTACCTACCTAGCCTTCTCTCTTAATTTAATATCCGTAAGCTTAACGGGGACACACCTCCATCTCAAGCCGGTTTCCTGGACCGTGGGATGTCCCCTCTAGGCTCTCCGTCGTTTCAACGCCTTGACGGTCAGGATCATTCCGGTTACCGTCATGAAAATCAGGCTGATGGCCACTATATCCAGCAATATTGAAATGTCCGTGCCGTTTATTCTGCCGGAATGCAGGCCTTTGACAAAGGCCGCGAAGCTGGTTCCCTGGCCGGCGGGATTAGAATTGCCGCCCGCTTCTATCCCCGGACCGCCTGGGCCGCGCCTGCCTTGTACCTGCCCCGTATTGGCTTGTTCAGTTGTGTACTGTTGTCCGGACGAAGGTCTGCCTGACGCTTGTCCTGAATTGGACTGATCGGATGTGGCCTGCTGTCCCGCCTGCTGCCGGCCTGCTGCGAACACTTCCGACACCTGCCCGGTAGTGGGCTCGTCAATCATTACCCGCTGTTCTCCCTGCGGCCGGCCGGCGCCCATGAGCGCGGGTTCCAGCATTAAAAGCCCTGTGACAGCCTCGATCAGTATCAGCAGTGAGGTGAACAAACCTATCCATAAATGCAGGTTGCGAATTTTTCTCATGGTATCCTCTCCTTGGTTACATGGTAGTTTTTTTTATTTAAACAGCCCTTCTGCTGCCGCTCAGGAGTTTTTCTTCATGCAGGATCCGGCTCATGTAGGCCAGCAGTCTGGAGCGCAGGTCGGGGCGTTTTAGGGCGAAATTAATTGTGGCCTGCAGGAAGCTGAGTTTGTCTCCCACATCAAAGCGCTGCCCCTTCAGGCGCTGGGCCAGCAGCAGGTTGTCGCGGCAGAGTTCTTTCAACGCGTCTGTGAGCTGAATCTCCCCGCCTTTACCCGGCTTCAGGTTTTCCAAAACCGGGAAGATTAAAGGCGTCAATATGTACCGCCCCATGATCGCCAGGTTTGACGGCGCTTCCCCGACAGGCGGCTTTTCGACCAAATCATGCGCCCACAGCACATCCCCCATCTCCTGCCAGCCCATGTGCCGCAGGGAAACAATGCCGTACTTGCTCACGTCCAGTATTGAAACCTCCTGGACCCCTACGATTTCCGTATCAAACACCTCGTACACTTCCATCATCTGCCGCAGCGCCGGGGGCTCGGAAACCATGATATCGTCGGCGAGCAGCACGGCGAAGGGCTCATCCCCGACAAACTGCCGCGCGCACAGGACTGCGTGGCCCAGGCCCAGGGGCTCTTTCTGCCGGATGAAATGGACGTCCGCCATCTCTAAAATATCCCGGACGGTTTTCAGCATCTCGCTTTTGCCGCCCGCGGCAAGGGTCTCCTCTAGTTCCAGCGACCGGTCGAAGTGGTCTTCGAGGGTCTGCTTGTTTCGCCCCGTTACCACCAGGATGCTCTCGATGCCTGACTGCACGGCTTCCTCAATAATATATTGAATGGCCGGCTTGTCCACGATCGGCAGCATTTCTTTGGGCTGGGACTTGGTGGCCGGCAGGAACCTGGTGCCCAGCCCCGCCGCCGGAATGACCGCTTTTTTTATTTTCACGACAACTAACCTTTCGCTTTCCCGTTTTCCGCGAATACCCAGAGCCGGCTGCGGTGGCGAAACACTTGCTGAGCCACAGGTCCAAATGGCTTACATCGTACAGGATATATAAAATTCCGGAGGCTGCCGACAGGGAGAGGCCGTTTACGAGAATAAAACTCACAGCCTCCGGAAAATTGGCTTTTCTAGGGACCCGGAATGTCCAGGCCCGGTTGCAAAAATAGCTGTTCACGACGCCGGCACTGTAGGAAAGCGCCTGGGCCGGCAGGTACGGCGCCCCGGCCATATTCAGGAGAAAAAAGACGATAAAGTCAACTGCCATATTGCCCGCGCCCACGGCGCAGAAGCGCAGGAACTGGAAAACCCTGGCCCTGTCTCTGAACATCCGGACACCTTCCCGTGTTTCATGTTTTCAAGTCCCCGCTTGCTGCGCGGGACATTTCATTACCGCTCATCCCCGGTATTTATTTCGTACAGCGTGCCCCCGCCCGTGAAGCCGCCCTGTGGGCCGCTTTGAGCGGCAGAACCGCCCTGCCATTCTTCTCTGGGCACTTCGGTGCTGTTGGCGATAATCCAGCTCGTGATCTCGCCGGAACCGCCCCTGTCTCCGCCCCCGTTGCCGGAACCGAGCAGGAAATATTTCACCTTATTGTCAGCGATCAGCTTTTCCAGTTTCTCCACGGTCAGGATCTTGTCGGCGCTGCCGTTAAACCCGCCCATGGGCATGACGGCCTCGCCGGTCTGAATGATATAGCTTTCGGCAGTGCTGGTGTCGCTGGTGGCAAACAGGTAAGTCTCACCGGTATTGTGGCTCTTTACATATTGATAAAGCTTCGTATCGACAACCGAACTGCCGGCGTCGCCGCCCCCGCCCTGCCTCTGGCCGCCGAAGCCCTGCGCGCCCGGTCCGGCTGCGGGCAGCTGGCTGTTGTCGCCGTAGAGCAGCGGTGTAGCCGACCAGAAGAGCGGCGCCGCAAGAAGTGCCGCCACAGCGGCCGCCGCCGTGAACGACGCCAGCTTCTGCCTCTTCACGGCCAGGGTCAGCGCCAGCGCCGCACCGGCGCCCGCGATCCCGACGCCGACGGGCCAGGCCGCGCCGATCGTCCGCTGGTAAGGGTACAGTATATAAACCTGCAGCGCCGTGGTGGCAAGGACCGCCGCCGGCAGCAGCCACATTTGCCAGCCGTCCCTGGCGCGGTATTGGTTCCAGAGCTCAACCGCGCCCGCTCCCGCCAGCGCCGCGATCGGGGGTGCGAGCATGATCAGGTAGTATTGGTGGAAGAAACCGGCCACACTGAAAAACACCATGCCGGGGATCAGCCAGGCCAGCCAGAACAGGGTCTCGTTCTGCTTGGAGGTAAGCTGCTTTCTACGGCGGATCCCCGCCAGCAAACCTGCACTAGCGAAGGCCGCGAAAGGCAGCAGCCAGCTGTTCTGCCCGGAAAGCTCTGATTGCAGCAGTCGCAGCGGGCCCGCGCTGCCGGTGTTGAACATGCCGCCGCCCCGGTTACCCTGGGGCGCTACCCCACCCTGGCCGGGCATTTGGCCCTGCCTGCCTTCAGCCTGCGGGTCGTAGCCTCCCGGATTATTGGTTCCGTCTGGAGGAGCCTGGGGCTGCCCGGTCATATATGCGCCGCCGGGCGGCATCTGTGGCTGATCTGTCATATTTGTTCCATCCGGCGGCGTCTGCCGCGGGCTGGAGGTGTATGTTCCGTTTGGCGCAGCCTGCGGATTGGAAATATTATTTGGAGCATACCGGGCTGTCTGCCGCTGGCTGCCGGTGTTATCGTCTGTATACTGCGTTGTCTGCTGCCGCTCCGGCCTGGCGCCACCGTACTGCTGCGCCGGCCGGTCCGCCGCCCCGCCGGGAGCGCCGCCGCCCCTGCCCATTCCCTTCAGGCGGGCAATGCCGTTATAGCCGAAGGTGAGCTCCAGCACTGAGTTTGTGTCACTGCCCCCGATGTAGGGCCGGTTTTCCTCGGGCACCAGGTCCACCGCCACCGCCCAGGACAGGGTTACCCCCACCAATACCACCGTCGCAGCCGACAGGACGGCCAGTTTCTTTTTCCATTCACCCTTGAAAGCAAGCAGGTAGAGCAGGTAAAAAGCCGGCACTACCATGTATGCCTGCAGCATTTTAATATTAAAGCCCACGCCGATCATGGCGAAGGCGCCGATGACCCACCAGGCCTGGCGGCGGCTGATCCCCCGGAACAGCATCCAGACGCCGAGCAGGAGTGTGAATACCAGCATGCTGTCAATATTATTCGTCCGGCTCACCGCTACGGCGACCGGGGTCAGGGCCATGGCCAGGGCCGCCAGCCGGGCGGCCGCCCAGCCGAAAGTCGGCTTGACCAGGACATACATCAGTATCACTGAGCCTACGCCGGCCAGGGCCTGCGGTAGGATCACGCTCCACCCGCGCACCCCGAAGACGTAGGCGAACACGGTCTGGACCCAGAACGTAACCGGCGGTTTGTCCACCGTCACGTAGCCGCCCGGGTCGAGAGACCCGTAGAAAAAATTATGCCAGCTCTGCAGCATGCTGGTGACGGCTGCCGTGTAGTACGCGTTGGCGTTGAACTGGCTCCAGATGTTGAAAATATTCAGAAAAGCGGAAAGCAAGACTATACCCGCTAAAACCAGGTCTAATCGCCTGCCCTGTTCCGGCCTCATTGCAGATCACCTTTCTTGTGCGGCCCGCGGAAGTGCACCGGGCTGTCAGCTATTAAAGAAAGTATATCCGCATTAGCTGAATTGTTACTTAACGGAAACTGAAGGTTGATTGAGTGTTGGCTGAAAAATAGCTGAAAAAAAACGGGGAAACAAAGGGACGTTCTTTTTGTTTCCCTGTGTCGGTTATTTTTGTAAAAAATGATTCTTTAATGAAGGTTTTCAGGCTTCGCAGCCGCGGATCACAGCCCGTATGACTTGAAGAGCGTTAAAATATTACTGTTGGTGAGTTTGTTGGCGAACAGCTGCTTGAATTTGAGTGTTCGTGTTTTGTCCTCCAGGCGGAGTGCTTCCAGTTCTTTGGCGATATCGTTTTGCCTTGCCAGCAGGTCTTCATAGAGATTTTCGAACTTGGCCAGCTTGGTGACCGCTTCGCCGGTATACCCTTCAGCATCATGCTGGATTTTACTGTCGTCCGCCAGGTAATAATTATTGCCGACCGCTGCCCTGGTTAACCTGCTCATGACATTCAGTCCCTTCCGCTTTAAAGCCCGGATTTATTGAGAGTATGCCGTTGCAGATTCTCTGTGCCGGCGGCCTGAGTGATTCGTAGCAGCGCATAAAGGCAATGCCTTCCGCAGTCCCGCTGGGCCGGTTTTTCATCCTTACTCCTCCCGGTAATCAGGTGATCAGGTTATCCCATGGTTTTATCATGGCAGTTTTTTCGAAAAAAATGAACCAATATCCTCTTTAATGGAGGTTTTCAGTACTTTCTGGTATTCTTTAAAAAATAATTGGACCGTCTTTTTCAAAAACGATTTGGTTAAAGGGTCCATATTCTTGAAGGCCTTTATCATGTTATTGGCTTCCAACAGCCGTTTTCTTGACAAATCGCTTACTGTCACTGCTCCGTTCGTCTCTATAATATCAAAGAGGCCATCAACAAACTGCGCCCTCTGTTCCATGTTCAGCCCGTCAAGCCATGACCTTAATGTTTTATTAAAGTTGCTGCTGGACTTTTTCAGCCCCTGCTCATAGACAAAACGAGCGCCGCTCACCTGCCAGGAAAAAGTGTCATGCTGCATGATACCGATCTTGCTGCTGCTGACGACCCTGTACTCTGCACCGTGCTCCAGCAGCAGGCCCACCACGGAAAATCCAGGCACGAACGTGTTAATCCGGTTGAGTATGTTTTGGTACCCTTCGCTCTGGATTGTTTTCGCATGAAATCCCGGCGCGTCGTTGTTATATACCCCGATGATCCTGCTTTGCAGGCCGGCCGCGGCGTGCGCCGCCGCGTAAACCGCCAGGTTCCCGCCCTTTGAATGTCCCCCCAGGTAGAATTCGCCTTCATAATTCGAAATAACCTTTTTCAGATAAGCTGCCGCGTCCTGCTGTGCCTGCACCTCGTCCATAAAGCTCATCCGGAAATCCTCTTTCCAGCCGGCAAGGGTGTCGTCTGTGCCGCGAAATGCAATATAGTGCTGTTTGCTGTTTATTGAAAACACCGTGGCTGAAAATTGTTTTGACTGCTCGTGGTCAACCTGGTCCACATAGCCTGACAGCTCAATATCACGGTAACGCACCGACTGCGGAGACAAGGGGACGTTCTTTTTGTCTCATTTGTGCCGTCCACCGGTTGCGACAGGGGGACGGTTCTCCCGTCGCATTCTTGTATACAAAAACCAAAAGTGCGACAGGAATCGAGTAGACGGGGCCTCACGGCCCCAATCCCTCACAGAACCGGACGTGCGCTATTAACGCATCCGGCTCTTCACTTCATCATTCACAAGGCGTAACTGCCTCCGGCGCCTGGGTCAAATATTCTTACGTATGTT